>CAWBHD010000005.1:0-103509 GCA_963788605.1 uncultured Acidobacteriota bacterium | reverse complement strand
CTAGTGAGCGCGAGTACATCACTCTGCTATGCAGGTTGAACAAAGAGAACACAGGGGTGCATAGTTTCTACCTGTTTCGGAGGATCGACAAGTCGGCCCACTTCAAGATGGATGAGAGAGACCCGTGGTGGGCGAAAGGCAAGCGCATAGAGATTGCGCAACTGTGCGAATCAGCGAACGAAATGGCGCGGTCCGAGAACGCTGCTTGACGACGGGTCAAGAATTCGGAGTCCCACTGGGGGCATTCTCGCAATCGTCATGACTATCCACATCCGCGCCTCACGCTTGTTTCTGTGACTTACGTCATACTACTCTCCTGCTGCATCCTAAACTCAGCGCAGATGTGAGGTGAGACGGATGCCCGAACTCGTCCAATGCCCATATTGTGCGGAAATCATGCGGGCCGGAGAAGAAGGAGATTGGTTCTGGTGCCCGAGTTGCGGTCACGCCACAATCACGGGTTACCCGTCGTATCTGTGTAGTTGCCAACGGTGCGACAAGCTTCGCCCTTCACCCATTTTTGTGCTCTAGCGTCAACACGCGTAAAAGGGGGGGTCACTTTTGCCGTCGCCATACACCAACCCAATCGCAGTTTGACGGGATAGGAGGTAGAGCGTTTTGAAACTGCCCTCGTTACCGAGTGGTAAACAGTTGCGAGGGGGGCGGCGGGCTGGGCACGGCGGGTGCGGGTGAAGTGGTGAATAGAACGGGCCGCAATAATTCTCAATGAGTGTAATGGCCTGTGGGTGTTGAAAAAGTCCGTGATCGGAATGTCTTTTTGGCTGCGATCATCGCTGCCCGTCAAGTTTTTGCTGCCACCCCAGCTAAGCGGCAGCTTGCACAGCAGGTGTTGTCGGTTGGCTGAGGAAGCGCACCAGTCGCTTGATGTTCTGCGCAGCCGCCGCTACGAAGAACTGCTCCCGCACGAACTTCAATCTCCGCAGGCGTAAGCGACGCAGTCCGATCACATTCTTCAACTCCGCAAACAGCGCCTCTACTTTTTTCCGCTTCCGTTGTGCGCTGGCGAATGCTGGTGTGTTTGCCAGGTCCCGGGCGCGTTGTCGCGCGGGTTCATGCATGTGAATGGCAAGATACTTATATCGCCCGCGTGTGCATTGCGCCTTTTGCGAACATGCCCCACAACGCTTGCCGCTGCCGATATAGGCGTGAGCGCGGTTGCGAACATTCAGACCGACATAGTTGAGCTGTTCCCCAGCCGGACACAGATAGCTGTTGCTTTCGGGAAGATAAGTAAAACGCTCGGGACCGTAGCCTGGGTTGTTCTTGCGCAGAGCGTTGTCCCGGGTGCGCATATACGGTGTGATCCCCCGCTCGGTTAACCACTGCAGGAACTCCCCGTTGCCATACGTGGCATCGGCAACCACCGACTCGGGATTGCGTCCTTGCCATTCGGCGAAACGAGCGATCATGTCTTGTGCAGCTACCGTCTCCTGACTCATCCGGGCTGCGGTTGCTTGCACTCCCACGATCACGCAGCTGTGGTTGTCCACCAGATAGTTGTCGTAGTAACCGAGCCGGGCCGGAGTTCCACCTTTGGTCGCGTAGGTCGCGTCGGGATCGGTGGTGGACACCAGTTTCTGCTCATGCACGGGCTCGTCGGTCGGATTCTGCTGCTCTAATTCCACCAGGTACTGGCGCACAGTGTGGTTTACCTGCGCCGCTTCCGCCAGTTGCTCGCGTGGAATGCGGCTCTCCTTGCTGGCATTGGCTTCCACGAAACTGCCGTCCACCGACAAGTCATCTCCCCGCACCAGCCCCGCTTCCAGACAGCGCGCCACGATCTCTTCAAACAGCTGCTCGAACAGCTTCGACTCCTGAAACCTTCCGTGCCGATTCTTCGAGAATGTGGAATGGTGCGGAATCTCCTGATCGAACCCCAAGCCGGTAAACCAGCGCCACGCTAGATGCATGCGCAGTTCCTCCACCAACTTGCGCTCGCTGGTGATGCCGTACAGATAGCCGATCAACAGGATGCGCAGCAGAAGCTCGGGATCGATCGACGGTCGGCCCGTATCGCTGTAACTCTCTTTTAGCTTCTCCCGCACAAAGGCAAAGCTAATGTGCTTTTCGATGAGTCGCAGCAGATGATTCTCAGGGACCTGATCTTCCAGGCGGAAGTAGTAAAACAAAGCTTCGGAACGATCCTGTTGCCCCATCATGACTAGCAAGCCTCCGAGAATGGCGATCCACAGCATGGCAATCTTTCCTCCTTCTTAATTACCATGCTTCTCCGCCATTCCGACCGCTAACCACGGTGACTTTTTCAACACCCACGCCTGTTCTCGACAGGTATGGCAGTCCGATGCACCTGAGAGTATCGTCTATCCTGTGAAAAGCGCGACTTGGAAATCTCCCGGCTCCGTCTTAGGGGCGGTCGGCAGCGGCGCAACTGTGGCGTCTGCGCTGATATTCGTCTTGCATCGGTCACTCAATCAGACGCTGTGGGTTGTACTCATGGCGAGTGCCGTCACGGGCTTTTGTGCGATAGGCATTGCGACTTGGGCGCATAGCCGATGGTGGCTGGTTGGTCTGTTCTTCTCATTGCTCCTGATCGTGGCATTGCTGGGTGCGATAGCGGGCTGACTGTGCGGTAGTTGGCGAAAAATCGCGATTACACTCATCTGCCTTCCCGGAGGGGTTTTGAGTGAAATGGCCTGATAACAGCAGTTATCATGTCTCATGGACGACAGAGTTCTGCAAAATCTTCTGTTTCCTCCGATCTTGACTCTGGTGTTTGGGTTCATCTGCTATTGGCGACTCCGATCAATGCGCCACGGCACCCCTCTGAGTCGCTTCCTGAGAGTGCTACTCGTGGTTCTCTGTCTCTTCGTACTCGGGTCGGCCTACGTAATTGTGTTTCAGGATGCACTAGCTGACTTTCTTCATTGGAAAGAAGTGTGGATCGCAGCAATTCTCGGTTGGGGCGTTGCTCTAGCTTTGTTTCTTTGGCACCACTCTTGCCGCGACGATAGGAGGGGTCATTCCTCGTAAGCGCTTTCTGCATCGGCTTGGCGAACAGACGGCGCAAACTTGTGCTATGGCCTGGTTGCGACAGTTGCCCCGATCAGTGAATGTTTTTACACACTGGTGCCACTTCTTTCTTCCAATCGTTCCTCCACTCAATTGCATCAGTGAAATGATTCAGAAAGAACTCAGAAGCTATGCTCCCACGGAGTTGCACGATGACCCAAAACGCTCGATCGGTTGCACTTCTGTCGGGCCATACGGCGACTGAGAATCGCTTGAAGTAAGTTACATTCTTCTGAGCAAGTTGCGTTAATTCGGAAGTGGCGGCTTCGGGAGTCGTCGTCTTATACGTGACAAAGCCATTTGTTTTCAGGCTAAGTTCGACCGTGACAGGCTTTCCCTTTTCTGCTGCATCACACGCATACGCTCTCTGCGACGCAGGAGCAGTTGTTCTTGTTAGCTTTGGAAGCCCAGCGTTCTGACGAGCATCCTCAAACGCTTTCGCCACCGCATTCTCGACATACCCGATCGTGTCCGGATTCTGTGTTGAAGGATGACCGGCACAGCTCTTTTGTTGACCTGCAGCGAGGCAGACATACAAGCTGGCTTGAATTGTCAGCATTGTGACCCAGCAGGAGGTACTCGTCCGGAGGAACTCTGCTCTAGGCATTGCTCACAAACTATAGCAAAATCGGCTGTCTTCAACGGAGTCTGATCTGCGTGGCTTCGTGGGTGGCCTAAAATCGCCATTTCACTCATTGACCCCGCTCCGGCCCGATCCTCAATGAGTGAAATGGCCGGTACGTGAACCGTTCTGGTTTAGGATGGGCCACAACTGTGACTACCCAGAACGAGTTCGTAGTTACGGCAATCGTTGCCGTTTTCGCTTACTACCTATTCGCATGGTTAGTTTTCAGATTGGGTCGCAAGGTCCGGACGGTCGTTCCTCTTTACGATCCTCCTCGACAACTTTCTCCCGCAATGCTCCGTTACATTTGGAAAGAGAACTTTGACGACCGGACCTTCTGGGCGGGGGTGCTTAGCCTAGTCGCAAAAGGTCTGGCGACTCTACATTCTGGGAATGGCGCGGCGCTCATCCGAGCTACGCCGTCGGCGAACAGACAGGACAAGTTGCCAAATGAGGAGGAAATCCTGATGGCGGAGCTTGTTCGCGGTCATACGGAAAGACGTTCCCATTAACATGCTCAGTTCCAAAACGACGCTGGCGGTGCACGACATGGCTGAAGCATTGCGTCGAGATGCGGTCGGGCGGTGGTTCACAGAAAAGCGCCCATTCGTGACTGGCGGCGTCCTCTTATCGGCAGCCGCGTTGTGTTTTGCGGCTAGTCCGCGTTACAAAGAGCAATGGGCCGCATTGATCTATGGGCTGGTGATAATGGCGCCCGGCGCGTTTTACCTGTTTTTTATCTCGCAACGAGTTTGGGATCTGATTTGTGCCGCAAGACAACACTGTGATTTTGCCGTGCTAAGGCGCGAGGCGCTGCTTCTTACGATGTTATTGCCTTGTATCGCAGCTATCATCAGCGGTGGAGTCATAGTTGGAGCTACGTTCGGCTGGCAAGTTGTTGCTGCTGCCTATCCTCGCCATCCTGAATGCTTTTGTCTTCGCATGGATCAAAACGCCAACCCAAGAGGGCAACCAGGTTCTCACCGAAATCGCGGGCCTTCGACTTTTTCTCAAATCAGTCGAGCAACTTCCGATGCAACGCACCGACGAACCAGCTGACCACGCTGGCATCTACGAGAAATATCTGCCCTACGCCGTTGCTCTAGAGGTCGAGCAGGCATGGGGAGATCGCTTTTGGCTCTTACCTCGACGTACCATGAAAATGCGGGCGTGCGGGGGGCCGAAGCTTTCTACCTTGGCATGTGGAACGGGAAGCCACTTGAGATCCTCTACAAACCGGAAGCGCCTAGGGGCAGATCAATCTAAGCGAAAAGCGATTCGCACAAACCGTCGTAGGACAGCTGGCGTAACATCGCCATTTCACTCATTGACCCCGCTCCAGCCCGATCCTCAATGAGTGAAATGGCCTGGTTTCATAAACAATCGCCCAGACACACGTAACCACAGGGACAAGATTCCGGGGGTAAAATGGGTTCTGCCTTCCGGGGCACGAGGGGGGTGTTTTTCGCCCGCCGGCGGATACATCGATGCACAGCAAGAAACCAACGATCCATTTCCTAGCGGCCTGCGCCGTTCTATTCAGTTTTCTGACCAACACAACTCCCGCCTCCGCCGCCAGCAAAGAGAAGATACTGCACAGATTCAAGGAAAACGGCAAGGACGGTTTCTCGCCTCAACGCAGCTTGATCTTCGATGCGATGGGGAACTTGTATGGCACGACCCTGGGCGCCGATTATGGGGGCAACGGGTATGGCAAGAATGGCGCAGTGTTCCAGTTGAAGCCCAGCGCGGACGGCACGTGGAGCGAGAAGGTGTTGCACAGCTTCTGTGCCGCCAAAGACTGCACCGATGGAAAATCTCCCTACGCCAGCCTGATTATCGATGCAGCGGGGAACCTGTATGGGACAACGGTGGCAGGTGGTGCTTACGGAATGGGTACCGTGTTTCGGGTGACGCCGCACGCAAGTGGAAGGTGGACCGAGACGGTACTGCACAGCTTTAACGGCGCGGACGGTCGCGTTCCCCAAAGCACCTTGATCTTTGATGCGCGTGGAAGCTTGTACGGGACTACCTATTTGGGCGGTGCCAATACCGACAACGGTACTGTATTCGAGCTTACGCCCGGCGCAGGCGACACTTGGACCGAGAAAGTGCTGTACAGCTTCTGCACAGTCACGGGTTGCTTGGACGGGACTTATCCGGGTGCCGGTGTGATTCTCGACTCTCTCGGCAACCTGTACGGCACAACGTTTGAGGGCGGCACTGGAGGTTATGGTGGCTATGGCACCGTGTTCGAGGTGTCGCCTCGCGCCGGTGGTAAGTGGACGGAAAAAGTGCTCCATAGCTTCGACGACATAAACAACAGCACTGAGGGCTTCTACCCTTGGGCCAGCCTGGTCATCGACGCTGCGGGGAACTTATATCGGCACTACCGCCCGGGGCGGAGCCGATCGTGGCTCCGGTTGCTTCTACAACGCCGGCTGCGGGACCGTGTTCAAACCACGCCCGAGAAGAACGGCAAGTGGAAGGAAAAGGTGCTGCACAGCTTCACCCATAACGGAGTAGACGGCTACAGTACGGAAGCCACCTTGGTTTTCGACACGGCTGGGAACTTGTATGGCACCACGGAACTGGGCGGCTCCCACGATAACGGTGCTATTTTCCAGTTGAAACCGGGGACGAGCGGGAAATGGCAGGAGAAAGTGATCTTTAGCTTCGGGCAGAACGCAATCGAACCCTGGGGCGGCTTGGTTTTCGACACAGCCGGGAACATGTATGGCACGACACTACAGGGCGGTAATCCTGGAACGGACTGCAAACGATACTGGGACGGTCGGCAATTTTACGGCTGCGGCACCGTCTTTGAGATTACGAGGTGACGGGAGATCCCGCCGGTAGCTGTTGCAAAATCCCGATTACGCTCAAAACCCCCTCAATGAGTGAAATGGCCTGATTTCGTCAATTGACAGTGGTGAAAAAGGTTATGGATGTTACGGGCCCATCTGCCCGGGCGGAGTGCGACCTGGTTGCAAAACTTTTCGCCTTGACTAAATTCCGGTCGCGGGACAGACTCCCGAGGTGAAAATAAAGCTCGGTCCCGCTATGACACGTGCGAGTTCGTGCACTTTGTTAGCCGTCGCAACACTTACCACGTTTACGACCGCGGGTTGGGCGGGTCAGTTCAAGAAAGCGGTCTATTACCACGCGGGTCAAAGGCCGCAGCAGGTGGTTGCGGCGCAGCTGACTAACAGCGGCAATTCCGACTTGGTTGTGGCCGACTATCTGACTAGCCAGATAGTCGTCCTCCTCGGGCAAGGGGATGGCACGTTTCAGAAGCCCATGACGCTCGCAGTCCCGCTTCCCATTGGCCTAGCTGTGGGAGACCTGAACGGCGACGGCATCGAGGATCTTCTGGTCGTTGAGTCAGGCGGGACCGGCGCCGGGGCCCTAGCCGTTTTTCTGGGCCACGGCGATGGAAAATTTAGCTTCAATGCCTCGTACCAACTAGGATCCGAGGCCGGATTTGTCACCGTCGCTGACTTCAACGACGACGGAAAACTTGACGTAGCCGAGACCGACCTTGGTGACGGAACGGGAGGCGTCCTGAGGGTGTTTCGCGGAACAGGGACAGGGACATTCCTGAAGCCAACGGTGTACAAACTTCCAAATACCCCAGGCGCGCTCGCGGGGGCGGACTTGAATGGCGATGATCACCCCGATCTTGCCATTACGAATGTCGTCGGCTATGTTTCCGTTCTAATAAACGATGGCACAGGAAAGTTTGGGAAACCAACAAACTACCCTGAAGACGGAACGCCCGTGGACGTCAAGATCGCCGACCTTCGAAATGACGGCGATCAGGATCTGATACTGGCCGATGACGCCGAAGGAATGGTCGTTATGCTGAATAAGGGCGACGGTACCTTCGGCAAACCCACCCGCTACAGGCCGACCTTCCACAATTGGCAGCCCCCGGAAGCCTGCGCCGTCGCCGACTTCAATCTCGACGGTAACCTCGACGTCGCCTGTGCTACCAGCCTGAACGATGCGTATTTTTTCTATGGGAAGGGCAATGGAAAGTTTGGCCCCTCGATTCCTATCAAGGACACCATCAAGACTGACGGCGGCTTCTCGATCGCAGCGGGCGATTTCAACAACGATCACGTCCCTGACCTCGCCATTCCGATCCGAGACCACGGCAAAGTCGCCATCCTGCTCAACGCAAAATGAGGGTGTCAGCTGGGGCCCTGTTCCTCTTGGAACGACTAGCGAATTTGTAACTGTCGTAACATCTCTATTTCACTCATTGAGCGCGGGTGAGGCTGATTTCCAGGGCAAAACTGGGCGAAGAGACGGTGCAAGCTGGTGCCATGCCTGTTAACGTCAGTTACTCGATTCGGACACCTTGAGGCTAAAGTCCGGGCGTAGCGTGTTCGGGTTGGGGCGTTTCGGAATCCTCTTCCGTTCGATCCCCATCATTCTTCAGGCCGAAGGCGTAAACATTGCCGTCGTCCGAGCCAAGGTAGACAATCCCATTCGCTATGGTGGGAGAGCCTTCCAGAGACGAACCGGTGGTGTAGCCCCACAGGTTCTTCCCTGTGCTCGTGCTTAGTGCGTACACACTGTTGTCCCAAGAGGCAGCATATACCACGCCATTAGCGACAGCTGGCGCTGAAGACACATAGCCCGCAGGGTAACTCCAAAGTACGACACCAGTGCTGCCCTTCAGGGCGTACAGGAGGCTCTGGGACGAGCCGGTATAAACCACTCCGTCGGCCACTGCGGGCGAGGACTCGATGCAACAATGACCCGTATAGTAGCTCCAAATCCCGATGCCGGTGCTGGCGTTCACGCCGTAAACGCTGCCGTCTTCCGAACCGGCGTAGACCATTCCATTCGCCACGGCGGGCGAGGAACTCACGTAGCCTTCGGTGGCATAGCTCCACAACTTCGCGCCGGTGCGGGCCTTCAGTGCGTATATGTGAAAGTCGAGGGAGCCGATAAATACCGCTCCCCTCACGACTACAGGGGAGGAATACACAGAAAAGCCAGTCGCGTAGCTCCACAGGAGAACGCCGGTATCAGCTTTCAGGGCAAACACATTGTCACCGGACTCGTCAGATGAGCCAACGTAAACTATTCCATTCGCCACCACTGGCGCGGACCAACCTCCACCGGTGTAGTAAGCCCACACCTTCCGGCCGGTTCCCGCTTTGAGTGCGTACAGATTCCCATCATTCGAGCCAACATAGACTACTCCCGCAACAACTGCTGGAGAGGAATAGATTTCTCCACCGGTGGCGTAGCTCCACAGCTTTTTCCCGGTCCTGGCGTTCAATGCGTATACGTTGTTGTCATTCGAGCCGATGTAAACCACTCCGTTTACCACGGCTGGGGAGGAAACGACGCGACCGCTCGTTCGGAAGCTCCACCGCAAGCCAACGCGCTCAACATTTTTGACGTTGAGTACGTTCTCAAACGGATTCACGCGCGTGCCGTCGGCGTCGAAGTGGAACTGGCTCCAGTTGGTTTGCACCAAGAATGGCTCTTGGGCGCCCTTGTCGTTGTTCCGCTCCAGAGCCGTGACCCAATGCTCACCGGGGCGAGCACTGCGGGGCGCGTGGATTCGCGCATCGTGGAACTCTCCCTTTCCGTTGGTTACTACGAGTGCTTTGTCTTTGGTGTCGAAGAAGATATCCACTCCAACGTGCGGCTTGAATCCACGACCCGAGACGAGAATCTGGCTAGTGGGCGGCCCCGTTTTCTTGGAGAGAGTGATGGAAGGCGTGGCGCTGGCTACACCACCGAGCAGCGAACACGCAAGGAGCAAGAAGACATAGGAAGCAATTGGCTGAGAGCGTTCCCGAGGGTCGGACATATTCCCCCTTCGTTTCAAGCCGCGATTGGGTTTCCCGCCAGAGACTACGCACTTGAAACGTGCCGACAATCTTGTTCCCATTCGCCTGGTTTGTCAATTGGCGAAAAATCTCTGTTTCACTCATTGAGGAGCCTGCAGGGTCAATGAGCGAAATTGCCTGAGTTCTTTCTTAAGGAAAAGAGCAGCCTACATTGCGCTTGGCCTCTCTATAGAAACTCTGGGGAAGCAAGACTTGGTCATTCTCCAGGTAAACGACAGGGACGTTAATCCCCGTGTCAGGCGAACGGGTCCATACCCGCCCGGTCCATCGTGCCTTAAGGACCAACTCGGTTTGAGGAAGCGGCGTTTGCCCAATGCATGGGAGGAATACATCTTCAAAAGACCCAATACCCTTTTCGTCTGTAAGTTTGCATCGATCAACACTCGCCTGCTTGTCGAACCAACAGTCCAACCAATAGCCAGTCTTGTGCAACGTAAAGGGTACGTTGTTTGGTAATACGAAAAGCGCGTTGGACGAGACACTGCGTGGGCGTCGAGGTGTGTGCCCTTCCCACCAGAGCGCGATCACAGCGAGGATGATGACCGTTCCCACTGCTGCGCGAGTGAACCTCTTAGGAGCGAAGCGAAGCAGAAGCGCAACAACGACGCCGAGCGCGATGGCTCCAAGCACGAACCACGTTGCGATTGGCATGCTGACTAAGCCCATCACGAGAAAGCCGGCAGCAACAAGTAAACCGACAAACTCAGAGTCAACTTGCATTACCCGCCATGGACCGGGATGCGGTTTCGCGTCGTCACGCATGCCCTTATTGTGACACCGTTCCAGGAATAGCGAAGCTGCTGAACTGATGACTGTCGTAAAATCGCCATTACACTCATTGAGCCCGGGGGAGGGGTTTTGAGTGCTATGGCCTGGTTTCGTCAGTTGCGCGTGTGTCCGCGTCGCTTTGCAATGCCGGGCCGCGCGGTGCTGGGCACCGCTGGACGCTTGACAACCTTGGGAGAACTCTTCGCTTCACTTAAGCCCGCTTCACTGAATGGCACTGTCCTCAAACCACGACATCAGATGCATATCCAGATCGACGAGAGAATAGTTCTGCGATTCGTCCGAGTAATTGCTGTTGGCGATAGTGAACGCGCCCACGCCGGTCTGCCGATTCACGTAAAGCGCGGAGACCGAACCTAGCCCCTGCCCATCGTGTCCCCACACTTGCCGTCCGCGTAAATCGAGAGGGCCATTCACTCCGATTCCTTGCTGCCAACCGTCCAAGTTCCGGTACCCGGAAGGAGTGAAGATCATGTCCACGCTGGCGGGGCTCAGAACCCGCGCGCCGTCGACTGTTCCACCATTCAAGAACATGAGGATCAGGCGGGCGAAATCTCTTGCGTTCGTGTAAGTCCTTCCGACGGGATACCGGGATATGAGTTCTGATGGTCCATAACGGTGCCACTCGCGGACTCATGCCCCCAAAATACCTTCGCCGGGACAAACGAAAATGTACCATCAGCCTTCGCTGCGCGCCGTAACCCACTGCTAAATGATCCGGCGAAAGCCCGGCCAGCGAGTAACTGGTCTCATTCATTTTGAGCGGGGTCCAAATCTCCCGCTTCGCGTATATGTCAAAAGATTCGTGCGTCACTTGCTCAATCGCAAAAGCGAGCAGCGAAAACCCGTCATTAGAATAAATCCGCTCGCTTCCGGGTTTACCGGGGCGGAACAGTTCGTAGGCATGATATTTGCCACCCGGCAGAAAGCGGGCTTTCACGTAGTCGTCGAAGGCCAGTGGATGATCTTTCCCCCAGTAAGACAATGCCTGGATCAAGTCATCAGTTGTCTCGGCAATGCTGGAGGTATGCGTGAGAAGCATGCGCCAGGTAATGGGGACATCAGGCCAGTTCGGATTTCGTACCGGGAAGGGTAGGCTACGGCTGATGTCGTCATCAAGCGCAAACTTACCTTTTTCCAATTGCTGCAGGGCAGCGACGGTCACACACAGTTTCGTAGTGGAAGCCGTCAGGATGAGATCGTGCTCATTCATAGGACGGCGCGGCCCGGGCACATCCAGCACAGCATCGCCATAGCTATGCGACCAGACGATTTTGTCCCGCTTCACGACGACGGCTTGCAGTCCGGGGATGCCGGCATCCTCCATGATCTGGTGAATGAATGTGTCCCTGGCGACGGAAGGTGGATGGGGCGAAACCTGCGCGGCAAAGGGCTCCGACAGCATCAGGAAAACGGCAGTCAACAAAATTAGGAGCGAACAAGAGAGTTTCATGATCTTCCTTGTACTTGCGGGACAGCAAGTGGCTTGGGTACCGGGAGCGATCAATATACACGTCCGCGCGGGGTGTGCACCCGCGCTGGCCTCAGAGCCCAGAAATTGCCGGTACGAGGTGGAAAGGGAAATGAGTTGGAACGTGTATTCAACAGGTTGTTGGGCTGGGCACGAGACGCTCAGAAGGGTAGTTGGCGATAAATCCGATTTCACTCAAATCCCTCAAAACGTGTAATGGCCTGTTAGCAGAAGTTACCGCGCCAGCCAGCATCGGCGTGATGGAAAGAAAAGCCGCCCAGACAGCAGGCGGCTGAGTTTCTGTCCCGATTCGGCCTAGAACGGCAGTCGCAGAAAGCCGTGGGTCACGTTGTTGCTGTCAATGTAGCTTCCGGCAATTACACCCCAAAAATTGATGTCTCCGCCCGTCGTTCCCTCGCCAACCTGTGCCTGCGCCCGGAGCGTCAAACTTGGTGATCCCGCCGTCAGGGGCACGCACGAAGCCGTGGGTTAAATTGCTCGCGTCCATCCACCATCCCGTAACGGCCCCGGCTTGGTTGATGGCCCAGGAGAAGGTGCCTTGGCCGTTGCCATTGCCCGCACCGGAAACGCTAAACTCGGTGAAGTGACCCTTAGGAGTGCGCACGAAGCCGTACCACACACCTTTCATGGTCCGCTCCCACGATCTCTCCAGCGTTCGTAATCATATGACCTGCAGCGCCTTCGTTGGCTCCGGTCCCCGCGTGCGGAGTATTAAACTCCGTTATGGTGCCATCAGGATCACGAAAGAAGCCGTGATCTGCATTGTTCGAGTCATAGTAACCACCCGTAATCACCCCTTCAGAATTTATCCCAAACGCATAGGTGCCGCCCGTGCCCGCGTCTGGGGCATCAAACTCTGTGAAGGTGCCATCCGTATCGCGGACGAACCCGTGAGGCGTCCGATCGCATCCCAACCAATAGCCGCAACTACACCTGCGGAGTTGATAGCCTGAGAGAATGTTCCTCCCGGCGAATTTGGAGCGTCAAAACCGGTAATGGTGCCGTGAGGATCGCGTATGAAACCGTGCATACCGTTGGCGTCGAAGAAAAATCCAACAATTTGCCCCGCATTGTTTGCCGTGACTGGGAAGGTGGCCCCGATCCCGTTCGGCGCATCGAACTCTGTGAAACTGCCGTTCGCATGGCGAATGAATCCGTGAGTTTGATCGCAAGAATTTCATCAGAAAGCTGGTACGCGGATTACCGGTGAAACGCAATTCCTATGATAGTCTTCATGCAATGGCTTCAGGGCTACAAGTCACAAAATGGGCGGCAAATAGCCGCCCGGCAAGCCAAATGAGTGGAATCGAGATGTTACGCCAACTGAGCGGTCATACGACTGTTCGCGTGTCAGTCCGGCACCGACCTGTTATTGGACTGATTGCGACGCCATTGACAGCGCGTGGTGCCGACGCGACACTCTCTCCATGACTCACCTGACTACGGCGCGGTGCATTCTTATTTCCGTGGCAACGTCGATTGTGTTTGCATACGTTCTGAACAACGCCAACTACATTCCTGATTTCGTGTTCTGGATGTTTCCAGCATCTGTTTGGGCAAACGTTTCTTATTATGTAGTGCTTCCTGCGGCATGCCTCCTCAGTGTTGGGGTTCCGCTCTTTGTAGTGTTGACCATCATCAAGCGATTGACGAAATAGAGAGAGCACCACGGGCGCAGAGACTCAGCAGTGAAAGCTGTTGCAATCAGGATAGCGCTCACTGAGAATTGTCCGGTCTGGGAGGTCAATGAGTGAAATAGAGATGTTACGTCAACGATCATGGGAAGCAGTTGACTAGAATCTTTGGATTTTCGGAAAGTGTGGGCGCTTTACTGGGTAGCAACCGCTGACTCTTCCCGTCTCCATATGGACACTCCCGGTGATCCTAGCGCGAGTAAGCCCAGCGCGGCAGGTTCGGGAGTGGGCATGGTAACAGTTGCGTCTGAGTCGAATCCAATGGCATCGGGGCCCTTGGTCCTGCCTGCGATGATGGACTTGTTGGGGACCGTCTCGTATGCGTAGCCCGTCAGCGTGGCCGTAATCGCACGTTTGATCACCGAGACATTGAAACGTGCCCAGCCATAATGTGTTTTTCCTTTGATGTCAAACTTCAGTCCGAGGTAATCGGACTTAGTGTTGGGCCAAGGACCGAGTACGCTGGTGTTCCCGGGGTCATATTTGATCTTAGCCAGAAACCCTATACCAGTCTTAAACCCGCGCGCGTGAGCCATCCGAGCACCTTGCCTGCAAAGCCGACTCAAACGGAGGAACTCATTCGTATAGCCCACCACACGATTGTGGTCGGCAGGCTTCTGCAAGAGGCTGTAGTAGGTACATATAGTGCGGCACCTAATGATGTTGCTGAGGGTGAAGTCAGTTCTTCCATCGTGGTTGAGGTCAAGCTTGTAGGAGCTGTTCGGTTGGATGACATGATGGATGGGGGTGTAGACGATCTTCGCGTCGGCGGGTTGTGCCAGGGCCAGTACCCCCACTCCTGCCGCACCTGCCGCGAGTGCATAGCATGTTGAGCTGGTGATGGAGAGACTGTGGAAGGCTGGCGGATTCCTTGCGACTCTGGGGAGAGCGTTTCAGTGCGCGTCCTCCGAAACTGGTTCATTATCCGCCTCCTCGGATCGAGAATCAACGCTTGGTTTCTCAAGTGACGATAACAGGCGTGGCTGTTGAAAAAGTCCGTGATCGGAAAGGTCTTTTTGGCAGTGATCATCGCTCCCGTCGAGTTTTTCCTCTCCCCCTCAGCTAGGTGGCAGCTTGCACAGTAGGCGTTGTCGGTTGGCTGAGGAAGCGGACTAGTCGCTTGAGGTTTTGGGCAGCCGCCGCCAGAAAGAACTGCTCTCGCACGAACTTCAGTCTGCGCAGACGGAGGCGACGCAATCCGATTTGATTCTTGAGCTCCGCGAACAGGGCTTCCACCTTCTTTCTTTCCCGCTGTGCCTTCGCAAACTCCGGTGTGTTGACCAACCTCCGTGCGCGTTGCCGGGCTGGTTCATCCATGTGGATGGCAAGAAAGCGGAACACTCCGCTGGTACATTGGGCTTTTAGCGCACACGCACCGCAACGTTTGCGGGTCCCGATGTAGGCATAGGTGCGGTTGCGCATGCTGCGGCCGCCATAGTTCAGTTGCTCCCCCGCAGGACAGCGATAGCTGTTGCTTTCGGGTTGATAGGTGAACCGCTCGGGTCCGTAGAACGGGCTGTTCTTTCTGTGGATACTGTCGCGGGTTCGCATATAGGGCGTGATGCTTCGATCCGCCAACCAGTGCAAGAACTCCCCGTTCCCGTAGGTCGTGTCGGCCGCTACCGATTCTGGCTCTCGTCCTTGCCATTGCGTGAAACGGGTGAGCATGTCCTGTGCGGCCACCGTCTCCTGACTCATCCGTGCTGCCGTCGCTTGCACCCCGACGATTACGCAACTGTCATTGTCGATCAGATAGTTGTCGTAGTAACCCATCCGGGCCGGTATCCCGCCCTTGGTGGCATAGGTCGCATCGGGATCCGTGGTCGATACTTGATCCTGCTGATGCACCGGCTCTTCGGTGGGATTCTGCTGCTCCAGTTCGACCAGGTACTGGCGCACGCTTTGGTTCACTTGCGCCACTTCCGCTAACTGCTCGCGCGGAATGCGGCTCTCCTTCGCCGCATTCGCCTCCACGAAACTGCCATCCACGGACAGGTGTTTGCCCTGCACCAGTCCCACTTCCACACACTGCTTCACGATCTGCTCAAACAACTCCTCGAACAGTTTCGATTCCTGAAACCGTCCATGCCGGTTTTTCGAGAACGTGGAATGATGCGGGATCTCCTGATCGAAGCCCAGACCGGTGAACCAGCGCCACGCCAAGTGCATGCGCAGTTCCTCCACCAGCTTCCGTTCGCTGGTGATGCCGTACAAGTAGCCGATCAACAGGATGCGCAGCAGAAGTTCGGGATCAATCGACGGACGGCCGGTATCGCTGTAACTCGCTTTCAGCTTTTCCCGCACGAAGGCAAAGCTGATGTGTTTCTCAATCAGCCGCAGCAGATGGTTTTCAGGAACTTGATCTTCCAGGCGGAAGTAATAGAACAACGCTTCGGAGCGGTCGTGTTGCCCCATCATGATCAGCAAGCCTCCGAGAATGGCGATCCACAGCATGGCAAGCCTTCCTCCTTCTTAATTACCATGCTTCTCCGCCATTCTGATCGCTAATCACGGTGACTTTTTCAACACCCACAGGCCATTTCACTCAAAACCCCTAAATTGGAGCTCTCTGGGAAACCCAACTCCTGTCGTGATCACACCGGACCGGCAGGGAGGGAGCATTTTGCCGTCGCCCTACATAGACCGCACGTGATTGCAGCCCGCAAGCGAGGAATAGAGCACCGAAGCCTCCTTTGGATCGGCGTCAACGCCCTCACCTCGCGAGTAAATGCGGGCCAATGCCAATTGTGCTCGTGGTTCGCTGGCCACAACTGCCCTATAGTGCCGCATTGCTTCGCTGAGGTTTCCCGCCACCCCGAGGCCTGCCGCATACATGTCTCCAAGATGAACGAAGGGACGCGATGCTCGCCCCTCATATGCGGCAGCGGACAGCCATCGCAAAGCCTCTGAGTAGTCAAGGGCTGTTTCCCGGCCATACAGATAGCACCAGCCCACATAGCCCTGACTGACAACACTTCCGGACTCAGCCTTTTTCCGTGCCTCATCAAAATCTGACATGAAGGAAATCGTATCAGGCCCACAACAGCTGTTAACAGGCCATTACACTCAAAACCCCTAAGTTGGAACTCTCTGGGAAACCATACTCCAACCGTAATCGCGCCCGACCACGGGAGGGAGCATTTTGCCGTCGGCATACACCAACCCAATCGCAGTTTGACCGGGTTTTCCGCCCGCCTGTAATATCAAAGGTCACTAGCTTTCAGCGCTCAGCAGACAGCACTCAGCCTCTGGAATTCCTTGCAACCTGCAATCGAGGAACAGCCCTTGTTGGCTAAGCGCTGAATGCTGAGTGCTGAATGCTCGTTCAAGACTATGGCCCACGATCTTCCCAAAGCGTACGAGCCGGGCGCGATTGAAACGCGCTGGGCCGATTACTGGATCAAGGAGAAACTTTTTTCTGTCTCCGCGCCTCCGCCGGGAGAGACGCGTCCGGTGTTCACGCTACTGCTGCCGCCTCCCAACGTGACCGGGCGGCTGCACATGGGACACATGCTCAACCAGACGCAGATGGACATCATTGTGCGCTGGCATCGCATGCGCGGATTTCTGACGTTGTGGCTTCCGGGCACCGATCATGCGGGCATCGCGACCCAGATGATGGTCGAGCGCCAACTGGCGAGCGAAGGCAAGAAGCGCCGCGACATGGGGCGTGAGGCTTTCATCGAGCGGGTGTGGGAATGGAAACGGCACTACGGCGGGGCCATCCTCGACCAGATGAAGCGGCTCGGCGCCTCCGTGGATTGGGATCGCGAGTACTTCACCATGGACGAGAACCTCTCGCACGCGGTGCGGGAAGTTTTCGTCCGCTTGTACGAAGAAGGACTGATCTATCGCGGCAAGTACATCGTCAACTGGTGTCCGCGGTGCGGGACGGCGATTTCCGATCTCGAAGTCAAGCACGAGGAAGTTGCGGGCAAGCTCTATGAGATTCGCTATCCGGTGATTGGGACTGACGAGTTCATCACGGTGGCGACCACGCGGCCGGAAACCATGCTGGGCGACACCGCCGTCGCCGTCAATGCGGGAGACAAACGCTACGAGCATCTACATGGCAAGAAAGTTTTGCTGCCGCTGATGAATCGCGAGATTCCGATCATCACCGACGACCTGGCCCAGCCCGAGTTTGGGACGGGCGCGGTGAAAGTGACTCCGGCGCATGATCCCAATGATTTTGAGGCTGGACTTCGCCACAATCTGCCGCAGATCGAGGTCATCGACGATCAGGCTCGCATGAACCAGGAAGCTGGTCCGTATGCTGGCTTGGACCGTTATGAAGCGCGAAAACGGGTGCTCGAAGATCTGCGCCAGCAAGGATTTCTGGTTGGAGAAAAGGACTACACCATCGCGCTGGGAAAGTGCGATCGCTGTGGCACAGTGGTCGAGCCGCGGCTTTCAACGCAATGGTTCATCAAGATCGCTCCCCTTGCTCAACGCGCAATCGAGGCCGTGGAGCAGGGTGAAATTACGATTGTTCCGGAAAACTATCAGCAGGTTTACCTGAACTGGATGCACAACATCCACGACTGGTGCATCTCGCGGCAGTTGTGGTGGGGACACCGGATTCCGGCTTGGCACTGTAGCTGTGGAGAGATAATCGTTGCCCGTGAAACTCCCGCGAAGTGCGCGAAGTGCGGCAACTCCGAACTGAAACAAGATACTGACGTATTGGACACATGGTTTTCTTCTGGCCTGCTGCCGTTTACCACTCTGGGCTGGCCGGAGAAGACGCGCGATCAGGAAGTTTTTTATCCAACGACGCTGCTGATTACGGCCTACGAAATTCTGTTCTTCTGGGTCGCTCGCATGATCATGTTTGGATGTCATTTCATGCCTGGACACAAACAGGATCCTCGGATAAAGCAGGCCAGTGGATGGGGCGACAAGAAAGACGACAGCGTGCCCTTCCGCCAGGTTTACATTCATGCCCTGGTGCGCGATGCCGAGCGGCAGAAGATGTCGAAGACCAAGGGCAACGTGATTGATCCGCTGGAGATCATCGAGCGCTTTGGGACGGATGCCACGCGGTTTACGCTGGCGGCCATGGCGGCTCCGGGAACGGACATCGCATTCAGCGAGAGCCGGACTGAGGGGTATCGGAACTTCGCCAACAAGATCTGGAATGCGGCGCGGTTCATGTTCATGAACATTGACCGGGTGGAACCTGGCCTGCGGCCCGGGACCGGGGCTGGCGTGGCGGGGGTTGAGGCCGTTACCCTCGAAGACCGGTGGATTCTTTCGCGCTTCAATCGTGTGACCAAGAACGTGAACGACGCGTTGCAGACTTATCGCTTCCATGAAGCTGCCAACCAGATTTATGACTTCTTCTGGGGCGAGTTCTGCGACTGGTATCTTGAACTCATCAAGCCTCGGCTGATGGAAGGCGCGGATCAGCAAGCGGCTCGCATCGCATGCGCCAATCTGCTAGGTGTGTTTGAAGGTGCGTTGCGACTTTTGCATCCCGTGATGCCGTTTATCACGGAAGAGATCTGGCATGCGATTTACGACGGGAATCCGCCGTTGAAGTCGATTGCGCTGGCTGGGTATCCGCAGACGAATGAAAAGCAATTGGATCTGGCGGCTGAGACGGAGATGGCGATTCTGCAAGACCTGATCGTCAGTGTCCGCAACTCTCGGGCTGAGCTTAAGGTTGAACCAAAAACCAAAGTGCCAGTCCAGGTGTTTGCCCATGAGCCCGGAATGCGTAAGCTGATCGAGCAGAATCAAGGCTCAGTGGACCGCTTGGCCAGCATCGAGAAGATCGAGTTTGTGGAGAGTTCGCTGGCGAAGTTGCCCGGGGCGCGTCACACCGCGCGTTTCGACGTGAATGTGATCTACGAGAGGAAGATCGACGTTGTTGCGGAGCGTGAGCGGCTCAAGAAGGAACTCGAGCAGATCGAGAAAGAGAGCGCCAATGGCCAACGCCAGTTGGGCAACGAGCAGTTTCTGGCCAAGGCACCGGCGAAAGTTGTGGAGGGGATTCGAAAGCGGGCTGAGGAACTGGCTGTGCTTCGTGAAAAAGTTAAGAGTAAGCTGGAAGAGTTGAAATAAACCCAGTTCCTGGTTCGCAGTTAGCAGTTCTCAGCTGAAGGTGACCGCGTGGATTGGAATAGCCGACGCATTACTGCTGTTATCGAGAACGCGCTGCTCGAGGATCGGGCTACGCGGGACGCGACCAGCTACGCGTGTATTGATCCCAACCTGCGGGCCTCGGGAACGATTCTTGCGAAGCAGGATTGCATTCTGGCTGGTATCGGGTGCGTTTCTCGGATTTTAGACGTTTACGCGGCGCTCGATGGTGCTGTGACTTCGCACTACGAAGTCACGACCCATCCGGAAATATTCGATGGAATTCGCCTGCACAAAGGACAATCGGTCGCTGTGATCCGGCACAATGCGCGCGTGATTCTTTCCTGCGAACGGGTGATTCTGAATTTCATGCAGCGGTTGAGCGGGATTGCTACGCTGACGCGGCAGTTCGTGGATGCGGTTTCGGGCACGAAGGCGCGGATTCTGGACACGCGCAAGACAGTGCCTGGGCTGCGCATGCTCGATAAGTACGCAGTGCGCTGCGGAGGCGGACAGAACCATCGCCTGGATTTATCGGATGGCGTTCTGATCAAGAACAACCACATCGCGCTGGCAGGAGGAGTTGTGCCCGCGCTGGAGCGCGCTCACAAGAACCGGCGTGGCGAACAAATCATCGAAATTGAAGTCCGATCCCTCGACGAACTGGAACAGGCTCTTGAGCATGGCGGAGAAGCTATTCTGTTGGACAACATGTCGGTCGAGGATGTGAAGCGTGCAGTCGCGCGTTGCGCCCGTGTGGAACGCCGCATTCCGCTTGAAGTCTCGGGCGGAATTACCCTCGATAACGTTCGCGCCTACGCCGAGACCGGCGTAAATTTCATCTCGGTGGGCGCACTTACTCACTCCGCGAAGGCAACCGATATGAGCCTGCGCGCGGCCCCAGCCTAGACATTGTGAGGTGCACTTTCGTGTACCGCTGCGGGCCGGGAACGCGCTAGAGTATCTCGGAAGCGGAGGCCCTCCCCATGCACCCGACCCGATACATCGCCGCCATATTGCTGGCGTTGCTTTTCACGAACAGTTCGTCTGGAAGCGGCAGATCGCCCGGGCCGGCTCCATCCGTAGTTACGGACTCACCCTCTTCCACGCCGGCCACATCCGTCAATGTCACTGTAGATGTCCTCAGCAACCGTCATTCGATCAGCACTTACGTTTATGGCGGAAGCTATCCCCAGGATGCCGCCACGATTTCCGACAGTGGTCTCAGCGTAGTGCGCTGGGGCGGCAACGCGACCTCACGCTACAACTGGAAGACGTTCACGAACAACGCCGCTGCCGATTGGTATTTCGAGGACTTTGGCTACACAGAGATTGGCGACGGTGATTCGACGCAATTCATTCAGGATGTGAAAGCGGCGGGGAGCACTCCGCTGATGACGATGGTGATGCTGCCATGGGTGGCGAAGCCTTCGGGCTGGAGTTTTTCGGTGGCGAAGTACGGGCCGCAATGCGGGGCGGATCCGTACAACTCCGACGCAGGAGATGGAGTGGAATCGGATTGCAAGACCGTCATAACCGGGAACGATCCGACTGACGCCAATGTCGAATTGCGCGACTCTCCGCAAAACGGCGATCCGCCGGGAACGGTCTACCGCAACCAGTGGGCGGCGGCGATGGCGGCAGCATTTGGAAATGCGCCACATTTCTACAACATGGACAACGAGATCGATATCTGGAGCGGCACGCACCGGGATGTCCATCCCAACGCTTCTGGCTACGACGAAATGCGTGACACCTATTTTGCGGAAGCCGGCGCCTTGAAGAGTTGGGACCCCAATGCAATTCGCTTCGGCCCGGTGAGTTGCTGCTGGTGGTTTTACTGGAACGGAGCCGACAACAACGACAAAGGCGCGCACGCCGGCGTGGACTTCCTGCCCTGGTGGCTGAATGAAGTTTATTGGCGCGATCAACTGGCGGGTACCAGATCTGTCGACGTGTTCGATGTTCATGCTTACCCGGACGGGCCGGATACTTCCGGCTATACCCAGAGCCAGAAGCAGGCGCTCTCCGCTGCGAATTTACCGCGACTATTGGGATCCGGCGTATACCAGCGAATCGGGCTCGATCAATCAGAAGTGGACGACGTTCATTCAGCCGAAAAAGCGAATTCCCTTCCGCATTCCGCGTATGCGGGCGATGGTGAACATGATTTATCCGGGCACGCCGCTGAGCTTCACGGAGTGGAGCGCGGCATTTGCGGGAGAATCGGATTTCTCCACCGCACTGGCCGATGCCGATGCCTACGGCATTCTGGGACGCGAACGAATGTATCTGGCATCGCGGTGGGTGGCTCCTGATCCGGCCAATCCGAACTATCAGGCACTGAAGTTGTTCCGCAATTACGATGGGCAGCACCATACTTTTGCGGCAACGTCCGTCTCCGACATCAATGACGGCAATCCGAACCTGTTCAGCAGTTACGCCGCGCTGGATTCAACCGGGACAACCCTGACTGTGATGGTAATCAACAAGAATCCGAAGACCTCTGTCCAAACGCAATTTGCCGTGAATGGATTCACGCCGAAGCGGGTGACAGCTTACACACTGTCGTCTAAATCGCCGACAAAGATTGTGGCGTCACCTCCGAAGGCTTGGGCTTCCGTCAGGAAATTCGCACCCTATACCGCCACGCTACTGGTTGTTACGGGCTCCATGCCGGCGACGCCGAGTGCGGAGTGGGATTTGAATCCTGACACGATCATGGTTCCGGCGCGCGAAACGACGCACGCTTCAACCCAGGATCGTCTCCGGTTCAGGAACTGTGACTCTGGGCACTCCACAGTCGGATAGCGGAATCACGCTACTCGTCACGCAACCGAATCTTACGTCCAATCAGGACGGAAGCATTATGGTGACTGCGGGTAGCGCTCCGGGCTTTTATCACTTTACTGTTCCGAGCACCGATAACCTGGGCATCAGTCAGAACCAGAGCGGCTGGATCGTGGTGGGGAATCCGCCGGCAAAGTTCAGCAAAATCGGTGACCGCCAGAAGGGACCGCCGGGTAGCAAGCTGAATCTGTCAGTCACACTCCATCCCGGGAGATCCGGCGGAAGCGCGGCTGGCGGCACCGTTCTGTTCACCACCGATGCGGGCACGCTGTCGAACCGGCTCGTCACCACGGACTCTACCGGCAACGCTCCGGTAGTGCTCACGCTACCTGCAAATTCCGGTACCGTGCACGTCACCGCTGAAGGCCAGTTCGCACTCGGCCATCCGGTGGCGACATTTACCGAGACTGCGCAATGAAGGGCGCGGCAGACAGGAACTGCGATTGCTGTTTCGCGGGCTATCGCTCATAATGCCCGCATCAAGAAATCGCCGCCAAGCCGGAGTTTGCGGGCCGCTGTGCCCGCACCGCAAACCGACGCGCGCTTAGGGCGTATTGTGCGCCTGCTCATCGCGCACGCCACGGTCGTGGTAAGCGGGACCAAGATCGCGGAGGAGATCGGGACCAGCCGTTCGGAAGTCTGGCGTCTGATACAACAGTTACGCAACCTTGGAGTTGACATTGCCGGACACCCTTCAACCGGATATAGTTTGAAGTCCATGCCCGATCTGCTGCTGCCGGAGATGCTCGCCCCACAACTGCACGGGACGATTTTCGGCAAGCATATTCATCACCACTACACGATTGGGTCCACCAACACGATTGCGATGGACGCCGGGGGCGCCGGCGCTCCGGAAGGCAGTATTTTTATAGCCGAGCAGCAAACCGCGGGCCGGGGCCGGGGCGCCAACCAGTGGCATTCCGCGCGCTCGACCGGAATTTACTGCTCCGTGCTTTTGCGTCCGGCGCTGCCGCCTTCCGATGTACTCGTTTTGACGCTCGCTGCCGGATTGGCCGTCCACTCCGCGATTCAGGAGATTGATTCGCGAGTCGCCCCCGACCTGAAGTGGCCCAACGATGTCCTGATCGACGGGAAAAAAGTGTGCGGGATCCTGACCGAGATGAACGCCGAGATCACTCGCGTCCGTTATGTTGTCGTGGGAATTGGACTCAATGTGAATCAAACGAAGTTTCCCGTCGAGCTACAGACTATTGCGACCTCGCTGCGTCTGGTGACGGGTACCGAGTGGTCCCGCGTGGAGCTGTTTACAGCTTTGCTAAAATCGCTCGACCGGGAATATCGCCGTCTGCTGGAAACTCCGGACGACGTTAGTTCGATCCTGGGCCGCTTCCAGGAGCGATCTTCCTCGGCCCAGGGACAGCAAGTCGAGGTTGAAGAAAGTGGGATCAAAGGCGTGAGCCAAGGTCTCGATTCGCGCGGGTTTTTGCAGGTTCGCACAGCCCAGGGCTTGCGTACCGTGCTCAGCGGAACAGTGACATTGAAGTAATTGCTTGGTTCCGCACACCCGCCTTTAGTGGTCAAATATGCTTCTGGTTCTCGATGTCGGTAACACGAATACGGTGCTGGGTGTCTTTGCCAAGGTGGCGAAAGTGGCCCCGGCCGCAAGCCACAATGTCAGAAGCGATATTCCCCGCTACGAACTGCTCGTGGCAAACTGGCGAGTCGCCACCGTCGCGACTCAAACCGTAGACGAGTACGGCGTGCTTTTCCGGAATCTCTTTGCTATGGATAACCTCGAGGCCAAGGGTATTCACGGCATTGTGATTTCATCGGTTGTGCCGCCGCTCGACTCCACGCTGGGTCAAGTGTGCGAGCGGTACTTCGACACAAAACCGCTTTTCATCGAACCCGGCATAAAGACGGGCATGCCGGTGCACTATGACAATCCCGCTGAAGTGGGCGCCGACCGCATCGTCAACTCGGTTGCCGCGTTCGAGAAACACGGTGGTCCCTGCGTGGTCGTGGATTTCGGAACTGCAACCACGTTCGATTGCGTGTCCGCTAAGGGAGAGTACATGGGCGGCGTAATCTGCCCCGGCATCGGGATTTCCGCCGACGCCCTGTTCGAGCGCACTGCCCGGCTGCCGCGTGTGGATATCCGCAGGCCCGCTCAGATCATTGGCAGCAATACCGTGGGCAGCCTGCAATCCGGGCTCTACTATGGCTATCTCGGCTTGGTGGATGGGATCCTCGAGTTGCTGGTTCAAGAATTGGGGACGGAAACCACGGTGATCGCGACTGGCGGTCTGGCTTCGTTGATCGGTAATGGCTCGAAACACATCAAGCATGTGGATGAGTTCCTGACACTGGAGGGCCTGCGCATTATCTGGGAACGCAACTCGGCTGCGAAACCCGCTCGGGAGACTGGATCGCCTGCTTCCAGGTCTTCTTCCGGCAAGCCACGCTCCCGTTAGGCCGTCGTGGAAAACTACTTCAACTATTTCACCGAGATCGAAGAATATTTCCAGCGTCGGCGCGGGCGGATTCAGGTATCCCCATTGGATTGGGCGCTGATTGAGACCTGGAAAGATGCGAGCATTCCCCTCGAAGCTGTGCTACGTGGCATAGACACGGCGTTTGACAAGTACGAACAGCGCCCCTCGAAATCCCAGAAGATCAATAGCCTTGCCTATTGCGCTCAGGCAGTACTGGTGGCTGCAGAAGAGATGAAAGAAGCGGCCGTAGGTGCGGAATCGCCGAGTGATCGCCCGAGCGGATTTCAGGTGTCCGAGATCGTGGCATTTCTCCGGCGCAACGCGGAGCAACTCGACGCGGCAAAGCTTCCCGAGGCAGAAGGAATTGACGCGACACCGCTGGCGAAAGAGACCTCACACACATTGCGTGAAATTGCCACGGACCTGGAAGCCACGAAAACTCTGCCGCGATTGGAGGATCTTGAACGCCGCCTGACGGTGGCGGAAGAAAAATTGTTCTCAGTTCTGATGGCTGCGACACCGGATGCGCAGATCGTGATGGTGCGGGCAGAAGCTGATCGAGAGCTGGCCCCTTACCGGCGCAAAATGCCGCCTGCGCAAATCGAGCAGTTGCTGAAGCAGTACCTGCACAAACGTTTGTTGGAAAAGTACGGACTGCCCAGGTTTAGCTTGTTCTATATGTGAAGCTGCCGGCGATTCTTATCGTCAACGTTGCGGTCTCCGGCATAGAATCCTCGCTTGCAACTCAATATTGAAAAACTCGTTTATGGCGGGGACGGCTTGGCGCGACTGCCTGCGGATCAACAGGGTCCTGGCAAAGCCGTGTTCGTGCCCTTTGTACTTGAAGGGGAACGAATCGAAGCTTCGCTGCGGGAACAAAAGCGCGGTTTTGCCAGAGGCCAGGCGGAAGCGATTCTGCAACCTTCGTCGCATCGCGTGGAGCCGCAATGTCCTTATTTCCAGCGCTGCGGAGGCTGCCACTATCAGCATGCCAGCTACCAGCATCAACTCGAAATCAAGGCCGCAGTGCTGCAGGAAAATCTCCGCCGCATTGCCAAGCTGGAACTGACAACAACAATCACGGTCGTTCCTTCGCCGCCCTGGCAGTACCGCAACCGTACCCGCCTCAAAGTCCGAACCGCGCCGGACTTCGCGCTCGGCTACTTCCGCTTCGGCTCGCACGAACTGCTTCCCATAGAGGAATGCCCGGTAAGTTCACCGCTGATTAACCGTGCCATTGCCGCCTTCTGGCAAATGGGGCTTGCACACGGAGTGCCGGACGGAATTCTCGAGATTGAGTTTTTTGCCAACGCCGATGACTCCCAATTCCTCATAGAGGCTACTTGCGCCCCTGAAACTCGCAGCACTCCGATTAGGGAATGGGCTGACGATTTGGCGGGCAGGTTGCCAGAAATTGCAGGTGTCTCTGTGTTTAAGGCACGACCATCCAACACGATCGGGGTGGCTGACGCGAAAGTGGTCGCAACCTCTGGTGCGAGGGAACTCACCTACCAGATCGAGGCTGCCTCTTTCCGTGTGAGCGCTGGGTCGTTTTTCCAGATTAACCGCCATTTGATCAACGAGTTAGTCAAAATTGTGACGCAAGGCTATGCGGGTGAAACAGCGCTCGATCTCTATGCTGGCGTTGGACTTTTTTCCACACTTCTCTCCCGAGGATTTGCACAAGTAATCGCGGTGGAGCCGTCACAGACTTCTCATGCCGACCTCCTCTACAATTCACCAGCAAACGTGAAGGCTGTGCGGGCGACTACCGCTGATTTCTTGCGGAGCGCGTCCGGCAAACTGCGGCCCGAAGTCGTGGTGATGGACCCACCACGGAACGGTCTGGGGGAAAGTGTGGTCAAGAGCGTCGTCGGATTGGGAGCCCAGCGCGTAACCTACATCTCCTGCGATCCGGCGACTGCCTCTCGTGACCTGGCGGGCTTGCTCGGTGCCGGGTATGGCATCGAGAAGTTGTACCTGGTCGACCTGTTTCCCCAGACCTTCCATCTGGAAAGCGTGTTTCACCTGACTCGCTAGGTCTTCTTTTGCGGTGACGCTCGAGGAGACGCTTTACGTCGCTATGGACCAATATCGAAGCACTTTTGCCAACTGCTGAGACCTTTCTCCAGGCGACCATGTGAATACCCAGCCGACCTCACCCCCTGGCATACGTAGACCGCCGCTCTCGCGACAGCCCATGCTCTTTGCCGCCTCGATGTACGCTGTTGGCATTCTTGCCGGTTTCTACACGTGGCGGCCGCCATTGTGGTGGCTGGTGGCAGCGCTCGCCTTCTGCGCGTCAGGGGCCTATTTTCTTGGCCGCCGAAGCCGCGTGTCATTTGCTCTTGGTTTGTCCGCTCTATTGGTGACGGGTGCCCTGATGATGCAAGTGCGGGTTCCCGCAAATCAGGGACGTATGGGAGTTCTGGCGTTTGCAGACGGTCGCGATTTGGTCGTCACAGCCCACGTAACCCGGGAGGGGAACCTTCGACAAGGGACGCCAGTAGATACGCAACAAAGATTGGATCTGGAAACCGAGCAGGTGGAGACACGAAACGAGACGGGAAACGAAATCTTTGCCGTCCGCTCCGGACTTCGCATCAGCATCTACGGCCATGAAGCAAAGAACAATGACGAGGGACGGGATGACTCCGAACAACCGGCTGTCCGTCCGCACCTTTTCCGCTACGGAGAGCGTCTGCGGTTTCCCGCCAAACTCTATCCACCACGCAATTTTCGTAACTCGGGAGCTTTTGACTACGCGGGATATCTGTCAGAACACGAAATCGTGGCAATCGGATCCACCAAGATTGAAGGGGTTGAGTTGCTGCCAGGGTTCGCCGGCAGCCGCGCTGAATTCTGGCGGACGCGAATCCGCCGCGGCCTGATTGAGAGAATCCAACTTCTTTGGAAGCCGGAGGAAGCGCCGCTGCTCGATGCTATGTTGATTGGGGAGAATTCCTTTCTGGGGCGTGAAACACTGACCAACTTCCAGCGTACTGGAACTTACCACGTGCTGGTGATCTCCGGGTTGAAGGTCGCCATTCTGGCATTGGTCACATTCTGGCTGCTGCGCAAACTACGAGTGAGCGACACGATCGCCAGTGCGGTCACGGTTTTGCTTACCGTGGCTTATGCCCTCCTAACCGACGTTGGCGCCCCGGTGTGGCGAGCGACGCTGATGCTTGCGCTGTACCTCGGCGTCAGGCTATTTTACCGACGAAAGTCCATCCTCAACACCATCGGCGCGGCCGCGCTCACACTGTTGTTAATCGACCCTGCAGCGCTGCTGGGCGCAAGCTTCCAGCTCAGTTTCTTGTGCGTATTGGTGATTGCCGGAATCGGAACACCTCTCTTGGAGCGAACTACGCAACCATTTTCTCGCGCCTTAAGGAATTTGGATTCGACGGGTTACGATGCCGCATTGTCTCCGCCGCTGGCACAGGTCCGGCTCGACCTGAGGATGGTCGCTGGCAGGCTGCGACGCTTCTTCGGGATGCGTGCCCCGCTGATCGCGCTCGGCGGTGCTGCACGCCTGCTGCTGGTGGTTTGCGAGTTTCTTGTTATCTCCACGGTCCTACAGGCGGGATTCGCATTGCCGATGGCATATTACTTCCATCGCGCGACGCTGGTTTCTTTGCCGGCGAACATGTTGGCCGTGCCTCTCACCGAGATCATCATGATCGCCGCCATCGCGGCTGTAGGCGCAAGCTATGCTTCACTCTCTCTTGCGAAGGTCCCGGCAATGATCGCTGCGACCGCCCTGCGAGCGATGGATGGATCGGTGCGCTGGCTTGGCGCTTTACGGATTGCCGACGCGCGCGTACCTACGCCGCAACTCTTCGTCATAGTTCTGGGTGCGGGTGCGTTGGTGCTGGCAATGATTCTGAGTCGCCGGCGCGGATGGTTCGTCCTGGTTGGATGGACAGCGTTGACCGCCAGCGCGCTTTGGATCTGCGCGGTTCCGCCACATCCGCGAGTCCGGCCCGGAGTGCTCGAGCTCACCGCCATTGATGTAGGGCAAGGCGATTCGATTCTCCTGGTTTCACCGGCAGGGCGGACGCTCCT
This sequence comes from uncultured Acidobacteriota bacterium, assembly GCA_963788605.1. GTDB lineage: Bacteria > Acidobacteriota > Terriglobia > Terriglobales > Acidobacteriaceae > JABDBE01. The sequence continues at coordinate 74,518 of CAWBHD010000005.1, read as the reverse complement.
GGTTGATGCGGGCGGAATACCCTCCTGGATGCATTCGGAATTGGATGTCGGAGAAGACGTCGTTTCGCCTTATCTGTGGTCGCGGGGGATCCACCAACTGGATGTGATGGCGCTCACCCACGCTCATGCCGACCACATGGGCGGCATGGCTGCGATTTTGGCCAATTTTCATCCACGCGAGTTCTGGCTAGGAGTGAATTCTCCGAGCCCGGAGTTACAAGCTCTACTACAGGAAGCGAACGCGCTGGCGATTCCCGTCATTCTCCACAAGGAAGGCGACAGCCTCGAGATTGGGGATGCGACGGTACGCGTATTGGCTCCGCCACGGGATCCCGGGACGCACGCTTCCCGGCCAAACGACGAGTCTTTGGTCATGAAGATCAGTTATGGGGCAACCTCTGCTTTATTGGAGGGAGACGCGGAAAAGAAAACGGAAAGACAGATTGCCCAGGAAAACCCTGAAGCCGACCTTCTTAAAGTGGCTCATCACGGCAGTGCGACTTCCACGATCCCGGAGCTGCTGGCTGCAGTGCATCCGAGGTTCGCGGTCATCTCAGTAGGCGCGCGGAATGTGTATGGGCATCCGAGACGGGAAGTTCTGGATCGGCTCGCGGAAGCGCACGTTCCCGCCTACCGGACCGATATGGATGGAGCCATCACTTTCTATCTTGACGGCAAAACCGTCAGCTCTCCTTTGGTGGCTCTTCATTGAGAGCAAATTCCGCAGTCTCGAGTTCGTCCGGCGTTTGCCGGTATTCCTCAATCATTCGCCGGGCGGCGGCAGCATCTTCCTCGCGCACTAGAATCACGGTTCCACCCACGCCGGGGAGAATGTCCTGTTGTGCGTCCAGAGACGTGAGATCAGAATCAATGCCGGCGGATTCGAGAAGACCGCGTACCACCATCGCTTCCGATTCCTGTTCGGTGTCAAAAACGCGCACCAGTTTCTCATTCGGATTAGGACGTTGTGTTTGAGAGGTGGAAGTCGAATCTGCCATTATTGCCTCCGATTACGATGATCTCCCGAACCGGTCAGATGCGCAAATGGTCCGGAAGGCCATGTTTAATTCTAACTCCGCCACGGCGGCACTGGGGACACATTCGTGGCAAAGCTCTCATTCAAGGCTCTGGTAGCGCATCTCCCATCTTCGAGGTAACCGAAGGTCAACACCATGAGGCCATTGCGCTAGGCTCGCATTGCCGCGAGAATACGCTTAGGGTAGGCGCAACGCAAGGGAACCGAGGAACATCTAATCGCCAGACCGTGATGTGGGGGTCTCATGAGCAATCTGGAACGGCGCGGACAGCAGGTAAGTGCAAGCGAGAGGGAGCAAGAGGCGCGAAATATCCGGCGCTTGCAAATCATGATCAGCATGGTGATGTCCGTGATCAGCCAGGACTCCAACCTTACCGTCGAAGAAGCCTCCGAGTTGGTGGCCGGTGCCAAACGTGCCGCGCTCGCCATGTTTCCCGACAAGGAATTCGCCTACGACATTCTCTATAAGCCTCGCCTCCAGCGATTGATGACCGAGCGCTTCCGCCTGCAGTAAGCAGCCGTCGCAATTGCAATTTACGATCTACGGAAACTAGAGATCGCCGATTGCACTTCGTTTGACCCTCTCAACCTCGGCGGGCTAGACTCGCTATTCGACGGGGGATTCCATGAGACGAGTTGTGCTGGTTTTCGCGGCCTTCTTGCTGTTTACATCTGGCGCGGTGGCCGATGAAGGCCATCATCACGAGGACCTAACGCAGGATCAGTTGGGCACGGTACATTTTCCCGTTTCGTGCATTCCAGCGGTTCAGAAGCCTTTCGAGCGGGGCGTCGCGTTACTGCACTCGTTCTGGTACGAGGAAGCGGAGAAAGAATTCGAACAAATCGCAAAAGACGATCCGCATTGCGCGATGGCGCATTGGGGGATCGCCATGAGCATCTGGCACCAACTCTGGAATCATCCGGACGCAGCCACAATCCAGCGAGGGCAAGCGGAGGTCAAGACAGCCCAATCGCTGCACGCCAAGACCGGTCGTGAACGTGACTATATCACCGCCATGGACGCCTTCTACCGCGGCAACCAGCGCGACTACCTGGACCGGGCCAATACTTATTCCAAGGCCATGGAAGCGGCCTATCATAGCTATCCCGAGGATCGCGAAGCCGCGGCGTTCTATGCGTTGTCGCTCCTGGCCGCGGAACCGGACAATGACACGACATTTGCCAACCGCAAGCAGGCAGCCGCAATACTCGAAAAATTATTCGCGGTCGAGCCCGACCATCCCGGCGTGGCGCATTACTTGATTCACAGTTATGACAAGCCGCAACTGGCGGAGCTTGGAATCCCCGCAGCACGCCGGTATGCGACGATCGCTCCCGCAGCTCCGCATGCGCTGCATATGCCGTCACACATCTTTGCCCGCCGCGGGCTTTGGCAGGACGATATCGATTCCAACCTCGCTTCCATTGCCGCCACCCGCAAAACCGCAGCCATGCACATGGGTGGCGAAGGTCACCAGTTCCATGCTATGGATTTCCTGACCTACGCCTACTTGCAGAGCGGACGCGAAGCGGATGCACTGCGAGTGATTAACGAAGTAAAGGCCATGCCCGCGACCAAGGACAACATGTATGGGATGGACTTCGACCCGCGCAGTGATGCGCTGGTAACTTTTTCTGCGCGTTATGCGCTGGAACTGCATCACTGGACGGATGCCGCTTCCCTGACCCTGGTTTCCGGCGCTAGAGACGGAGATAACTCAATCACCTACTGGGCCCGAGCGATTGGTTCTGCCCGCGCCGGCGATTTGGCCGCGGCCCGCAAGGATGCGGCAGAGATCGCAGCAATTCACGCCAACCTACTGAAGCAAAAGAAAACGAGCACCGCCGAGGGGGTCGAACAGGATCACCAGGAAGCGGTGGCGTGGATCGCCCACGCGGAAGGCAATGACGACGAGGCTATCAAGATACTGCGTGCCGTCGCCGAGAAGGAAGAGGCGGAGGGAGACGAACCCCTGGCAATTCCAGCGCGTGAAATGCTTGCCGACCTGATGCTCGAAATGAAACGGCCAGAACAAGCCTTGACCGAGTATGAGGCGGACTTGAAGTTCAATCCGAATCGCTTCAATGGTTTGTATGGCGCGGCGCGGTCCGCGGAGATCGCCGGCAAGCGGGAAAAATCGAACTCCTACTACGCTCAACTCGTAAAGACATGCGCCGGATCAACTTCGGATCGCCCAGAACTTAGCCACGCAAAAGAGCTACTGGCTCAGAAATAATGTGAAATCGGATCTATTTTTCAATCCTTTGCAACCGAAATAACAGAGTTCCCCAGCCCAGTTTTGATCGCATCTGAACCGGAGTATGTTTGGCGTCATCGGTGAACCAGGCCCAGACAGTGCCTTTTCCCTGCAAGGCTCCCGAAATCGCTTCCGCTTTGACGCGCACCGTCTGGAATGTGCCGGCAGGCACTTTGACCTGTTCCCGAGCCTCCACGCGCGCCGTTACTTCGGTGGTTTTGTTTCCGTCGTTGATCGGGAACGAGTAGCTGTTGCCGGGCTGTAAAGGCAGGGACGCCAGGTAATAGAACCCGCTGACCACATCAGTCACGCAGACCGGAAGGTCGTTCTCCACGTGTTTTTGCTCGCCGGTCTTCAGGTTCTTTTCATCCAACACGCTCTTGCGACGAGCGTAGTCGAAATGCAGTTCCGTTTGCCGGGAGTGAGCACCCTCCTCCGAGTGTTTAGAAACACGTAATGAACAAAATGTTCGCGGATCGAAGAATGCTTCAAAACGATCGTGAACTTTGTAGAGCGCATTGACTACGCCCGCGGAGTCGGCTATCGCTGTCACGTGCTGCTGGCCGCCGTCAGACCCCAGCGCGACGGTCGCTGTCCCCGCATTGAACAGATGCCATTCGACGCCGTACACGTAGGTCTGCCCGTTGGGATATCCATAGCTCGGCGGAGGAGGAACAACCCGCGCTGATGGAGCCGCGCTGATGGTCGGAACCGGAGGTTTCGGCGAATTTGACGACGGCGTAGTCTGACCTTGCGACATCGCAACCGAGAGCATCGCAAACAAGCAGCCCGCCGAATTGAACCTCAGACTCATGCGCATGTTGTTTAGACGAGCGATCCAAGTTTCTGGTAAGACTTAACCTCGAAATAGCTGCAGCGGTTTCCCCCTACCGGCGCACCCAGAGTAGCTTAACCGTTAAGGCTGCCACCATCGCCAACGAACCTAGAGTGGCATTGTACTCGCGATGCTTCCAGTACAAACTCCATGAAAATGCTCCGCGGGTGCTGCTGAAGGAACTCAACCGAGGCAACAGCCGAGGCACCTGGCGCGCGTACTCGGCAAATTCCGGGAAACGTTCACGCAGAAATAATTCTTCCCCACTAATCACAGGCAGATAGATCGCAAACAACATCAATACTAATCCCGCTCCAACCCACCAGTTGCGAGCGCTGAGAGCAAAGCCGACAGCCAGGATCAGTGAACCCAGATAAAGCGGGTTGCGCGTGTAGGCATAGGGGCCAGTGGTTGCGAGCCGCTCGTTTTTTTGTACATGCCCGGATGCAACTGCGCGAATTACAAGTCCAGGAATAATGAGTCCCGAGCCGACCAGGATGGATGCGGCGGTTGGTTTCGCAAGCCATAGATAGAGCGCGGTAAAGACGAAGCTCAGGGGCACCCGGATACGGCGCGCGACTCTTGCCCATGTAAGGTCAGCCACGGTCACCCCTTAGCAATGCCCGTGCAGCTGCGACTACTTGATCTGAACTGATTTCCAATAAGCCCGGGTCGGGTTGTGCGCGGCGGGAATGGGTGGTCGGACTGGCAGGATTGCGCAAAACGATACTGCGAGTACCAAAGGGCCCATTGCGCGCGGGATTGGTGGGGCCGAAGATTGCAACCACGGGAATTCCAAGGGCCGCAGCGAGGTGCATGGGGCCAGTATCTCCGCCGATAAAGAGGCGGGCACGGCGGGTGAGTGCAATTAATTCCGTCAGCGAACACGCAATGCCCTGCGCCGCGCCTCCACTAGCCGCCTCCACTGCTCGCATCAGTGCATCCTCGCCCGGGCCAAAATTGATTAGCGGCTTCACGCCGTCCTTCGCCAATTGCCGCGCTACGTCGCCATAGCGCGCCGCAGGCCACTGCTTGGCGCCCCAACCCGCCCCTGGGTTGAGCAGCACAAAATCGCTGCTACGTTGCAATCGATCCGCGAAGTGTGCTTCGACAGCCGGATCGTGTGGGAATTCTATCTTCGGAATCTGCAAAGAGGCGTGAGCGACGCCTTCGGCCAGGGACAGATTCTGCTCGACCACGTGGCTGCCTCGGGAAATGACCTGGCGTGTGTAAAACATGCTGGCGACATTCTCGCGAGGCTGCGCGACTCCGTAAGTCACGGGTGCCCCCGACCAGCGCGCCAGCAGCGCCGAGCGCACCGCGCCCTGGAAATCGACCGCCATTTCATACCGCTGCGCGCGGAGTTCGCTGAACCCGGCCGCAATTTGCTCCCAAGTCTGAGCGGAGAGCAGCGACCCGCGCCACGATTTCGTATTCACAGCGTGGACTCGCTCAACCAACGGCCGTCGTGGCGACCTCGTCCCAGAACGCGGCTCAGAGAGCGTACACAGCAACTCCGCCCAGCGCTCTTCCACAATCCACCCGATACTGGCTTTTGGAAACGATTGGCGCAACGCAGTAGCGGCCGGGAGCGTGTGGATGATATCTCCCATGGAACCCAGCCGCACGATCAGCAATCGCCCGGGAGCAGATGCTGCCGCATTTTGCCAAGGTGATGTGTCCGCGGATTGCATGCTCTAAGAATGCCGCGATCCCATCCGCGAACGGATGATCTCGGTGGCCGAGTGATCCTTGGGATCGCCCACAATCTCGATGCGGCCACCACATTCCGCGACCACGTCGCGCTCTGGCACAGTTTCGGCGCTGTAGTCAGTTCCCTTGGCGTGGACGTCAGGGCGAATTTCGCGGATCAGGGCCCGCACATCCGGCTCGGAGAAAATGACGACGGCATCGACGTCAGTCAAAGCCGCGAGGATTTCGGCGCGCTCCTTGGCGGGCATCAGAGGCCGATCGTTTCCCTTCAGCGCGCGTACCGATTCATCGGAGTTGATGGCCACAACTAAACGTCCGCCAAGTTGCTTGGCTGCTCGGAGGTAGCGTACGTGTCCGACATGCAGCAGGTCGAAGCAGCCATTCGCCAACGTGATGGACTCGCCCGCCTTGCGCCATAGCGCGACGCCCTTCTTCAGTCCTTCGCGATTCAGGATTTTTTGTGCGGACATATGTCAATGGGCTCGCGTCGCAGGGGGTGATTGCTGCAGTGCATCGAGCAATTCCTGCCTCGAGACCGTCGCGGTTCCACGCTTCATCACCACGATTCCGCCGGCATAATTCGCCAACTGGGCAGCTTCTTCGGTATTTGCTCCAGCGGCAAACGCGGCAGCGAACGTCGCAATCACAGTGTCTCCGGCCCCGGTTACATCCGCGACCTGATCTGACCCAAAAATCGGGATGTCCACCGCTTTATGCTTCCCGGCAAATGCCGCCATACCATCGCGGCCGCGGGTAATCACAAGCGATTGCAATTTCATGCGTGACATGACCTGCTCCCCTGCAGCGCACAGGCGCGACCAATCGTTGCCGATCCGCACCCCTAACGCGGCTTCGACTTCCGGTTCGTTCGGCGTCGCCGTCGCCACGCCAGAATATTGCAGCATGCGGTACCGTGAGTCGAGTACCACGGGTACTCCATCGAGACGGCTGCGTTCGCGTATAGCGTTGAGGATGGCGGGGCTCGCCGCGCCATAGCCATAGTCGGAAATAAGCAGCGCATCCGAGGCGCGCGCGTATTCGCGCGCAGCCAGCACCAGTTCGCGCTTCAAATGACGGGTGGGCTCCGCTTCCGGTTCCCGATCGACCCTGACCACCTGTTGCCGGGCGGTGTGCGTCATGCCAGCCAAGATACGGGTCTTGGTGACCGTAGTGTAGCTCTTGTCTTTCAGTACACCGCTGACTGGAATATGTTTGTGACGAAAAGCTTTCAGAAGCAGGCGTCCCGCCTCATCGTCGCCTACCACGCCCACGGGCAAAACGTTGATGCCTAGTTCTGCAAGGTTGTTGATCGCATTGGCGCCGCCTCCGGGCACGACGGTACGTTCGCGGTGTTTGAGGATCAGCACCGGAGCTTCCCGGGAAACGCGAGAGATTTCTCCGAAAATGAATTCGTCGGCCACCAGGTCCCCCACGACGGTAATGGTGATATTGGGGAATGATTCGACGATCTTCTTCAGCCGCTCCGCCTCTTTGGGGTGTTTGGTCATTTCGACAAGATCTTTCGATTTGCTCCGGAACCGATTTTCTCACGGCTCGCGGTTCGTTCTGAAATGATCCTAAGCATAGTATCGACAGCGTTAGCGGCGTCCGCCAATTCCATCTTGACGGGAATCACTGTCACGGGCTGCAAGGCATCGAGATATCCGCCCAGGTTGATGGCGTCTTTCTCCGTGGTGACAAAGCTTGCGCCATCGCTATGCTGGCGCAGATTCAACAGATCGTGGACGTCTCGCTCGGTGTAGGCATGGTGATCCCGGTACAGAGCCTGGGCCACGGGCTCAACGCCAGCCGTGCGCAGTTGCAGGAGGAAATTCTGCGGCCGGGCAATCCCGCAGAATGCCACGGGGCGGATGGGGACATTTGTGAGTGCGAGACCTCGGCGCACCCGCCATACCAATTTGCCCTGTGAGGGAAAGGAGTCGGGTGAAGCGCCGCTGCTCAATACAACCGCGTCGGCACGGGACAACGAAGTGAGCGGTTCGCGCAGCCGTCCAGCCGGGAGGAGCCGGTCGCGGGCATCTTCGGGAGTGACCAATACAATGTCGAAATCGCGGGCGAGGGCACGATGCTGAAAGCCGTCGTCCAGCAAATGGAACTGGGGGCCGAGGCTTTTTTCGGCAAACCGGCCGGCTTCATAGCGATCCTCGCCTACGATGACCGGCACTCCTAAACGCCGAGCCATGAGCACCGGCTCGTCGCCAAATTCGCGAGCGGAGCCTCCCGGATCCACCAGGGCTACACCGCGCGTCCGGCGGCCGTAGCCGCGGGACAGTATGTCGAACTTCACTCCGCGTGCCGCCAGCAATTCCCCCAGCAGCAGAACGAACGGAGTCTTGCCGGAGCCTCCGACGGACAGGTTGCCGACGCTGGCAACGGCTCCTTCCAGTTGCCGCACATGGGCCGCGCCGCGATCATAGAGCGCGTTGCGCGCCCGTACCCCGGCTCCGAAAATGGAGGACAGCAAATTCATTCGCGCACCACACGGCTCGCTACTGGCGGAACAGGTTGCTTCGATTTCAATCAGGACAATGCCTGCCCCGTCCCCACCCCATCACCGGCCAACAGTCTTTCTAACGCATGCATGGTTCTGTGCGTCGCCCCAATTTGCCCCCGCAGCGTTTCTGCTGCACGGCGGCCCAGTTCTTCACGTGCAGCGGAGTTGGAGATAAGTTCCATAAGCACCAAAGGGAGTTCGGCGGGGCCAACCACACGCACCGCATTGTGGAGCTGAAACAGACTCACGATATCGCGGAAATTCTCGGTATGGTTTCCCACGACGATCGGAACTCCGTGCCGCGCGGGCTCGATGATGCTATGTCCGCCGCGAGGCACCAGGCTGCCCCCCACGAAGGCTATGTCGGCCAGCGAGTAAAGCGCTGCCAGTTCGCCAATGGTGTCAATCAACACGACCTCGCCGGCGATCGGATTCCCGCTCCACAGCGAACGGCGCAAGAACCGCATTCCCATTTGCTCGAGGAACTCAGCCACCACCGTAAACCGCTCGGGATGGCGCGGCGCCAAAATCATCACGGCACGAGGATGACTGGCGAGGATGTTCTGGAACGCTTGCAGCAATAGCGGTTCCTCGCCTTCTACGGTGCTTCCACAAACAATCACGGGGCCGGCGTTGGCATCTTGAAACGCCGCCCGCAGACTCGCCACAATCGCCGGCGCCGCCGCTATCGGCACATCAAATTTCAGGTTGCCGGTTACCTGGATTCGTTCAGCGGGAGCGCCGATTTCCTCAAGTCGTCGAGCGTCTTCGCCCGTCTGGGTCAGAAAAAGATCAATGTGTCGCAAAACTCCAGACAGCAAACGACGGAAGCGCCTGTATCCGGGCAGGGAGCGGTCTGAGATACGCGCGTTGACCACGGCTATCCGAGCCCCGCTGGCATGCGCAAGCCGCAGGTAGTTCGGCCAGAACTCAGTTTCCGCTATCACGATCAACTTGGGGCGCAGTAATCGCAAATATGGCCTGATCGCAAAAGCGAAATCAAGCGGGAAGTAAAAGACATTTTCCTCGCCAAAGCGGGATCGAGCCAGTTTCTGACCGGTATCCGTGGTCGTGGAAACCACCAGCCGGTACTCTGAAAATCGATTTTTGAACTCTGTCCCCAACCCCGTGATCGCCAGAACCTCACCCACAGACACCGCATGAACCCAGATTGGCAGGCCGAAACGGCGGAGCCAGCAGCCGGGCCGGAATTCTACCCAGACGCTCGCCCAAGCCGAAGCGATACTTGCCGTGCCGCAGTCTCTGCAGCAGCCAATATGGGAGGCTGACCAGCAGCCCTGCCGCCAGCAGCGCACTGTAGATTAAATACATGCGGGAATGGACATTCTACCTGCACCCCCGCCACTTCAGGCACCACCGACCGGGGTGATTGCATCCTATAATCGACAATCATGCCACGCGTACGCACAAATCCCTTAGCAGGTTGCAGAGAAACCTGGATTCCCTTACAGCTGCGAGTAATGGCGGCAGTGGCTGTCGTGATCCTGTGTCCGATGTTTTGTCTGGCTGGAAAGCACTTTGTCCTGCCCACGGCGCAACCGGCGAAAACTTATCCCGCACGCGACGAGCACCCAAGCGAAGCGGTGACACTGGCGCTTGATCCTTATGATATGCCCGATAGAGCCAGCATCTTCTCAGTCCGCTACAGCGACTACGGCCTCATGCCCATATTCGTGGTAATTACCAACGACGGCGATCAGGCGGTCTCCCTGGCGGGGATGAATGCGCAACTGATTACGGTCAATCGGACCAAGATTCCTCCTGCGACCGAGGACGATCTTTACCGTCGCCTGGCCCGGGCTCCGAGCAACAATCTGTCTCCGAATCCACTGCCTTGGCCCAAAAAATCCAAGGGTGGCGTTAGCAAAGACACGATGGACGAGATTCAGAACGCCCAGTTTGCAGCTCGAGCCGTCGAACCACACGGAACCCAGTCCGGATTCATGTTCTTTGATGTTTCGGGAATTTCCACGCCGCTTGCAGGGGCACATTTCTATCTGACTGGCGTCCGCGATGCCAAGGGAAACGAACTGATGTATTTCGAGGTCGCGCTGGAAAAATATTTAAGTGCGCCAGCCAAACCGAACTAGATCCGGCGACGTCGGATCAGGCATGACCCCGCGAAGCCTTTATAATCGCTGGATATGGTCACGACGCCCGACACTGCCACGGCAGCCCACGCCAAGTATGAGCCGGTGATTGGGCTGGAGGTGCACGTCCAGCTTCTGACCGCGACCAAGATTTTCTGCTCATGCTCCACCCGTTTTGGAGACCCGCCCAATACTAATGTTTGCCCGGTTTGCCTCGGCCTTCCGGGTGCACTGCCGGTTTTGAACCGTAAAGCGGTGGATTTCGCCGTCCGGGCAGCGATGGCCCTGGGCTGCCGCATAAACGAGACTTCAATTTTCGCGCGCAAGAACTATTTTTATCCTGACCTTCCCAAGGGGTATCAGATCTCGCAATATGACAAGCCGCTCGCCGAATTTGGCGAAATCGAGATCACGGCGGCGGCGAAACAAAACAAAAAAATCGGCATCACCCGCCTCCACCTCGAAGAGGATGCAGGCAAGAGCCTGCACGAAGGCTTTGCCAATTCCGCTGAGACTACGGCGATCGACTTGAACCGCAGCGGAGTACCGCTGGTCGAAATCGTTAGCGAGCCAGACATCGCCTCGCCCACCGAGGCCTACGAATACTTGACCCGGCTGAAGGAAATCATCCTGTACACCGGGGTCAGCGATTGCAATATGGAAGAGGGTTCTCTGCGCTGTGATGCCAATGTCAGCGTGCGTCCGCGTGGGCAGAAAAGGTTCGGAACCAAAACAGAAATCAAGAATGTGAATTCGTTCCGCTTCATTCGCGAAGCTTTGGAATATGAAATCCAACGTCAAATCGAGGTGATCGACTCTGGCGGCAAGATCGCGCAGGAGACCCGGCTCTACAATTCGGTGGAAGGCAAGACTTACAGCATGCGCTCGAAGGAACAGGCGCACGATTACCGCTATTTCCCCGAACCCGATCTCTTGCCGCTGGTGGTCGACCAGAAGTGGCAGGCGGACATTCGCGGTACCCTGCCCGAGTTGCCCGAAACACGCCGCAAACGTATGGTTTCCGACTACGGCATCACCGATTACGACGCGCAGGTGCTGACCGCCACAAAATCGTTCGCGGATCAGTTCGAAGGGGCCGCCAAGGCCGCCAGGAATCCCAAGCGCGTGGCAAATCTGGTCCAGGGCGAACTGATGGGGCGCCTGAAAGCTAAGGGTATCGAGATTGAACAGTCGCCCATCTCGATGAAGGGCGTGGCGCTCTCCGCGGATCTGGTTGAAAGCGGCACGATTTCGGGCAAGATGCTGAAGGATTTGTACGACCTCTGCTTCGATCGCACGCAGGACTTCCCCGAAGTGTACGAAAACGAAAAGCCTCAACAAATTACAGACTCTTCCGCCATCGAAAAGCTAGTCGATGAAATCATCGCAGCCAATCCCAAGCAGGTCGAACAATATCGCGCTGGGAAGAAAACGGTTCTGGGGTTTTTCGTCGGCCAAGTAATGAAAGCCTCGAAAGGCAACGCGAATCCCCAAATAGTGAATGATTTGCTGACGAAACATCTGGGTGGCTGACACAGGGGTGGGGACACCGTCCCTCACGTTTCTCAAATTCAACGGCGTGATCCAGGTAGTGGATGCCGTCGTATTGCCAATCTAGCTCTTTATCCTGATATTTGATTGCAGACGCCTTCGATTTGGGCCTTTTTATTGCTGACATACCAGTCCGACAAAAACCTGGATCAAGAAATATGGGCAAAAGAATCCGATCCGCGAGTGTGCCCGTACTAGAGACAGTAGACGGAGCCGGTCGTAAACCTTTGGGGGCGTGGCGCCGCGCCTCTAAGGTCTAGCCCAACGATGAGCTACGTCCGCCAATTTCAATCCCAGAGGAAAATTTATGAAGCGAGTAAAAACAATGGCGGCCTTCGCCATGGCGCTGTTCATGCTGGTTCCATCCAGCCTGTTCGCGTCCAGCCACCGTGAAGCCCCAATTTCCGCAATGGACCACTCCGCGGACGTGACTGACTGGTATGCATTTGTCAGTTACGACCATCCGGATCGCGTAACCATGATTCTCAACGTCGACGGGTTCCTTGAACCCTCCAATGGTCCCAACTACTTTCCGTTCGATCCCAACGTTCTATACGAGATGAAGGTTGACAACAACCGTGACGGTATTGAGGACGTCACCTTCCAATTCCGTTTCAAAACTGAGATCCGGCTTCCCGATGTTTTCACGGGCTACGTCGGAGGCATTGCAGGCATTCCGCAGATTACTTCGTTATCCGGAAAGGGTTCCGAAGGACTAAGCCTGCGGCAAACTTATTCGGTCACCATGGTGAAGAATGGCATACGCACTGACTTAGCCGATGGCAAGACCCTTTATGCAGTGCCTTCCAATGTCGGACCTCTCACCATGCCGGATTATCAGGAATTATTCCGGCAGGGAGTGAACGACCTGGGTAAGGGAGTGCGCGTGTTCGCCGGAACGGTCGATGATCCTTTCTATATCGACCTGGGCGCGGCCTTTGACTCCCTCAATTTCCGCATGGGCGTGGGCGGGGTGCTCTCCGCTGCCGTAGATGCGGACGACACTCACAACTACGCGCCCGACGCGGTTGCGGGCTTCAATGTGAACTCGATCGTATTGGAAGTTCCCATCACCATGCTCACCGTGGATGGGAAAAAACATAATGCAAGCGACAAAGACGCGGTGATAGGGACTTATGGATCCACATCCCGCCGGAGGGTCACGGTTCGGCGCAGCTCTGAACAAGCTGACTCGGGCAAGGCTCAGTGGCGGCAGATAAACCGCGAAGGCAATTCGCTGATCAATGAGCTGATCATCGGGACAGGTTCGAAGGACAAGTTCAGCACCGACGACCCGGTCAACGACAGCCAGTTCGCCAACTTCGTCCTCGATCCCCTGCTCGCGCAACTGTTTTCATCTGTGCTTGGGATTCCAGTACCGCCAGCGCCACGCAACGACCTGCTGCTCCTGGTGCAGTACGAACCTCCGATCTGTCCAGGATGTGGTTCGGGCGATGCCGGTCCGGTTGCTGACTTGCTGCGCCTGAACACGGGGATTCCACCGACGCCGGTGGGCAGCCAGAAACGCCTTGGCTTCCTGGCGGGAGATGTTGCCGGTTACCCGGACGGGCGGCGTCCTATCGATGATGTCGTCGATATCTCGTCGCGCGCTGTAGCTGGGATCCTGGTCGATCCGACGAAATACGGCGCACGCATCGGTGACGGCGTAAACATCAACGAGGATGGTTACGGTACGACCTTCCCCTACGTGAAGCCGGCCCACAACGGCCGCGACAGCCATCACACGGGCCCCGGACAAAGAGGATGCTCCGGTCAACCGAACGATGTCTGCCCGGTGAAGTAGCTCTGTTTTGTGGCCGCTGCTCAAAGCGGCGGCCACCGTTTCTTATCAAGAATTCAACCACACAAGAGAGGAATGTCATGAAACGAATTGCGGCTCTCCTATTGATCGTTCTAAGCGCGGTTGCCTGCTTCGCACAAAGCACGACCGCTGAAGCTAGGCTCTCTCCTGCCGAGCGCGGCATGGCCCAGGCGAGAAAGTTAATCGACAAAAACCCCAAAGACTTTGAGGCATACAACGCGTTGGCTCTGGCACTATCGCGCCGGGCCCGCGAGACTTCCGACGTAAAGTTCTATACCCAGGCGGAAGAAGCCCTGCAGAAATCGTTTGAAGTCTCTCCCAACAACTTCGATGGTCAGAGGATTCAGGTCTGGCTTCTGCTGGGGAAACACGAGTTCGCCGCCGCCCTCGAAGCGGGCAAGAGACTCAACCAGCGAATGCCCGACGATGTGATGCTCTACGGCTTTCTTACTGACGCCAATGTAGAGCTTGGCAACTACAAAGACGCGGAAAAAGCCGCGCAGTGGATGCTCGACCTGAAGCCGGGAAACATCCCAGGTCTCACCCGGGCAGCGTACCTGCGAGAACTGTTTGGTGACGTCGAAGGCTCGCTGGAACTGATGGAGATGGCATACCAATCGACGCCTCCGAGTGAGGTCGAGGACGGGGCCTGGATCGTCACGCAGATGGCGCACTTGAACCTGGCAATCGGAAAAATCGACGAAGCTGAGAAACTTTCGCAGCAGGCGCTGACGATGTTTCCCGGATATCACTATGCCCTCGGCAATCTTGCCAAAGCAAGAATTCAGCAGAAACGATATGACGAGGCAGTGGCGTTGCTGAAGGATCGTTACCAGGCCGCGCCGCATGCCGAGAACCTTTACGATCTGGCACGGGCACTACAGTTGGCAGGGCGGACGGACGATGCCAACCATGCGTTCGCGGAGTTCGAGACGAAGTCGCTGCTCGAAACCAACCGTGGCGACAATTCCAACCATGAGTTGATTTTCTACTATGCGGACTATGCCAAGCAGCCGGAGAAAGCTCTAGCAGTGGCAACGCGCGAAATCGCACGCCGGCGCGATGTGTTCACTCTGGACTCTTATGCCTGGGCGCTGTATGGGAGCGGCCAGTATGCAGAGGCGCAGAAGCAAATCGAGACGGCGCTTGCAGTCGGCATTCGTGACGCGAAGATATTTCGTCATGCGGGCGAGATCGCGCTAAAATCCGGAGACCGAGTGGCGGCAGAACGCTACTTGAAAGAATCAGCCGAGTTGAACTCCATGGGCTCGGAACAGGCACGTTCAACCCTCGCAACTTTGATGCCTGCCACGGAACAACACTAGGAAGAGCCGATGCCGCAATCTATGAAATCCGCCGGCTACTCCCTGCTGCTGTTTTGCCTGGCTTGCATGTGCCAGGGTCGGAGCTGGGCGCAAACCACCTCTATCCACATGCTCTCCGGCGTGGTACTCAGCGACCAGAAGGAGGCGGTTACGGATACTGCCGTGATCGCCACGTCTGGTTCCTCCGTGCTAGCCACCCGCACGGACGGGCAAGGACAATTTTCGTTGCAGGTTCCCAATCAGCCTATCGTCCTGCATGTGACCGGGCGCTTCATCGTGTCAGAAGATAAAACGCTGGTGGCTACCGACAAGGATCAGACTACTGAACTGCACATCCACTATTCGATTGCTCCAGTTCACGAAAACCTGGTGATTTCTGCAACCAACCTTGAGCCGGAGATTGACAATCGCAACGACGCCGTCTACAAGAACACGCTTTTCTCTCGCGATGATCAAATCTTTGACACTTTGGCCGCTGGCATTAACACTGGCCAGCATGAGGGTGGAGGAAAGTCGCTGGAGATTCGCCGTTTCGGTTTCAACCTCGACCACGGTGGGGTGAATGGCGGTTTGAAAGTACTAGTCAACGACGTGCAGCAGAACCAGGCAACGCAAGGCCACGGGCAAGGCTATCTGGGGGCACTGAAGAGTCTCACACCGGAACTTGTGGACGATGTTGATATCCTCAATGGCCCTTTTAATGCGGAGTACGGAGACTTTTCCGGTTTGGGAGTAGTGCACATCCGTCTCAAGGAAAGCTTGCCCGACCTGCTGACGGTTCGCCTGCAGGGCGGTTCGTTCGACGCCTACCGCGGACTCGTCATGTACAGTCCGGAATTGAAAGACGCGGATGCATTCATCTCCTACGAGGGATCGCACACCGATGGGCCGTTCATCAATCCAGGACGCTACCAGCGGCACATTATTACGGGAAACTACACCCGCCACCTGACCGAACACCAGTCCCTCGGATTCAAGCTGAACTTTGGCACTAATGACTTCTATTCATCCGGGCAGATTCCCCTGGACCTGGTGGCCGCCGGGCAACTGGACCGGTTCGGTTACATCGATCCCGACGACGGCGGAAGAGTCCGGCTGGGAACTTTCGGCACCTACTACAAGCGTGATTTCGCGAACGGTGACATTCTGAAAGTGGATGGCTTCCTGGGCCGATCCCTGTTCGATTTGTATTCTAACTTCACCTTCTTTCTGAACCACTATCTTCCGACGGACCCGATCCATGGCGATGAAATCCAGCAGCATGACTCGAGGTTGCAGGAAGGCGTGAACACACAGTATTTGCACCCCTTCCACTGGTTTGGAAATCTCGCGCTGCTTACTCTTGGTAGTAACTTCCATGATAACCAGATCAATGTTGGCCTGAACCAGACGGAAGCGCGCCGAATTCAAGCGGTCGACACCAGCGCTCATGCTCATGTAACAAACGTCGCTGGCTACATTCAGCAGGGAGTGGAATTGCTGCACCAGAAGTTGCATTTCGACGCAGGCTTGCGCTGGGACTATTTCAGGTTTGAGGTAAACGACCATCTTGATCCGTCACACAGCGGAGTTCAAGGCGCATCTCTCTTCGAGCCCAAGGCAAACCTCTCCTACACTCCTTCGAGACGCGTACCAGTCACGCTGTATGCAAGCTACGGCCGAGGCATCTCCAGCCAGGATGCGCGCGGAGTCGTGCAGCAACCGAACGCGCCGAAAGTGTCCACCACGGATTTCTATCAGGTCGGCACATCGCATAACTTGCGACGATTCTCGATCAGCACCGACGGCTTTCTGATCAACCGTTCCAATGAACAGGTCTACATCCCTGATGACGGCAGCTTCGAATTCAAGGGACCCAGCCGCGCCTACGGCTGGGAGGCGAAGACCTCGGTTCAGATCATTCATCATCTGGCATTAAACGGCGGTTTCACCCACGTTTCCAATGCCTACTACCTCAGAACCATCCCCCGCGTTTACGTTGACAGCGCTCCGCACTCGGTTTCGAACTCAGGCCTCACGCTTTCGGATTGGCATGGTTTCAACGGATCCCTGCGCTACCGGCACGTCAGCGCGTACCGACTGGACGGTCTGGATCCCACGATTCTCGCCCGCGGCCTGGACGTGCTTGACCTCAGCATGGCGAAACAGATCCGGCACGGCATGGATTTCAACTTTGCCATCGACAACGTCAACAACAAGAACTTCTACGAAACTCAGAACTACCTGGAATCAAGAGTCAGTCCCAGCGCTCCGGTCATAGCCCGTATCCACGGAACGCCTGGTTATCCCGTAGGAGTCACGGTGGGACTGACATTCCGTCTAGGGGAGAAACGCTAACTTGAGAACGCCAGCCTGAGTTTGCCCCGGACGCCTTGCCCGTTGGCCGTGACCAAATCACGCGAACTCCGTAGAATGGGCTGGCGATGATGAATCTCGATCCGTTGAACTACTGGCTGAAGACAGCCCAGATGCCTGCCGGCACGGCGACTGGCCTGCCCGAGCGGGTGGACGTCGCCATTGTTGGCGCAGGTTACACGGGGCTTTCCGCGGCTCGCACCCTGGCCAAGCGCGGAGCCAAGGTTGCGATCTTCGAAGCCAACACTATCGGGTGGGGCGCCAGTTCCCGCAATGGCGGCATGGTGCTTACCGGTATGAAGCTTGGTGTGGAAACACTCGCGGGCCGCTATGGCATGGACGCGGCCAGACAAATGTATGCGGCGTCGGTCGCCTCAATCGATCTGGTCGAGCAGATCGTCAGCGAAGAACAGATTGACTGTAACTTCTCGCGCTGCGGTCATCTGGAGGTTGCCTGCAAACGATCGCATTTCGATACATATGCCCACTCGGTCGATGTTATTGCGCGGGAGTTCAACCACCAACTCCGTATCATTCCGAAAAACGATCTCCGCGGCGAGATCGGATCCGACATCTACCATGGAGGCTTGGTCGACGAAGCCAGCGCTGGACTGAACCCGGCGCGCTACGTGGCCGGACTTGGCCGGGCCGCGATCAAAGCAGGATCCGGCATTTACGAGAATACGCGCGTCGAGCGTATTTCACGCAACGGGTCCTCTACCTTCGAACTGGTTACTTCTCGCGGGAAGCTTTTCGCTGATGACGTGTTCATTGCGACCAGCGGCTACACCTCAAACACGACGCCGGCCCTGCAGAAGAAAATCATCCCTATCGGCTCTTTCATCATTGCCACGGAGAGGTTGCCGGAAACCCTGGCACAGGAACTGAGCCCGCGCAATCGCATGATCTACGATTCCAAGCATTATCTTTACTACTACCGCCTCACGCCGGACAATCGCATGCTGTTCGGAGGCCGCGCCGCGTTCTTTCCTGAGACCAGCAATACGATCCGTCGCAGTGCTGAAATACTGCGGCGCGGGATGGTGTCGGTCTATCCCCAACTGCGCGACTTTAAGGTGGAATATGCCTGGGGCGGAACGCTGGATTTCTGCTTCGACACTATGCCGCATGCAGGCCGCATGGATGGCATGTACTACGCCGTGGGATACGCGGGACACGGCGTCGCGATGGCAACATATCTGGGGACAAAGATTGCTGAACAGATCGGAGGCGGATCTCAGGAACATCCTTTTGCCAACGTTCCATTCCCGGGCGCGCCGCTCGGCCTCTACAACGGGCGCCCATGGTTCCTGCCGTTCGCCGGCGCCTACTACAAAGTGCTCGACTGGATCAGCTGAAGCCGCAAGACAACAAGCCTACTTCTCGGGAAGATAGAAAGCCTCAGGCGCTGGCCGATACACTCGAATCATCCATAGAGGGCGTCGCAAGTTCCCGGGTCCGGGAGCGCCGCGACTCATTTGCAGCCAGCGGTGATACTCGTCGTGTGCCCGATTGGTGTCGACAAAAACATCTCCGTAGAGATCCTCCGCGCGTGCCTTGCTCACCGTGACTTTCTGATGCCAGCAGTGCTGCCCGCTGATCGGGTCAGGCTGGACGGGGAAAGTCAGGTTCTGATGCACGCCTGCATCTTCCCAATGAATACGGGATGAATCAGGATCACTGCTCTCGAAGGGCTGAATGCCATGAATCGTCCGCATCATCCACTTGCCCGGCTCGACCTGTTTCAGATCCACCAGCGCTGTTGACCAGCGTTCGCCACCGAAATCCTCTTTCAGTCGCCAGCGCCCCAGATGATGGGAGCAGGCAATAACGCCGGGGCGCATTCCCTCCGTGGCCCAGACCCTGTCCACAAAATATCCGATGGCGGTTTCCACTCGCACCAGATCGCCAGTAACGACTCCAAGCCGCTCGGCATCGTCCCGGTGCATCCAGACCGGATTTTTGTGCGAGATCTCATAGAGCCATTTTGCGTTTCCCGACCGCGTATGGATGAGCGTAGGCAGGCGGAATGTCGGAAGAAGAAGCATCTCGCCTTTGGCCGCATCGATGTTGTCGCGATGGACGTGGCTCTTGATGTAGCCAGGAATCGAGTGCTCCGGCCAGTGCCAATCCTTCAGTGTCTTCGAATAAAACTCGAGCTTGCGCGACGGCGTGGGGAACCCGGCGACCGCACTGCCATCGACCTGAACTCCGATCGGCGCTCCGTTCTTCTTGACTACGTGTGTAACCGGATCGACGGTGCTGCCTTGCATCTCTTCCGGCTTAAGGAGCTTGCGGTGTAACTCGTAGACGTTGTTCTCCACCAGGAAGGCGCCGTATTTCCGCATGTAGTCGAGCGGTGTCAGACCCTCACTTGCGGCTGCCTGGGGCAGACCCGGAACGCTGTTCTCAAAAATCCACTGGTAATACTCGTCAATTCTGAGTTTCTCTCCAGGCCGGTAAGGCGACTCGAAGTAGCGGCGGATGCCCAAGGATCCATCGGGATCGACCCGCCAGGATAACTCAATCCAGAATTCATCTTCTTCCCAGACCTCGCCCAATCCTGCCTCACGGTGCGCTTCATACGTAAAGTTGAACTTCTTTCCCTGCCTCTCCAACGCCAGACGCAGCACGGGTTGGCGGAAGCCGATCCAACGCGCGGCATGCGTCTCCTGACTCATCAGATCGTGACGTTCGGAGGCGTGCCCCATGGGAAGAACGTAGTCCGCGAACCATGCGGTCTCGCTCCAGGTCGGAGTGAGGCAGGCATGCCGTCCAACTTTGCTCTCGTCGGTCAGGGCCTCGATCCAACTCAGGCCATCCGGATTCGTCCAAACCGGGTTATAGACGCGGGAAAAATACACGGCGAGCTTGCCCCGTCCTTCTTTCAGGAAATGCGGCAGCAGGAAACTCATTTCAAAAAATGCCAGCGGGTACTCGCGCGCCCACATCAATTCATTCCACGCGTTAGGCGGCGGCGGCATCATGGGCGGCGTGGGAATGTATTTGTTCCAGGCGCTCGGGGCAGTTCCACCCGGAGTTCCGACTGCGCCCACCAGCACGGCCATAAACTCCAGTGCGCGCGCCACCTGCCAGCCGCCAAGATTACCCGCGGCAGCGTTGCGCCACACGTGAGTGCTCAACGCCGAGCCGGCGCGGCCTGCTTCCCGCGCGACTTCGACGATCATGCGGGCGTCCGCTCCCGACTCTCGCGCCGCAAATTCCGGCGTGTATTGCGCGTAGATTTGCTTTATGACTTCCAGAAACGTTTCGAATGTCCGCGGCTTGGCGGGATGCTCTTCACGCAGATATTCTTCCCAATTCACCCAGCGCTGGACGAAATCGCGGTCAAAAAGGTTTTCCTGAAGCAGCACATTGCACATGGCCAACAGCACAGCCGACTCACTTCCCGGCCAGGTGGAGAGCCAGTAGTCAGCCTTCGACGCAGTGTTCGAGAGCCGCGTGTCAATGACGCACACTTTCGCGCCATCCATTTTGCCGTCGATGATCCGCTGCGCATGGGGATTGAAGTAATGTCCGGCCTCGAGATGCGAACTCAACAGCAGAATGAACCGGGCCTTGGAGTGATCGGGCGACGGGCGGTCGAAACCGTGCCAGAAAGCGTATCCGGTGCGGGCACCTGCTGAGCAGACATTGGTGTGGCTGTTGTGTCCGTCGATCCCCCAGGCGTGCAAAACGCGCTGGTTGTAAATGAGTTCATGGCCCGGACGGCCGACGTGGTACATAATTTCATTCTTGCGTCCCTCCTGCAAAGCCAGGCGGATGCGCGAAGCCAGATCGTCCAGAACCTCGTCCCAGGTTACCCGCGCCCATTTTCCTTCTCCTCGTTTGCCGGTTCGCCGCATGGGATACAGAATGCGCTCGGGGTCGGTGATCTGGTTGATGGTCGCTGGACCTTTAGCGCAGTTGCGCCCGCGGCTGCCGGGATGAGCGGGATTGCCCTCAAATTTCTGCACCTGCATCTTGTCTTTGTCGACGTAAGCCAGAAGTCCGCAGGCAGCCTCGCAATTGAAGCAGATAGTCGGAATCAGGGAATAATGTTTTTCGACTTTCTTGGGCCACTGGGTGGGATCATATTCAGTCCAATCATCCCAACGCTCGGATGGAGGATAGCTGGCAAGCCCTCCCTCGGGCTCGTCCAGGTCCAAGGCTTGCGGATTCAGCGGTAGATGGTCTTTCATAAATGTCTCGTTAACTGAGCGGAACGGCTTGCCCCGCTTTTACCCACAGCTCTTCAAACCACCACAGACCGGCAAGCGCCAGAATGGCCGCGACCAACACTATGGGCAGTGGAACGATCGACGCCACCGTCAGTGCGGCGAGAATTATCGGAGCGACCAGCCCAAGGCCGATGACCAAGCCCCAGAATCGCTTGCTCAATCGCCCTCTGATCAGCACTCGCATCGCAATCCTCACGTCTTCGCTGATATGAGGCAACGCAATCTCGCCCAGGTTCATTGCGAGACTGACGAGCAGCGAGCACAACAGGATGACGGCCGCAGGCCGGAGAATTTCTGGAGCTGCTTCCATCAAACTGCCGGCGATCAATATCGTCGCGGAGCCGGCTACGAAAGCCTGGACCAGCAAGTGCCACAGGAAAAGCGGGCTTTGCCACAAGTCACGACCCTTCGCCTGGGCAAAGAGGAACGCCGAATAGCACGCGCTGGCAACCGCGAACACCGCAGCGGACCATTGCACAGCGCGGGGTACGAAGCCACCGAGGAATCCGCACAGCAACCATGCTGCGCCGAGCGCGCCGTATCCCATCAAGAAGTAAGTGCCAATGACCAGCCACGAGCGCAGATTGGGCTTGGTAATAAGGTAGAAGAAACGATCGGGGCGCTTCAAATCGAAGACCAGTAGAGCACTGGTTGCGGCCAGGCCAACCAGCGCGATCAAGGGGCAAACGATGTTGAATAAGGCCGTGGCAGGCTGGCTCGTGACACTCAACAGGATCGCCGCGACCAGCAGCGCTCCCGCCGCAATCGCTTTCGTCCAAAGATAGGCCACAATCCTCCAACCCCAGGGTGCCGGATGCGGCACGTCATAAACCTCGCGCGCGAGCGCCCCCGCGAGATTGACATCATCGTCCGCCATCGCCCCACCATGTCCGTCCCGCCGATCGGCCGCGAAATACGTTCCCTCTCGCGAGATTCGAGTTGGCTCCAGCAGATCGCCCTCGATCCCGACATAAAACAGCTTGGGCTGCGTGCCTTTGCCCGGCTTGCGCACCGAGACTTTCTTGGTCGCAACAGTACGACTGACCTTGCTGCGTGGGTTGTCGAGATCACCCGCGAGAATGGCCTGCGTAGGACAAACGATCACGCAAGCGGGTTCGAGGCTCATCTCCACGCGGTGCGCGCAGAAATTGCACTTGGCGGCGGTATTGCTATTGGGATCGATGTACAGAGCATCATACGGGCAAGCCTGCATGCAGGCCTTACACCCGATACAGCGCCGGTTGTCGAAATCAACGATGCCGTCGGGGCGACGATACAGTGCGCTGGTGGGACAAATCACCGTGCACGGAGAATCATCGCAGTGGTTACACCGCATTACCCCAAAGTGGCGCGAAGTGTTGGGAAACTCGCCCTTTTCGATGTGCTTTACCCAGGTGCGAAACACACCAACTGGCACCTGGTGTTCCTCTTTGCAGGCGACCGTGCAGGCGTGGCAACCGATACAACGATCCTGATCGATGACAAACCCGTATCGCATCTATTGATGTCGCTCCCCTGTCCGCAACGGAAAATTCAGCTTCGACATCATAGCTGATCCTTGCTCGAACGCCAGCCGTGGGTGTCCTTTTCGGAACGGCAAACATGGCACTCGGTCACGCAACCGAGGAAAAAGATGCGATTTATTCCATTGATGCAGCTTTGCGGGCGTTGGGACAAAACATTGACTCTACAGCATCTGGCGGAGGAACAATCTGGTGCGTTCGTGCTGCGGGCTTTTGAAGAACGCGCCGGGTTCATTGATCTCCACGATCTGACCGGCATCCATGAAGATGATACGATTTGCTACCTGACGGGCAAAGCCCATCTCGTGGGTGACGCAAAGCATTGTCATGCCCTCCTCGGCAAGCTCAACGATTGTCTCGAGCACTTCCTTGACCATTTCCGGGTCGAGGGCGGAAGTCGGTTCGTCGAACAGCATGATCTTCGGATTCATACAGAGCGAGCGCGCAATTGCGACGCGCTGCTGCTGGCCGCCGGAGAGTTGCCCCGGGTACTTGTTGGCCTGCTCCGGGATCCTGACGCGCTGGAGGTAGTGCATCGCTACATCCTGCGCCTGCTTCTTCGGCATCTTCTTGACCCAGATGGGTGCGAGGGTGCAGTTCTCGAGGATGGTGAGATGCGGAAAAAGATTGAAGTGCTGAAATACCATTCCGACCTCGCGACGCACCTCATCGATTTTCTTTACATCGTTGGTCAGTTCCATGCCATCGACGACGATCGTGCCTTTCTGATGTCTCTCCAACTGGTTGATGCAACGAATCATGGTCGATTTGCCAGAACCCGAGGGCCCACAGATGACGATCCGCTCGCCGCGCGTCACTTCCAGGTTGATATCGCGCAATACGTGGAACTCGCCGTACCATTTGTTGACGTCCTGCATTTCGACGTGAAGCATGTGTCCTACCTCCAGGTAACAATCAAGAATGGCTTCGCGCCATCAGGATTTTTTCGATGTGCTGGCTGTATCGCGAAACCGCGTAACACAATGTGAAGTAGACAGCGGCGACGAAGACATAGATTTCGACACCGAACCCCATCCACCTGGGATCGACGATTACGGCCTTGGCGGCGCCAAGCAAGTCAAACAGTCCGATGACGACGACCAGTGACGTGTCCTTGAAAAAGCCGATGAATGTGTTGACCAGCGCGGGAATTGTGATGCGCAAGGCTTGCGGTAATACGATCAGGATTGTTGCCGGCCAGAAAGGAAGTCCCATGCTCTCCGCAGCCTCGTACTGCCCTTTTGGAATGGCCTCGATCCCGGCACGTATCACTTCGGCCAGATGGGCCGCGATAACCATCACGAAGGCAATCTGAGCTCGAAGCAATTTGTCGATTGTGAAACTCGGTGGCATGAACAGCGGAAACATCACCGCCGCCATGAATAGAAAGCTGATGAGTGGTACTCCGCGAACCAGTTCGATATAAGCGACGCTGAGCGTGCGGATCACTGGCATCTGCGAGCGTCTCCCCAGGGCGAGCGCCACCGCGAAGGGAAATGCGGCCGCGAACCCGACAGTTGACAGCAGAAAGGTAAGCGGCAGGCCGCCCCAGGAATCGCTCGGCACGCTGGCGAGGCCTATGATCCCTCCACCCAGGAGGCCGATCGTGCCGACCGGAACCGCGATCCACAAAACCAGCAGCCACGGCCGCCACCAGCGGCGCATGGTGCTGGCCCCGTACAGCGAAACGAACAGTATGCAGACCAGAACCGGTCGCCATTGCTGATCGAGCGGATAGGCGCCAAAAAGGATAAAGCGAAATCGCTCGTGGATGACGGCCCAGCACGCTCCCTCACCCTTTGCCGCGCGACACAGGCCGGAGTCCGCACCCGGCGGCAGCCTCCAGATCGCGTTAAACACAGCCCACGTTAAAAACCGGAATGCGAAGTAAACCATGGACGCTCCAAGCGCAACCGTGGCGATCACGTTGGCACGGTCGCAAAACATCGGTGCGCGGCGAAGGGCCCGTACTGCGGTCATGACCGGTGTCATTGGCTATGCTCTCTGCTTCCGCGCCTGGCGACCGTCCCGTGATAGAGGTTCATGGCCAGTGAGCTCGCTAGGCTGAAAGCGAGGTAAACAAGCATTGCCAGCGTGATGGCCTCGATGGCTTGCCCCGTCTGATTGAGCGTGGTGTTGGTAATCGAAATCAGGTCGGGGTAACCGATCGCAACCGCCAAGGATGAATTCTTGGCGAGGTTGAGAAACTGACTGCTGGTTGGCGGAACGATTACTCTTAGAGCCTGCGGTAAAATGACGAGGCGCAAAACCTTAACCCGCCCCATCCCCAGCGCCACCGCCGCCTCCGTCTGGCCCGGATCAACGGCGAGGATGCCTCCCCGAACGATCTCGCCGATGAAGGCGGCCGTGTAGGTCGACAGGCCGATCAGAAGCGCGCCGAATTCCGGCGAGACCGAAATGCCCCCGCGGAAATCGAAGCCGCTCAACACCGGGCGTTCGATGGCGATGACTGGGCGACCCACAGCGATCGCGGCCGCCAGCAGGACCACCGCCACGCCGATCACCCACCGTATTGTTGGCAAAGCACGGCCCGTCTGTTCCCGCCGCCGCCGGGAGAACACGAGGATTGGAGGAACGAGGATCACGAGCGCCAGCAGCATGCCGCCGAACCAGCGATAGCCGTCATGGCACACGAAGGTTGGCAGATACAGGCCGCGCAAGCAAAGGAAAACGCCCGGCAGTGGACTCAGCGCATTGCCCGGAAGCGGTAGCGACCGTGACAGGGAATACCAGAACAGCAGTTGCAACAGCAAGGGAGTGTTCCGCACAACCTCGACATAAGCTCTCGACACTGCCGAAACGACCCATATATTCGAGAGGCGCGCGACACCGATTAAAAGGCCAAGGGAGGTTGCGATGAGGATCCCCAGCAGGGACACGCGAAGAGTATTTAGGAGACCTACTCCAAGCGCGCGGGCGTAGGTATCGCGCGAAGAATACGACAACGGGCCGGGTGAGATCTCAAATTCCGCCGCGCGGCTGAGATACTCGAAGCCGGACGCGATGCTACGCATTTTGAGGTTGGCGGCCGTCTGAATCGCGACTAGCGCGATAGTCGCGCCAACAATAGCGACAACCAGGGCTTGCCATGCGATGCCGCGGATTCGCGGGTCGCTCCATGCGAACTCCGGCCGCATGCCTGGATGCTCTAACCAGGGGCGATGCCCCGCGGCGCTGTTAGAGGTGGCGGATATCATCGCAGGTCCGGGACGTAAAGGATTCCGCCGTCTTTCCATAGGCGGTTGAGGCCGCGGTCGATCCCGAGCGGCTTGAGATTACGATCGAAACTCTCCCCATAGTTGCCGACTTGTTTGACGATCTTAAAGGCCCAGTCTGGATCGACGCCCAGCATCGCGCCAAACCCGCCAGTCCTGCCCACGAACCGCTGCAAATTTGGATCATTGCTGGCTAACGCCTGATCGATCGTTTTCGAAGTTAGACCAAGCTCTTCGGCGTCAATCATTGCGAAGACAGACCAGCGCACGATCTCCATCCAGCGCAAGTCGTTCGGCATCACGCCCGGACCGTATGGCGCTTTGGAGATAACTTCCGGCAAGATGATGTGGTCGCCTGCTTTGGGCGCTCGCGCACGCACCCCAGCCAGACTGGACAGATCCTGGCCATAAGCGTCGCAGCGGCCAGCGAAGTAGGCATTCGTTCCCTCTTCGAGCCGCTCGATCACGACCGGCGTAAACTTCAGATTGTTCCTGCGGAAGTAGTCGGCGACGTCGACTTCGTTGGTCGTGCCGGGTTGAAGGCAGATCGTCGCACCATCAAGATCCCTGACGGATTTCACGTTTGGCGATTTGTGAACGATGAATCCAGTGCCGTCGTACCAATCGATCGCCGGAAACTCGATGCCGAGCTGAATATCACGCTGGAACGTGATGGTCGTGATGCGCGACAGCACATCGATCTCGCCAGTCTGCAGGGCGGTGAAGCGTTGCGCCGCTGTCAGCGGCGTGAACCGGACCTTCGTCGCATCTCCCAGCACTGCAGCCGCAATCGCGCGACAAACATCCACATCCAGGCCTCGCCATTGCCCCTGCGCATCAAGCATCGAGAACCCCGCGACCCCGGTGCTTACCCCGCACTGCACGAAACCTCTGCGCCGGACGCCATCAAGAGTCGGGGTTGCGGTAGAACGATGGGTTTGGGCCTGGACCGCGGAAGGCGACTTCTCCAGGGCGCGAGTTCCCCAGGCAGTCAAGGCCAGCGCCACACACCAGAAGGAGTAGATCACGGCCATGGTTGTTGCTCGATTGTCTTTCATTCATCCTCCGTGATGTGTTTTGTCGCTCTCGACGGTCGTTCGGACCGTCATCCCGGGTGTGTCCTTCTACCTGAGATATCGAAAACGAAAGCCAAAAGACGACAGGACCGGACCTTCCAGGGAATGGCGGATTCAACTAACTTTGGGAGGGTAGCTGCTCCGGCTTACCGCCAGCCGTCAACTGCGTAACCTCTACTTAACCGAGCGGTGCGGCCTGGTGCGGCGCGCCTACGGAACCAGGCTTGCTCAGGCAATCCGTGGACGCTTATTTCAAGTAGCGCTCCCTGATGATGTTCATATGGCGCAATGCATGACCGGCGATGTGGTAGGCCAGGGCGCGCACGCTGGCGCGCTTACCATCGGCGATCCCTATCCTCATCAGTGCCGCATCGTCCAAGCTGTCGAAGAAAGCAATTGTCGATCGCCGCACCGCAGTAAATTCATCGAGCAGGTCTTGGGTCTCCCGCTTGTTGGCTCCGGAATATTGGGCATAGTGGTCTTGCTCAAACCCAGGAAGTTCCGTGGAATCGTTCCGAGCAAACCGCAGCGCCCGATAAACGTAGATCCGCTCATCATCCACAAGGTGCCCAAGGATCTCTTTAATGGTCCATTTCCCTTCGGCATAACGATGCAGCAAATCAGCCTCAGGGATAGAGGCAATGAACTTCCTGGCCGACTTCAGGTCATTTTCGAGGTGCTTCAAGATCAGGCCGTCGTCAGGCAGAAGGTCGATATAAATGTGGGCATAGGCCGGATACTCATCCTCTCCGGGCTTTTCGATCGTTCTGAGGGCTGGAAGTACTTTCCGCTGTGCGGTATCGGCTTGGTTCGAAGTGTGCTTTCCCATGGGTATTCTCCTGGACTGAAGAGTGCGCTGACTTGCTGCGGTGCCCGTTGCCTATCCTCCGCCGAAACACCCGCTTGAAACCTCCTTAATACTGCACCAATCCCGCTCGCGGAGGAAATCAGGGTTGGAGCCGGTTACGCGGGAGAAATGTCCGTCATTACCGGACCGTCGACGACGTGACTGGTGGATGAGCCTTCCGCGGATGCCGGGGCTTCTTGCTGGCGTCGGAAGCGCTATCGATCAGGGTCGCGGTAAGCCCACCGTTGCGGAACAAGCTGGAGTCCGCGTCCGAGCCGGTACAAAACAGCTGGAAAGAATCGCCGACGCTAACCGTGATCACGTCAGTAATACTCATTTGCTGCTCTCCGTTTAAAGTGGATTCACTCAACTGGAGAGGAGTCCCGCTGCTTGCCGTGGTGTCGTAGCACGTAGCACCGCTGTTGTCGGTAGCATCAATCTCCAGCAACGCCGATGCGGAGATAAAGTACGTCCCCGACGTCGCAACCGGCTTAGTTTGCACTACCAGGATGCCGGGAAAAGGAACCAAGGTTATCCCTTCATTAGCCACGCCGGAATAGCCCGCGGAAATTCCCGGGGGGCCTTGCGGTCCTTGTTGCCCTTGAAGTCCCTGCGGCCCTCGTGGTCCTCGGGCTCCTTTCTGGTTCCACTCGATCTTGTGCTCAGTCGACTTGCACACCGCGGTGTTACCTACAATCCGGATGGCGCCAGTCGTATTGTTGACGCAGCTAGAGATAGTGACCACTGCTTCAGTCTGGATTGTGTCAATTGACGCTTCTGATTGTTGGGCAGCCGCCGCAGTTCCCACAATCAGGGATGCGAAGACCGCTAAGAACAGTGCCTTTCGCGTGGTTGGTTTCGATAGCATTTTCATTTTTGTCACTTCGTGATTCCTTTGAATTTGTTTTCTAACTTGCCCCATCCTGAAGTCGGCCCGGTTGCTCCGAATCGCGGAAGCCAAGCCACCCGCCGTCGAGTCCTAGTATTCGTCTGTAACTACAATTTCGAGACGGTACTATCGGCCTGATTTGTGACCCAGATGTTCGCGCCATCAAAGGCCACACCATCGGGTAATCGTCCGGTCGGGAAGGTTCCCATGTTCTGACCGTCAGTGGAGCGCAGGCGAGTGACCGTGTTGTCGCTAGAATTCGCCACCCACACGCTTACGCCGTCGAATGCGAGA
The DNA here is from genome assembly GCA_963788605.1 of uncultured Acidobacteriota bacterium. Classification (GTDB taxonomy): domain Bacteria; phylum Acidobacteriota; class Terriglobia; order Terriglobales; family Acidobacteriaceae; genus JABDBE01. Next base: position 44,891 of record CAWBHD010000005.1, on the reverse strand, counting down.
GCCACCGGAGCATGGCCCACCGGGAATGTGCCTTGGTTCAACCCGTCTCTCGCGCGCAACTTCGTCACCGTGTTGCTAAATGCACTCGCGACCCAGATATTGGCGCCGTCAAAGGCCAGCTTTCTCGGCCCGTGCCCGGCGGGGAAAGTGCCGAGATTCGCTCCATCGCTGGCCCGCAGTTTGGTGACGGTGCTGTCGGTGTTATTCGCCACCCAGATGTTAGCTCCGTCGAACGCTACGCCTAATGGATTCACACCGGTCAGGAAGTTGCCCTGGTTCGCTCCGTCGCTGGCACGCAGCTTGGTGATGGTGTTGTCAAAAGAATTCGAAACCCAGATGTTCGCGCCATCGAATGCCAAGCCTCCACCGGGACTGAAACCGACCTGAAACGTGCCGAGGTTTGCACCATCACTGGCGCGCAGCTTGGTGACACTGTGCTGGTGCGGATTGGCGACCCAGATGTTGGCTCCATCAAATGCTATGGCGGCCGCGAAGTCGGGAGTTGTGAAAGTCCCCAGCCTGGCTCCGTCGCTGGCGCGGAGTTTGGTGAGCGAACGGACCGGGGTGTTTGCGACCCAGATGCTGCTACCGTCAAACAAGACGCTCCCCGGATTGGTTCCCACGGCGAAAGAGTTTCCCTGGACGGCTGCGTAGAACTTCAGAGTTGCAATCGCTTCAAGATTCTTGGTTTGCGCCCAGGCGGCGCAGGTCAGAAGTATTGCGGTAATGAAACCTGAACAGATATGTGCATTTATGTTTTGCTTCATTGTGTCTCCTCATCGTTGTTCGCGTGTAGTCATGCCCGCGATGTGTCAGTTACCAACCCTTGTACGCTACCGTCACGGTCGCGGTCGCAGCCGTGGGGATGCCGGGTATGTCGTAGAACATGACTAAGGATCCGTCGATTGACGCCGGCCCTTCGATGGCCCGCGCAAACGCATTGCAGGGGTCCGGAGCGTCGGCCACGCCCTGTACGAACGCGTCGTATCCAAAGGTCACGGTGCCCAGGTTTTGCAACACCAATCCAAAAGGATTGCTGCCGGAAGCCGAATTCCATCCAAACGCGCTGTTCAAGGTTGCATCGAAGCTATTCGTGACCTCGCCGTCGGCATCCGCGTCCGCATAGCGTAGAAGGAAAGCTTCTCTGGAATTGGGGCTGTTGTTCTTGAGCGCCATCACAATCTTTGCGGAGGGCGAACTACCCGCCACCTGGGTGATGGTTTGCGGGTCAGCGTCCACACGCCATCACTGGTCTTGCGGACAATTTTCACGGACGTCGGGGTGTGGGTCACGACGCGAGCAGGGTTCCAGTTCCCGCTGTCGCCAAGACCACCGTAGTCGCTGTACGAGACATGGGTAGTTGCGTCACAGATGCCATAGCCCTCGCCGAGATCCTTGGCAGCGATGAGCAAAGTGTCTTCAGGTGTCTCAAATTGGATGACGTTGCCGTTAGCGGTCACGCAATACTGTAGAAATGTGAGGAAGTTGCCGGAGGTGAAGGTGAATGAACACTGAGGGGCCGGCATGCGACTATGGGTTTCTGCTCGCAGGGCTGTTTTTGTGTTCGACCTTGCTGTTGCTGGGTGTTGCGTTTTAGCCCAGACGAAATTCGGAGTTTGCGCGAGGCTGAGGGCGCCGAAAACCAGCACCAGCACCGCAAGAACAAGCTTATTCATATACAGAAATCTCCTATTTTGTTTCCTGACGAAAAAATTACACTCCCGAAAACGCATGGTGGTGGTTCTAGAAGCCTCTATACCTCACCGTCACAGTCTTCGACTTATTCGCTGGTACCCTGAGTTCGTAGGCCATAACAATCGACCCGTCGGTTGAGGTGACTGGTCCGATGACCGCATGGCCAGAAACGTCACAGGGGTCGGGTCCATCAGGAACACCCTCTGCGAAGCCCGATAGAGCCAGTGCCTGTGGAGTACCTATGTTTTGCAATACCAATCCGTACGGAGTCGTGGTCGTCCCGACTGAATTCCATCCGAATGCACTTTGGAGGGTTGCATCCAGGTTGTTCAGCGACATGCCAGCAGCATCCACGTCCGCATAACGCAAAAGGACCGCGATTTTACTCTTGGCCGTGTTGTTGGTAAGCGTCATGGCAATTTTTGCTGATGACGACGCCCCGGTGACTTGGGTGAAGGTTTGGGTCAGCGTCCAGAAGCCATCAGTTGTGGTGCGCGCTATTGTGACGGACGTGGCATTCTGGCTTACTACGGTAGGAGGCCCCCAGGTCATGCTATCTCCTCGTTCGGCGTAGTCGAAGTAAGCGACTTGTGAGTTGAGGTCGCAAAGGCCGTATCCCTCGCCGTCTACACCGACGGCGATGTGCTCCTGGCCCGCCGGGCTTTCAAAAACAGTGACGTTTCCGGTCGCGGTCACGCAAAATTTCAGAAAAGTGTTGTCAGCGCCGGAGGTGAAGGTGAAAACGCAATCGGCGCTGGAAGGAGGACGGTGGGGCGCGGCTTGCGGGGCGCTCCTTTGTGCCAACAAGACGGCTGCTTCTGCTTGAGTGTTAACCCTGGCCGCGCTCGCGGTCTGAGCAAAGCTGAGAGAGCAGAGGGCCAGCACGATGACTATAAGAACAAATTTCTGCACGAAAAATCTCCTGACTTCAGGTTTGTGTCCGAGAATCTACGGCCTACACAGCCGGGTACGCGAAAAGTAGCCTCTCGCGGGGCCAGGCTACGGCCCCGATACGAGGTATTCCGGCTTGTTGACGCTAGGGTGTGATCTTGAAAATGCCGCCGCCCTGTACGCGCCGGATGAGGCCGTTGCGTACGGTGGTGCCGTAGAGGTTTCCGGCGCTGTCGCGTAATAGACCGGCGAGGTCTGGTGACGCCCCGTCCCTGCCTCCCTTGAAGGAGTGCAGCACCGTCAGTTTATGCGCCCGGTTCAGCTTAAATACGCTTCCGAGAGCGTCGAGACCGGGACCGCTCTGGGTCGTCCCGTAGATGTTCCCCGCAGCGTCCTGGATCAATTCCCCGTTAGGATTCTTTCCGTCCAATCCACCGGTGAAACTGTACAGCGATTTGAACTTTCCGTTTTTTGTGATCTCGAACACAGTTCCATTGCCGGAGTCGCCGCCGTTCACCGCACTGCCGAACAGATTGCCGGCGTCGTCGATCAGCAGGCCGCCTTGGGGTCCACTTCCTTCCCTGCCACCCGCAAAGCTGTGCAGGACAGTGAACTGTCCGTTCTTGGCAAGCTTAAAAACCGTGCCTAGATTGTTCTTGCCACCTTGCAATGCAACGCCATAAAGATTGCCGTTTGCGTCCTGCACCAGAGGACCTTGGGGAGTCACGCCATCCGCTTTCCCTTGGAAGTCGTGGAGCACCGTGAAATTCCCTGTTGGATCGACCTGGTAGATGGTTCCGAACCCCTGTCGACCGAACACCGTGGCCCCGTACAAGTTCCCCGCCGCGTCCATAATTACGCTTCCCTCAGGCACAGCAGCCTCGCTGTTCTGCCCGCTGGTGAATATATGGAGATTTTCCAGCGTCCCGTCTTTGGTCAACCGGAACAACACTCCCGACCCCGCTGGCCCACCGATGACTGTGCCATAGAGATTTCCACTCTTGTCCAGGACCAGACCACCCTGCGGAAAGCCTCCGGTCACGCCTTCACTGAAGCTGAACAGCACACGCAAGTGTCCCGCGGTGTTCAGTTCGTAAACCGTTCCCTCATCAAAGACCCCGCCGGTAAATGTTGTGCCATAGAGGTTGCCGCTGGCGTCCTGAATTACAGGCCCTTCCGGATTGGCTCCGTCTTTCATCCCTCCGTTGAACACGTGGAGCACGGTGAAAGTCCTAGCTTTCGCCGCTGTTTCCGATTGATGGTTCGTACTGGGGTTCTCAGCGAAGCTGAGCGAGTAGAGCGCCAGCACAATGATTGCGAGAATAAATTTCTTCATGACAATTCTCCTAGTTTTTGTTTATTGAAAGCCTTTTGCCGAAAACGAAAGGGTGCGCTGCCGTACGGCACCCAGCACTGCCACTTCTTAATCGGGCAAGAAGATCTGTTACGAAGATGCCCGACTCGCCCAGAACTTTTGTCACAACCGTGTCCCGATTCTGTAACGTTTTAGAGGCAGTCGCTCGTGGGGTCGCAGTCCCACACCTCCGGCGCCGGTAGACTTTGTTCCTTACTTACAGATATGTTTTCTGGATCACGAAAACCGGAGTGACATGAACTCCGCTCCCCACGCAACGTCCGCGCAGTGGCGTGGACCTGTCGGCGCTACTTGGGATATCGAAAACGGAAGGAAGAAGACGACAACTCTGACAGACACTACCTGGCGGGTTATCGGGTGGGCATTTCCAACCCGGCCAACTGCCGAGCGCTACGCGTGTCGGGGTTATCCGGGCCCACGGTTTTTTCGAGATTCTCCGCCGCTGAGTGAAATGCAGCTTGAGCTTCCTCGAATTTGGCCTGGGTCCGCAGGGCGCGTCCCAGGTTCAAATATGCGCGGCCTGCGATAGCCGAGAACTCTCCGGGTGGGCTGGCTGCCTGCAACTGACTCAACGCCCGCTGCGCATCAGCGGCGGCTTGAGCAGGTCGCCCGGCATCGAACTCTACCGTGGATCGGCGAACCAGCATGGTGGGCAGCACGTCACCTCCCGCCCGGCCAGCCTTGCCAGCAGCATCGACGATAGCGACTGCCTGATCTGCAAGGGGCAACGCCGCTTGAAAATCACCTCTTGCCGACGCCAGCAGCGCTTGCGCGGAGGCCAGTGCCCCGAACCAAAAACTGTCCGGTGGAAGGCTTTGCCGCAGTCTTGGCTCCGCCTCCGCAAGCAGGGTTGCCGCCCGGTTAAGATCATGCTGCTCGATGCAGATCAATGCGCGTCCGTATAGTGATTGATAAATCACTATCTGATCGCCGGTTTGCTGCGCCTTGGCATAGGCCCGCCCGGAATAGTCGGCCGCCTCTTCCAGACGGCCCAGCTGATACAGCGTCTTGGCATAGTTGTTAAGGAGTATCGGAGAGACAGCCTCTTCCGTCTGTCCGGAGCGACTGATGTCAATCGCACGGCGAAAAAGTCTCTCCGCTTCCAACGGTTGTCCAAGTTTATCCAGCGCCAGAGCCCAGTCGTTGAAAATCACTACAGCAGTTTGGGTGTCGCTCCGCCCCAGGGGCTCGAGCAAGGCAGCGGCCTGCTCGAAAGTGGAACTGGCCAGTTGATTCTGCCCGGCCACACGGTAGGCCTCGGCCAACTCTATTGACGCGTGCAACTCCAGTGTGTCGGAGTCAAAGGGTGATTGTTTCAGTATTCCCTGTACTGCCTGCATTCGAACGAGGCCTTGTTTCGAATCGCCGCGCTCCTGAGCAACTTCGCTGCCTCGCCGAAGACAGAAAATTCGATCCACGTCGTATTGTGATCCGGATGGCAGTTCTCGCAGTCCTTCCTGGATGAGGGCTTCCGCGCGAGTTAGTTCACCATCCCGAGCCAGCGCGCCCGCCAGAGAGCACGAAGCCTCCGCGCGGGCAATGCTATCGGGTAATCTTCGCGAGAGGGTGTAGGCTGCCTCCAGAACGCGGCGAGCTTTGGCATCTTCGTCCTGCGTGGAATACTGGTCGCCGATAACAACCATGAGTTCCACGCGGGAGGTGTCATCGGCAGTATGCTGCCGGGCAAGAATGTCTTCAGCGCGTCCCAACAGCTCATTGACAGTGAATGGCTTGCCCGAGGGCGCCGCATCCGAGAGCAAGAACTCATTGAATTCGATGGTGGCTTGCGCGCGAACCAGTTGACGCAGCGCAAAGTCGCGTTGCGCGCGCGCAGTCCGGGCCTGGATCAAAGTACCCACGACGCCAGCAACCGTGGCCACAATTGCCAGAGTCGCCAGCACTAGCGCGGTGCGATTCCGGCGCACGAACTTGGCCGTCCGATAAGCAAGCGTGTCAGGCCGGGCGCTGATCGGTTCGTTCCTTAGGTACCGGCGCAGATCGTCGGCCAGAGCGGTGACTGAGGAATAGCGTTCCCCTGGTTCTTTTTTCATCGCCTTACCGATAATCGTGTCGAGGTCTCCACGCAGCAGCCGACGAAGCCGATCCGGGGTGGTGGCACGTTTGACGGCATTCGCTCTCGCCACTTCTGCTCTTATCTGAGTGGGGGCCATTGTGTCCGACGGGCGCGTCGGCTCGGTATCCACAATGGCCTTGACCAGATCCGCGGCGGCATGCGGGCCGGGGCCGGCAGGATGTTGCCCGGTCAACAATACATAGAGCAGCACGCCCAGGGCGTAGATGTCGGTCGCGGTTGTAATTGCCCCGCCGAGCAATTGCTCGGGAGCCGCGTACTCGGGTGTCATCGCGCGCCCGCCTTCCCCCGTGAGGGGCGCTGTCTCTCCCGCTCCCGCGTCACCTTCCAGCAGCTTGGCGATACCAAAGTCGAGCAGCTTAGCCTGCCCGTTATTTCGCACCAGTACATTCGCCGGCTTGAGGTCGCGGTGCACGATCAAATTGGCATGCGCTTTGGCCACGGCTCCCAGCACATTGAGGAAGAGACGGATACGTCCCTGGACATCGAGCCTGCGCTGATCGCAATAGCGGTCGATGTGGTCACCCTTTACGAGTTCTAGAACAAGATAGGGTTGTCCCGTCGGCGAGATGCCCGCGTCGAGCAGTTCCGCGATGTAGGGATGGGCAAGACGGCCGAGAATGCGGCCCTCGCGTTTGAACCGTTCCTCACCACCCTTCCCCATCAGCGCAATGTTCAGAAACTTTACCGCTACCTGCCGCTCGAATCGTCCGTCGTTTCGTTCCGCCAGCCAGATGCTGCCCATGCCGCCCTGACCGATCTGCGATACCAGCGTGTACACACCAATCGCCTGGCCAGCCAGGCCCTGCACCCTGGGCAATCTAACGGAATGCTCTTCGAGGAAACCCTCTTCAGACAGCGAGCGGTGCTCATGCAGCAGCGCTTCCAGTTGGTCCACCAGGCCCGGGTTTTGGGCGCGCAGCGACGACAGCCAAACGGAGCGCTCCTCGCCTGTCATGCCAAGCGCTTCGTCCAGGTAAGGACTCAGTATCTGCCATTGATCAGGATTCAGGGTGGACATCGAAACCTCAGAGTGACAAATCCGTGCGAATACTGCGGTGGAGGTAGATGCGGGCTTTCTCCCATTTTCTCTGCGCAGTGCGTTCCGATACGTTCTGGAGGACGGCGATTTCGGCAAAAGAGAAACCGCAGAAAAACTTCAAGTCAACCAATTGAGCGAGGGCGGGCTCGACCTTCGCCAACTCATCCAGGGCATCGCTGATCGACGAGAGCTCTTTCGGGTCGGCAGGACTCTCGACCTCTTCGGCATCGAGCGAGGTGATTTGAAACTCACCGCCGCGTTTGACTGCATGGCGGCGACGGGCGTGATCAATGATCAGTCCGCGCATCACGCGCGCGGCGTATCCCATGAAGCGCGCCTGGTCGGGAAACGAGGCGCCATCGCGCGCAGCCATGTCGAGATAAGCTTCGTGCAAAAGTGTGGTTACGCTCAGACTCGATGGACCCCAGCGCCGAGCCATCTCCCGCTTCGCCAGCCGGTGCAGTTCCGCGTACAAAGAGCTGAATAGCTTATCGGTATCGGCACTGTTGCCGCTGTCCGCCGCACTGAACAGCGAGGAAATTGTCGATCCCAACGCGGCACCCCCCACCGGCGAAACGTCCCAAGTGCATTCAGCGTCGCGCATTTCCGAGGGATAGTCAAGGTGGGCCGGGCTTGGTTGAGATATCGCCACTTCAGGCGAATGGTGGCGACAGCCCGTCAAATATCCATGAAGTTACAGACAAAACTACAGTCTTCCCTGACCAAACCCAGTTCTGATTTCGCATCCAATAGGGCTGGGTGGGCATCTTGGCAAACGGGAACGTAATTGCTGGAAGGCAGGCACTTTCGATCAAACCGACGCCTTTGCTTTCCGGCGCCCGCACCGATGCGGCGGGGAGAGCGGTGAACAATGTAATTTTGTTGTCGCTCCCAGATGAGGAGTACGCCGCGCTTCGACCTGATCTGGAGCCCGCGGAATTGCCGCAGTACGATATCTTGCACGAGCCCGGTGAAAAGATCGACTTCGCGTATTTTCTGAATCAAGGAATGACGTCGCTGGTTGCGCTTAGCTCGGATGGGCGAAGTGTCGAAGTGGGCATCGTCGGAAGGGAAGGTCTGGTGGGAATGTCTCTCACTGTGGGCCTTCGACGAGGAACGTTTCGGGCAATCATGCAAATGTCCGGAAGTGGGCTGCGAATACGGTCAGACGCTTTCGACAAAGTGCTGAGTCGCGCTCCGGCACTGCGATTGGAACTCAGCCGCTATGGCCTGATGCACGCTATGCAGGTCGCGCAATTGGCAGCCTGCAACCGGCTGCATGAGATTGAGCAGCGCCTGGCGCGCTGGCTGCTGATGTGTCAGGACCGCGTGGATTCTCCGATGCTTCCGCTGACGCATGAATTTCTCGCGCAGATGCTCGGTACCGGACGCCCCAGCGTGACCTTAGCAGCCGGGGTGCTCGAAAATGCCGGCCTGATCGAAAACATGCGCGGTATGGTGAAAATACTGAATCGGAAAAATCTCGAAGAAGCCTCTTGTGAATGTTATGGCGTCATTCAGCACTTCAACGGCGGCCTCGGCCTGAAATAGTCCCCTCGTCGCACTCTACGTTCGGTGTCGAACCGACAAGCTTCCGCCGCTGCCACTAGCCTGCGCCCACCTGTCCAAACGTGGCTGAATTCGATGATGAGGACGGCAGACAGTAGCGTGGGCCGCTATTGTTCGGTATCGAACAGACATGCTTTCGTCACGACTCTATGCTTCGCGTTATAGCATCCCCGGTGGACGGACCACTTCCGCAACAACGGGGGCAGGAGACCGCCACGAGCGAACTGTCCGAGAGGTGATTCGGTGAGCACAGGCCACCAAAAAGACTGGCAGCGCTTTTATCAGGCAGCTCTGCTGGAACTGGATTCCACTAAACTGCCCGACCGCATTGAGCAGGCTTACAATGCGATCCAGTTATACATTCAAGTGGCGAGTCATAACTCCGATACTGCCGAGCGCCAGGCTTTGGCCGATGCGTTGGCGAATTTGCGAGTGTTGCGACGCGAGGTCGGCGTGCCCATGAATGGAGCCAACCCCAAGGAATCGTCGCCTTCGAGCTGCTGAGTACCGCGCCATCAAGACCACACTATTGCTGAGGCATAGTTGACTGAACCGCAGGTTCCATTGCCGGGTTCGGCGGGTTGGGTTGCGCCGGTGCAACTGGATCGGGCGTGCTGGCAGGAGCCATTGAGTTGACTTGGCGATCAGCAGCACCCTGGTCGACTTGGCCGATGGATGGACCTGACACTACCAACTCCACACGCCGATTCTGCTGCCGGCCCGAGGCAGTATCGTTCGAGACGATCGGCTGGCTCGGACCGAAGCCTTGAGTAGTTACCGCTGATGAACTTACTCCTTGGCTGGACAGGTAATTCCGAACCGAGTCCGCTCTCTGCTGAGACAAGCGCTCGTTGAGTTCCAGACTACCTGTGCTATCGGTGTAACCGTCGATCTCGACCCGTATATCCGGATATGAGATCAGGATTCCCGCAACCTTTGCCAGAAGCGACGGCTATTGGGGCCGGAGGCCAATCCTCACAATTTGCGCAAAAACAAACGCTGCGTGGGTTACTGCATCCAAGGGATGTCGCTTCCAATTCCGGGTGATCTTGCGCGCGTTGGTATTAGTACCCGCAATGACCCACGGTACTCGTGCTAGGTAGTTCCGTGCGAGGCAGTCAGCTTTCCGTCTCGGTTCTGTTTTTCCACCATTTCCTACTGGCATTCCGGCCTCCCACTACGGGGCAAACCGGATTGGCAGTCCCTGCGGGACACACTATGGTTCAGGAGATGCACAATTCAACGCTGGAATCAATCCTGCATCGGCCAAGGCCGATCAAACCTTAAAGGAGTAATCAATGAATATTAGAAACGGTATCAGAAGCTTTCTGCTCGTAAGCTCTCTGTTGGCCGGTGGCTGGGTGGTTGCTCAGGACTCAACCCCTCAAAATACCCCCGCTCCAGCTGACAACACCAAGGTCAATCAGCGGGATCAGAATGCCACTGAGCCGACGGCGGATCAACAAAAGGACAACCGTTCCGACCGGGATATCACTCAGCAGATCCGCCAGGCCGTCGTGAAAGACAAGTCCCTGTCGACGTACGCCCATAACGTGAAAATCATCACCCAGAATGGCCAGGTGACTCTGAAGGGGCCAGTGCGCTCGGACGACGAAAAGCGAGCGGTCGAAGCCAAGGCAGCTGAAGTGGCAGGCGAAAACAAAGTAACCAGCGAGTTGGCTGTCAAACCCAAGAATTAAGCGCACCTACATAAAAAGGAGAAATCAAATGTCAGGAAAAAATACAGCAGTTTTCGGAATCTACCCCAGCTACTCATCAGTGGAACGGGGTGTCGACGGTTTGAAGGCAGCGGGATTCAGCAACCGCGACATCTCCGTGCTATTCCCCCAGAGTGCAGGAACCAAAGAATTCGCGCATGAGAAAGGCACCAAAGCCCCCGAAGGCGCCACGGCAGGAGCGGGAACGGGAGTAGTGCTGGGTGGCGCGATGGGATGGCTGGTAGGAGTTGGCGCGCTGGCAATCCCAGGGCTCGGCCCCTTTATCGCAGCCGGTCCGATCATGGCAGCTCTGGCAGGAGCGGGCGTCGGCGGTGCAGTCGGCGGAGTTACCGGAGCCCTGATTGGAATGGGAATTCCAGAATACGAAGCTAAACGCTATGAAGGCAGGGTCAAGGATGGCGGCATCCTGATCTCCGTCCACTGTGACGACTCCGAATGGACGAAGCGGGCGAAGCAAACTCTCGAAAACACCGGCGCCCAAGACGTTTCGTCAACCAGCGAAGCCAGTTCCGACAAGGCTGTGACCAGGGAGGATCTACCGCGCGCCGTTTAGCTGAATCGTAACGAACTGATATCGATCCCTCATTGCCGGCGGCCCCTGCTGCCGGCATTTTCTTTGGCCGGCTTTGCCCATCAGAAACCGCTTTCGACTCCGGGAAATCGACGCCCACTCGCGCCGGGATGGGGCTGCGGTGTTTTTCAAGAAGGGTTACCGGGTTTACCTGATCGACCCCGGATGCCAGGCAGCGTAACTTCGGGTGAGTGTTGAACCGGCGAAGTGCCGTTAGTCCCGGTTGTGAGACTTAGCAATAAACGCATAATACAAAAAGGAGAAAATCGATATGAACTCAGACCAATTGCAGGGCAAATGGAAACAGATCAAGGGCTCGGTCAAGGAACGCTGGGGTAAGTTGACCGACGATGATATCGACGTGATCAACGGAAAGCACGATCAACTGGTGGGGAAGATTCAAGAGAAGTATGGCATCGCCAGAGATGCGGCGCAAAAACAAGTCGATGAGTGGAACGCCGTCGAATCTCATGAGTCCGATGTAGAGCAAAGGCGCAGAGCCAGCTAAACCACAATCTCCATTTTTTGCTATGCCAGGGGGGGCCGCAAACCGGCTCCCCTTTTTTGTTGGCCGGAGCCGCCCTGTCCATATTGGAATCCATGATTCTTCTTCCCGTAACAAGATGGGTGTTCTAGATCGACAAGAAAAAGAGCGGCCCATGAAATCATGAGCCGCTTTGATGGAATCGATTGGGGAAGCCCGTTACTGGTCGTGAGGTTCCTTGTCCGGATGAGGTTCCTTGTCCGGATGGGGTTCCTTATCCGGATGAGCCTGCGGATGCGCTTCTTCCTCCGTGCGCGGTTTATCCACCCGAGGTTCTTTTTCTGGATGGGCCTGGTTCTCTGGATGAACCGATTGTTCCGCACCAGGCTGGTTCCTCGGATGCGGTGCCATATCCGGATGCTCCGGGTTGTCCGGATGAGGTGCGCTTTCTGGACGCGGTTGGTTCTCTGGTCTCGGCTCCTCGGGTCGAGGCACATTCCGAGGTGTATTCACCGGTTCAGACGGTGTGGGTGGATGAGGAACGTCACGGCGATTTTGGGGAGTCGTATCCCGTGATTCTGACGGCCGCCCGTTGTTCTCACCCTTGTTGTCGTTCTCCGGCCTATTGTTGTCCGCTTTACCATTATTGTCTGGCCGGGCATTCTGGTTGTGGGCTCGCGCAGGACTTTCTTGCTCGGCTTTGTAAGGTGCTCCCGCCTCTTTGGCCGGTACGGCTGCACGGTCCTTGAAGTCCCCGGGCTTTGGAGTAGCTGCTACCGGCGGCTTGCCGTGATTTGCGGAAGCCCGTAATTCCTGATTGGCCCGGGCTGCTTGCACATGTTGCGTCTGGGCTGCTACGGGAGGAACATGCCTTTCTCGCGCGGCAGCTTTTTCCTGAGGCGTGGGACGATCGTTTATCCCGCCCTGGCCACCGTTGTAGCTGACGCGATTTACCGTAGTGTTGTTGATCACCGTCGTGTTGTAGACATTGTGAATGTTGGTGACGTTCACATTGTTCACCGAGCGGTTGTAGAAGAAGCGTCCGTTCTCCCAGCGTCCACCTTCATAGCCGTGCCCGAAGTAGCCAAAGCCGTAAACGATTCCGCCGTAGAAGCCCACCTGCGGGCCCCAATAGCCTTCGTGAAAAATGAATCTGTCGCCGCCCCAGCCCCACCACGCTGGAGTCCACAGTAAACCAGGCTCAGGCGCCAGCACCCACGTACCCGGCACCCAGTAGTAGCCACCATCGTCAGCGTAGGCCCAGTAACCTGGGGTCCAAATGTAGCCCTCAGCCGGGCAAGGAGGCTGCTCATAAACGGGCAGAGCGGGCGGACCGATCCGGATCGAGACGCCGATCTGCGCGAACGATGCCGCCGGTATGGCCAGCATCACGAGCGCGAACAAAAGCGAACGAATGAAGCGAATGCCTTGCATTGCATTTCCTCTTGTCCCATCATCCCTCGCTTGCCCGGTGTTGCCTTGCTTCCGCGGGTTGCGTGGATTTGGGAAAGGCCAGAATTTGCGGTCTTGAAAATCCAAGTCCCATATTTGCTGTCCCGTTCTTGCATCGGGAATCTTTGAGCACCCTCGCCTAGCAAGGGGTTGTATGGCTGAGTAGTTCGCTGTAGAGCGTGCCGACAAAAGGCATTAAAGCCAGAGCGAAACTCCTGCATATGAAGACTGTGCTCCGCTAGCGTGAGGGAGGCGCGGTCGCGCTTCCGCTCGGCGGTGTCGATGGAGCCGTGGTCCCACACGGTGTCTGGCTGTTGTTCGAACTTTCAGATCCATCGCGCGGTGACGAACAGGGTGACTGCTTGCCTGTGTTTGACGTCGCAGGAACGGGGCTTGCCGGTACAGGACGTGGCGCAGCGGTGTTCGCTGGCGGTGTTGCTGGTTTGGGTGTCGGTGTTGCTGTGCCCGGAGTTGGTGCTGCAGCACCAGGAACTGGGGCGGCGGTGCCTGGCGTAGTGCTCTGCCCGGACCCCGTACGGCCCGCTGCCGATCCACCGGTCTGAGCCGCAGCCCAAACCGCGCAGAGTAGAACAACAAGAAAAGAAATTGATTTTGCGCTCATATAAGCTCCGATCCAAAGTTTGACCTGTGTCCAAGTTCAAGGTAGGTCCACAGAGCGTGGATGGCTATCGAGCCGACACCTTACATGTCGCGGAAAATTCTGTAGCAATTCCATGACGTCCTCGTGGGTAGCGCCGGCAAGCTGAAGAAACACATGGGTCACGGAGTTGCAGTCCCCGGCCAAGTGGCTGGCGATTCCGGGTCATCGACTCCGTCGAGCGGAAGTCCTGTACTTCCCGTGGCAGGCCCAATTTCACTAAATAAGATCTCGAGCAGACGAGATCAATAGAGCCCTGGGAATAGATTCGACAAAAACGCGGACCATAAACTCCCGGCATTCGATGCTCGGAAGAAGCGCGGACCGATTGCTATGCTGCGGATCCTTCCGCTGGCATGTGAGTCGGTAGCTGTACCTGGATGATGTTGTTCTTCACGGCGTAGACAACCAGATCCCTGATCGAGTGAAAGCCAAGTTTCCGCATGATGTTGCTGCGATGCGTCTCGGCAGTCTTTGTGCTCAAGTTCAGCACACAGGCTACTTCCTTCGAACTCTTCCCCTCGGCCAGAAGTTGGATTACTTCCCGCTCTCGTGCGGTCAATTTCGGCAATCTCGGCGGTTCTTGGCTCGATGCGCTATGCCCTTTGTCGAGAAAACCGGCCAGCACCATATCGTTGACCCGGGGAGTAAAGAACATCCGGTTGCGCTGTAGCGCTTCGACAGCGGAGACCAAGTCTCTGGCGGCGTCAGATTTCAGCACAAAGCCGCGAGCGCCTGCATCCAGAGCTTCTCGAATTACATGGTCTGAATCGGTAATTGTGAGCACGATGACTTTGAAGTGGGGATCCTGTTGAGTCAATTGCCGGGTTGCCGCCAAGCCATTGAGATTTGGCATGCCAACATCGAGGATGACCACATCGGGCTTCAATTCTGCTGCCTTTGCGACGGCTTCGCGGCCATCGGTGGCCTCCCCGCAAATCTCCCAACCCTCGTGGGCTTGCAACAGCGCACACAATCCGCGCCGCACAACTTCGTGATCGTCAGCTATCAGGATTCGCAACTTCATTGCTCACCTCCGTGGGTATGGTCACATTTTTAATGCGCGGACAAAATTGTCAACCAGAATTAGCGGACTGTCCATTCAAAGCCGTAAACGGCAGGTGCTGGACTACCCTCTCCACAGCCGTGAGCAAATCACGAGCCGCATTGGACTTCACCACATAGCCTCGGGCACCGGCTTCCAGCGCCTCCCGCATCATCTGCGGAGAATCATGCTGCGTAACAATCAGGATCTCGGACTCGGGCGCGGTCTTGCGGATCAACCGGCATGCCTCCAGTCCACTCATTTTCGGCATGGTAATGTCCAGCACGACGACATCCGGCCTCAAACTGGCGGCCTTGTGGACGGCTTCCACTCCGTCCGCCGCTTCATCCACGATTTCCCAATCAGGGTGTCCTCCCAGCAGAGTTCGAAGCCCATGCCTCACCACCGGGTGATCGTCCACAACCAAAATGCGAACTGTCATAAATTTGTTTCTAGCTCCGGGGGAGGGGCTGAAAACCGAACGGTTCAGAGTATCTCGATGCTATTGTTCCTCCACGACATCGTTTGACTTCTGCTCCGAGTCTTAGTCCAACCATCGGGACGCACGAGCGGTAAATCAGGCCCGGACGCAATCCGGCGGGAGTGGAATTGTTACTCGCACCGATGTACCCATGCTGCCCGATTCCAACTGAAATTTTCCGCCCAGTTCGCGCGCCCTCTCTTGCATGCTCATGATCCCCACGCCAACACCTGCTGCCGTCTCGCGAAACCGATTGAGCATCTCCGGTTCCATGCCGCGACCGTTGTCTTTGACTTCCAAAACCACCTGTCCGGACGATCGCTGGATTAGAATCTGGGCCGCCGAAGCTCCCGAATGGCGATGGACGTTGGTCAAGGCTTCCTGCAGTACGCGGAACAGCACGAGCTCGATTGCGTCGGGCAATCGGACCGGATCATCGGGCGCATCCAACGTCAGTTTGAGTCCGCTCCGCAGACCGAAACCTTCGATGTACCAGCGCGCCGCAGAGGCAATTCCTACCGCGTCCATGGTTGGCGGGTGCAGCAAATAGGAAAGAGTGCGAACCTCGGCGATGCATCGTTCCATCAACTCGTCCGATTGTGACCACAAGTCCGCACGTGCGGGAGAACGTCGAAGCAGATCTACATTGAGTTTCAATGCCACCAGGTATTGACCCAGGCTGTCGTGCAACTCCCGGGCGAGCCGGCGGCGCTCTGAGTCCTGGAGACTGAGCAGCCTTGACGAAAGCTGGCGCAATGCGGCCGTGCGCCGCTCTACCAGGGATTCGAGTTCAGCTTGACTGCGCCGGAGTTTTTCCTCGACCTGTTTGCGGTCCGCAATCTCGGTCTCGAGCGCTTGTGCCTTTTGCTGCAAGTGAGCGATGCTGCGGAGGCGCTGGTCCTCGCTGATCAGTTCGGTATAGCTCTCTCCGGGAATCACGCCAGAATGTTCGGCGCAGATCTTAAGCAGCAGGTCGCCGTGTGCCTCACTGTAAAAACTGGACAACGGGTAGGCGCAGCAGAGAGAGAAGGAACGCGTTTGAGCCAGGTCGTTCCACAATTTTTCAAGGCAGATGGCGGCTTCGGATTTCCCTTCCAGCCACAACAGAGCGACCATCTCTCCGAATGCAGCGATCTGTCCATGTCCGCATTCGGTCGCGGCCGCTACACGTTCAATCACGGTACCTACCACCTCGACGAAGCGCGCCTTGTCCGGCAGTCCGTCCAGCATGATCTTCGCCAGAGTCTCAGCCGCGTCCAAGACGACGTACCGTCCCTGTGCAATCGCTTTGGCGGGATCCAAGCCCCACGTTTCAAACTTCCGAGCCAAGCCCTTTCTGTGTTCTTTGGTCGCAATGACAACAGCGGCTTGCCCAGCCCCCAGGGCCGTACCAATAAATCGGCTTAACTCATCAATGAGGAACCGGTCTTCCCCGTAAAACTGGACTACGTGCGCGGGGTGTTTGTGATCGCCCCAATGCGCAAGCGGGGGGAACGGCGCGGTATCAGGGCCCGGAATGTTTAAGGTACTCATGTCTGGCTTGGCTCTTATCGCGTGACCTAGGGTAACAAGGCGCCGCGTGACTGACGCGATTCTAGCGTTGGGTCATGGAACTACGAAATACAGGGAACACTGTAGGCCCATTCCGAAATACCTGCAGAGGCAAAGGGCTTCCAAACCCGAGTCCTGGCGAATATCAGCACGAACTTCAGGCGAAATAGAGAGATCTTACTTTGTATTCTTCCAGATATAAAAATTAGCTTCGTCGGACAAAGTCTCAATCTCCAGGCCTCTTGAGGCGGAAGCGCGATGAACGGCCGATCGGAGGTTCGCCAACGTAATCCCATCCACCTGCGCCAATGGGATCTTGATCGCCGAACCGGTCGGCAATGTTTCCAAGTCTTGGAAGACTCCCTGTATCAACTCGTGATGCTTTCCGCGCCGGTTCCTCCTCAGGTTCGCGAGGACGACGCGATCATAGTTCAAGGCAGATTTTTGATTCTTGGCGTTGTCTTTATTCATACTGTTCACGTACTATAAGAAAACTATTGCAACTTTATATTATTCCTTTGGACTCTTGTCAAGGATTTTTGCGGTTCGCGCCAATACGTTTATCGCAAGTGTTAAATAAATTTCGTGTATTTGCGCAGCAGGTTAGCCTTGACCCATTTTGTCCTTAAGCTAGCGGGGATGTAATATTCTCACTCTTTTTTAGTGGGGACTGTATGCTCCAGCCTGTAAGGGATCTAGAGAGGCGATGGAATGACGATGAATCCCGCATGGCGGGGAAAATATCGGGAAGCTCTGCTTGAGATTAACCCAGAGGAATTGCCGCGGCGAATTGATGCCGCGGAAAGAGCTATTCAAGAGCGAATCGAAGAGCTGGGACAATCTGCCGGCAGCTCCAGCGAAGAGCAACAGGCAATCGAGGATGCACTACGAAGGCTGCGCGTGCTGGCCAAGACGGAGTGCCGAATTCAAGGCCCGCTAGAGCCGGGCTCGATTGAAAATAAAGTCGCATCATGACTGGCTTCGGTGCTTCGGGATCGAGGAAATGCCGTAACTGGCTGGCCCCGTCGCGGGTCCGCAGGCAAGCTATGGCCCGGAATTTTGACAACCAGTGGCGCGAACTTCGCAAGCATGCCACGATTGAGAGAGATCCACAGAAGCTGGCTAAGCTAGCCGAGAGGAAAAACGCAAACCGCTCAGATGTGTTTCAAGAGCCCGATGGAATTTGAAAGTCAAAAAATCCCAAGTGGGGCGTGGCCACGAATGATGCTGCGGCGCAAGAAAGCGCAAGTGACATTTGCGTCGGCCGTGATTCTGCTTTTTCTAAGCGGACTGGCTACCTATGCAACCATCGTCCGCCTTCTGGAAAGCGAAAAGTGGGTGGTTCACACTTACGAGGTTCAGGCCGGCCTGGGAAACGTAGATTCAGCAGTGTTAAGCGCCGGACGTGCGTGTTCCGGTTACATCATTACGGGAAACACGGACTTCTTGAAAAGTTTTGAGGTTGTGGCTCCCAAAGTCGATCAGGCTCTTCAGCATTTGCGAGAATTGACCAAAGATAACCCACAACAACAGGAACTTTGCAGCCGACTGGAAGAAGTAACTGCCCGCCGGATAGCGCTGCTGCGAGAGTCGGTTGAGCACCGGAAGACCGCTTCTCAGGACCAGCCAGGCCAAGCCGAGATATCCCGCCGAGGCGTGCCCATAGCTTCGGAAATAACTGCGACGATGCAGCAAATGAGGGACAGTGAGGAGAGTTTGCTGGAGGGACGCGCAAAAGCTTCGAACCGCCTGTTCGTCCTGGCGGTGGTGGTCCTAGTGGTCACTTTCATTCTGGCCCTAATTATGTTTTCCCTGCATTATCAGCTTCTCACGGCGGAACTCGATGCTCGCGAACAGGCGGAAGGCTCGGTACGTGAGAGCGAGAAGTCCCTGCGTCGTCTCACCGGCCGACTACTGCAATTACAAGACGAGGAGCGCCGTAGATTCTCCCGCGAGCTTCACGACAGCCTGGGACAGTACCTGGCGGCCGTAAAAATGAATCTCGAGATGTTCTCGAATTCTCAACCTCCGGATAAACGTCTGTCAGAGGCTCTGCATCTTCTCGATCAATCCATTGCCGAGACCCGGACGATTTCTCATTTGCTGCATCCCCCGCTTTTGGACGAAGCCGGCTTCTCATCCGCGGCAAAATGGTATTTGGAGGGATTCGCGCAGCGCAGTGGAATTGCAGTCAAGATAGACTTGCCCGACGATGTCGGCCGCCTGCCCAGGTCAATCGAACTCGGGCTCTTCCGCGTGCTTCAGGAGAGCCTCACCAACATTCATCGTCACTCTGGCAGTTCGAGAGCCGAGATTGCCCTTAAGCTTTTCCCTGACAAAGTCAACCTTCAGGTGAGGGATTACGGGAAGGGCATCGCGCCGGGATCGCTAGACAATTTTCGTTCCAAGGAGATTAATGTTGGCGTGGGCCTGGGGGGAATGCGGGAGCGCGTGCGCGAACTTAAGGGCCAGCTTGACATTCGGTCCAGCGCACCCGGCACCTTGATTTCCGTGACCATGCCGCTTCCGGAAGCGGTCAAGACTGGAAATGCTCCGGCCGCCGATTGAGGCTCAGGCCGGGGAAATAAGTTTCCTGGCGAAGCAATGCTCCCACCGCATCTACAACTGAGCAGATGTCTGCCTTGGCGCAAGCGCCCCTGATCCCCACTTTTCTGGCTTCTTCGCTCAATTGTTTGGAGAGATGGACAGTCACCATCAGAATTGGAGTGTTCGGTGAGAGGGTGACGATGAGACGGGCAGCATCCAAACCATTCATCTCGGGCATCTGGAAATCAATCACAATGAGATCAGGCTTGGTCTGAACGAATCGCTCAACCGCTTCCTTGCCGTTGCTGGCCTCATCACAAACCCGCCAATCGTCATGACGATCGAGCAGTCCGCGCAGGCAACGGCGGATTGCCGGGCTGTCATCCGCTACCAGAATCCTAACCACCGAGACTTCTCCATTCCGACGCGGATCACGAAGCCCTGTTTTCCGAGACGCCCTGTTGCAACTACCGTATCGGTTCCAGGGCCGCCAAACAATACACTGGACACCCTATGCGCAAGAAGATTGTGGGCCTCTCGTCAAACCTCCACGAGCTCAGTGTCCCTTGCTGTGGCCTTTGGCTTTGTGTTGTTTGAGAACAGTTCTGGCCGCGACTTCTTTCGCTCGACTGCCGTAGCGACCGGACTTCTCGGCGCTTTCCTTAATATGTTCGTACTCGCGTTGTTCCTTCGCGCTCACGCCGCGCAGGTGCTTTTTCCCGGCATGTTTCCTCCTTTATTCAGAAATTTGGCTCCCGAATTTTGCCTCTCACCAACAGTAAGGGGCGGGGCCTGCGCCCGCAATCCTGCCTACCATGTACGGCGCGAGAGAAATGGCGGTATTCTTCAGTTAAAAGACTTGCGCGATTCCATTGCGGAGAGCGAAAAGGGTAAGGTCGGCGATGGAATGCAGATCAAGCTTACGCATGATGTTCGTGCGATGGGTTTCAACCGTCTTAACACTGAGATTCAAAGCTACCGCCACTTCCTTGCTGGTCTTTCCCTCGGCGAGAAGTTGCACTACTTCCCGTTCCCGCGGAGTAAGGCGGTTGGGAAATCGAGGTTCCTTTCGATCGGGGTTGAGACATCCATCCGCCACGATCTCCGTAGCTTGGCTGGTGAAAAACGTCCCATCGCGCTGTAATGCTTCGACAGCAGTCACCAGATCACGGCCTGCGTCCGACTTAAGCAGAAATCCGCGAGCTCCCACGGCCAGTACTTCCCGCAGTACCTGTTGCGAGGAATGCATGGTTAGGATCAGGATGCTGGTCGAGGGATAAGTTGCGAGAATCTGCCGCGCCGCCTCCAAACCGTTCAGATTCGGCATTCCGATGTCGAGCAGGACGAGCCCCGGCTTCAATTCCTTGGCTTGCTGAACCGCCTCACGCCCATCGCCTGCTTCGCCACAAACTTCCCATCCCGGATGACTTTCGAGCATAGCGCGAATCCCGCGTCGTACGACTTCATGGTCGTCCGCAATAAGGATCCGAAAAGGTTGCATGAGGTGGCTCCGCAAGCAGGCCTGTGATGCTGACGCCTTCTACGATGCCGAAAGTGAGCACAGGGTCTACCAAAACTAGCCAGCATGAACCGTCGATCTTGAGCTCTTGCAACCGGCCTGAACCACGGTCGAATGTAATCTTGTCCAGAAAATCATACTCACCGGTTCAGCGAACCGCTGTTCTTGTACTGCTGATACCAGCGGCGAGTTTGCCGGCGACCTCATTATTATTCTTGTCATGCGCCTCGAGCATCTCTACCGCCTGCGCAGGATTCAGATCGGCGGGTATGGGACGGAAATCGCTCATCGAGTCCGTTTGCCGGAGATTGATGCTTTTGAAAATAAGCGCCTTACCCTTCATATCCACGACCAGTTGGGTCATCGTCCATTGTCCGGGCGCCAACTCTGTGCGCTTAACTGTGAAACGGCCACCTTTTTCCAGATGTCCGAACAAACCGCCCAGAAAGTCAACGTCTTGGGCAAGGTGGCCATCGAGTTCTACCAATCGACTCTTCCCGGCATCGACCCACATCGTGCCCTCCATTCCGTGGAAGACCTGCGCTTCTCTCGATGGAGGACGAAATCCGGGATTCGGCGAGAAGGCTAGTTCAACCAGGGGTCCGCGACGGCTGGTGTACCGATAAAGAAACGCTTCGGGCAGCATTTTGAACATTTCAACTGCCTTGCGATCGTCTTCCTGCTGCGCTTGTTTTACTCTTTGCTGTTCTCGCGGATCATTGGCTAGCTTTTCCAATCTCTGGTTTTCTTTCTGCCGTTGATCCGGAGTCAGGGCTTCGCCATCCAAGGCGAGCAGGAGGTGGAAGTCACAGTTCTTCGTCTCCACCACCTCCGTAATCGTTGCCTTGTCCGCTTCCCGCCGTTGTCGCCGGTACATCCACTGGGTTTGGCCCTGACGAGTGCTGTTCAGTTCGTTATCAATCACGCTGCGTACCAACTGTGTGGCGTCTGACGCAGGCTTTTGCTGTGCGGGCAGGAGTGGTGTCGTCTCCACAAGGAGAAGGATAACGATGAAAGCCGTGGTGCTTTGCGTCATCAGACTGAGGCATTTCGTCAATATGATCACTTCTTCCTCCTTGGCTCCTTGTTCGCTCAGACTGCGTCCCCCCACATGACGGCGGAGTCTACAGAAGTTAATGGCCCACGGACATTATCCCGAGGCATCGCTATTCATGATTCATATAGCGTGCCCCGGGCGGTCACCGCTCTAACGTTTTACATCGATTTCATTGAGAACCTGATGTACGTTGGGAACCGCCTGCGCCAACTGCTGTGCCTCTTGACGTTGCGGAACAGACTTAACGCTGCCCTTCAGAGTGAGAACGCCATTCTTGGCATCGAAACTAATGTGTTGTTTGTCCAAACCCTTTGAGATGAGTACTGCTTTGTAGTTCT
This sequence comes from uncultured Acidobacteriota bacterium, assembly GCA_963788605.1. Classification (GTDB taxonomy): domain Bacteria; phylum Acidobacteriota; class Terriglobia; order Terriglobales; family Acidobacteriaceae; genus JABDBE01. Next base: position 22,785 of record CAWBHD010000005.1, on the reverse strand, counting down.
TCTCGATCGCGTCATCCAGGTTCGAGGCCATGTCTTTGGCTTCAGACTCTGCTCCCAGAGGTTCAACGCTGATTTCGTTAGCTACGACGCGTTCTCCTGCAGATGCCTTGGCCACGTCGCCGGCGTTGCGCTTCGCATCGTCGGAGTGCAGGGTGCCTCCGAGAGTTATTGTGTTCTTGTCACGGTCTTCGCTGACTGTCACATCCTTAATGTCGGCTTGCTCGAGCGCTTTTTGAACGCTGTCCTTGTAAGAAAAGTCGTTTGCGCTGTGCCGGCTCGAACATGCAACACCGAAGCCAGCCAGCAACAGCGGGAGCATGATCAACATCCTCAGATTATTTACCTTCATCGTTTCCCTCCGTGCAGTTTGAAAAACGTTACGCCATAAACTTTATGCAGACTGGACGCGGGCAGCGATCAGCTAGATGCCTTAGATTAAGGAAGGAGAGTCTGTAAGGAGTTGGCCAGCGGGGGAAGCGCGTGACTCGCCTGACAGCCGTTCCGCTTCGGTCGAGCCCAAAACAGGGAAACGACAAAAACCTGAACCGCGCTCCCCTCCCGCTGGGGAATTTAACCAGCATAATGGGCACCGGAAGTTGCAGCCATCAGGGTTTTCGCATAGAGAATGTGCGGAGGAACCTTAGAAGAGTCGTTCCGGAGTGGTGGTGCAACCGGTTCGCGTCCCAGCCGGCGACCGCCGCCTGGCAGCCAGACCGAAGAAATTGACAATATTGACCGGTGAAAAAACAACGCGAGTACAGGATTTACTGTATTCACTATCTTGCGATGTTCGAGAAACATATAGCTCTCAGTCCGTAGTACTAACTGCTGGAGGAGAGTATGGAAGCCAGGTTTCAACTTTCCCGATCGATGAGCGACTGGAAAGAGCTCTACAAGGCCGCACTATTCGAGGATGATAATTCCAAGATCCTGCAACGCATCGCCGAGGCGGAGAGGGCCGTCTCAGCGAGAGCCGGTGAACTCTTCGGCGAAGCCGCGAATCAAGTCCGCGAGCGGCGGGACATCGAAAACGCACTATATTTCTTGGACTTGTTGCGAAGAACGGAGAGCAGGATGAATCTCCCCCGTGAATCGGTCATTCAGTCCGCCCAACAACCGGGATGAAGAGTGTAAAAAACCTTCTTCCTCGCGCAGGAAAGCAGGATTTACACACCGCACTTTCGATTCTGGCTATTTACAATGAATGACTTAGTATTTTGGCAGGGTACTTGCTTTCAGTGATCACGATTCCGACAATCAGGAGCGTGGAGAATGGCTGAAAGCAAACAAGCTGACTGGCAACTACTATGCGCGGCTGTGGCTACGGAACCTGATTCTAAAAAAGTAGCAGACCTGGTAGATCAGATTATAAGAGCCTTGGACGAGCGCGAAGACTGCTCCGCATCGTACAAGGCCTTTGCGGATTGACGCCAACGTAAAAGCGAGAGCGGCAAGAAGGCAACCGCCCGCTTGCCGCTAAAGACATTCAAAACCTGCCTGCAGCGAGCCGAGACTTCAGACTCGACCTGTCAGCACCAGAATAAGCACAACCAACACCACCAAACCCAGGCCACCGCTCGGAAAGTAACCCCAACCGGTGCTGTAGGGCCACGTGGGCAATGCACCCACCAGCAGTAAGACCAGGACGATCAGCAGAATCGTTGACATGAACTCACTCCTTGTAATTAAGAAGTCACCTGACACGCGAAGTCGGTGCGTATTCTGGTTCCCGGGTCATTCATACAAGTTGCTCGCGTTACGGGGGAGGCGGCGGGTTTGTCCAAAATCAATACCCCGTCCGTCACCGAGATCAAGGTACAAGACTCATGCTCGGCTGGGACATCGGGTTAAACGCTTACCCCGCGGCGTTTCATGCTGTAAGGGAAGTGGATGGAAAACGGTGCCGCCCGCTAGACATCAAAAATACGGTACGCAGCAGGCGGTTGTTGTGACTGAAGCAAATGAATGGCGACGTTGTGGACTGGAATTCCTGCTGTAGTAAACCCGTTCATCTTTCCGTTGTGAGCATGCCCGTGTACAACGAGATCCGCGCCATGCCGGTCGATTACTTCCGCAAGCCGGGAAGTTCCGAGAAAAGGAAAAATCTCCGGTGCCTCCCCTTCGGCGGTTGCAGCCACGGGCGCGTAGTGCAATACGACTACCCGCTTGCTTGAGCGCAACTGCGACATAGCCCGCTCCAGCTTCAGAGCCTCGTCGATCGACGCCCGTACAAAGGCCTTGATTTCAGGCTCGCCAAACGCGGTCAGCGCTCCGCGCCCAAAGCCTCCCACAAATCCTTTTGTTCCGGCAAAGCCGACTCCGTCACGCTCGTAGGCGCTGCCGTCCAGCAACTTGATCCCTTCCGCAGTCATCATTCGCATTAGTTCGAGTTGTTGCTCACTCTCATAATCGTGGTTTCCGAGAACGGCAACAATTGGAATCCGCAGACGGACGAGGGTATTGAGCAGCGGCTCCATTTCCGCGGGGCGGCCATAGTTGGTTAGATCTCCCGCGACAATCAGAACGTCGGCGTCCTCGCGGACCTTGCCAAACTGATCGCGCAATACGGTGGCGTTCTGGGGGACAAAGTGCAAGTCGGCCGTCGCAGCTATCCTCATGATCGCCTCATCTTGCTCGCCAGAATTGGCGTCTCACACTAACCGCGCCTCCGTTTGGCATCACTTCCAGCCTTTGAGAGTCTTTGAGCGCGATATTCTCCCAGGAGATTGTCCAGCCCCCACTCCCTCACATCGATGGCGAACATGTTTTCATCGATCAAGCTGCCCCGAAACCTTCCTTGGCCGTCCGGTTGTAAGACTGCCTTTAGAAATCGTTCGAGAAGGTCGTGCCACACAACCGCGGGGACGAAGCGAGTCTGCGCCGGATAGACAAACCGGAACAGGACAAGAGCCCACAGCAAAATCTCCCAGTGCTCGCCGGCAAGTTGGAGGATGCGGCCCCAATCCAAGTTTCCCCGGGTCGCATAAATGATGTGGACAATGTCCGCTCCATCGAACCGTTCCCGGCGGGTCACAAAGAGTTTGGATACGAGCAACTCCTCGGGCGCCAGCACCCGCGTCGGTATGCCGAGGACCGACGCGGGCTGCGCATGGCGAATCCACGATTCATCCACGCTGATCGTGGCGTTGCTCATACCGGTAATCAGGTCTACGAAATAGTCGTCGCGATAAACCTTGGCAAGCCACACCGGATCGCACACTTCGCATTCGAATCCGTGCCTCTGCAAGTGCCCGATGACCGTGCCTAAACTCTCTGGGGGCAGAAAAATGTCCAGGTCCTTGGTAGCTCGGCATATTCTCGTGTGCTCGAGCAGTGCGAAGGCCCCAGCGACTGCGTAAGAGGCGCGATTTCGCTCAAGCACGGTTAGCACCTCTCGGGCCAGCGCCTCTTGCTGCTCCGGAAGTTCCACAGGGACAGACGAGGTTACCGGGAGAGTCTCTGGTTTTTGTTCCGTGCGCTCGGACAATTCGGACCTACCTTTCCGCTTTCGGGTGTGATCCTACGATTGACCCGTGATGCGGCGGATGAGATGCATCAAATAAACAACGGCCAGACAGTGTTGCGTCTGGCCGTAATCCTGAAACCGGGACTTCCTAGTTGGCGTCAGCGGAAGTGCTGTTGGCTGGCCTCGTCACCTTGCTTTGTTCCCGGGCTTGAGTGGAATACTTCTTCACTGCGATCAGGAAGGGTTCACTGCCCTTGGGGGCGGCTACCTTACCACCTAAAACGTCCTCGAAAGGCACCACTTTCCCATAGAGCAGGGCCGTGTCGTCCTTGTCCTGCGTAATCGCGGCGCCACTTAAATCGATGCCGGCAAAAATTCCGCGGGCACGGGAGTAGGTCAACACTTCCGCCCGCATCTTCAAGTCCGTATCGGCAGCAGCATCACGGCCAACCGGTCCTGCGGCAGCCGACGCGTCCGCGCCGAGTTTGAACTTGCTGGAAAGCAAGTGCTGCATTCCCTGGTCATTGGTGACGACCATTACAAGATCGATCGCCTGCCCGCCAAGTTGCAGACCCCAACTGCCACCGGTGATTGTGATCGGGGCGGGAGCGCTCCATCCGCTGGCGGTTCTGCAGGTGGCCACGCCCTTGCCGTGCTGGCCCCCGAAGCCCACTGCGACCTTGAGCATGGATGGCACCACGGCGATGCACTTTGCGCTGTCCATAACCTTGTCTGGAATCGCCTTGTCGGGAGTTGCCATGATTTCATTGATCACCTCGCCCGACTTCACAATGCGCTTGCTGATGTCGGTCTGGTCTTTATCATCGTCTGCGGCCCAGCCCATGCTGGTCACAGCCAGAACGACGCTGAGCGCCAGGACATATTTCGCGATCGCACCATTTCCCAATCTCATTTCAGACCTCTTCCGTGCCGACAAATGTGGGCACCCATGATTTTTCTTCCGTTAAGACTCTATCGCTCCCTACAGGCTCGTTCTATACGTTCCACGCCGTATATGCGCCGGAGACTTGCCTTACGCCACTTACCCGATCGCAGCGTGTTCCGAGCCCGCTGCAAGTGCTACGCCTTGCCCAATGGGCAGTTGCCACTTCTCAAACAAAGCCTTGGCGCGCTTCCTGGGGGACGGGCATTCAGTCGAGGTTGCCATGCGCCGGGCCTTCGGTGCGGCCGCCAGCAACTCGCGAATGCGCAGCTTGGCTTTGTGCAGCTGCGATTTCGAGTTGCCCACGGAGCAACCCAGCATCTCTGCGATTTCCTGGTGCTCATAGCCCTCGACTTCATGCAACACGAAGATCGTCCTGTAGCCGTGGGGAAGTTCCTTAATGGCAGACGCCAATGCAATACGATCCACGCAGCCTGCTAACCGATTGTCTCTGGTGCCGTATTCGCGGCGCATCGTCGCGCCGTCGCTGTTGGAATACGGCTCGTCCAGCGAAACCTGGGAAAGCGACTTCTTGCGGAACTGCATCAGGACGGTGTTGACCGCGATGCGGTAAAGCCAAGTGGAGAACGCCGAGTCTCCGCGAAAACTGGCGATCTTGCGAAAGACCTGCAAGAACGCGTCCTGAGTCAGATCCTCCGCTTCCGCGGAATTGTTGGTCATCCGTAAACATACGGAGTAAATCCGCGCCTTGTGGGCGTGGAACAGAGCGGAAAACGCGTCCGAGTCGCCTTGTTGAGCGCTCTTGATCAAATCAGAATCCAGAGAAGCTGTGCTCGTGCTAGCAGAGTCGCTGTTCACCGGAGTCTCCTTTCAAATGTCCGAATCCAAATTTTGTGATTGGCGAAATGTATTGCAGTTTTGCCGTGTTCACAGTTGCGAGAGTAGATTCGGAATCGCGAATGGTCTATCCAGTGCAAGCTGTAGGCATTTCCAGATGTTGCTGTATTCACTGGAGGCGAGGATAAAGTTCAGGCAGGCTGGTTGACTGGCCAATGGGAATCGCTTCGAGCGCAGGTCATTTTTATTCTTTTTCTTTCCTTTTGCTATTGCGCAAATCGTCGGCAGAAGAACTACAGAAAAATCCCGCCGACCACTACAGCGTTGGCGGGATTGTCGGTGCTTACTTGTCAGACTTATCCTGCCGGCATGGAATTTTTACCTCAATGTGCCTACCTCTCGAGCAGGAGTTGGTCGAACAGTGCCGGCTCCTGCTTCTCGCCCTTGTCTATTTCGATGGGTCTCACAGCGACGGACTAAGACAATCAAAATTGTCGAAGTAAAAGTTTGAATTCGTCTCTGTATTTCAGCTGTTCTTACCCTTTCTCAACATCTCATCCTTCACAGGCTACCCGGCAGCCGTATCTTGCAACTAAGGTCACGAACGCCGCACAAATCTGCAAGCGTGTGCCGCGATTAACAGCCTACATATAGGAGAAATCCAAATGGGAACCGAAACAGAAAAGGATCTTCAGCAGCAGCCGAAAACCACCGGAACGGTGGATCCTTCCAAGAAGAACCCGTCGCACGAAGGCGGACAGACTCAGAACCAGCAGGACCCTTCCAAGAAGAACCCCGGCTACGGCGACGATTCCCGCAAGCGTGAAGGCGAGGAAAGCTCCGAACAAGGTGAAAAGCGGCGCGCATCGTAATCGTTGCTTGCGGCAAACGACCGTCCCCCGGCGAACCTGCCGGGGGATTTTTGTTGCATGGTACGTTGCATGACTACTCCATACCGGGCTGTTCCAACCTTTTACAGCAAACCCACCCCACCGCCTACAGGAAACACCCTAGAGCGAGAGCCGTATCCCTCATGGTAAGAAATCTGTAAGGCTGCGGGCTCTTGCACAGTGGATGCCAAGGGCTGGCTTGATTCGCCAGAATAAGGCGAAATATGCAAAACAGCACCCGGTTGTAGAACACCCCGGCCCCGATTCTCAAGAGACGACCATGAAGAGAGCCGATCGTAACGCAGCGACTGTCGCCATCCATAGCGAACCCGAGCCAAGCATAAAAGACAACGGGCATTCGGATCTCAACCCCCAGCCCGTGTCTGCCGATTTCAGCGCCATACTGGCCAGCCTCCAAACCGTGCGTGATGGAGACTTTTCGGTGCGGCTTCCAGGCTCCTGGACTGGACTTGCCGGCAAAATTGCAGACACGTTCAACGAGATCGTCGCCGCCAACCAGCAGATGGCGGAGGAGTTGAGACGTGTAGGGCAGGTCGTAGGCAAGGAGGGCAGAACCCGCGAGCGCACCCGATTTCATGAGTCCAGAGGTTCGTGGGGCGAGATGGAAATTTCCGTCAACACATTGGTGGAGGACCTTCTTCGCCCGACTGCGGAAGTGACCCGCGCCATCGCGGCCGTCGCTCAGGGGAACCTGACCCAAACGGTGCGACTGGACGTTGACGGACGGCCGCTGGAAGGCGAGTTCCTGCGTTCCGCCAACATCGTCAACACAATGATTCAGCAACTCGGCGTGTTCACCGCTGAAGTTACGCGCGTTGCACGGGAAGTCGGCACCGACGGCAAACTGGGAGGCCAAGCGCAGGTTCCCGGCGTGGCCGGCACTTGGAAGGACCTCACCGACTCTGTCAACTCCATGGCCAGCAACCTGACTGGACAGGTCCGCAACATTGCCGAGGTGGCGACTGCCGTGGCAAGCGGCGACCTATCCCGCAAGATCACCGTGGACGTACGCGGTGAAATTCTCCAACTCAAAGAAGCCATCAACACGATGGTCGATCAGTTGCGGTCATTTGCGTCGGAAGTAACCCGCGTGGCCCGCGAAGTAGGCACCGACGGCAAACTGGGCGGTCAAGCCGTTGTGCCCGGAGTTGCCGGTACCTGGAAGGATCTCACCGACTCCGTCAACGCCATGGCCGGAAACCTCACTGCCCAGGTGCGCAACATTGCCGAAGTGACTACCGCCGTCGCGCGTGGCGATCTGTCGCGCAAGATCACAGTCGACGTGAAAGGCGAAATTCTAGAACTCAAAGACACCATCAACACCATGGTGGACCAACTCAACGCCTTTGCCGGAGAAGTGACGCGCGTGGCCCGCGAAGTTGGGACAGAGGGCAAATTAGGCGGCCAGGCGCAGGTGCCCGGAGTAGGCGGCACATGGAAAGACCTCACCGACAACGTGAACTTCATGGCCAGCAACCTCACCGGACAGGTGCGAAACATTGCCGAAGTGGCAACGGCCATTGCAAGTGGAGACCTTTCGCGCAAGATCACAGTGGACGTTCGCGGCGAGATTTTGCAGCTTAAGGAAACCCTCAACACGATGGTGGATCAACTGAACCGCTTCGCCGGCGAAGTTACGCGCGTCGCTCGCGAGGTCGGCACCGAGGGTCGATTGGGCGGACAGGCAAATGTCCCTGGCGTGGCCGGCACCTGGAAAGATCTCACCGACTCCGTCAACTCGATGGCTGGAAATCTTACCGGGCAAGTTCGAAACATTGCCGAGGTGACGACTGCCGTGGCTCGCGGCGATCTTTCGCGCAAGATCACGGTGGACGTAAAAGGCGAAATTCTCGAACTGAAGAACACAATCAACACGATGGTGGACCAGTTAAACGCCTTCGCGGGCGAAGTAACCCGTGTGGCCCGCGAGGTTGGAACTGAAGGCAAGCTCGGCGGTCAGGCACAGGTTCCGGGCGTGGCCGGCACATGGAAAGATCTGACCGACAACGTGAACTTCATGGCCAGCAACCTGACCGGGCAAGTGCGAAACATCGCCGAAGTGGCAACTGCAGTGGCCCGCGGCGACTTGTCGCGCAAGATCACGGTGGACGTGAAAGGCGAAATCCTCGAACTCAAAGACACGATCAACACGATGGTGGACCAATTGCGGTCCTTTGCATCGGAAGTAACACGCGTTGCCCGCGAAGTCGGCACTGACGGCAGGTTGGGAGGCCAGGCCCAGGTGCCGGGCGTCGCCGGAACCTGGAAGGATCTCACCGACTCCGTCAACTCCATGGCCAGCAACTTGACGGGGCAGGTACGCAACATCGCCGAAGTGGCTACCGCAATCGCGAGCGGCAACCTCTCGAAGAAGATTACCGTGAACGTCAGCGGCGAAATCCTCCTCCTCAAAGAGACCATCAACACCATGGTGGATCAGCTGAACGCTTTCGCCGGTGAGGTTACGCGTGTGGCCCGCGAAGTTGGAACTGAAGGCCGATTGGGCGGACAGGCCAACGTCCCGGGCGTCGCAGGCACGTGGAAGGATCTCACCGACTCCGTCAACTCCATGGCCGGAAATCTGACCGGCCAGGTTCGCAACATCGCGGAAGTCACGACCGCCGTAGCTCGCGGCGATCTTTCACGCAAGATCACCGTGGACGTAAAGGGCGAAATTCTCGAACTGAAGAACACCATCAATACCATGGTCGACCAGCTAAACGCTTTCGCGGGCGAGGTTACTCGCGTGGCTCGCGAAGTTGGTACCGACGGAAAACTGGGTGGTCAGGCTGAGGTTCCCGGTGTGGCAGGCACCTGGAAGGATCTCACCGACAACGTGAACTTCATGGCCAGCAACCTGACCGGGCAAGTACGCAACATTGCCGAAGTAGCCACGGCTATCGCCACGGGAGACCTCTCCAAGAAGATCACCGTGGACGTGCGCGGCGAGATTCTGCAGCTCAAAGAAACGCTCAACACCATGGTCGAGCAACTGCGATCATTCGCAGCCGAAGTCACACGTGTGGCACGCGAAGTGGGCAGCGAAGGCCGATTGGGCGGGCAGGCTAACGTGCCGGGCGTAGCGGGTACGTGGAAAGATCTCACTGACTCTGTAAATGCGATGGCCGGAAACCTTACCGCACAGGTACGCAACATCGCCGAAGTCACGACCGCCGTGGCTCGCGGCGATTTGTCACGCAAAATCACGGTGGACGTGAAGGGCGAAATCCTCGAACTGAAGAACACCATCAACACGATGGTGGACCAACTCAATGCCTTTGCTGCCGAAGTAACACGCGTGGCGCGCGAAGTGGGTACAGAAGGCAAGCTTGGAGGTCAGGCGCAGGTGCCCGGAGTCGCCGGCACCTGGAAGGATCTTACGGACAATGTGAACGTGATGGCCGCCAACCTCACCGAGCAAGTGCGCGGCATCGTGAAAGTCGTGACTGCTGTCGCAGACGGCGAACTTACGCAAAAGCTGACCGTAAATGCCAAGGGCGAGGTCGCGGCGCTCGCCGAAACCATTAACAACATGACCGGCACTTTGGCCACTTTCGCTGACCAGGTTACGACTGTGGCTCGCGAAGTGGGCGTGGAAGGGCGTCTGGGTGGACAGGCAAACGTCCCCGGTGCCGCCGGAACGTGGAAAGATCTCACCGGTAACGTGAACTTGCTCGCCGACAACTTGACAAACCAAGTTCGCGCAATCGCGGAGGTCGCGACCGCCGTGACCAAGGGCGATCTGACCCGTTCGATCCAGGTGGAAGCCAGCGGCGAAGTCGCTGAACTGAAAGACAACATCAACACCATGATCGACAACCTGCGGCTCACCACGGACCGCAATACGGAGCAGGACTGGCTTAAGACAAATCTCGCCCGCTTCACCAGCATGCTGCAAGGGCAGCGCGACCTCGGCACCGTCGGACGAAAACTCCTCTCCGAGTTAGCGCCGCTTGTGAGTGCTCAGCAGGGCGTGATCTACCAGATGGAGAACGAGGAATCGGCAGGCATGGTGCTACTCTCGGCGTTCGCTGCCGACGGACAGGACGGGCATCTCCGCCGAGTAAAGTTGGGCGAGGGCCTGGTAGGCCAGTGCGCGGCCGAGAAGCGGCGCATGCTGATTACCGACCTGCCAGACAACACTGTACCCATCCGCTCAGGCTTATTTGAAGCGGTGCCCCGAAATGTGATCGTACTGCCGGTGCTCTTTGAGGATCATGTCAAAGCAGTCATTGAGCTCGCGTCGTTGAGCACTTTCACCGCCTCGCATCTTGCTTTTCTTGAACAGCTCACCGCCAGCATCGGCATCGTGCTGAACAGCATTGAGGCAACGATGCAGACCGAGGGTTTGCTGAAACAATCACAACAGCTGGCCACCGAACTGCAGACACAACAAGGAGAATTGCAGCAGACCAACGAGCAGCTCGCACAAAAAGCTCAGCAACTCGCCGAGCAGAATGTGGAAGTGGAACGCAAGAACCAGGAAATTGAACAAGCCCGCCGCGCCTTGGAGGAGAAGGCCAAAGAACTCGCCCTCACCTCCAAGTACAAGTCGGAATTCCTAGCCAACATGTCTCACGAGTTGCGCACACCGTTGAACAGTATCCTGGTGCTTGGTCAACAACTCACAGACAATCCCGACGGCAATTTGACCGCCAAGCAGGTCGAATTCGCCCGCACTATTCACGGCGCGGGAACCGACCTGCTGAACCTGATCAGCGACATTCTCGATCTGTCGAAAATCGAATCCGGAACCGTTTCGGTGGAAGCCGAAGAAGTCTTCTTCGCCAGCCTCCTTGATATGGTTGCCCGCCCGTTCCGCCACGAGGCGGAGAACCGGCGGCTCGCGTTCGAGGTCCGATCCGATCCACACCTTGCCCGCAGCCTGGTCACCGATGCAAAGCGCTTGCAACAGGTCCTTAAGAATCTGCTTTCCAACGCATTCAAGTTCACCGAACTGGGAGGCGTCCATATGTCGGTGTCGGTTGCCGCCGGTGGCTGGAGTGAAGACCACCCCATCCTGAACGCGGCGGCATCGGTCGTGTCCTTTGAAGTTGCCGATACTGGCATCGGCATCCCCTCGGAAAAACAGCGCATCATCTTTGAGGCTTTCCAGCAGGCGGATGCCGGCACCAGCCGCAAGTACGGTGGAACTGGCCTGGGGCTCGCTATCAGCCGGGAACTGGCGAACCTGCTGGGCGGGGAGATCCGCTTGCGTAGCACCCCAGGCCAGGGAAGCACTTTCACCCTGTACCTGCCGCAAACGTATGTGGGACCATCCGCTGCCGCTGTCACGATCGCAGACCGTAAGAGCCGGTCGTTTGCCCCGCCTCAACTATCCGCGGTGCGCGCGACCGAGTCCTCGATCGAGCACATCCCCGACGATCGCGAGAATTTGCAGCCGGACGACGCGGTCTTACTCATTGTCGAAGATGATCCCCATTATGCCCGCGTGTTGTACGACCTTTCCCGCGATGCGGGATTCAAGGTATTGATTGCCATGAAGGGCGCGGAGGCCCTGGCCCTGGCCCGCGAGTTCCATCCCACAGCGGTATCGCTGGATGTGTTCTTGCCGGACATGCTGGGCTGGACTGTGCTGAACCATCTGAAACAGGATCCGGCCACCCGGCACATCCCGGTGCAGATGCTGACGCTGGACGAAGACCGGCATCACGGCTTGGCCCGCGGTGCGTTTTCCTTCGTGACCAAACCGACGACGCCTGAAGGGCTGGGAGCGGCACTGACCCGCATCAAGGAATACACAACTCCCCGCCGAAAACGGTTGCTGGTTGTCGAGGACAACCCGGCCGAACAGCTTAGCATTCGCGAGTTACTGGGCTACGACGACATTGACGTCTCGGTCGCAGCCAGCGGTAGCGACGCTCTCGCCACTCTTAGCCAGCAGCCCTTCGACTGCGCGGTTCTCGACTTACGCCTGCCTGATATGTCTGGCTTTGATGTTCTGGAACGTCTCCGCGACACTCCGTCCCTCAGCGACTTGCCGGTCGTCGTCTTCACCGGGAAGGAACTGTCATCCGAGGAGGATGCCCGGCTGCACACGCTGGCGCGCAGCGTGGTCGTGAAAGGCGTCGAGTCCCCGGAGCGCCTTCTCGATGAGACGGCGCTGTTCCTGCATCGCATCATCGCCGACCTGCCGCCGGCAAAACAGAAAATGCTCGACCGGTTGCATCGCTCGGATGACGCCCTCGTGGGAAAGAAGGTATTGGTCGTAGATGACGACGTGCGCAACATCTTCGCTCTCAGCAGCGTCCTTGAGCGTCGTGGCATGACCGTTCTGACCGCTGGAACGGGACGCGAAGCAATCGCAACCCTGGAGTCGACCTCCGACTTGGCTATCGTCCTGATGGACATTATGATGCCGGAGATGGACGGCTACGAGACCATGCGGGTTATCCGGCAGAATGCCGCGTTCCGGCGTCTGCCCATTATCGCGCTGACGGCGAAAGCCATGAAGGGGGATCGCGAGAAGTGTCTCGAAGCTGGCGCCTCGGAATACCTCGCCAAGCCGGTCAACACCGACCAACTGCTCTCGGCGTTGCGTATGTGGCTTCACAGATAACTGCCGCGCATGTTTCACCATGCCGACAAGCAGAGCATCGAACGAACGAGGATCGAACGAACAATGACTGCAAATGACAAGGTCAACATTCTCATGGTGGACGACCAACCCGCCAAGTTGCTCAGCTATGAGGTCATCCTCGCTGAACTTGGAGAGAATCTGATCAAGGCGTCATCCGGGAAGGAGGCTCTGGAGCATTTGCTGAAAACCGATATCGCGGTTGTGCTCATGGATGTAAGCATGCCGGATCTCGACGGTTTTGAATTGGCAGACCTGATTCGCCAGCATCCGCGTTTCCAAAGGACCGCCATTATTTTTATTTCCGCCGTGTACCTGACCGACCTGGACCGCCTAAAAGGATATGAGCGTGGAGCCGTGGACTATATCTCCGTCCCTGTCGTTCCCGAGCTATTAAGAGCAAGAGTCAGCATATTTGCTGAACTGCATCGCAAGACCCACCAACTGGAAACTCTGAATCGCGGACTGGAACAGCGGGTTGCCGAGCGCACTGAAGAACTGGAAAAAAGGGCGGAGACGCTGCAGTTGGTGAACAGTGAACTCGCCCGCAAGAACCAGGAACTGGATGCAATCATGCACACTGCTCCGGACATCATTTTCAGCCGACGAGCAGACGGCGCCCGGGACTACATCAGCGATCGATTCTACGAATATACCGGCGCCCCTTCGGGTTCCGCGAGTGTCTTCGGTTGGCTGGAGTTCGTGCATCCCGAGGACAGAGAGCGAAGCATGGGCCACTGGATGCGCTGTGTTGAGTCTGGCGATAACTACGAATCCGAGTACCGTTTGCGCGGCAAGGATGGGCAATACCGCTGGTTCCGCGCTCGTGCCGTTCCCATCCACGATTTCGAAGGCAAGATCCTCAAATGGTATGGAACCTGTTGCGATATCCATGACAGCAAGGTGTTGGAGCAGTCGATTCGTGACAATGCCATCGAACTGGAGCGTATCGTCGATGATCGGACCGCCGCTCTGCGACGTCTCTCCGGTCGTCTGATCACAATGCAAGATGACGAGCGTCGTCGCATCGCCCGGGAACTGCATGATGGGTTAGGACAGGAACTGGCTGCGGCGAAGATGATGATGGACGGCATCCTTCGAAAGAACTCTGTCCCCGCCAAAAAGCGGGCGGCTACGGAGGCCAGTGACGCGATTGATCGCGCAATCCAGCAAGTACGCAGTTTGTCTCATCTCTTGCATCCACCTCTGCTGGATGAAGTTGGACTGCTCTCGGCGCTTCAGTGGTACCTGGAGGGACTGACCAAGCGCAGCGGTATCGAGACCTCGCTCGATGTCCATCCATCTGACTTTCCAAGGCTTGCTCCAGAGCTGGAAACCGCAGTCTTCCGCATCATTCAAGAAGCCTTGACCAATGTATACAGGCACTCGGGTGCGCAAAACGCATGGGTGACCTTGAGCCAGGAAGATAGCCGCCTGGTGGTCGCGATCCGCGACGATGGTAAAGGAATCGAAGACCCGATCGCAGAACTGCGGCCAGGCAGCATCGGTATCGGTATCGGAGGCATGAGCCAGCGAGCGAAGGAATTCGGAGCAGAGTTGCGCCTGACCAACGTTAGTCCCGGCACCCTCGTGGAAGTTGTCGTTCCTTCCGTCGCGGCCACGTCCCAAAAGGCACACGCATTGGTCTAACTATTTTGTGTTCGCCACTGCTGCCGCCGGTAAACCTCAGCTCGCTCGGGCTATGCTTCCTTCGCATTCCGGATGCCCACATTCACACGAGATTTCGGAACTGGTTTTTTCCGTTTCGCAGTGAGGGCTGCAATACTTGCTGTCCATCGCAGCTGTGCAGCTGCAGTTGGAGTGGGCACACTTGTGGTTCATTGTCTCCATAAAGCACCTTTCCAAGTAAAGTTTTCACTGACTTTCCTGCAACTCTACGCGGTTACTGACCTGCTCCCTCAGCCATGTGTGCCGGTGGCGGGTATCGGCTCAGAGGAGAACTTGCTGCGGACCTTATCGCCGAAATCATGAACCCGCCCTGCGATGACGCTTCGAGTTTCTTCGCCGCTCGCTGGGGCCAGAATCAGCCCAACGCCGACTCCAACTCCAATGCCCGAAACGAAAAGCAGAGCATTGCGGAGGCCTTCGCCATCCTCGCCGCGCATGGCCCTGGATGCTCTCGACACTCGATTGGCCGCGAATTCATATTTCCGCTGCGCGGCAGCCCGCAAATCTTCCATCTGCCCCATGGCTTGCTCGCGTGCGTCTTTTGTAGCGCGATCAGACTGATCAAGAAGGTAAAGGCCGGTGCCCAGTAACAGTTTTAGAAGCTTGCTCATAGATTGTCCTTTCGAATGCGTGCGTTTTCGTATCTCGGGCAGCGTAGCAGTTCGAATGCTGCGCTGCCATCAAGTCGATACTGTAGGGTCCGACGCTGGCTCAGGTACTCCCCAAAGAAGGGATAGGGAGTGCGCTGGATCTTAGTTCCTCCGCGCGAACGCCGGCGCGCGCCTGCGGACAACCCCAGAAGCGATGGGAACAACCAAGAACCGTCCTATGCGCTCGGGAGGCACCGTGAAACAACATCATCGTTCTTGTCTAAACCTGATTGCCTTTCTTGCGGTAGCTACGCTTGCTTCGTCTTTGCTCCTCGCAGCCGTTTTCGGCGGCGTCACCATGGCGGTTACGGGCGGTGAACCTCCGCGCAGTTCTGACAGACAGTCGGAGAACTCTGCACCCGGCCAGACTTTTTCCGGTGTTATTACCGATGCGCATTGCGGCTCCAAGCACATGGACCCGCAACAGAGTGCGTCAGGTTGCGCCCGGATGTGTGTTTCCAACGGTTCAAAATACATGATTGTGGACGGTGACAGAAATTACCAACTGGCGGGAAATCTGGAACAGGTCGATCAACTTGCCGGGCAGCGCGTAACCGTCACCGGTGTTCTCAACGGAAACACTATCAATGTGAAGGCGGCAAACCTGCAGGTGGAGAATTCACGCAGGTAGGACCTCCGCCATCGCAACTCTCCTGACCGGTATGGGGTCTGAATGTTGGTTATACAGGTTTCGCCGTATTGAGCCGCAAAGCGCCTGATGCCACCATTCATGCCAGTGGGCGGTTTCGGAGCAAACAATGCCGGTTCGAATCCTGATCGCGGATGATGATGTGTCGATCCGGTATCTGCTTCGCAGAATCTTGGAAGAACGCCCCGGCTGGGAGGTATGCGGGGAAGCCGCCACTGGCAACGACGCAGTCACTAAGGTCGAGCAACTCGCGCCTGATCTCGCGATCATTGATCTGGCGATGCCCGACAAGAACGGGGTGGAGGCCGCGCGAGAGATCTTTGCCGCTTCCCCTTTGATCCCCATGCTCCTGCTGACGGTACAGGAAGTATCGCAGGAACTGGCGCGGGCCGCGCGCGCAGCGGGATTTCGTGGAGCGGTGACCAAAGGCAGCGGCATCGAACTGATTCAGGCCGTGGAAACACTCTTGAGCAAAGGCACATTTTTCAGCGTTGAAGCATCCTCGCTCGCGTCTGAGTGAATAGCCGATAGATACAGTATTCACCCGATTGTCCAACCACACTGCCTGCGTTATCTTCACAAGTGTTCGACTCTGAGCCCGGTCGCGGGCTTCGACGCGGGCTGGGGCGGTCATGGGTTAGTGTCGGCTATGCTGACGTTCGGACCCTCACGACCGCCTTCTGTTTTTTATCTCCAGCTTTTCCCCTGCCTTCTCTCGGTGTTTCCCTGATTGAGTGCTAGACCCCAAAGGTCTATTCTTCGCCCCGGGGGTTGGAATGTCAGACAATCAGCAACATCCGCCGGTTAAGAGCGCGCACAAGTCCCGTTGGCGCTGGATCGCAGGAATCGCGCTGGCTTCGGCTGCAGTCGTCGTTGCCCTGGCGGCGATCATCATCTCTCATGCGGAGCCCATCCTGCGCGAGCGCGTAACCGAGACTCTGTCGACTCGATTCAACAGCAAAGTTGAGCTGGACGGATTTCATGTCTCGCTGCTGCACGGCTTCGAGGTTTCAGGCGAGGGACTCCGGCTCTTCGGGGCCACCGACCCGAACACTCATGAGCCGGGAATTCAACCTCTCATCAGCGTCGTGGAGTTCCGCTTTCGCACCGGGATGATGGACCTGCTTCGTTCTCCCATGCATGTCAACACCGTGTACGTGAAAGGATTGTCGCTAAATTTGCCGCCCCGGGAACAGCGTGGCCAGATGAAAAACATGGCCCCAGCAGACGGAAAGATAAAAATCGTTGTCGACCAACTGGTCTGTGACCGGACGATTCTGATCATCAACACTCTGCGGCCAGGCAAGCTTCCCCTCGAGTTTGACATCGAAAGTCTGAAAATGACCAGCATTGGGCCCAATCAACCTATGCGCTTTTACGCCACTCTGACCAATCCAAAACCAGTTGGAGATATCGTTTCCAATGGATCGTTCGGGCCCTGGCGGACAGACAGCCCCCGCGACACTCCGGTAAGCGGCACCTATTCGTTCAACAATGCAGACTTGGGTACGATCAAAGGAATTGGCGGAATACTGTCCTCCACCGGGCAGTATTCGGGCCGTCTTGACAACATCGTCGTGGATGGCGCAACCGATACTCCGGATTTTCGCATCGCGATCAGCGGCCGACCCGTCCCACTGCATACCGACTTTCACGCGATCGTGGATGGAACCAGTGGAGACACTTACCTCCAGCCTGTCAAAGCTGAGTTGCTCGATTCCTCGATCGTGGCGAACGGTTCGGTAGTGCGGACGAAAGACCCGACGGGTCATCATGTGGCGCTTGACGTCGTAATTGCCAAAGGAAAGATCGAAGACTTGCTGAAGCTCGCGGTTCGAACAGACCCTCCGATCATGACCGGCGTGGTGCAGTTGAAGACAAAGTTTGATCTACCTCCTGGAAATCCCGATGTCGCCAATCGCCTGAAGCTGGCGGGCAGCTTCCGAGTATCCCAGGCACACTTTACAAACGACAAAATCCAGGGCAAGGTCGACGCCCTGAGCATGCGCAGCCAGGGAAAGCCAAAGCTGGCTCAGGACAATATTCCCGACAACGTGCGCTCCGATTTGAATGGCGCCTTTGATTTGGAGAACGGCATTATTTCGTTTTCCCGGCTTCAGTTCGAGGTTCCAGGAACCCAGGTCAATCTGACGGGCATATACAGCCTGGACGGCAACCAGTTCGACTTCCACGGTAAGGCACGCCTGGATGCAAAGCTTTCGCACACCGTCACCGGCTGGAAGGCGATTCTGCTGAAACCTGCAGACCCTTTCTTCAGTAAGAATGGAGCAGGAACGGAAATCCCCGTTAAGGTTACGGGCACAAAGTCAGAACCCCACTTCGGTTCGGACTTCGGCCATAAAGACCGCGAGAACGCCGAAACCAAGCTGAAAAACTGATTGCTGTTTTGAGCAACCACCGTCCGCGGAGAAATCCCCGACCCTGTGCAGTTCCGAATTCAAGATTGCTTCACCAATGGACTTCCCCGCATGTTTGCGCTGGTCTGTCGGTATCCGCGGTGTCGTCGGAACGAACGGAGAAGTGGTAAACTACGGTGAGTCGTTTACCCAGCATTATTTCTGCCCGCCGGAGAGGTGGCCGAGTGGCTGAAGGCGGCGGTTTGCTAAACCAAGCAAATCCAATACTTTCAATTACTTAACTGTGCAACGATATACATTATTTGGCGGACTTTCGGGTGCAGACGGGAGAAATGTTCTAAGCCCTGTTCTAAGATTTCGTGAGGGTGTGACGATTGTGACGGTCAAAACTCTGTTCTAAGAATCGTCCGTATGCAATGAAGAAATGCATTCACTCCATGCTCGCTCTTCTTACGTTCTATTTCTGTGCCGCTGCCTCCGTTGTAATTTCCTTCCCCGAAACCACATCGTAGGTGAAAGTCTGGTCCTTATCATTTGTGTAAATCCACCTCTTGAAGTTTGCCTGCTTTAGATTCTAAACAAAGTCGTAACTGTTCGAGTCTCCTCAAGGCTTGCTGACGCACAACCCATGCTCGGCCCGCCGCCGTCATGAACTTCATCTCCGCCCACTCGCCCCGAACTTTCTTATCCTTCATTTTCGCTATCTTCAGCTTCTTCATTCACCCTACCGCCCATGGAGCGTGCGCGCAAGACTCTTGTTGCACAGCAGCCGTTAATACCCGATAATTAGCGGGTAGAAATGGCGCGACCAAAAAACACATCACCCGCCGAGCGCTTTGAAGTAAGATTAGCTGCCCAGTCGGTCAATCTCTTGAAGCAGCTTGCAAAGCGCGGGATCTATGGGCGTAGCCCGGCAGAAGTGGGTGGTCGATTTATCGAACGAGCATTGGAGCAGTTTGTTGAGCATCCAAAGCTGAGACAGTCCCCAATCCCCAGCCCCCGCTACCAGACGCGGCATGCGGGCTTGCGCACCATGGGCGCATCGGCTTTGCAGCCGAAGGCCTTCTGGAACTCCGGCATGTTGCCGACCACGCCGTTGACGCGGAACTTGCCGGGCGAGTGCGCGTTCACCTGCGCCAGCATGCGTGCGTACTCCGGACGCTCGCTCTCGCACCAGATCTGTCCCACAGCCGAGGAAGAACTGCTGTTCCGGCGTGAATGCCGTCGATCGGCTTCTCCGGAGCTGTTGGCCAGCACATCGAGCAGCGCCATGTAGGCGATGCGCAAGCCGCCGTTGTCGGCGGTGTTCTCGCCCAGCGTCAGCTTGCCGTTCACGTGCACGTCGTCGACCGCAACGAAGCTGTCGTACTCGTCGACGAAGCACTGCTGCCCGCTCGTCGAACGCTTCGCGGTCCTCCGGCGTCCACCAGTCGCGCAGATTGCCCTGGGCGTCGAACTGGCGGCCCTGAGTCGTCGAAGCCGTGCGTCAGTTCGTGGCCGATGACGGCGCCGATCGCGCCAAAGTTCACCGCGTCGTCGGCACTCTTGCTCGTAGAACGGCGGCTGCAGAATGCCGGCGGGGAAGTTGATGTTGTTCTCCTGCGGATTGTAGTAGGCGTTGACGGTGGGCGGTGTCATGCCCCACTCGCTGCGGTCCACCGGCTTGCCGATCTTGTTCAGCTGCCGATTGAATTCGAACTCGTTGGCGCGCAGCGAATTGCCCAGCGCATCGCCGCGCACGATCATCGAGCGTGCTGTAGTCGCGCCACTTGTCGGGATAGCCGATCTTGTTCGTCGATGGCGCCAGCTTGTCCAGCGCCTGCTTCTTGGTCTCCGGCGTCATCCAGGAGAGCTCGCTGATGTCCGTGCTTCAGCGCCGCTTCCAGCTCGTGCACCATCTTCAGCGTGCGCTGCCTTGCTGGCCGGCGGGAACGCTTCGCGCGACGTACGCCTGCCCCAGCGCTTCGCCCAGATCGCCGTCGGTGTACGGCACGCAGCGCTTCCAGCGCGGCCGCAGTTCCTTCGCGCCGGTCAGCGTCTTGCCGTAGAAGTCGAAGTTCTCGTCCACGAAGGCGTCGGCAGCACCGGCGCAGCGGCGTGCAACGCGTGCCAGCGCAGATAGGTCTTGATGTCGTCGAGACGCTGGTGGTCTGAGCAGCTCGTTCATGCCCTTCACGAAGTCAGGGACGGCGACATTCAAGCCGGTGAACTTGGGGCCTTCGAGGGCGGCGAAGTATTCGTTCCACTGAAAGTCCGGGCTCAACTCCTGCAACTGGGCGGTGGTCATCTTGTGATAGACCTTGTTGGGATCGCGGCGCTCGACCAGGTCCATCGATGCCTTCGCCAGCCCGGTCTCCACTTTCATCACCGTGTCGGCATCCGCGGACGCTTTCGCCGGGGCCTCTCCCATCAGCTCAAACATCTTGGTTACGTGGGCCACGTACTGCTTGCGCAGCTCCACCGACTTCTCGTCGGTCTTGAGGTAGTAGTCGCGATCGGGCAGCCCCAGTCCACCTTGATCAGTGCCCGCGATCTCCATCATCGAATCCTTGGCATCGGGCTCGGCGCCGAAGGAGAACAGAGCATTCACGCCGTTGGTCTGCAGGAAGCCCAGCAGCGCCGGCAATTGGGACTTGTCCTTCAGCGCGCCTATCCGCTCGAGCATCGGATCGATCGGCTTGATGCCCTTGGCGTTAATCGCGGCCTCATCCATGCACGAGGAGTAATAGTCGCCGATCTTCTGCTCAGTCGAGCTGCGCTTCGCGTCGTCGCTGGAATACTTCTCCAGGATGTTTCGCAGCACCATCTGATTGTGCTCGTGCAGCTCGTCGAAGCGCCCCCACTCGGCCTGGTCGGAGGGAATGGGATTGTTCTTGATCCAGTTGCCGCAGGCGTACTGGTAAAAATCGTTGCAGGGATCAACGCTCTTATCCATCGCATCGGTATCGAAGCTGACCATCGGCTTCGGATGCTCGGGACCGCTGCTCGCGGGTGAGTTTTGCGCTTGGCAGATGCTTGCCGCTAGCAGCACGGCACAGGCAGTAACAATGAAAGCTCGCATGTATAACCTCGAAGTGAACGCCGTACAGCAGCGTTGATGTTTTCTACTTCTCGATAACCACGATGACCTCTCCGCAATAGCGCTGCAAGAACCGCAGCCTAAGCAGAGCATTGTCGATGCGCTTTACCAGCTTCCAGAATGGCCGCGGACGAAGCGGCGCTGTTGGATCCGCCACGGGCAGCTTCGCCAGCCGCTTCATCATGTACAGCAAATGCCGCTTGTGGAGCTCGACCCGAGAGAACCCCGCAGCGAAGTTACGAATGCTGCGCTCGGTCAGGTGAGCGTCCCCGGCATCGGGATCTTCCTGGGTCACTCGTCGCAGCAGGTTGATGGCGGGATTATCCCAAAGCGTCTCGCAGAAGAAGGCCTTGCCACCCGGCTTTAGAACGCGCCCAAGCTGGCGGCTGGCCTTGGAATACTTGATGACGTGGTGCAGCACGCCAAATCCGACGACAAGATCGAAAGCGTTATCGGGATAATCGAGTTGCTCCGCATCCATCGTCTCAAACTCCGCCGACAGTCCGTAGAACCGTGCGGTGCGGTCCGCGATCTCCACCGCTTGGGGCGAGAAGTCGAACCCGCAGACCTGGGCTCCACCGAGCGCCAGGTACATCCCCAGCTTTCCCGAGCCGCAGCCATAATCGAGAACGCGGAGGCCGCGCACGTCGCCGATCATGTCGAGGGCCTCGCGCCGCAAGTCGGCCCACCAATTCCAGCCGCCTTCGCAAAACGGCGTGAGCTCCATGCAACGAAACCAATGCAGGAACTCCTGCGGTGTTGATGGATACCCGAACCCCGCCATGTGCCCGGTAAAACGAGTCGTGCCACTCGCGTTCCGTTTGCTTGGCGGATCTTGCCTCGTCGGGCATAGCCACACAACCTGTCTCAGCTACCAGACGCGACACGCATTCTCCCGCACCATCGGCTGGCCAGCTTTGCAGCCGAACGCCTGCTGGAACGCCGCCGAATTCTGCACCGCGCCGTTGACCCGCCAACGTCCCGACGAATGGGGATCGACAATGGCCAGCATCCTCGCCCGCTGGTCCGTCACGTTCTGGCACCAGATCTGTCCGTACGCCAGGAAGAAGCGCTGTTGCGGCGTGTAGCCGTCAATGGACTTTGCCGCGGTATTGCCGATCATGTTGGTCAGCGCCATATACGCCAGCTTGAGGCCGCCGTTGTCGGCGGTGTTCTCGCCCAGCGTCAAGCCGCCCGTTCAGCTTCACTTCGCCCTTGTCGTCCTTAACCGCAACGAAGCTCGAGTATTCATCCGCGGTGCAGCTGGCGCGCTGCTCAAAGGCCTTGGCGTCTTCCGCAGTCCACCAGTCCGTCAGATTGCCGTTGGCGTCGAACTTGCGTCCCTGGTCGTCGAAGCCATGTGTCAATTCGTGGCCGATGACCACGCCGATTGCGCCGTAATTCACCGCATCATCCATGTTGTTGCCATAGAACGGCGGCTGCAGAATGCCGGCAGGGAAGTTGATGTCGTTCATGCTGCCGCGGTAGTAGGCGTTCACCGTCGGCGGCGTCATGCCCCAATCTTTCCTGTCAGTCGGCTTCGAAATCTTGTTGAGCTGGCGCCGCACCTCGAACGCATTCGCCCGCCTCACATTTCCCGCATAGTCATCGGACTTCACGACCG
>CAWBHD010000004.1:0-331453 GCA_963788605.1 uncultured Acidobacteriota bacterium | reverse complement strand
GAAGGCGCGCCCAAGATCATTTTTGCAGCCCTGGACGCGTCCATTGCGGCAGAACTGGAGCCCCGGTTCGCCGCGGCGGGATGCGCCGTAATCACCAACTCCAGTGCGCTCAGGATGCAAGGCGACGTGCCGCTGGTGATTCCCGAGGTTAATCCCGATCACATTCAGATGATTGACGGCCAGGCGTGGAGGAAGAAGTCGGGCGGGTTTGTGGTGACGAATCCGAACTGCTCCGCCATCGGACTGGTGATGGCCCTGAAGCCGTTGCAGGACATTTTTGACATTGAGACTGTCATGGCGGTGACCATGCAGGCGGTGAGTGGCGCGGGATATCCGGGAGTAGCTTCACTCGACATTCTGGGCAATGTGATTCCGTATATTCCGAAAGAAGAAGAAAAGATGGAAGAGGAGACGCGCAAGCTTCTGGGACGGTTGAATGGCACAGGAGTCGTTCCGGCGGCATTTGGCCTCAGTACGCAGTGCAATCGGGTCGCGGTTGAGGACGGGCATACCGAATCCGTGTCGGTGAAGTTGAAAAAGAAGGCACGCCCGGAAGAGATGATCAAGGCGTGGAACGAATTTCGCAGTGTACCCCAGGAGCTAAAGCTTCCCAGCGCGCCGGAACAGCCAGTGATTTATACGGCATCCGCGGATCGGCCGCAGCCTCGATTTGATGTGGACGCTGGGAAGGGTATGACGGCTACAGTCGGGCGGTTGCGGCCATGCGGTGTGCTGGACTGGAAATTTGCCGTGCTCTCTCATAACACCATTCGCGGCGCGGCGGGTGCTGCCGTGCTGAATGCCGAGTTGCTCAAAGTGCGGGGATACCTGGGGTGAAACGGACGTGTCCACGCACCCCTGCTGGTCTGATGAATCCTGATTCGAGGGAACTCTGCCAATGATCGTGATGAAGTTTGGCGGCACCTCGGTGCAGGATGCCAACGCCATCGAGCGGGCAGCGGCGATTGTCAAAGGACGCCTGTCGCAAAAACCGGTGGTTGTGGTTAGCGCCATGGCGAAGGTCACCGACCAGTTGCTGACCATGGCGCGCGCGGCTGGAAACGGCGACCGCAAGACGGCACTGAATCTGGCGCGCTCCCTGCGCGAGCGGCACTACAACGCCGCGGGCGAACTGCTCGGCACGGCGCTGTTCACCGAATTCCACAGTGATCTCGGAGTTTACTTCGAAGCGTTGGACGAACTGCTGCGCGGCATTGCCGCAGTCGGCGAGTTGACGCCGCGCACCACCGACCACGTTGCCGCATTCGGCGAAATCCTTTCCAGCAGAATCGTGGCCGCCGCGTTTTCCGCTCAGGGCATCGATTCCACCATGGTCGATTCCCGCGAGTGCGTCATAACTGACCATGAGCACATGCGGGCAGCGCCGTTGATGGAGGAGACCAATGAACGCCTTCGCCTCAAGGTACGACCGGCACTGGAGGCAGGTCGAGTTCCGGTGATGGGCGGCTTCATCGGCGCCACCAAGGCTGGGATCACCACCACGATCGGGCGTGGCGGATCCGATTATTCCGCCGCCATCGTCGGCGCGGGATTAGACGCCGAGCGTATCGAAATCTGGACCGACGTCGATGGAATGATGACTACCGACCCGAATTTGTGTCCGGAGGCGAGGCGGATCAAGGTCATCAGCTTCGATGAGGCGGCGGAGTTAGCCTACTTCGGGGCCAAAGTGCTGCACCCGGCTACGGTGTTGCCCGCGATTCAGAAAAACATTCCGGTTTATGTATTGAATTCGCGAAATCCTGAATGCGAGGGGACGCGCATCTCAGCCCGAGTGCCGCACTGCAGGAACTTTTTCAAAGCCATTGCGGCGAAGAAACGCATTACCATCATCGATGTCGCGGCTCCGCGAATGCTGTTGGCTCATGGTTTTTTGCGGGCGATTTTTGAAGCCTTCGACCGGCATCGCGTGGCGGTTGACGTAGTCTCGACCTCGGAAGTGAGTGTGTCGCTGACCGTGGACTCGAACGAGTCGATTCCCGCGCTGGCTGCGGATTTGGCGAAGTTGGCGGACGTGAAGTATGAGGGCCGTAAAGCCATCGTTTGCCTGGTGGGAGAAAATCTTCGCGAGACGCCGGGGATCGCGGCGCGCGTGTTTGGGGAACTCTCGGATGTGAAGATCCGGATGATTTCGCAGGGAGCGTCGGAAATAAATTTGACCTTCGTGATTGAAGAAGACGAAGTGCCGCAAGTGATTCGGCGGCTGCACAAGACATTCTTCTCGGATCTCGACCCGGAGGTGTTTGCTTGATCCACGCCTCAAAACACAGAGCGCGCTGAAAACGGCCGCAGAGAGGGTTTTGGCTGCATGAATATTCTTGTTTTGGGGCGGGGCAAGACTGGGTCGCTGGTGGCTGCCGTGGCGCGCGAGCGCGGCCACGAAGTAAACGTGTTGAGCGGCGCCGACAATCCACGGGCCTCCGCCTTGACGTCCGCAAGACTGGCTCCCATCGACATGGTTATTGATTTCACTACTCCTGGTGCAGTTCTGGGAAATATTGAGGCGTGCATTCGGGCTGGGAAAAGCATCGTGGTCGGCACGACCGGTTGGTATGGGGAGCTTGGGCGAATCCGGCAAATAGTGGAAACCAGCGGCAGCGGTTTACTATATGCGGCGAATTTTTCGGTCGGTGTGAACCTCTTCTTTGAGGTCGCGCGCACTGCGGCGGCGGCTCTGCAGCACCAGTATTTTGGCCAAGTCTTCGAGCGCCATCATGCGCAAAAGAAAGACGCTCCCTCGGGAACGGCGGTCGCGCTGCAGGGAATCATCCGGGACGCCTCGGGAACCGAGCTTGAAATCACATCGTTTCGCGAAGGGGATGTCGTGGGAATGCACGAACTCGTCCTCGACTCACCCTGCGATACGATCTACGTTTGTCACGATGCGAAATCGCGCCGGGGATTTGCGGAGGGTGCGGTGCGTGCCGCGGAGTGGCTGGCCGGCAAAAAGGGGTTCTTCGACTTTAAGGACGTGTGGCGGCAACTCTAGCGCGGCATAAGGCTCTGGGATGCCGATTCTCTGTCCTTCACATAACGGAAACAGCGGTGCTGGACTGATCGCCAAAATGGGTAGCCACGTCAGAGATGATTGTGCGCATGTTCGCGATGCGCCCATCCAGCCATTGAACCGCCTGCGTCAGTATGCCGCCACTCTCCTCGGGCTCCCAGCCATGCTCGTTCAGACTGGCAAGGCTCACGGTTAACTGGGCGAGGCTGCTGGTAACAGCTTCGTGATACTCGTTGATAGAATCATGCAGGTCGGTTGCCAGCCACCGGTCCTGGTTCTTTCCTCTCAAAAGCAAGTCGCGAGTAAGCTTGCTAAATGCTTTCTCCAGTTTTCTCTGTGCTGTCACTTCGACGGTGATCGTCGCGACCAGGTTCGGCCTTCCTTGTCTGCCTTTGATGGGCAAGTAGTTCTCGATCCAATAACCGACTTCAGTTCTTGTGGGCAGCATCGCGGCAAGCTCAAAACGGACCGCTTGACCGGAAGCCAGCACCTGTCGCAGGGCGGGCTCGGGTTTGGAAGCTGCACCCCTGAGGATGTCACGCACCGTTTTGCCCACATGAGCTTCGGCGGTGATGCCGTTCATGGCGGCCATTGCGGCATTGATGCCCTGGTAGCGCAGTTGGTCATCGCAAACTGCCAGGCCGATGACAGAAGTACCTGAAAAAGCAGTCAGCAATCGGGCCGACGCATCAATCGCCTGCAGCGCCGCGAGGTGACGCTGGTTGCCCGAAAGTTGGTCTCCTCCACCCATACCCACCCCCAACGCCAACGAGGAGTACCTTGGCTCGCTCTTCCCGGCGCAGTCTTTTCTGGCGATCAATCCGCTGCGCTCATTCTAGCGTGGAGACGGCCATCTCAAAGACGAATCTGGGGACTTTTTTGAATTTCGTTCCCGCAGGGATGGAGTTGGGAAAACCAAGGGGTTGCGGAGAAACCACGGCCGAGGACCGGTTGGTCTGTGTTCATGGCGGGTTGCGGCACCCACAAGGCTCGCGATTGCACGTCGCCCCAGCAGGCGGTTTTGCAAGCTCGCCCATTCGCGTTTATCTTAGTCTCATGCAACTTCGTGGATGCGGTACAGCTCTCATCACTCCTTTCCACCAGGATGGTTCGATCGACGAACCGGCCTTGCGCAATCTGGTGGCGTGGCAGGTCGAGTCCGGGATTGATTTTCTGGTCCCCTGCGGGACTACTGGCGAAACTCCCACCTTGTCGCATGACGAGTGGCTGCGAGTTATTGACATTACGATCGAAGTCGTGGCCGGGCGTGTGCCCATCATGGCCGGGGCCACTTCCAATTCCACCCAGGATGCCGTGGCGAAAGCTAAGGAAGTGGCGGCGCGGCCGGGCGTAAACGCGATCCTGACCGCTTCACCGTACTACAACAAGCCAACGCAGGAAGGCCAGTACCGGCACTTCCGCGCGGTCGCTGAAGCCGTGGACAAGCCGATCATTCTTTACAACGTTCCGGGCCGAACCGGAGCCAACATCGAACCGGCAACGCTGGTCCGGTTGGCGGAAGTTCCAAATATCGCCGGAGTGAAAGAAGCCAGTGGCAACATTTCGCAGATTGCGGAAATCTGTGCCACCGTGCCGGAGCATTTTCTGGTCTTTTCCGGGGACGATGCGATCACCTTGGCGGTAATCGGGTTGGGTGGCGTCGGAATCGTTTCGGTGGCATCCAACGAGATCCCGCGCGAGATGGCAGACATGACACGGGCTGCGCTCAACAACGATTGGGACACGGCACGGCGATTGCAGCGCAAATACCTGGTTTTGATGCAGGCCAACTTTATGGAGTCGAGTCCGATGCCGCTAAAGGCGGTTCTGGCGATGATGGGGAAGATCGAAGAGGTGTATCGCCTGCCATTGCTGCCAGTGCGCCGCGATACGCGCTCCAAACTGCAAAAGATCGCAAGCGAAGTCGGATTGATTGCCAAGCCGGCGAGCGCACCCGCAGACGTTGTCAGTTTCTATCTGTACGAAAACTGGCTCGCTGGACCGCATAAAATCGTTCTGCACCGATCCTCCTGTGGGCAGTGTAATCACGGCAAAGGACGCCCCTCGGGACATGATGCCAATCACGCCCGCTGGCACGGGCCTTACACGACGCTATCCGAAGCACGCGAGACTTCACACGGGATGGCCGGTATTCTGATTCGCAGCGAGTGCAAGTGCATTTGAGTACTTTCAATTGACCATTGCCAATAGACGATTTTCTACTCAATCAACCGGGTAGGAATCGTCAGGCGGCGATTTTAAAATCCCGCGTATACTTTCTCCAGCAATGGAATCCCTCAGATCCGCGATCGAACGTCTCGCCTCTCTCGAAGTTGAGAGCAACCCCGATGCCCGTCAAATCTTCATGAACTTTCGCGATGAGTTGACCCAAGGCAAAATTCGCGCCGCGGAAAAAATTGACGGCCGATGGGTGGTGAACATCTGGGTAAAGCAGGGCATTCTGTTGGGCTTTCGCCTGGGCGAACTCAGCAAGATGGGCGAAGACCTGAGTCTCTCCTTCGTCGATAAAGACACGTTCCCGGCCCGGCGTTTTACGGTCAGGGACCGGGTGCGCATCGTGCCGGGGGGATCGTCGGTGCGGACTGGTTCGTACGTGGCGCCCACCGTGATCTGCATGCCTCCGATGTTTATCAACGTCGGCGCCTACGTGGATGAGGGTACGATGGTGGACTCGCACGCGCTGGTCGGTTCCTGCGCGCAGATTGGCAAACGCGTGCACTTGAGTGCCGCCGCCCAGATCGGCGGGGTTCTGGAACCGATCAATGCCTCGCCAGTCATCATTGAAGACGACGTGCTCGTCGGAGGCAATAGCGGCGTCTACGAGGGCACCGTTGTCCGCTCGGGCGCGGTGTTGGGGGCGGGCACAATCCTGACGCGCTCGACTCCGCTTGTATGACATTGTTCGCGGACAGGTGTACCGGGCCAGTGATGACAAGCCACTCGAAGTGCCGGAGAACGCGGTGGTCGTGCCGGGGTCACGGGCGGTGACAAAGGGTCAGGCTGCGGACTGGCATCTTTCGCTCTACACGCCTGTCATTGTGAAATATCGCGATGAGAAAACAGACCAGAGAATCGAACTTGAAGATTTGCTGCGATAACTCAGGTCGAGGACTTTGCAGAATCTGCGGCCAGCGCGAGTCTTTGTCCGGCAATGAGACGGCGCCGATGTTCCAGGTGCTTCTGACGAAAGTGTGACTTGGCGCGTTCGCCCCAGGCGCGCACAAAATAATAGTTCAATCCCGCGCCAATCGCCGAGCTCGCGACGGGAATCAAACGTCCCGACCACTTTTCAACCGCTTCCGCACTAGCCTGCGCAGCAATGCGCTGGATTACCTTGGGCACAAAGCGATTGACAACCTCTTTTTCCAGCACTTCGCGACTAATATCAACACCCGCGGCGCTGGCGGCGGCAATCCAGAGTTCGGCGGTTTCCTCATCCGTGTTGTATTCGAATCCGTAGATGAGGCTGAGCTTCTGAATCGTCCGCAGGGTGATGCCGGCCAGGATGCTGAGGTCCGGGAGCATGGTCAGGATCCCGCCCAAACCGAGCCCGGCGCCCTCGGCAGCAGCCAACTTCATTCCACTATGGATGATTTGGTTGGCCAGATCATCGAGAAGGGTTACGTCGACGGAATAGATGCCCTGAAAGCTGTTGATCGGAACACCATACGCACTGCGAAGCTGAAGCAGGAATTTGTTCGGATCTACTTTCACCGTCTCGTAGGCATGCAGGAAACTGCGGCGAATAGCATTTTCAACCTTGCGCCTGGCCCACGATTTGCGGAGTTGCTCAGCCATCTGACCTGAAGTTAACTCAAGGCGGCCGGAAACACCAGTTCCCTGTTTCCAGTTCACGGTTCTCAGTTGACCGGGGAGTCTGCCGTTCGCAGGGTCTTCCTATGCTACGATCAATGGACACTTAAAATGCCAACTGGAAAACTGCATATTGTGCCCCTGGGCGGTCTGGGCGAGTTCGGAATGAACTGCATGGCCGTGCGCTGGGGCGACGACATTATTGTCATCGACGCCGGTTTGATGTTCCCCGAAGCTGAACTGCTGGGAGTGGATATTGTCGTTCCCGACATTTCTTATCTGATCGAAAACCGGCAACGGGTACGCGCCATCGTCCTCACCCACGGCCATGAGGATCATATCGGCGCTTTGCCGTGGATTCTTTCCGAGCTCAATGTACCCGTCTGGGGCACCGAGTTCACGCTCGCATTGCTGGAAGACAAACTGGAAGAGCATGGACTGCTGGACGATGCCGATCTCCACGAGATTCATCCCGGGGAACGGTTCAAAGCAGGGCCGTTCACGATTCATCCCATTCACGTTACGCATAGTCTGGTGGATTGTGTTTCGCTGGCTATTCACACGCCGTTGGGCGTGCTGATTCACACTGGGGATTTCAAGGTCGATCCCACTCCCACCGACAACAAGCTGTTCGATCTTCATTCCTTTGCGGAGTACGGCAAAGAGGGCGTGCTGGCGCTGTTTCAGGATTCGACCAACGTCGAGCGCAAGGGATATACGCCGAGCGAGCGAGCGGTGCGCCGCAAGTTTGACGAAGTATTCGCCCACACCAAACGGCGGCTTTTCATCTCCTGTTTCTCATCGTCGATTCATCGCATCAAGCTGGCGGTTGATCTGGCGTCGCAGCACGGGCGCAAAGTGGCGTTTGTCGGGCGTTCGATGACCAGCACCTCGGAGATTGCCGAGGATCTCGGTTACATTGAGATTCCCGAAGGCCTGTTAATTCATCCCGGCGACATGAAGAATTACCCGCCCGAAAAAGTTTGCGTGATGATCAGCGGAACGCAGGGCGAGCCTATGTCGGCGTTGTCGCGGGCCGCGGTGGACAATCACAAGCATGCCAAGATCGAGAAGGGCGATACGGTGATGCTGTCGTCCCGTATCATTCCGGGCAACGAGAAGGCGATTTACCGGATGATCGATCACTTGTTCCGGCGCCAGGCGCACGTGATTTACGAGGACGGCTCCTCGCCGCCGGTACACGTCTCCGGACACGCCAGCCAGGAAGAACTCAAACTGATTATCAACCTGGTAAAACCGAAGTATTTCATCCCCGTTCACGGGGAATACCGCCAACTGAAGTTACATGCGGAGATGGCGGCGGCGATGAAAGGCTCGGTCGGGAGCGTCATGCTGATCGAAAGCGGCGATGTTCTGGAATTCGACGAACTGGGCGCGCGCAAGGCGGGACGGGTGAACATCGGCCGGGTATGCATTGACTCCGGCTCGCGAACCGACGTAGTCGAAGACCTGATCATCAAGGATCGCCGCCATTTAAGCGAAGACGGAATCGTGCTGCCGATTATCGCGATCAACAAGTTGTCGGGCCGGGTGGAGAGTTCGCCCGAAATCGTGACCCGCGGATTTGCTCCCGGTGAAGACGGGTTCGTCGAAGGAGCGCGGCAACTTGTGATGCAGACGCTCGAGCTTTCCAGTGAAGAAGAGAAGGCGGATTACGGCGTGATCAAAGAGAAAATCCGCGCGGATTTGAAGCGCTATATTTCGAAGCAGACGCAGAAGCGGCCGCTGATCATGCCGGTCATATTGGAGATTTAGAAACCAGAAAAACCTGGCCACGGACTTTCGCGGATCAGCGCGGATCAGGCCTGCAAGCGACGGAGATTCGTATCGTCACCCTGCAAGACATTCGTGACGCCCAAACTCGCTTAAGCGGGGTGGCCGTTCGCACGCTGTTGATCGAAACCTCCCTGGACGAATATGCTGCCGGACCTGACGGGCGCAAACTCTATCTCAAACCGGAAAATTTGCAACCCATTGGCGCCTTCAAGCTGCGCGGGGCATACAACAAGATCGCATCTCTTTCCGTGGACGATCGCAGCCGCGGCGTGATCACTTATTCCAGCGGCAATCATGGACAAGGTGTAGCCTATGCGGCACGGGCGTTGGGCGCGAAGGCTGTGGTCGTAATGCCGAACAATACGCCGGCCATCAAGCGCGAAGCGGCGGCATCCCTGGGCGCTGAAATCGTCCTGGTTGGCCCCGGCAGCCTGGAACGCCAGGCCAAAGCCGAGGAACTCGCCGAACGTCACGGCTACGTAATTGTGCCTCCATTCAACGATGAGAAGATCATCGCTGGCCAAGGCACCATGGGACTGGAGATTCTAGAAGATCTTCCAGGAGTTGAAACCGTGTTGGCGCCGATTGGCGGGGGCGGAATGCTCAGCGGCATAGCCACGGCGATTAAGTTGAGCAAGCCCGGCGTGAAGGTCATCGGGGTCGAACCCGCGTTGGCCGCGGACGCGCAGGCCAGCCTGCGAGCCGGGAAGATTGTCGAATCGACCGCCGAGCAGGCTTCCGCACCATCGCTGATGGCTTGCGTACGCAGAGCCTGGGCAAAATCACCTTTGAACACATCCAACGGTATGTGGATGACATTGTGACGGTCAGCGAAGACGAAATCCGGCAAGCCACGCGGTGGCTGGCAACGAATCCTAAAACTACGGCTGAACCGAGCGGTGCCGTGGCCGTTGCCGGATTCTTATTTCACCGGGAGCAGTTGCCAAGAACTACCATGAATGTCGCGATCATCAGCGGAGGAAATGTCGATCCGCAGGTATTGCAGAAAATCATGGAGATGTGAAGCAAGTCGAGACGTTGCAGGCAACGTCCCTACAGCAAGTTGGTTCATATGGAGAAACGTAGCTGGCTACGTTTCCCTAGGCCCTTCCATACTATGAGACTGCGATTGCTCATTGTCGTTGCGGTAATGCTCTCCCTGCCGTGTGCCTGGGCGGAGGTAGTGCGCGGCACGCCGATACGCGTGTGTTCCATATATTTGTCACCCGATGTCACTTCTCCCAAACTCGCCGACATCGACCGCGGACGCGAGGTGGTCGTACTCGAGATCAGCCGCAACTGGATACACGTGGAAGCCGCCCTTACCGAAGAGAAAACCATCACCGGCTGGATGCTGGACAAGGGCGTGATCCGGGGTTCCACACCGAATGGTGACAAGGTTCTGTTTGGCGAAGCGATCGACTCCGAAGACCAGGCCAGTCAAAGACGTGGGCGCCGCGGAGCCGCGCAGGATGCGATG
The DNA here is from genome assembly GCA_963788605.1 of uncultured Acidobacteriota bacterium. Classification (GTDB taxonomy): domain Bacteria; phylum Acidobacteriota; class Terriglobia; order Terriglobales; family Acidobacteriaceae; genus JABDBE01. The sequence goes on along the minus strand of CAWBHD010000004.1, from coordinate 321,314 downwards.
CGTCTTTATTACCGTACCGCCGAATATTTTCCTGCCTCCCCGCTGGCCGGCGAAGCCATGTACCGGTCGGCCGACATTCGCTGGCAGATCGAGAAGTCCGAGGCCATGTCGCGCCCCTCGGCGAGAGAAAAAGATGCATGGATGCGGGAAGGCATCGACGATCAGTTCATGAAGGAAGTCATCAAGAAATTTCCCGGAACAAAATGGGCGGACTTGGCCGCCTTCCACTTGATCGACAACAAGCTATGTGGCGACTGGCAAGCTTCGTCCAAGTGTCCGGTGAAGGAATCTGAAATGTACGAGAAGTATGTCAGTGATCATCCCCAATCGCCGGCTGTGGCGGAGGCGTTGTACGACGCGGCGTGGAGGCAGTCGGCGCTGATTGAGATCTACAAAACCGAAAACCAGCCGAAGAAATCCGAGGAGTCCAAAGGCAAGGCGATTGCCCTGGCCCAGAAGGCAGCCTCGCAAGCTCAAAACGACTGGACGGCACGCGCTCAACTGCTTTTGTTCATGATCGACCAGGGCATACCAACCTACGGGAACGGGGTAGACTAATTTGCCAATTTATCAAACAGTGGTTCTGGCCGTGATTCAAGGGCTGGCGGAATTTATTCCGGTTTCCAGCTCGGGGCACCTGATTATCGTGCGCCGGTTGCTCGGATGGAACGAACTTTCGCCCGCACATGAGCTCACCTTCGATGTGGCCCTGCATTTTGGCACGCTGCTTTCTGTTCTCTTCTATTTCCGTCGAACCTGGCTTCAGATTATCCGGGCGGCCTTGGGCGGCAAAGTCGTCCGATTCTCCGAGGCCAGTGACGCCGACCAGAATCTGACTGCAGAAGAGCAGCGGAAAGAACGTCTCCTGCTTTGGTTTCTCGCAGTCGCCACGATTCCAGGAGCGATTGCTGGAAAATTGCTGGAACACTCAGCCGAGGATTACTTCCGCGAGCACATCTTCTTGATCGCCGGGGCCATGATCGTGGTAGCCCTGCTGATGTGGTGGGGAGAGAAAGTCAGTGAACTCAGGAAACCGCTCACTGGCATCGGGTTTGCTGACGCGCTGACTGTGGGCTGTGCGCAAGCTTTCGCATTGATCCCCGGCGTTTCGCGGTCGGGTTCGACCATTACTGCAGGTTTGTTTCGCAATATGACGCGAGAAGCCGCAGTGCGCTTCAGCTTCCTGCTCTCGACGCCGCTGATCGCCGGCGCCGCACTGCTAAAAGCTCACGAACTCAGAAAAGAGGGTTTGCCCGCGGAGATGCACATGCCATTTCTGGTTGGCGTGCTGGTCTCGGCGATCGTCGGATACGCCGCGATTGCCTGGCTGATTCGATACCTTCAGTCCAATAGCCTGAAAGTCTTCATCGTTTATCGCATCGTAGTAGGCGTGATTGTGATTGGTCTGGCGTTCATGTGGCATCTTCAGTAGCAATTTTACTGGTTTCTGGCGTTGCCACTGGCTCTGGCGTTCACCGGGTAGCTGGTGGCACAGGTGGTGTTTGTCAATCTGGGTACTGCCGAGAATTCCTGAGTTGTACGGCTCTCTCATTCTTGTCATAATCGAAGGGCTCTGGCATAGATCTGGCACCGCGGGCAGGAGTGTACCTCCTGCGTGGTACCCAACACGCCTATGAAGTATGTCTCGCAGATCTTTGCCCCGACCAATAACCGCCGGCTCAACGAGTTGGTGGGTTTTCTTTTTTGTATTTCCGCGCTCCTTCTTTTTCTCGCAGTGGCTTCCTATTCGCCGTTAGACCCATCGTTGAACAGCGCCTCGGTGCTGACCGGTTCGCGAGCGGCTCGCAACTGGATCGGCGTGGTAGGCGCTCTCGTATCCGACCTTCTCCTGCAGGGTTTTGGAATGGGAGCATTCTTGCTTCCGATCTTTCCTGCCATGCTTGGCGTTCGCTGGTTTCGCTCGCGCAAAATCGCCTCGCCGGTGGCTAAGATTCTTGGGGCATCCTGGCTGGTAATCTTTGTCCCGGCCCTGCTGGCGCTTCTGCCGGGACATTTACGCTGGATGAACGCCATTCCGCTGGAAGGCCTGTTTGGCAGGATGGTCGGGGACTTTCTCATCCATTACTTCAACCTGGCGGGGGCCTACATTGTTTGCGCCAGCGTTCTGGCCGTGGCGCTGTATCTTTCCACGGCATTCTCCTTTTCTGCTCTGCAGGTCTGGGCGCCGACGCGGTTCGCTTTCGCGATTGCTCTGTGGGATCGCTGGAAAGATTGGCAGGAGGCGCGGGCCAAGAAGAGGATGCAGCAGGAACTGGACAAACGCCGCGCCGCTCCCAAGCCGATAATCACGACGCAGATGGTTCCAGCTCGACCCGTCGCCGCACCTGTTCCTCAAGTACGAACGCCGGAGCCGGCTCGAACCGGCATCGACCGGACGTTTGCGGAAGCAAGTGGAGAGCAGAATCAATCGGAACCACAACCCGTTTCGCCCGAAGTCACGCAGCGAGCTGACAGCGAGCAGAAACCTAAAACGACGCTGCCCCGCATTGCGGGAGGCTTCAAGTTGCCTCCGAGTTCCCTGCTACACCGGCCGGAGGGACAGCAGGCTATCGATGCCGACGAACTGAAACTGCTGGCGCAGGTGCTCACCGACAAGTATGCCGAGTTCGAGGTCCGCGGGCAGATCACCCAGATTAATCCCGGCCCGGTGGTTACCACTTTTGAGTTCAAACCAGAAGCGGGTATCAAGTACAGCCGTATTACCAACCTCACCGACGATCTATGCCTCGCGCTTAAAGCGGAGAGCATCCTGATCGAGCGCATGGCCGGAAAATCGACGGTCGGCATTCAAGTGCCGAACCGCGACCGCGAAATCATCTGGCTGCGCGAAAATATCGAGTCCAACGAGTTCATCGGCTCCAAATCGAAGCTCACGCTGGCGCTGGGCAAGGACATCAACGGGCGCATCGTTACCGCCGATTTGAACGGGATGCCACACCTGCTCATTGCCGGCTCGACGGGCGCGGGCAAGAGCGTCGCCATCAACGCGATGATCATGTCGATTCTGTACAAGTCGACGCCCGATCAGGTGCGACTCATTCTGGTGGATCCGAAACGCCTGGAGTTGGGCAACTACGAGGGCGTCCCGCACCTTTACACGCCCATCATCACCGAGCCCAAACTGGCGGCAAATGCGCTGCGCAACGCGGTGCGTGAGATGGAACGGCGACTGAAGCTACTGGCTGAAAAAGGCGTTCGCAATATCGATCAATACAACAAGCTGTTCGAAGAAAACGGAACGCCCAGCCTGTTTGGCGACGATAGCGAAGAGCGGCCGCTTCCCTACATTGTGATCATCATCGACGAACTGGCTGACCTGATGATGCTTGATTCGAGCAACGTAGAAGAATCAATCACCCGCCTGGCGCAGATGGCGCGCGCCGTCGGCATTCACCTGGTGCTGGCGACGCAGCGGCCTTCGGTCGATGTGATCACCGGATTGATCAAGGCCAACTTCCCCGCCCGGATGTCGTTCCGAGTCGCCACCAAGGTGGACTCCCGCACCATTCTGGATGCCAATGGCGCGGAGGCCCTGTTGGGCCGCGGAGACATGCTTTACCTGCCATCCGGATCAGCACGAGTGCACCGTCTGCATGCACCTTACGTCACGGAGAAAGAGATCGCAGCCGTCGTCGAGTTCTGGAGAGCTCAGGGCACAGCGGAGTACGAAGAGAAGTTCCTGCAAGCACCGAAGGAGGAACGCGACGGCGGAGCATCTGGAACCGATGGTAGTGGGGACGAAGAGGCGGCCAACGATCCGCTCTACGAAGATGCGGTGAAACTGGTGGTTGAGTTCGGCAAGGCTTCTACTTCTCTGCTGCAGCGCCGCCTCCGCATCGGATACGGACGGGCCGCGCATCTCATCGACTTAATGGAGCGGGACGGGATTGTGGGCGCCGCCGATGGGCCCAAACCAAGAGAAGTACTGAAGCGGCCGGATTGGCTCTCCGAGGTTGAAGAGTCCCTCCGATAATTTTGCGGTCAAGAGACATCGGCCTTGCGCCATTCCCTCAGGTTGACCGCATAGAGCACGATACAAAACAAGTTTGCTGGAATAAAACCCCACTGCGAAGTCTTCAGTCCAATAAAGCAAATGATAACGCTATTTACTCCGGCCAAGACCCAGCCTTCCCAATGTCTGCGTCCAACCAGCACGGTTGAGAAAATCGTAAGCACACAGGACAGATAATCGAGCCTCAACTCCACGTAAAGCACCTCGCTACAGATCCATTATGTGGTAAGTGCCCCGGCTTTCTTTGTGATCTCGCGCCGCTCGTAACATAACGTTGGTATCTGTACTAACGACGATTCGTCCCCGTTTAGCGGCCAGCGCAATGCATGCACGAACGGACTCGTGAGTGCAACAACCGTTGCACGATTCCATTGCCATTTGAAAAGGAACTGCATTCCTTGGACTCAATCTACGGGAAGTAGTATGAAATCGGTGGGTAGTTCTACCAAAACCAGTAGGAGTCCGGATATGGGAGGGTCTCGTAAAGATTTGTCACAAGGGATGGAGAGTCGTGTACATTCCCGCAATACCCTGTGGAATCGTTTTGTCTTTCTGTGCGTAGCCAATGTAAGACCTGCTGCGAAGCGTGATGGGAAAGATACGAACGCGCACAAACACGCGACCAACCTTTTCACGTTCTAAAGCGTCCATACCTTGTATGGGGTGGTCTCCACAAGTTGAGAGCCGGTTGCGTGAAATTCGCACCACGATTCCTGAGATCCGCGCTGTCGTCGCTGATCGCGAACCCTCGGCGCGGCGCCAGTTGCGACTCTTGCTGGAAGCGGAAGCCGGAGTTGAGATTGTCGCGGAGTGCGGCGATGCGATTCAAACCATGGCTGCGGTCAAGACTCACCGTCCTGACTTGCTGGTGCTCGATATTGAAATGCATGATGATGATGGCCTTCCACTGTTGAACAGTAGTTCTCGATATCAGATGCCCATCGTGATCTTCACCACTGTCCACGATCAACTGGCCATTCGCGCATTCGAGGTTCGCGCGCTGGATTATTTGATGAAGCCTTTCGACCAGCATCGGCTTCACACCGCGATTGAGCGCACCCGCGCCGAGTTGCTGAAAACCCACGACCGGCATTTGACCCACCGCATCCTCGACTTGTTGACCGAGGCCAAGAGTGACCGCCGATTGGTCATCAAGACGCAAGGGCGGGTCGTGCTTGTGGATACGGATGAGATTGATTGGGTCGAAGCGGCGGGAAATTATGTTGAGCTGAAGACAAGCAGCGAACGGTATCTGCTGCGTGAGGGTATTGGCCACCTGTCCCGCAGGCTCGATCCCGGTCAGTTTATCCGCATCCATCGCTCGGTCATTGTGAATCTCCGAAGGATTAAGGAGTTGCAGCCCTGCAACCGGGGCGAATATATGGTTGTTCTAAGAGACGGCAAGCAGTTGTCGTGCAGCCGCAGCTACCGGGCCAAGCTACAGCAGCTTATTGCCGCCCGGTAGTCGCGGCTCTTCTTGCCCACCATCCCGCACGAACCTACTGTGCAAAAATATCCATTCTTGCGCTGGCGTCCGTCGAGAGTGCGAAGAACTGTGCCGGGCGAGACCAAGTACAGAATCTCCACGGTATTTCCGTTTTCCGTCAACACCACTCTGCCGTTGGGCGCAACCGAAGCAACACTCTCGGTAGCCTGATTATTTTCGCTCAGTCCGTTAATGCTACTGATGTCGGCGGTGACAGCAAGATTTCCAGACCCGGCCACCGCGATGCTCACCACGTTGCTGACGCTCGGGTCGACAGGCGCAAGCGAACCGCCCGCGTATGTTCCCGCCAGTGAGGAACCCGTAAACGGTCCTGACTGTGGCGCCATGAATCCGAAAACTGACGGCGGCGTCCGTTCCGATAATGAAAGCCTGGTTGTCGCTGACCAGATAAAGAACCGGTGGCGAGTTCTGAAAGCCAGTTCCAGTCAGCGCCACCCGTCCATTCGTAACACTGTAATATCCCGACCCCGTCGGGGATGTCAGCGTGCCGCCAGTGTTCTGGTCTGAGGTCGTGGAGTAGGCCCCAGCGATGGCTTCGAAAACCCCAACCTGGCTTTCAGGCGTGGGTCCGGACGAGTCCAGCGCGGTCATCTGGAAAACACTGGTCGCGTTGAAATCGCTGTTGCTTGCCTGCTGGAGGATCGTCCCGCTCACCAGAGGGTCTCCACCGGGAGGGAATGGATCTATCTCCATGGCGAGCAGTTCCGTCGCATTGACAACGTAGAAGCTGTAGTTGGTAGTGCCCTGGGTTGTAGTGATGGTTGCCAGGCCACGGCCGCTCGCAGCGACCGAGTATGTCCCGGTGAAGGCTAGTGAGGAATGGCCCGCACTGGTGTCATCGGAGTCCAGCGTGCCATTCGTAAAGCTCCCTGCTCCGTTGGCTTGAAGATCTCCAGCCATGCCAAAACGACCTTTGCCAGAGTCGATTCCCAGAAAGCCGAATGCGTAGTTGCCCTGAATTGAGGAGGTCAGGAAAGCAGAAGGCGTTTGCTTCAAAAGCACGCCAGAATTGCGAGTGCCTCCGCCGGTACTGTCATCGAACTCGATGATGTTGGCATTGCCGTTCGCCTTCATGGATAAGGCGAATGTGCGACTGCCTCCTCCGGCAATGTTGAAGGTCATGGTTCCCAAACCATTTTCGCCAATGAAATATGTTCCACTGAAGCTTTGACTGGCCGGCAAAGCCGCGGTGTTGTTTGTGTCCATGAGGCCGGTGGAGAGATTCCCGTTACCGTCCGCAAAGAAGCTGCCGGCGGCCACAACAAGTCCATCCGGGTCGAAGCCTCGAACCGAGAATGCATAGTTGCCACTCAGCTTCAAGTTGTTGGTAAGCCCCTGGTCGATCGTGATGCTCAGATTCGCGGAGGCGTGCTGAGGTGTGGGCGTGGATGAGTCAACGACCTGAACCGTGAAATTGGATGTCCCGGTTGCGACCGGCGTGCCGGAAATGACGCCGTTGCTGCTGAGAGGGTTGAAGCCTAATGGGAGACTACCCGCCGTAAGGCTCCAAGTGTAGGGCGGGATGCCACTGCTAGCCTGCAAGGTCTGACTGTAGGGGGTTCCCACCGTGCCATCGTCCAATGCCGCGGTCGCGATCGATAGCGGCGGCGGCTGGTTGATGGTGATGCTCAGCGGTTGAGATACCGACGCGCCCTCAGCGTCGGTAACCTGGACGGTGAAGTTGGACGTTCCCAAAACCGTGGGCGTGCCCGATATCTCCGCGGAGGCGCTGTCACTGGATACCAGGAACGTCAGTCCGACGGGCAGGCTGCCGGAAGTGATACCCCAGGTAAAAGTCCCAGTCGCGCCCCCGGCGTTCACAAACACGTCGTAAGGAACGTTCAGTGTTCCAGGCGGGAGCGAGGTCGTGGTAATCGTCAGCACCGCGTTCAAGGTGATCGACTCGGTCACAATTACAGAGGCGTTCGCCACCGAGGTCGCCGTGATCGTCGCACTTGTAGTGGTCAGCAAACTGGGCGGGGCAGTGTACACCACCGAAGTTGTAGTGTTGGCGCTCAAGCCACCCGGACCAGAAAGACTCCAGGTCACACCTTGATTGTTCTTGTCATTGGCAACCGTCGCCGTAATTGTGACGGCTTGGCCGGGATTAAGCGATTCGCCCGAGGCGGGCGAAAGAGTAATCGCCGTACTGTTGCTGCTGCCCGAGCAACCGGTGAAACCAAACCCACAGACAAGAATACTCAACATCAGTAGCGGAAAGGCTTTCGATTTTGTCACAGCTTCTCCCTGGAAAGAGTTAACACAGATATTTGCAAAACCACTCGCTAGAATGAGAATTGAACCTGCAAATCGATCCTGCGCGTCGCCGAACCAAAAGAATACGGCCCCCCGGCAAGCGCATTCGATTCCCCGAACAGGGGGGAACTGAGGTTGCCGATGGGAGGCGCCAGGTTCACCCGGTTGAAAATATTTCGCGCGGAAACGGTGAAGGTTAAGTTGTAGCGCCGGTTAGTGCTGGCTCCGGTATTCAATGGACCTCCCCCTCCGCTCAAACCGCGCCCCCCCAGACCGCCTCCGGGCGGCCCCCCGCGTCCTCCCCCTCCCCCCGGTCCCCCGAAACGGCCTGCCTCTGAACCACCCGCTACTTCTTTTCCAAAGCCGAAGGTTTTGCTGAGGCGCAAATTCATCGAGGCAAGGGTTGAGCCAGTCCCGGTATTGATGGGGATGGTGGCCTGTCCCGGGACTGGAGCCAGGTTGAACGTTCCCAACGAAGTACACGCGAGTTGCCCGTTAATCTGGATGGCGCTGCAGGTAGCAGTCGAGGCCAACGCGGGGCGATCGTTGAAAATGGAATCACCGTTCAGGTCCTCGCCCACCGTAACATTATAGGGCTGACCCGAGCTGAGTATCAGGAAGGGATTCAGGCGAAATGCATACGGCAGCGCAATCGAGCCGCCGACGACAACACGGTCACGCACATCGAACTGGGAGCGGCCATAGTCTGCCATGGGATCGTACTGATGCGAAATGAAGCTGGCGGTACCGCCACCGCCGCCCGCTCCCAGATCGCTGTTCGCATAGTTGAGCGTATAAAACCCAAAAAGCGATACTTTGCTTCCTAGGTTAGTGCGAAAATTCGCCACAACCTGGTTTTGTCTGAATATCCCTTCGGAAGTGTACTGATAGATGTTGTCAGTGCCTCCAAACGGGCGCTGGGGGTTCGTCGGATACGTCCCCGGCAACGGCGCGTTGGCGTTACGAAGGAAAAGCTGGTGCTCTCCGTAGGAGTTTATATAGGTAACCGCCAAGGTGGTGTTTTTCGCAAGTTGCCGCTCCACGCTGACCGCCGTCTGCATCGTCGAAGGCGCTCGCAGATTGGAAGTAAGTTGGTAGGTCGTGGGCGAGGTCTGTCCGCTTGAGCCATTGGCCTGGACAATAGTTTGTTGTTGAGTAAATCCGTTCAGGCGCTCGGTCTGCAGCACAAGGTTGTAAGGAATACGATCGTAGAACATTCCGAATCCAGCGCGTAAAACGGTCTTGGGTGCTGCCTTCTTCGCACCACCTCCCAATCCCCAGGCAAGGCTGACTCGAGGAGCGAAATCCCCATGATCATGGATGGCGTTCTGGGTTTCAAAGCGCAGACCGTAGCTCAGGGTAATGTTGGGGCGGATCCGCCAATCGTCCTGGCCGTAGAGGCCCGCATCGACGATTGTAACCTCGGACAGCGGTTGTCCCGTCGTAATCGAGAACTGGCTGGCGCCGCAACTCGCCAGGTCGGCGGGAGTAGGTGGAACCGGCAATTCCGCCACGAACGGGGATACGCACGCCGTCCCGCCGCGCGGATCGGTCTGATACGCCGCCAGAGAAGAGAACGTGAACCCACCATTGAAATTGGCGGTTGACTGGCTGGAATCCCTGACGGCGCGCAACCGTCCCCCAAACTTGATCAAGTGCGTGCCGTGAACGATCGAAGTGTAATTCTGCAGCTCATAGTGGTTCTGAACATCCGAGCCATTCCCGATCTGATTCCCCCCACCCGTAAACGCTCCCAGAACCGATATGCTGGGTTGCAGGTTCTGAACGGTCTGGTTGCTGTTGTCATGCAGGTATTGGAAGCGGGTTTCATTGACCACATTCGGACCGAGGACCTGAGTGTCGCTGATCTGCAAGGTGTGCTCGGTCGAAGTCGTGTTGTAAGCCTGGGAAGGAAGAGAAAACTGTCCCACCCCTTCATTGTCTTCGTTGTTCTGGAAGAACTGGTAACGCGCCGTCAAGGTGTTGCTTGGCGTGAGTTGGAAATCCAGTCGAGGACTGATATTGGTTCGAGTCCGCGGATTGGGAACTGCCTGGGTGAAGTTGGCGACGGTTGGGTTCGGGTCCTCCGCAGTGGGCACAAGAGCATTCACGATATTGGAGTCGTTGATCTGTCTGCGCTCCACATTGACAAAGAAAGACGCCTTCTTGCCCAGAGGACCACCGACGTTCCCACTAAACAATTCCGAGTGAAATGATGGCTGGTTTTCTGCAAATGGACTGAGTGCATCGAAGGCTGAGGAGTTTCCATCCAGCATCAATTGTCCGTGATACTTATCCGTCCCCGGTTTAGTAAAGACTTCTATCCTGCCGTACCCCAGCTTGTCGAACTCCGCGGAAAACGGATTCTGATTGACTCGTATCTCCCGAATCGAGGACTTGGGCGGAAGCTGCCCTCCAGTAAATCCATCGATATAGATCTGGCCTCCGTTTGGTCCTGCGGAAGGCCCGGCAAGCGCCGTGAGTTCCTGCTGCAGTTCGTCCGGGTCATCGGAAAGAGCGTCGAGGTCCTTGCCCTTGATTACGAGGGAACTCGCATTCTCTGACGAACCTACACCCACGGTCGCACTCTCTTCCTGAACTTCAACCTTTTCCGCTTGGACCTTGATCTCAAGCCCGATGTCGAACTGTTGAACCTGACCGGCTGAGATCACGATGTTTTGCTCCGTCGAAATCGCAAAACCTTTTGCCAACGTTTCCACCGTGTAGTTACCCGGCGACAATCCTTTGAGTTCATAGGACCCCTGGCTGTTGGTGATGGCGGTTGCCTTTTCGCCCTTTGGTCCAGTGGCGGTAACGGTGGCCTGCGGGATGACCGCGCCTGTCGGGTCGGTAACTTTCCCGTGAAGGGTGCCCGACGAAGTCTGCGCAAGCACGGAACCTGTCAGCATCAGCAGAAGAAAGGGCACGACAAACATCCCTGCAGCACTGCGCGGCGCGCCAAACTTCATCAATTCTCCTGATCCAAGAACTTCGTTCCGCTGCGCTACTGGGTTGCGCCCGCCACGGCATCTCCGCCCCCGAGATTCCAGGGAGAAAGAAGCATCGCCACCTTGTTGCTGTTCGGTGAAGCTGACAAAATCGGTTCCACGCCGCTTAGCAGCGTAATCGCTGTCGGCTGCGTACTGGCGGTGCCCTGCGTCGCAACGATCATTACTGCATCACCTTTTTGCAAATCGGCCAAGGCCACTGCCGGCATTCGTTTCAACATTTGCTGGAAATCCGGCGAACCGGCAGGACGCGATCCTCCGCGATTGCCATTGGGCGTCGTCGGACCTGGCTCGGCATTGGACGCGGGGCCTGGAGAAACCTGGCCCGGTCCGCTCGGCGGGGCCTGCCCGCGCAATCGCAAGGCGATCCGCTGGGCAATCATTGGAGGCAGTTTCCGCAATTGCGAGTCTGCAATGATCCGCAAGGTTACCGGTTTCTTTATGGTCAGGTCCAGCACGCTGATGGTGTTGTTGCTGGCATCAATCGAGGCGACGGTACCGGCAATGTTACGAAACATTCCAGAAACCACTTCTTCCGCTGCCAGTTCAGTGCTGTCCCCGCTGCGAACTCCCCGGCCTCGCAGTTGATCGCCAGCATGGATCTCATCCAGTGTGCTCGGTGTGGCATCGTCAAACTTCACCGAGTCGGGAGAATAGCGGCGAAAAATAGTGCTCTTTGAAACATGGATCGTAACCGGCTTAGCCGCCTCCATCGCAGGGGCCGAAAGCGTAATGACTCCAGCGACCACATCGACCTTGCTTACCAACCCGCCCACCCCACGCTTTTGCCAATCCTCGCGATCTTTTTCCTGCTTCGCGGTTACGTCGGACTCTTTCATCACAACTACCGAAGAAGCCATCACCGACTTGCCGCCATCTGACGACTCCCCACGCGCCAATATGCGGTCACCCACCTGCACATCCTCCAACCGGGTGGGAGTCGCCGCCTTCAGGTCTTTCTCTCCTGGAGCGATGCGAACCAAACGAGTGGAGTCTTGCACGACGACATTCACCGTTGATCCCGCATCCGTAGTCAGCGTCATAACGTTTCCGGCAATCGCCTTCACCGTTCCCACCGGTTTTGCAGACCCGCCGGACGCGGGCTGGGGAGAGGTCTCCTGAGTTTGGTTCGATATAAGACCGATCAACGGAGCAACGCCCGCAACTCCAATGCCGGGAATCATTGAGCCCGCAAGCGCGAGCGCCGCAGCGCGCAATGGTCTCATTTTCTTCCTCTTTGCCTCAGGGGATCGCTCCTCGCGGTTCCTTCTTCCATGCTTTGCTGGTTCGATATAGATATTCGAACACAGGAAACCAGTAGTTTGACGTAAAGATTCGTCAAACAACTGTAAATTTGTGCTGCTGCAGCACTTGGGTTCCTGCCGGCAAGTGGTTAGAGAGGCAACGCTGTTGATTGGATGTCCGTCTCCTCAAGCGGGAGCCTGCAAGCGGAACTGGAAAAGCCAGCGTCGCCAGGATCTAACCAACAACTCCCATGTTATGATTCGATTCTGACCATGTGAGCGGGAGTAGTTCAGCGGTAGAACGCCAGCTTCCCAAGCTGGATGTCGCCGGTTCGATCCCGGTCTCCCGCTCCATCAATTCAAATAACTTGACTCTTGGGTGTTCTGCGGTACCGGGTTTCCCCACAAGATTCCCCACAAACGGAGCTGTGCCGCGGTCATCGAGTAGTTCGACCGCTTCACGCGCAGCCCGGTTGCTAATGTGCGTGTAATACCGAACCATCGTCGCAGACATGTGTCCGACCATTGCCTGAATGACCGGCAGGGGCACGCCGCGCTCGCCCATGAGTGTGATGAAAGTATGCCTCAGATCGTGGAATCTGACGCTCTGGAAGACCTTCAGGGTGCCTCGCTGCTTGAGATTAGGTAGGGATTTGTTGCCAAACCGCGACGGGAGGTACACAATCTTAGAAATAATTGCTCCTTACAAAACGTAGAAATCGATTCAGGCCGGAAAGCGGTTCCATCAAATGCGTGAGAGTGAAAGGAAATTACAGATAGGTCTAGGCCGCATTCGAACGATTTTCGTCGAATAGAGGGTGGAGTTTAGTTTTCTACCGATCTGGCTGACGAATCAAACGGGGTGTGACGCCATGTATGACGAAAACCAGGCCGTCGCTTTCTGGCTAATTTTGGGGTTCATATCGGTCATTTTCTTGCCTACCTTGGTGGCGTACCTGCGACAGATATGCGAACGCAGGCGCGAAATAAGCGAACGCAAGCGACTGCCCGCCAATAACGAGCCACAACGCGCAGCAGCGGAGGATCGAGCGATTCTTGGCGACAGACTAGCGCATGAAAGGCCCTTCCTCCCTGTTACGCTAACTGAAGTTGAAACGCACGTGCAAGCGAGGGTGAATATCAGCGGGACGGGACGGACATCATCCCTGAGCTTTGCGTTTGCATCGACGGTCGATTACCCCATCGAAATTGAAATTCCGAGAGGTTCGTGCTTCAAGAGCCTGAATAGTCTGAAACAAAACATGATGACGATTGAGACGATCAGCTTGCGTCTATCCCCAAGGGCTTCGGCAGACGCGGTGATCCCGGCTGTTTGTATTAACCGACGCTTGGCAGTACCGACGGTTGGGGATGGCTTTATTTCAGCGAGTGATCGCTCGCCGTTATTCGGGGCCGCGGGTCTCCCCAAGCCCGCCTACCTCGACAGCGTACTCGACTCTCCACGATTCAGAGAGGGGAGTTCGCGGCTACGGCAGATTGCGATTTGGACGATTACGGATGATTTGGCGCGGAAGGAACTTAGAGGCATGATCCGGGCTGCCCTTGCGAAACACGCCAGTGAAGCGGAACGTTTGCATGGCTTAGGTGACTCGGCGTCCATGGCCCACACGGACTCAATAGACCGAGAAGCAGACCGAGAAACCGATATTCTAATAGCTGAAGTTAAAGAGCTATTCCAATCGGTTGATGTGGAGACTAGCGGATACGACGCCTTTCGGTCGAATGCCCAAGAAGATATGTGTGCGGCATAGGCCCTTTGTTCGCCTCACGACTTTAACAACGATTCTTGCTTACGTCGTTTTTCGTCGTCGTGCCTTTAGCGAAATGACAAAGGTTGTCTACGATGGAAGCCACCACACTCTGAAAGAAGGCTGACCCCGCGAAGCCAAAATTGCGGGCTGATCTCCCCAGACGGTCCCACCAATCCAGCTCCTCATCAAGAACGCGGCTGAGGTTGAAGATTTTGATTTACTGTGTGGCGACGGTAGGGACTTCCGGGGACAGCTTCGCGTGAATCATGGATTCGACCTGGGTCCAGACCCTGGGGTCGCACTCAATTTCGATGTGCGATTTCATAAGGACGCGGTCGAACCAGGGATACTGCTGGCAGCTGATCGGATTCGCCTTATAGTCGAGCCGGATATTTCCGATAATCTGCGTCCGGGACGGATCCGCAGCCCGAATCTCGGGTCGGCCATGAAGAAGTCCGTTCGGCTGGTAAAAATTGACCGCCTCCTCCACATTGCCCGGAATCAGCGAGTCGTTCTGACCGAGTTTGGGAATGCTATCCACCTGGATCGTGAGTAGAACCGGGATGCCTTCCCTTTCCAGTTTTCGCGCCAGCATCACAGTCTCAGAGGCGCCCCAGCTATGCCCAAAAATGATGATGCGCGCTCCCTGTCGCTCTTCTGTGGAGAGTGAGCCGTCGTGATCCAGGTCTAACCGCCTTAGAATTTCCTGATGGGCCTTCTCGCGGTGACGGTTCTCAAATGCCTCCACGTAAACGTTCGCCGGGTACTGGTTGCGAAGATGCTCGGTGAGTTGGACAGTGCTGTGAACCCGGCTGTCGTGCTTGACGAACCCTCCGACGAAGCCGATAACCATGGCCGGACGGGCGGCGACCGCCGTGCTGGCGGAAACAGGGCCCACCGTGTCGGTCTCTGCCAAGGCAAGGGCCACCATCAGGAGCAACGACGAAACCCGCACGCAGCAAGGGATGCAGCGCATACTCAGGGAGTGAATGGTAGCAAGAAACCGGCGCCGCGGGAACCAAAATCGCACTGCTGGTGCTGGGCTGGGGAGCGAACTAAGTTGCAGGCCGGGAAGGCCACGGCCCTCGCCCCCGGGAGCAAATGCGAGTTAACTACCTGCTGGTGAATGACATACGACTGACTGCGGAGGCCGGGGTGGCGGCCCTGAGACCAGAGTTTCCATTCGACTGCTCACCCTGTTGCAGCAGTCCCCAATTCTTCTTGAATTCCACAAAGGTTTCGCGGCTGTGTTTAGGACTGTTCAGGACACGTCCGGTGCGCGCGAGAAGCAACTCGTAAGCCAACTGCGAGTCGGAGCCCGCATCAAGAATATTGCTCGCACTAAGACCAACCGTGGGGTTGCCTTCGCGATTCGACAATTCCATCCAGAGAGCCCCGCTGGGGTCGGCGATCGGAGTTCCTGCCTGATCGAGCTTTTGGAAAAATCCCTTCAGATCTCCTCGATCCCGTATGATCTCTTCGCGCACTGCTCTCGCGACCAGTATGTCAAACGCCTCGCGATATTCTTGCCAGGCTTCCGCGGTGCCAACTACTTCGGCTGATTCCAGACTCTCGCTAGACTCAGGCTGCTCGGCGCGGTTGTTTCCCCAACCCTCTGTCGGAATCTGATCGTCGCTCTCCATGCCATCCACGCTCGGATATTTTTCCAGTTCACGCTGCGGGTTAAAGCGCCCAGTAACCAGGTAGGATGCCGCCACGAAAGGCAACGCGTAGTGCGCGAACAGCAGCATCGGAACCAGAAGCTTCTTGGAATGGTAGAGCTGCTCCGTTCCCGCGCGAACTTCGCTGCTTCGCTTGATCGTGCCCGGTATCTGGGCGTAGTGAACTACACGGAAATGGGTTTCCGGATGCCGCTGCGCATAGCGCGTAAAGGAGCGCGCGATCGCTTTTGGACTGGTCATCCCGAAGTCGTTGACGTAATCGGGCCCGGTGGCATGCGGAAAGTAGGTGTTAATCACATGCCTGGTGAAATCGGCACAGTTTCGGGTAATCCCGTTGAAATGGTTCTTGTTGGGAAGCGAGTTGAATTGCGCGATAAAATCGAGATCCTGCTCGACCGTAGTTTCCGCTACAAACATGTACATACTGCGGGACAGGCTGGCCCCGACCATCTCTCGCCATTCCGCTTTTTTGCTGGTTCTGCAGGATTCGCTTTCACAGTAACCGGTCAGATATTTCTCGCGGTACCGTTCCTCGAGCGCATGCTTGATCTGTTGCGATCCGATCATCGGTCGATACTGCGGATCCTCGACGCCGTATACATAAATGTTGAGAGGTGCGGCATTCCACTCGAACGGCTGGTCTTCGCCCAGGTTGATGTAGTTGCTAATGACGGTGCCTTGCTCATCGGCACGGCAAAGGCGAAGTTTTACCGGTGATTCCGGACAAACGCGGGAAAGGTATACAGCGGTGTGTCCGGAACCGGTGATCCTGGCAATGCTGGTGTCCAGAGATTCGTTGAGAACAACGCCCACCTCGCCATACGCCCGGGAAGAAAACCCGCACGCGAGAATCATCCCCAGCACCAGCGCACGCCGCATCGACGAAGATGAATTTCCCAGCAGCAAACGGTCTCCCTGACCTCCTTCTATCCGTGACTGTCAAACTTATGATTGTCCAAGCTAACTTGGAGGTTGTAACAGCGAATCCAACTTGTTCTCAGGCTCTTGTTTACAGCACTTTGGGCGTCTTCATATTCGCCCGGATCAAGTCCATTTTCCATTGCGCTTGCTCGCGCGGAAAGTAACCATTGGCACGGTACTTAGGTGATGGCTGGATCCCTTGCCCAACTCCACAAGGTCATTAGCAAGGAATGGAAACGGCACGCGTATGCATCTTGATCGCGAAGAAGACGCCGGAGCGCCTGGAAGCAAATTTGCGGGATCTAACGCGTGAAATTATGGTGAGCGCGGATGGACTCGAACCATCGACCCATGCCTTAAAAGGGCATTGCTCTGCCAACTGAGCTACGCGCCCACATTGCTGACTATATTAACATTTACTTGCTGGCTGCGACTCTCTGGGGAGAACCTTGGGGACGGGAACATGTGAAAAAATTGATCCCGCCGATTACATAGACCTTTGTTCTCAGGTCGAAAATATATACCAAGACGCTATAAGGATCTAAATCACACAGGGGGCTGGCCCAGCCGTACTCTGGCAGCACACGGGATGCCCCACCCGTGTCTCTGCCTGATAGCGCAGCGGGCCGCTACCAGATCGGTTTGCCGTCTTTGTCGCGGAATACGAAGGTGTCGCTGCCTCGCGTAATTTCCCGGGCGAAGATCGTTTCCACGCCTTCAAACTGCACCTTCGTGCCAACCACTGAGACCACATCGCCCTTGTTGAAAACAAGCTCGTAAGTCTTCACGAACTTCGTGGTGGCAAGATGGACCTCAATCGTATTTCCGCTAACCAACTTCAAGATCAGATGCGAGCCCATCCCGCCACTCACCGGGCACTCACGATCTTTCACCGCTTCGACCGTGCCTTTAAAAGTGGCTTCGGCCGCCGGATCATACTTTGGAACCGTAACCCCCGGTTCGGATTTCTGCCCCATAACAGACGGAGCGATTACCAGAGCCATCACGATCGCCGCAAGAATCAGGATGATGATGCGCGAGGTTTTCATGATCTACCTCCTGCTAAACATCCAGCACTCAAACTCTCTGATCTAAGTGTGGCCCCTTTCGCCTCCATTGCGCTGTGATGACGATCACCAGGCGCTGTGAGGCCTAGGGGCAAGCTCCGCACACAGCAGACACTTAGATCTGTTTTTGAGGTGCACGCGTGATCTTGCTCGCACCTGCCAGTGACTCATGTCACAGCCACTTGGCTTCGCATTCCGCACAATGTCCTGTAACGCAGGCCACGGGGGAATATGTTCAACATCTTGCACGCTGAGTTCTTGGCGCCCGGTATCAAGCGGTTCGTGATCGAGGCGCCGCGCATTGCACACAAGCAAAAACCGGGGCAGTTCGTAATCCTGCGGCTGCACGAGCAAGGCGAGCGCATCCCGATCACCATCGAGCACTCCGATCCCGAGCGCGGCACGATTGCCATCGTGGTGCAGTCGATCGGAAAAACTACCAACCTGCTGAATTCGCTGGAGGCCGGTGACAGCATTCTGAATGTGGTTGGGCCGCTGGGAAAACCCTCGGAAATCGAGAAGTTCGGCACCGTGGTGGTGATGGGTGGCGGCGTAGGTACAGCAATGGCCTACCCCACGGCGGCGGCGCTGAAGCGTGCGGGCAATCGCGTGATCTCAATTGTCGGCGCACGCAACAAGGAGTTAGTCATCCTGGAGCGCGAACTGCGCGAGGTCAGCGATGCGCTGATGATTACGACCGATGACGGAAGCTACGCCGACAAGGGCTTCGTCACCGACAAGCTTCGGCAGTTGATCGAGAACGGCACGCGCATCGACTTGGTGCTGGCGATCGGCCCGATCCCGATGATGAGGGCGGTCGCGGAAATGACGCGGAAAGAGCACATCCGCACCATCGTCAGCCTGAATCCGATCATGATCGACGGAACCGGCATGTGTGGCGGCTGCCGGGTTCTGGTCGACGGGAAGAGCGAGTTTGCCTGCGTCGACGGCCCTGAGTTCGACGCCCACCGCGTTGATTTCGCCGTGCTGGTGCAACGCAATTCGATGTACCGGGCGGCGGAGCAACAATCGATGGAAGATTTTCAACGCGACCCGGCGGCCCAGATCGAAGCAGTTCATGACGGCGCATGCGCCCTGCAAGGAGGCAGTCGGTGACCCAACCCACTAAGCAACCTTCGTTGAATGTCTTGCCCCTGAAAGAGCGGATGAAGGTACCTCGTCAACACATGCTCGAGCAGCCTCCGCTGCTGCGTGCGACTAATTTCACTGAAGTCAACCTGGGCTACTCCGAGGAACTGGCGCGGCAGGAAGCGGTGCGCTGTCTGGAGTGCGCCAAGCCAGCCTGTACCAACGATTGTCCGGTTGGCGTCAAGGTGAAAGATTTCGTGCAGCTGATCGTAGCCGGCGACTTCATGGGCGCGGCTGCCAAAATCCGCGAAGACAACGTGCTCCCAGCCATCACCGGACGCGTGTGTCCACAGGAAGACCACTGCGAAGGCGGCTGTCTGATGGGCAAGAAGGTCCAACCGCTGGGGATTGGATACCTTGAGCGTTTCGTCGCGGACTATGAGCAGCGCCACCTGGATATCAGCAAGCTGCCCAAAGCGCCGCCAACAGGAAAGAAAATCGCCATCGTAGGCAGCGGTCCCTCGGGCCTGACTGCGGCGGGCGACCTCGTCCAGAAGGGACACCAGGTCCACGTATTCGAGGCGCTGCACACACCCGGCGGCGTGCTCGTCTATGGCATCCCTGAATTCAGGCTGCCCAAACAAATCATCCGCGAGCAGATTGACTACATGCGCGCCATGGGTGTCGAGTTCGAGACCGACGTGGTCGTCGGAAAGACTGTGACCCTCGACGAATTGATGGTTGAAGAAGGCTACGACGCGGTCTTCATCGGGACGGGCGCGGGTTTGCCTCAGTTCATGAATATCCCGGGCGAACATCTGAACGGCGTCTATTCGGCCAACGAGTTTCTGACGCGCATCAACTTGATGCATGCGTACGAGTTCCCCAAGTATGACGAACCCATGCTCGATCTGCATGGCAAGGCGGTGGCAGTGATTGGCGGCGGCAACACCGCGCTCGATGCCATCCGCTCGGCGCTACGCCTGGGCGCGAGCAAGGCTTACGTGATTTATCGTCGTAGCGAAGCGGAGATGCCTGCACGCAAGGAAGAAGTGAAACATGCTCAGCAGGAAGGCATCGAATTTCGGGTTCTCACCAATCCCATCGAGTTCCTCTCTGACGGCAAGGGTTGGCTGACTGCAGTCCGCTGCATGCAAATGGAACTGGGCGAAGCAGACGCTTCCGGACGCAGGCGCCCCGTACCCATTCAGGACTCCGAGTTCGATATTCCCTTGTCAGTCGCCGTTATCGCGATTGGCACGGGGGCGAATCCGCTGATCCAGAGCACTACGCCGGGCCTGAACACAAATAAGCGAAACTACATCGAAGCTGACGCCATGACCCAGCGCACCTCGCGAAAAGGTGTGTTCGCGGGCGGAGACATTGTCACCGGAAGCGCGACGGTGATTCTGGCCATGGGCGCTGGACGGCGCGCCGCCAAATCCATCCACGAATATCTGACTGGCAATGGCGAGTGGTAATTGTGACGCATCTCACGATGACGAGTGCCCAAAGTCACCGCCTCAAAGACAAAGATGCTCTTTAATCACAGTTGACCGGATGCGCGGCGGCCGTCGCAACACGAATCTCGCGCCGGAGTATGGCAATGAACGACCAGGATCTTCTAAGGTGTCCGTTGCTGCAGGGACTCGACCCCATGAACCGGGCCGAACTCATCGGCCTGCTGAATGACAGCGGTGTCCGTGAAAAACTGGAGAAGTGTTTAGCGGAACACACCAGCGCCGCACAGCCAACAGCGGCTTGTACCCATGAAAGACAACCCGGGGATTTTGAGAAGGAAGTTCACAGCTGGAATCCCCAGCACTCTCCCTGGAACAGAAGTCCAAAGGAGTAAAGCGGCTGCGGACGAAGACGCTGAAACCGCAGGTCTTCGTCCGCGGTGTGATCCAGATCACAGTCAGCTGTGCGCTCTGCCCTAGCCGGGTGGCGCGCGAAGGTCGAACATTGCATTGGTGAAGGAGGGGTGGCGATGATGCTAGCGTACAGACTTCTCCGGTTAGTGGAGACCCACTCTGAAGCCCTGGCGGCAGGGCTCCTCGAAAGAACTCTCAATTCCCCCTTGCTCCCCGGCTACCGCAATGTACCTCCCGGGGAACTCGAGCAACGGGTGTATGAAATCTACCGGCACCTGGCCGATTGGCTTCTGGGCAAGAGCGAATTGGACGTCGAAAAGCGCTACCTCGAGATTGGCGCCAAGCGCGCCCAGCAGGATGTGCCCCTGAGTCAACTCATCTGGGCGATCGTCCTGACCAAGAAAAACCTTTGGGACTACTTGAAGCGGGAAGCGGTACTGGATCGGCCTGCGGAAATCTCCGGCGAACTCGAAGTAGAGGAACTGCTGGATCAGTTTTTTGACCGCGCCATCTATTACGCGGCAGTCGGCTATGAGCGATACTGTGCGGAACCGGCGCGAAAGATGAGCGCCGTCGGATAGCGGAGGATCCATGTCCTGGGAAGCGGATTACAAGAACAAGTTGCGGACTGCCGAGGAGGCGCTGCAGTGCGTGCAGTCAGGAATGCGAGTCTACATTCAACCCGGTTGCGCCGAACCTGAAACCTTGGTGGAGGCGCTGATGCGCCGCGGCCCTGAGGTGCAAGACGTGGAAATCGTTCACATGATGACCATGGGACCCGCCCCTTATGTGGCTCCAGAGATGGCGGGACACTTCCGGCATAACGCCATGTTCATCGGCGGCAACGTGCGTGAAGCCATTAACGACGGCCGCGCCGACTATACGCCCATCTACCTGAGCGAGATTGAAGGGCTGTTCGAGAGCGGTGAGATGCCGATTGATGTGGCGTTGCTGGAACTTTCTCCTCCAGACTCGCACGGCTTCTGCAGCTTCGGCGTTGGAGTGGATACCTCGATTACCGCGGCCAAGTGTGCCCGCTACGTGGTGGCACAAATCAACGATCAAATGCCACGCACCTTCGGAGACAGTTTTATCCATGTGACCGAACTCGACGCGATTGTGGCGTCCTCCCGCCCTCTGTGCGCCATGAAGCAGCCGGAAATCACCGACATGCACAAGGCGATCGCGCGCAACGTCGCGGGTTTGATCGAGGACGGCGCCGTGCTACAGACCGGCATCGGAGGAATTCCGGATGCGGTACTGCCGTTTCTCATGGACCGCAAGGATCTCGGCGTCCACAGCGAATTGGTTTCCAACAACGTGATCCCGTTAATCGAAGCTGGCGTAATCACGGGTACGCGCAAGAACTTCAAACCCCGGAAAATCATTCTGGGATTTGCCATTGGCACGAAACGGTTGTTCGATTTCGTCGACAATAATCCGATTTTCGAGTTCCATCCTACCGCCTATACCAACGACCCCGGATTAATTGCCCGCAACGACAACATGGTGGCGATCAATTCTGCCCTGCAGATCGATCTGACTGGCCAGGTCTGCTCCGATTCCATCGGCAATCAGTTTTATAGCGGTATTGGCGGGCAAGTGGACTTCCTGCGCGGGGCATCGCGCTCCAAGCACGGCAAGCCCATCATCGCCATTTCATCTACCGCAAAAGACGGCGCCATCTCTCGCATCGTGCCCATGCTGAGCCCGGGCGCTGGTGTGGTGACTTCCCGCGGTCTGATCCGGTACGTGGTGACCGAATACGGAATCGCGTACCTGCACGGCAAGACCATACGCGAACGGGCACAGGCTCTGATCGACATTGCGCATCCCAAGTTTCGGGAAGAACTCTATCAATTTTGTGAAAAAACCAGGTGGCTGCAGCGCCCTTTAGCTGCGGAGACAGCGGTATCGAGGTGAACCATGGCAGGCCAAGCGCGCGGTAAGGTTACGGTCGATGTTGAGGAATGCAAGGGATGCGGACTATGCGTGGAATCCTGTCCGCCCAAGTGTCTGGAATTGATGCCCGAGTTGAATTCCTACGGGGCCCATCCGGCGCACTACACCGGAGAGGACTGCACCGGCTGTGGAATCTGCTTTTATTGCTGCCCGGAACCGGGCGCGATTACGGTCTACCGCATAAAAGCAAAAGGAAAAGCGTTTGCAACGGCAGCCCAAGGAGGCGACCATGCGGCAGCTTTGTAAGGGAAACGTGGCAGTGGTGAAGGGCGCCATCCTCGCCGGATGCCGTGCGTACTATGGATATCCGATTACTCCGGCCAGCGAAATCGCGGAGGCGGCCGCGCTCTACTTTCCGCAGGTCGGCGGAACCTTCCTGCAGGCGGAAAGCGAAGTCGCCGCCATCAACATGGTGTACGGAGCAGCGGCAGCCGGAATGCGCGTCATGACTGGCTCCTCCGGACCCGGCCTCAGCCTGATGCAGGAAGGCATGTCCTATCTCGCTGGTTCCGAACTCCCGTGCGTCATCGTGGATGTAATGCGCGGCGGGCCTGGACTGGGCAATATCGCGCCCGAGCAAAGCGACTATTTCGCCATGGTAAAGGGCGGCGGTCACGGCAACTACCGCAATATTGTGCTCGCTCCCGCATCCGTGCAGGAGATGGCTGATCTCACCATGCTGGCATTCGATCTTGCCGACAAGTACCGCAATCCCGCAGTCGTCCTCGCCGATGGCTTCATCGGACAAATGATGGAACCCCTGGATCTTGAGTACCGGGACATTCAGGCACCCGAGAAACTTTGGGCTGTCAAAGGAACGCCGGAGACACGGGCTAACCTGATCAGTTCCATTTATCTCGAAACCGATGAGTTGGAAAATCATCAGCGGCGCATGGAAGCCAAGTATATCCGCGCCCAGCAAGCCGAACCGCGATGGGAACTCTACAACACCGACGATGCGGACGTCCTGCTGGTTGGGTACGGCATCGTCTCCCGCGTGTTGCTCTCCACCGTGGAAGCGCTCCGCAAGGAAGGCGTGAAAGCCGGCCTGTTCCGCCCCATCACTCTCTGGCCCTATCCGTCAGAGGCGCTGGCGAAAGCGGCTGCGAAAGTGCAAAAGGTGCTGGTCGTCGAATTGAGCAACGGACAAATGCTGGAAGATGTACGGCTGACGCTGAACGGAAAAGTTCCGGTGGAATTCTACGGACGGGGCGGCGGCAACGTGCCCTCAGTCACAGAACTGCAGCAACAGGTGCTGGAACGTATGGCCGTAGCAGTCTGAAAAGGACAACGACAATGGAAAACGAGAGCGTGATCAGCGTGCTGGATCCCGAAGTCAAATCCGAAGCCAACAACAACGAATACGAATCCGTCCACTCCAAGTCGCCGCTGTTCTACGACCTGTACGAGCGCAAGTCAGAACTCAAGCATCAGACCCACTATTGTCCCGGCTGCGGACACGGCGTGGCCCATAAGCTGATTGCCGAAGCGCTGCAGGAACTCGGCCTGCAGGACAAAACCATCTTCGTGAGCCCAGTGGGCTGCTCGGTGTTTGCCTACTACTATTTTGATGTGGGGAACGTTCAGGTCGCGCACGGCCGGGCGCCCGCATCGGCCACGGGAATCAAGCGATCCTGTCCCGACAAGATCGTAATTTCCTATCAGGGAGACGGGGATCTGGCCGCAATCGGCACTGCTGAAATCGTGCATGCCGCAAACCGCGGTGAAAAAATCACTGTCTTTTTCGTGAACAATGGAATCTACGGCATGACGGGCGGACAGATGGCGCCCACTACCCTGGTCGGACAGAAAAGCACCACTTCGCCATGGGGCCGGCGCCCGTCGAATGAGGGCTTCCCTCTGCACATGGCCGAACTTCTCTCCACCCTGGAAGCGCCGGTATACATCGAGCGCGTAGCGCTTTCGGACAACAAGAACGTCATGAAAGCGCGGCGGGCGATCCGCAAAGCGCTTGAAATCCAGCGCGACGGCTCGGGCTTCTCATTTGTCGAGATCCTTTCGCCATGCCCCACTATCTGGGGCAAGGATCCCGTTGAAGCGCGCCGCTGGGTTCTCGACAAGATGATGCCCGCCTTTCCGCTGAATGTCTTCCGCGACCGCAAGCCGGAAATGCCCGTGGGCAATGAGCCACCGCAACGGTCAGTAGCCGATGTACTTGAGATCACTCCGAAAGCCGCGGGGCTGAACCCTTCCACACCGAAACATGCGCATCATTTCAAAGACGTAAAGATTAAGATCGCCGGCTTTGGTGGACAAGGCGTGTTGCTTCTGGGGCAACTCCTCATCGAAATGGGCATGCGGGAAAACCTCGAAGTAAGCTGGCTGCCGTCGTACGGACCGGAGATGCGTTCAGGCAGCGCCCATTGCCATGTGTGCCTGTCGAGAGAACGGGTCGGGTCGCCCCTGGTCTCGCGCCCCGACGTGCTGGTGGCCATGAATGAGTTCTCGCTGCGCAAGTTCGCCCACGAAGTAGTGAGTGGCGGACTCATTCTTTACAGCGGCGCCAGCCTTCCGGCTGACTTTGCCGCACCGGGAGTGCAGGTAGTCGCAATCCCGGCCGCGGAAATGGCCGACAAACTCGGTTCGACCAAGGTCGCCAACATCGTACTCATGGGTGCGCTGCTGGAAGAAACGGAATGTCTGGCTCCCGGAACCGCTTTAGGCGTGCTCCAAGACAAGGTGAAGAAGCTCGATCTACTGGAAATTGACCGCAAAGCGCTGACCGCTGGCCGCCTGTTCATCGACGACCAGGCGCACATTGGCGCCGTAAGTCAGCCGGACGGCTTCGCTTAGCCCTCGGAGGTGAGCGCGGCCGTCATCAAAACCAATCCGGAAAGATCAGCTCGACAAGTCCCGGAACCCAGTAGGAATAAAACCGCTCATCGCAGATTTTGTACTTTCCATACTTCCTCCGGGCATGCCTGCCCCAATCGGGCCGGCTGCCGTCGAGATCGGTAAATCCGTACTCTCGCGCCAATGCCCATGAACTGAAGACGCGTCCACTCTTGTTTTTGACCTTTCGATCTGCCGCCAGCGCCACCACCGCCCGGCCTATGTACCGCGGCGATTCCGACACCATGAAATCCTGAGGCGCGTCATTCTGGTCCTTGGAATTCACATTCGCATCTTTCTTCTTCCCCGCATCCTTCCAGTTGGCCTCGCTGACTCCGAAATGATCCAATACGGCTTCTGAACGCAGGAACCCGGGAGTCAACGCCACCGCCACAATCTTCCGCTTGCGCAGCTCGCGAGCCATGGCAAAGGCCAGCCTTATAACGGATATTTTCACCAGATCGTAGAAAATGTTGCCGCGATAGTAAAAAGCGTCGCCATCGGTAATCTCGAAAATAATTCCTCCGCGCCGCCCCAGCATCAGTGGAACGGCGTAGTGAGACGTGATGATGTGCGAATGGATTGCCTGCTTCAGCATCTGCAGGCCTTTTTCGAGGTTGACCGTCCAAAACGTCTTGCCCCATTCGGTAAGCGCGTCGCCGCCCCACACATCATTGACCAGGATGTCCAGGCCCTTGTGCCGCCGTTTGATAGTGGCAATCAATTTTCTTACCTGTGCAGGCTCGGTGTGATCCACTCTTACGGCAATGCCACGCCCGCCGGCAGCGGTGACGAGTTCAGCGGTTTCTTCGATAGTTTCAGGTCGACCGGTTGTAGCGCGCCGCTTTCTTGTACTGCGCCCGGTGCAATAAACCGTCGCGCCCGCCTCGCCCAGCGCGATGGCAATCCCTCGGCCGGCTCCGCGGGTGGCTCCTGCAACCAGTGCGATCTTGCCCTGCAATACCTTTTTGGGTGTTGCCGGGTACAAAGACTTAGGGGTCAATGGCGCCTCTCGTCAAACGCTCTAATAGTAAACGGCCAAATTGTTGTCCGCACGGATCGTGTCTGGCATCCAATGCCAAAAGATGTCCTGGCATGCCATTCAGACTCGATATCCCAAAGGGAGTCCAGGATTGTCCCGCCGTCCAATCGCTGTAATCCCCGTCACAACCGCATGTCTCAGCCGTCACAGTAAACGCCTAAGCCCAAAGCCTACACTGGTTTTGAGGAGAATCTCGCCATGTCTACTGCCTGGACGGCTCGTTACGCGCTGCGCACCAAAGGCATTACCAGTTCCGCGATTCGCGACCTGCTGAAGATCACCCAGAAGCCCGGAATGATCTCCTTTGCCGGCGGCCTCCCCGCGCCCGATGTGTTTCCTGCTCAACGCTTTGAGGAAGCCTGCCACAAGGTGCTTTCGCAGCAGGCGGCTTCGGCCTTGCAGTACGGCGCAACCGAGGGTTACGAGCCGCTGCGCGAACTGATCGCCAACAACATGGCGCGTTACGGGATCAAGGCAAAGGTGGAGAACGTCCTGATGACCTCAGGCTCGCAGCAGGCGCTGGACCTGATTGGCAAGTTATTTATCAATCGTGGCGACCGCGTACTGGTGGAGGCGCCGACTTACCTCGGAGCCCTGCAGGCTTTCAACGTGTACGGCGCGGAATATGTGTCCGTACCGATCGACGCGGACGGCCTTCGCACCAACCTCCTGGAAGCTCCTCTACGCTCGGGCCCCAAATTCATGTACGTGCTGCCAAACTTCCAGAATCCGGCGGGAGTAACATTGTCCGAGGGGCGTCGCCACGAACTGGTTCTGCTGGCGGACAAGTACGGCGTTCCGATTGTCGAGGATGACCCGTACGGCCAGCTGCGTTATGAGGGCGAGCACCTCCCTTCCCTGGTCGTGCTCGACCGCGAGAACCTGCGCCGCGACAACGGCTATTCCATTGGCAACGTCATTTACCTGAGCACGTTCTCAAAGACTCTGGCGCCGGGGCTTCGCCTGGGATGGATCGTCGCTCCGCCTGACGTCATCGGCAAGCTGGCGCAACTCAAGCAGGGCGCCGACCTGCACACTTCCACCTTCACTCAGTTCGTGGCCTACGAAGTCGCACGCGACGGATTCCTCGACCAGCACGTCAAGCTGATTCGCCAGATCTATCGCCAACGCCGCGACGTCATGCTGCAGGCGCTACAAGAGTTCTTCCCGCCCGAAATTACCTGGACTCATCCTCAGGGAGGACTCTTCCTGTGGGTTACTCTCCCCGCGGGACTGGACATAAAGGCGATCTTCAAGTCGGCGATCGAGCAGAATGTGGCATTCGTGCCCGGCGACTCTTTCTATGCCATCGATAGTCGCGAAAGCCGCCGCCACATGCGTTTGAACTTTTCTAACGCGGCTCCGGAGCAGATACGAGAGGGCATCCGCCGTCTGTCCGCGGCGGTGAAAAGTCATCTGACGGTTGCAACGTTCCTGCCAGAGTTGCCGGTGGGCGTGTAGCCCGCTCGGCGATCGACCCTGGTCTGTCTGAATCTACTTCCTTGCCTGGCTGTCGATCTGGCTGATCACAACCTTCACGGCATCCGCCATCGGGCTATTAGGATCCAGGCTGACGAACCGCTGAAAAGCTCGCTTGGCATCCTCGGGTTTGTTCTGTCGCAACAGGGCGTATCCCAGAATGGTGTGCACTCCAGCATTGGTCTCATTGAGCTCGATCGATCTTCGTGCGTGCATCTCTGCGTCGGGAAACCGTTTCAAGGCGAAACAAACCCTCGCCAGTTCAAAATGTGCGTCCGGATTCAGCGGATCGAGATCCGCAAAGCGGCTGAGCGGCTTTTCCGCAAGATTCGCGCGGTTGGTCTTCGCATAAAGAACCCCCAGCAGATACTGCACCCGTGGCATCCGGTCTTCAATCTCGAGAGCTTTCACCAGAGAAGATTCGGCTTGCACGGCCTCCTGCGTCTGTAGTTGCGCCACGCCCAGGAGTTGATACGCCTCTGCGTATCGCGGATA
The DNA here is from genome assembly GCA_963788605.1 of uncultured Acidobacteriota bacterium. Classification (GTDB taxonomy): domain Bacteria; phylum Acidobacteriota; class Terriglobia; order Terriglobales; family Acidobacteriaceae; genus JABDBE01. Next base: position 293,030 of record CAWBHD010000004.1, on the reverse strand, counting down.
GAGGCTGATCGCCTGCTGTAAATGAGGGATGGCTCCTGCAAAGTCGTTGGCGTAGACTGCCTTCTGGCCCGCGTCGAACTCCTTTTTCGCTTCCGCGGGGATTGCGGCAACGCGCGCATCGACGATGCTGGCATGCGGCGCCTCGCTGCCCGGAATCGTCGTCCCCGGCATCGGCTTCAGGGTCATAAGCTCGAGCGCCCGGCACGGGTTGATGCTCATATCAACCTGCCCGGTAACCGTACGAAAGCCCGGAATCTCGATCTTGTATTGGATCACCATGCAGGGCGCTCCAACGTGGAACCTCCCTGCCCGGTCCGTCACAGCAATGCTGCGCCAACTGGTTTCTCCATCGGTCCACAGTTCCACCTGGATGTACTGCGCCGGGGCATTGTTCTCATAACGGACCTGCCCCTGAAAGCTGGTGCCGGATTCCACGTCACTGGGACTTTGCCCTTGCGCCAGAACCGCCATAATCAACACGGCTGGCACAAGCTTGGCGATGTCTCGCAAGAATTCCTTGAAACCATTGACTGTCATGACCCGCTCCAAGCTTTGTTTTCCGAAAAGGTGCAATCCCGGCATCTAAACTCCGGCCCCGCACGTTCTCGTCCAATGAGTCTCGACCCTGACCTCCGGTGTTCCCTTTTCTTCCAGCATCGCCGGAACACGATACCGCGCAATGCTGGCGCATCACGATACCAGGGTAAGGAGTCTTGCTTGGTGAAAGCCCGATCTCCTTAGGCGAACCAATCCGGAAAAGGATGAATCCAACCAGGACAATTGTCAATATGAATGACTCTGCACACAGACCAAGTATGCTTGGCGTTTCAAAATGGATATTCCTGAAGTGCAACAATGAGGGGACAGCCAATTCCAATGCGCCCTCTCCTTCCTGCTCAAAAACAATCTACTTCAGCCGAAAATGGCCTTCTTGACGCACATCTCCTTTAGAATCTTCAGCCACACCCCGACCCCAACTTCCCCACGCTGAGCTTTGCGGAGCCGTTCGCGAGCCCTGACGAATCAGCTTGACGTCTCAACTTTCCTCGGACCTGCTCGAAGACCAAGCCCTCCCTGCGCCGGCAGGACGCCCAGAAATAGCCCGTGAACCCTGTTTGCACCAAGCATCGATCAGAGCGGATGGTGGCTGCGAATCTCAGGCGGGGAGCCGAGGTCCATGAACCGCGAATCGCCCGCCTCCTTGTGCACTGAACTCAGCGACACGATAACTTCGCGGATGTAGTAGATGGTGCCCGCCAGCAAGCAGATCATGGCCAGTACAAAAAGGACGACAGCGGCCACGGCGGCCCGTTGCCAGTAGAGCCCGAATCCCAGCAGCAGGCAGGATGAGATCGTTCCTGCCAAGGAAACAAGTACCAGCAGGAAGCAGCGCCGGATCGTTTCCGCACGTTGCTCGATCGAGTCAATCTGCGCAGTGTAGGCCTCGGCTTCTTGCACGCGGTTATCTCTGGCGGCGGTGTGCTTGGCGTGGACAAACTCCCGCAATCGGCTGACGATCCCATAAGCCGGACATTGATCGAGAGGATCAGCAAGGCAGTCGCGGAAACGAAAAGGGCGGGAGCGAGAAATGCCTGAAACAGGCGAGCGATGTCGTCCATAGGGGAGTCTTCGGTGGTCGAGTTCTCGAAAGCCCAAGCGCGGACAGTATCAGGTTAAAACAATCTACAGACTGTGGTTCGAAAAATTGTGCAAAAAAGCCTCCTTATTCACAATCCGGATTACTCCTCGTAAGCGGGCACGCGGCCAGCGGCGATAATATGTCCCTCCATGGACACTGGTCCGCGGCCAGTTTCTGAACTGCGACCCTGATCCCCGGGCAACCGCCTGATTCAAGGCTCCAAATAACCCGGAAACGAGCCTTCCTGCCATCGTAGGCGATCCCGATCAAGTCGCCACTTCTAGGGGCGCACGTCATCCTCACTAGCAGTGCACCGGATTGACTGACGTCCGTCGCCGTGGCGGTCTGGGAAAATGGCTCGCCGTCCGCGTCCGCCCCCCACACCTGCACAACAATATCTACTCGAACTCTGGGTTCGCGGCGAAGTTCGATCATGGCTGAATTGGCCCGCCAACGCATGTCCTTTTCGATCCAAACTTCTTCATCAAGCGTGGGCCTGCACAGTGCCGATTGGTAGCTTCGGGCCCGCCTCCTTGATTTCCGCGGAGGCATCACCGGCATTCTCCGCGAAGTTCTTCTCGAACATAACGGCCAATTCGCGCGCCTTGCGGTCATACGCGTCCTTGTCCGTCCAGGTGTTGCGCGGGTTCATCATTTCGTCAGGCACGCCCGGACACGACAGCGGCACCGCTATTCCAAAAACTCGGATCGGGTTTTGCGGCGACATCTTTGAGCGCGCCGGAGAGGACGGCTTTGACCATGGCACGGGTGAACCCCAGTTTGATTCTTTGACCTTGCCCGTAAGAACCGCCGCTCCAGCCGGTGTTGATCAGCCACACATCGACTTTGTGCTTGGCAATTTTGTCGCCGAGCAATTTCGCGTAAACGGTTGGCGGCAACGCCATAAACGGCGCGCCGAAACAGGGGCTGAACGTGGCTTGCGGTTCCTTGATTCCAGCTTCCGTGCCCGCAACCTTTGCGGTGTATCCTGCCAGAAAGTGATACATCGCCTGTGCCGGGGTCAGACGCGCCACCGGCGGCAGAACGCCAAAGGCATCGCAGGTGAGCATGATGATGTGCCTCGGATGTCCGCGCCTTGCCGGTACGCGTCATATTCGGAATATGGGTGATGGGATAAGCGGCGCGGGTGTTTTCGGTGAGCGAAGCGTCATCCAGATCGACGTGCCGCGTGCGCATGTCCATGGCGACGTTTTCGAGAATCGTGCCGAAACGCCGGGTGGTTTCGTAAATCTCCGGCTCGCCCTCGCGCGACAGCTTGATGACTTTGGCGTAGCAGCCACCTTCAAAATTGAAGATTCCGTCATCGCTCCAGCCATGTTCGTCGTCGCCAATCAGCGTGCGCTCGGGATCGGCCGACAAGGTTGTCTTTCCCGTGCCTGACAAGCCAAAGAAGATGGCCACATCGTTCTCGTCGCTGCCGTAGTTGGCGGAACAGTGCATAGCCATGACGCCCTTCTGCGGCAGCAGGTAGTTCATCACCGTGAAAATCGACTTCTTGATTTCGCCGGCGTAGGCCGTGCCGCCGATGAGAATCAATTTCTTTCCGAAATGCAGCAGCACGAAGGCTTCGGAGTGGGTTCCGTCAATTTCCGGATCGGCGTGAAAATTGGGCGCGTGCAGCACCGTGAATTCCGGCACGTGTCTGCGCCAGTTTTTCCAGATCCAGTTCACGGATAAACATGGTGCGGGCGAACAGGGCCGCCGTGGCTCGCTCGCTAATGATGCGAATGGGCAGGCGATAATCTTCATCCGCCCCCGCGTAGCAGTTCTCGATGAAAATGTCCTTGCCCTGGAGATAGGCGCACAGTCTGTACTTGAGAGCGTCGAACTTCGCCGAGTCCAGAGGGCGATTGATCTTGCCCCAGCAGATTTTGCTTTCGCTCGATGGTTCACGGACCAAAAACTTGTCTTTCGGCAAGCGGCCGGTGTACTGACCAGTACGCACGACCAGCGGCCCCAGATGACTCAAGGATGCCTCATAGCGGCGAATGGCCTCCTCGTAAAGTGCTGCCGTGGGCAAATTCCAGTAGACCTGGCCGAGATTGTCCAAGCCGAGATGTTTAAGACTGTCTTCCTGCAACTTGGGTTTGCCGGCAATTTCCTTCATAGCTCGATCCCACCATATACCGCCATTCCGAACATTAGGATGCCTCCGTAAGAAGAACGAAATTCTACGCCGCTCAATTCCGTACGCTTGCGCGCCCGTCAAAGCCATTTCAAGACAAATACTTCGCGAAGTCAGCCTCTGAGTTCATCGGCCACGAGAGAATGGGACTTTAGAAAATGCTGGAACAGGGACACATTGAATGCAACTCCTGCAGTCTGGGACGCAGGGAATTTCCGGAAATATCTGCGTTTCACCAGAGCCCGCCGGGTTGCATTTTGGGCGACGAATCCGGACGCGCTTCGCCAACCGCTTCACCCTTGAAATTCGTGAGGGACAAATTATCAGGGGATAGTCGTTGACTACCCCCTTTCACTTCTTCCCAAGGACCATCCTACTCCAACACGAAGATATTCTTCCCCGCGCACATCTCTTTCAGCACCTTCGGCCACACCGTGACGCTGACTTCTCCGAGATGAGCTTTGCGGAGCAACAACATCAACGTCCGCGATTGCCCGATACCACCGCCGATCGAGAGCGGTATCTGGTTGTTCAGGATCGCCTGGTGATAAGGCAGTTTCATGAAATCCAGTTGCTTGGACATCGTGAGCTGCTTCTTCAGGGTCTCGGCCGTAACCCGCACCCCCATCGATGTCAGTTCATGACGCCGCTGGGTAACCGGGTTCCATACCAGGATGTCGCCATTCAGTCCATGCGTGTCTTTGCCAGTCTGATCGTGGGTGTCGGTAACCCAGTCGTCGTAGTCGGCAGCGCGCATTTCGTGCGGATATCCATCCTTCAACGGCCAGCCAATTCCGATGATGAAGACAGCCGGATACTTCTGCAGCACCGCAGTCTCGCGCTGCTTGCGCGGGAGATCAGGATACATATCGAGAAGTTCCTCGGCGTGCAGGAACTTCAACTCTTCTGGCAGATCGGGATAGCGGGAGTCTTTCAATTGTGGGAACAGAGACTGCGCATACTGTTCCGCCCCGACAATGACTTTCCAGATCCTGCCGACAATCGTCTTCAGGAATTCGAGGTTGCGCTGCTCGCTGGTGATGCTGCGCTCCCAGTCCCATTGATCGACATAGGCGGAATGGTCGTGATCCAGAGAATAGTCTTTGCGCACGGCCCGCATGTCAGTGCAGATGCCTTCACCAACTTTGCAATCGAACTGCTTGAGCGCGACCCTCTTCCATTTCGTCGCCGCTTGCACCACCTGCGCATCGATGGGATGCAGGTTGCGGTCATTCGAGATATGGAATCGAATCGGCGTGCGCGACCCGTCGCGATCCAGCATGTCGTTGACGCCGCTCTCCACATCCACGATGAGCGGCACTTCGACCATCATCAGGCCGAGCTGCTTGCACAGGTTGTCTTCGATATAGCGTTTCACCTGGAAGATGGCCTGCTGGGTCTCTTTCGGGGTCAGATGGGAACGGTAGTTCCGTGGCAGGATCTTTTCCAATTCCTTGTAATCACCGATTCCCGGCCCAGCCAGGTCGGCTTTCTTATCGTGATCCAATACCAGCGTGCTCATGTATGTTCTCCTTTTCGGACGGGTTTTCTTTTGGCGATTCCGCGCCACGCGGTCGGTCGAAGTTTGGATTGAGAAAGGGGGCAGCACCGGGGCCCACAGGGTATGAGGCGTCGGTCTTGACCGTGCGTCTGGGCGTGGAATGCTCCATCAGCACCGCGACCACCAGCATAATCCCAATGAGGCCAAAAGCCGCCAACGCGAGCAGAGCCATTACTAGTATCGGCATAGCGTCACCTCGCTATCTGCCATTGTCCGCCGCGAGTACCTGAAACGCTGTGACTGAAGTCACCTGTTAACGTGACCCAAAAGGGCCGTTTTGACCCCTCATGAACGCACAGCCCCCCACTGGAATCACCCCTTAGGGTGACCTGCATCACTGCGGCCATCCCCCTTAACGTTGAAACTCTCAACTAGGCAGTGATCGAGCTGCTGAGTTCTCTTACATCTGGTTCTTGGAGGTTTTAGCCGGTGGTTACTTTCGCAACAGATTCACGACTGCGAGAACAACCGCTGATTTCATCGGGTTGTAAAACTCTACATCGAAAGGAAACGAAATCATGAAGACGACAAAGCTGGTGATGCTGGTGATGACAATCGCGGTAGCCCTTTTCATACTGATTCCTAATCTCTCCTGGGCTGCCGATGACGGAGCGACTCTCTACAAAACGAAGTGCGCCATCTGCCACGGAGCGGATGCGACCGGCAAGGCGGCAGCGAAAATCCCGAGCCTGGTTTCAGACGAGGCCAAGAAGATGTCCGATGACGACCTGTCCAAGGCCGTTACCGAGAAACCAAAACACGCTGGCGTGTCCAAGAGCATGACGCCCGACCAGGTAAAGATGGTGGTGTCGTACATCCGCAGCTTGCAGAAGTAGTGATTGGCTGTTCCTGCTAGCGCACCACCGCTGTCGCGCGACCAATTGTCGGGCAGCGGCCGAGAAGGCGTCGGGGTGAGTATGAAGATGTCCGGCTCAATTCGGCGGACGGAGCGGAAAACCCGCCGATCCGTAGCCACCCGGGAATCTCCTCCCCTGTTCGCCTTCCAGGAAGGAACAGTCCTCCCGGGTCCGGGTGTTCACCTCTCCGGACCCGGTTCTTTATTTGGAGTCAGCTTATTGAAGGTGTGCGGTTCGGTTCCCAAGTTTGGTCCGTCCCAGCGTACGTTCAGTTCGTACTTCATTCCCCTGGAACGGAAGTCCCGCGTGGGAGCTACGAGGAGCAATTTCTATGAGTAAAGCGCTGCTGTATGACGCGACCATGTGTATCGGTTGCAAACAGTGTGAAGGCGCTTGCGCGCAGCAGAATAACCTGCCCTACGACGACAAAGTCGCGGCGGAGTCGGTGCAATCGGAACACAAATACACCGTAGTTCTGGACAAGAACGAAAAGTTCATGCGGCGGCTGTGCATGCACTGTGAGCATCCCGCTTGCGCCTCGGTTTGCCCGGTTGGCGCCTTCCACAAAACCGCGGAAGGTCCCGTCGTGTACGACGTCTGGAAGTGTATTGGCTGCCGCTATTGCATGGTGGCTTGCCCGTTCGCCCAGCCGAAGTACGAATGGCAATCGCTGAATCCGCGCGTCCGCAAATGCATTATGTGCCCAGACCGCGTGCTGGCTGGCAAGCAGACGGCGTGTGCCGAAATCTGTCCGACGGGCGCCACCAAGTTTGGCGAACGCGACGATCTCATCAAGGAAGCGCAGGAACGCATCCGCCAAAATCCATCCAGCTACGTGCCTCGTATTTACGGGCTTCACGAGGTTGGTGGAACTTCGGTCTTCATACTTTCCAGCGTCAACGTCGAGGAGTATGGCTATCCCGCGTCGGCGAGAGTCGGCGACACTCCGATGCCGGAATACACCGGGCGGGTGATGTCGAAAATTCCAGACTTCATCCCCGTGTGGTCATTGGTCTTGGGAGGCATTTACTGGATCTCGCATCGCCGCGAAGAAGTCGCCGCTGCGGAAACGCCAGATCAAGACAAGCACAGGAGCGCGCAATGAACTTCAAATTCAGCTTCTGGAAAATCGTATTCACTGTGATCATGGCCCTGGGCCTGTACTCCGCCTTCGTTCGCTACTTCTATGGCCTGGGCGCGGTTTCCAACATGACCGACCAGTTTCCCTGGGGACTCTGGATCGGCTTCGACTGCCTGTGCGGGGTCATGCTGGCGGCCGGTGGCTTCTGCGTGATTGGCGCCGTCTATCTGTTCAACGTCGAGCGACTGCACAGCATTGTGCGCCCCGCTGTGTTGACAGCCTTCTTGGGTTATTTGCTCTTCATCGTCGGATTGCTGTTCGATCTCGGCCGCCCCTGGTACATCTGGCATCAGCTCATCTACATGAACCCGCACTCGGTCATGTTCGAGGTAGGCATTTGCGTGATGGCCTACACCACGGTGCTCTTCTTCGAATTTCTGCCCAACGTGCTGGAGCGCTTCAAGCTGAAGACTCCAATCAAATGGATTAAGAAAATCTATGCGGTGCTGGTAGTCCTCGGCATCCTGCTCTCCACCCTGCACCAGAGTTCGCTCGGATCGCTCTATCTGATCATGCCGAGCAAGCTGCATCCATTCTGGTACACCCCGGCGCTGCCATTCCTCTTTTTCGGGTCGGCGATTGCCGTCGGTCTCGCCATGACAATCTTCGAGTCCACGCAGAGCGCCAAAGCCTTCGGCCGTCACCTCGAGATGCCGGTTCTGGTCGAACTTGGCGGCGCTTTGCTGGTTGCTCTCTGGGTCAACGCACTGCTCCGCTTCGAGGATTACTTCCATCGCGGCATGCTCAGCCAAATCATCAAACCCAGTTACGAAGCCTACTTTCTCTGGCTCGAATTGACGCTTGCCTTCGTGATTCCAATCGCCATGCTCAGCTTCAAGAAGGTCAGGCTATCGCCTAACGGCCTGTATCTGGCCTCGATCTTCAGTCTGCTCGGATTCATCACCAACCGCCTCAATGTCAGCTTAACCGGCTTTGAGACCTATGTCGGGCATCACTACATGCCGAAATGGACAGAGTTCTCGGTAACCCTGATGATCATCGCCATGGGCTTCGCCCTCTTTGGCGTGGCCGTGAAGTATCTGCCTATTTTCCCCGAAGAAAACCATGTAGCGGAACGGCGTCCGCGAACCAAAATCGCACCTGTGGCTGTTACGGCGGTGCCAAGCCATGCCGGAGACTGAACCAACTCGCGTCCGCCTGGGATGGAAGCGGCTGACCAACAGTGTCAGCGCAAAACTGATTGGATCTCTGTTGGCGGTCATGGTCGTGATCTTTGCCCTGCTCGGATATTTGAATATCCGGCTCCATCGCCAGCATCTGGAAGCCGCCACGCTCGCCAGTGCCGAGCGGGTCAGCGACGTGATCAAGCGCAGCACCACGTATTACATGCTGCGCAACGACCGCGAGGGGCTCTACCACGCCATTCAAACCATCGCCGATGAACCCGGCATGGTTAAGGTGCGCATCCTTGATCAGGAAGGGCGGATCAGCTACTCCACGGAGCCCACGGAAGTCAGCCACGTTCTCGACAAGACAGCGGAGGCCTGCTACGGCTGCCACGTTCAATCACAGCCGCTGGCGCGCCTCAATCGTCCCGACCGCTTTCGCATCTATCGCAACGAAGGGCAACGCGTTCTGGGAATTATCACTCCCATCGAAAATCAGCCTGCCTGCTCCAATGCCGCCTGTCACGCGCACCCTGCCAGCCAGCAAGTGCTGGGCGTGCTGGACACGAATCTTTCATTGGCAAAAACCGATGTGCAACTCGCCACCAGTAGCGCCCGCATGCTGTTCTACACGGCAGGAGCAATTCTGATCGTAGCCGTGCTGAGCTGGCTGTTCGTATGGCGAGTGGTTGGCGAACCCATCCAAGCCCTCAAGAACGGCACCGAACATCTCACCCAGGGAAATCTGGGCTATCAGATCGAAGTGCAGTCGCATGACGAGGTGGGCGACCTGGCGCATTCCTTCAACGGCATGAGCTTGCAGTTGCGCGCGGCCAATGAAGAAATCGTTACCTGGGCCAAGACGCTTGAAGATCGCGTTGAGGAGAAGACCAGAGAACTCAAGCGCGCCCACGATCACGTCCTGCACGTGGAAAAAATGGCCTCCATCGGAAAGATGGCCGCCGTTGTCGCACACGAAGTAAACAATCCGCTCTCCGGGATCCTGACTTACGCCAAGCTGCTTCGGAAGTGGGTGGGCTCTGGCCAGACCGAGCATGAAAAACGCGACGAGGCAATGGAATGTCTGGACCTGATCGCCGCCGAAAGCCGGCGTTGTGGCGAACTGGTTAAGAACCTCCTGACTCTTTCGCGTACCGCGCCCATGAACGTTCAGTCTACCGACCTGCATGCTGTGATTGATCGTTCCCTCATGCTGGTCCGGCATCAACTGGAACTGGGCGGAATCCAGTTGCAGCTGAAGCTTTCGGACGATCTGCCGCGCGTGCCTTGCGATCCCGCTCAGATTGAACAGGTCTTCATCGCGCTAATCATGAATGCGATCGACGCCATGCCACGCGGCGGCAATCTCTGGATCGAGGCTCGACTGAGCACCGATGAAGCTGAAATCAGGATCCAGGTACGCGACGACGGAGCCGGCATTGCTCCCGACGTGCTGCCCCAAATCTTTGAACCTTTCCTGACAACGAAAGAGAGTGGACACGGAGTCGGGCTGGGCCTGGCCATCAGCCGCGGCATCGTGGAACGGCATAACGGCCGCATCGAAGTGGAATCGGAACTGGGCCGCGGCACGACCTTCACCGTAACGTTGCCAAGCCAAGCTACAGGCGCTTCGCTGGCGGCCGTCGGCGACGGGAATGCCGCGATGAAGGTGAGGTGATTCAAGTGAGCACACAAGGAAAACTGCTGATCGTGGACGACGAACTGAGCGTGCGTGACTCGCTCGGCAAATGGTTTCACGAAGAAGGCTACGAAGTAACTACAGTGGAGAACGCCAGCGACGCCCTTACGCGGCTGGCCGAGCAGCGCTGGGACGCAGCTTTGGTCGATATCAAGATGCACGGCACTGACGGCATCGAACTGCAGCGCCGCATGCACGAAATCGATCCTGAGCTCATCGTGATCATCATGACCGGTTACGCTTCGGTTGAGACTGCGGTGGCTGCCCTGAAGAACGGCGCCTATGACTATGTGACCAAACCGCTCGACCCCGACGAGATCGCGCACCTGGTGAAAAATGCTTTGTCGCACAAGCGCACAGCGCAGGAAAACATTCTCCTGCGCGAGACCGTCGCCGAAGTTGCGCGTCCGCCAGAGCTGATTGGCCAGAGCGCGGCCATGCGCAAGGTCTTTGACGCGATTGAGACAGTTGGTCCCACGGAAGCAACTGTCCTCGTCACCGGCGAGAGCGGGACCGGGAAAGAATTAGTTGCGCGTGCCATCCATCAGGCCAGCCCGCGAAGGTTTCATCCGATGGTTGTCATTCATTGCGGCGCTCTGACTGAAACGCTTCTCGAGAGCGAACTCTTCGGACATGAAAAGGGCGCGTTCACCGGCGCGCAATATCGCAAGAAGGGCAAGTTCGAAATCGCCGAGGGTGGAACCGTATTCCTCGATGAAATCGGCGACATCACCCTGAAGACGCAGACCGACCTGCTGCGCGTTTTGCAGGAACGCGAAATCACCCGCGTGGGCGGCAACCAGATCATCAAAGTAGACTTCCGCTGCATCGCCGCCACCAACAAGAACCTGGAGCAATTGATCGAGGAAGGCAAGTTCCGTCCCGACCTTTTCTACCGGCTGAACGTCTTCCGCATCGAACTGCCGGCACTGCGCGAACGCCGCGAGGACATCCCCGTGCTCGTCGAACACTTCGTTCGCAAGTTTTCTCTGGCCATGAACAAACGCATCACCCGGGTTGCGCCCGTGGCGATGAATCAACTGCAGGAGCAGCCCTGGCTGGGTAACGTTCGTGAACTGGAGAACGCCGTGGAACGCGCCATGGTTGTGGGACAGGAACCGGAACTGCGTGAACCGGACTTCATTTTCAAGCCACAAAACGCGTCTGGCTCGGGCGCTTCGGGCAAGAAACTGGAGGAGATGGAACGCGCCTACATCCTGCGGGTGCTCGAGGAATGTGGAGGCAATCAGAGCCATGCCGCTGCGGTCCTCGATATTGACCGGGTCACTCTCCACCACAAGCTGAAGAAGTACGGCTGGACTCGCATCCCTGTCGAGACCCATTGAAGCTGGTGCCCGATGAAGCTGCTGCATATCTTGCCGATCGGGAATGTGGATGACGGGCTGCTGAAGGATCTGCGTCCCGTCATCGAAGACACTTTTTGCGTTCCCTGTAAAGTGCTTCCCGTACGCCTCGATCCGGAGTTCGCATTCCACGGAGAGCGGCAGCAGTACCACTCGTCGGAAATCCTGCAGCGCATGCAGAGTTTTCTTACCGAGGACTCCTGGCGCATGCTGGGCGTCAGCGCCGTCGATCTCTATATCCCGATTTTGACTTTTGTTTTCGGCGAGGCGCAGATGGGCGGCCCCTGCGCCGTGGTCTCAGCTCACCGCCTGCGCCAGGAGTTCTACGGACTTCCGTCCGATCGTGAACTGTTTCGCCAGCGCGTAATCAAGGAAGCGGTCCACGAAGTCGGCCACACTCTCAGCCTGACGCACTGCGAGGACTACCGCTGTGCCATGGCCTCGTCCCACGCCGTGGAGTGGATCGACCTCAAGGAAGGCACGCTGTGTACCGCCTGCAGGGCCGTGGCAGCGCCGGTGGCCCAGGTCCAGTCGTTGCGGAATTTCTGAAATCGTGAACACTTTCACGGACCTTACTATTTAGTAAGTCAAAGGCGGCGGACAGGAGTGTCCGCCCTACACTTTGACGTCGAACGTCTTGACTGCTTGCCCATACTCCCCGCGCGGCAGGGTGAAGAGAATGATCAGGAAGATGACGGGCAGGATGGCGACGATAAAGATGCTGCCTTCCGGGCCGGTAGTTCCTCCGCTCAGGATGGGCTTGCCCACGGGATGGGTCAAGAGCAGACGGTGCTGGATTATGACTCCGCTGTCGGCTACACCATAGAGGAAGTTCTGCGCCCAGTCCCACGAAGTGTGAAAGCCGATGGCCCACCAGAGCGAGCCGGTGCGCCACAGACTGAAACAGAAAACCATGCCACCCAGACCGGCGGAGAGCAGTCCGATGGGAGATTCGCCGGGGTTGTTGCCGTGACTGAGGCCGAAGAGAATCGAGAAGATGACAGCTGCAGTCCAGAAGCCTAACGTTACGCTGTGGCTCGTCTTGAAGGCCCGTTGGTAGAGGCCGGCTAAGCCGCGGGTCAGCGTGTACTGGACATAGCCGCGAGTAAGGTACTCCTCAAGCAGGCCGACCAGGACGAAGGCCAGCAGCCAGATAGCTCCGTAGCCGAGAATCTCGCTGCCAAAGAGCAGGCGGCGGTCGATCACGAGAAATCCGGTCTTCAACAGGGTCGCGACCAGGATGGAAAGGCTAACCACTCCCCAGCCCAGGCCGGCGAGGAAGTGCGGGAGCTTGCGGCTGTCCCCAAAGCCGTAAACCGAGACGGGGCGGCGCTCGATCTTCGCCATGATCCAGGTGACCAGAAGGACGAAGAGCAAGGGGACAGACTCGTTGATGAATCCGAATCGCAGGGATACGTCCGTGGAGGCGTTGGCGGCCTTCGGAGCAGGCGGGTGAAGCTTATGGCTGACGACATTGGCGCTGTACATCAGCGCGACAAAGAGAGCGATGAAGATGAGCAAGCCCCAGCCGGCGCGCAGTCCGTCTGGGCCGATAAAGATCTTGTGAAGAGCCGATGGCGCCGTGGGTTCGGTGGGTTTCAGAGCTGGGTTGGAATAGGGAGGCTGGTCGACGGTCTCAGGGTTCACTGTGCTTCCTCGTGCAACAGGAGTATATACGCAGGTTCACTCGAAGTTGTTCCTGGAGCTGTCCGCGCCCGTCCTACACAAGCAAGAATCCCAAAACCCCGGCCGCCCGGGGTCCTGGCTGTTTCGCCTGGGATCCGGGCGGCCGGTGTTCGGCGGTCCCTAGCAAGGCTGTCTCTCCCCGCCGGGCCGCGAGGCCGTACTTATGACAGGAAGAATTCTTTGGCCAGCGGCAGCCAGTCCTGATCGGGAATCTGTGCGGTAACGTTGTCCATCGCAACGCCACCATCCTGAGCCAGCGCTCCCAGCATCGTTGGCATGCGGCGTTGCAGGCGGCTTGCGGATTCCTCTGTCCACCAGCGGGCCAGCGCGCCTCCCAACAGATTGCGGAAGCTGGTCTTCGAGTCGGGGGCTTGCACCGTCAGCAGCCAGCCTTCGCCGTACGGATCGCGGAGCGCGAGCTTCGGATCCTGCACGATTGCCTGGTTGACGTCAGACACCGTTCCCTCGATAGGCGAAACCATGTCAACTGCACAGCCGTCGCGATGGAATGTGCACATCTTCTGGCCCTGGCGAATCCATTGACCGCGTTGTGGCAGCGTGATGCTCTCCAGTTTGCCCATCAGCTTGGAGGCAAAATCGTCCATGCCGACCCGCACCAGGCTGGGGCTCTCGCTCAATGCCCAAGTGTGTCCAGGGTGATAGCGCCGGTTCTCTGGAACCTCGAAGCCGCCAACCAAGGCAGGGGTCAGGCGGGGCACTGCGTCCTGCTTTGCCGCGGAAACCTGCATCGCCGGTTGCACCACGGCGTGGCGGCTGCGGAAATGATCGATCAGCAGGAAGGTTGCGAATGTGAAGAGAACCAGTAGGACTGTCATAAGTCACCTCGTTGTTGCTTCTCTGAGGGCCGTCTTGCGAGCCACTCACACTTTTCTAAAGGCAATCGCCGTGCCAAGACAAGCAAAGTTTGGAGTCAGCTTCTCGATGACCCGTATCTCCTATTAAATCAACAATATAAAAGGAATCCGATTTCGTCGAGTGGGATATTGCGATGAGATTGTCAACAGCGCTTTGATGGAAATCGCAACAGTCCAAAGCTCATACTTTCGGTTGTTTGGAGGGCATTACGAGAATGACAGAGTCTAATCAGTGGTTTGCGCGTTGCCAGTGCGGTGATGAATTTCGCAACACCCAAAGTTGAGGAATGCAACAGTGAAGATGGGTTCCTTCCCAGCCCAGTCATTACAAGCCCATCTTTTGATGTTGTCATTCCGAGGAGCGAAAGCGACGAGGAATCTGCTGTTTTCCTCAATCAGCGCCGACTGGCGATCCCGTTGCTCGATTCCACGTACAACCAAGTCATCCTGAGCGGAGGCGTCGGTCGCGAAGCGAACGGCGCCGGAGTCGAAGGATCCCTATATTGCTGATCTGGGAGTGAAGTGCCAGGAAATCCTGCCGGCTTGTGTCAGTGGCGTGCAGTAAGCACCGTCTGCAAATCAACCCACTAAGCAGTCAAGAAACAACTTGCCAGCCCCGACGATCAATGCTAACTTAGAATTGCGGACAACAACTTAAAGAAAAGCGCGGCCCCACAAGGGCCGCGTTTCTTTTAGCGTCACTTTTTAGGGAATTTCGACGAAGATTTCCCACGACAGGAGTTTTTCAAAGGATAAATCCATGACAAAAACGAGAGTAAAGATCAAACACCCCAAGCGGCGTGGGGAATGGGCCGAGATGCGCTTCATGGCCATGGCGGCGGAAAACGGACTGGAGGTGACCAAGCCGTTTGGCGAGATGGCGCGCTACGACTTCATAGTCGAACACGAAGGTAGGTTTGCCCGGGTGCAGGTAAAGTCCACGATCCGTAGGAATGGCCGGGGCTATGCCTGTACCATGCGGGGCTGGCGGGATCCGTACGGGCGCAACGAGTTCGATTTCGTGGCTGTATATTTAGTCCTGGAAGACCTCTGGTACATCATTCCAGCCAAGAATGTCCTTGGAAAATGGAGTATCGCGCTATGTCCCCACTCGAGAAAGGTAAAGTACGAACCATACCGCGAAGCCTGGAACCTCTTGCGCGGAGAGTCGGCAAAAAGTGGCCGGGTCCGGTCCATTCAGGCCTGCGCCGAGGAGCAGACGGTTTCTCATTTTTGGGAAGGGCCCGACTTCAGTCGGGCCGCTCAGTCATCGGAAATGTGTCCGCGCTTTAGCGCCTGAGGTAAGCTCTTTCGTCCTCGACGACTTTTTTCGCAGCCTCTTCAGCCGTGCCGCGCGCCACCACCAAGGCGTTTTCACGGCTACTGCAGCTCGTCACGGATTGTCATCCCGATCTCGTCACGCTCTGTCATCCCGACCGGAGCTTCTCATTCCCGAAGGGAGTAAACGGCCAAAACCGGCCCGCCCAGAGCCCTGTTCTATGAGTTTGATAGACGCGTAGGCAGCTTCCTGCACGCACCAGTGCAGGGCAGAAGTTAACAGGAAATTGACAAAGAGGCTCATTTCCCGGGTATCGGACACAGAGGGTATTCGATTGGGGGTTTTGAGTGTAATTGATTCCATGACAATGTCGGCTCCCAGGCTCGAGTAAAGTTGGTGGTGTTGAATCCAACCAACAGGCTCGGGAGAAAGGAGCCGAACATGATCATTATAGGAGTAGATTTTCACCCCGAGTTTCAGCAAATAGCGTTCATGGATACCGACACGGGAGAGTTCCAGGAAAAACGGCTGGGGCATCGCGAGGAGGCGGAGAAGTTCTACCGTGCTGTGGCGGCTGCGGGCCAGAAGGTGCGGGTGGGGATGGAAGCCAGCGGACACGGGCGCTGGTTCGAACGACTGCTGGCCGAGCTGCAGTTTGAGTTGTGGATTGGAGATGCTGCAGAAATCCGCACCCGGCGAGTCCGCAAGCAGAAGACGGATCGGCAAGATGCGCAGCTGATTCTGAAACTCATGCTGAAGGATGATTTTCCGCAGATCTGGGTACCGAGTTGGGAGAATCGGGATCTGCGCCAGTTGCTGTGGCACCGGCACCGTATGGTGCAGGCGCGTACCCGGATCATGAACCAGTTGCAAGCGGTGGCACTGAACGAAGGACTGCGCTGCAAGAAGCGACTATGGCGGGACAGCGGACGAAAGCAACTGGAATCGTTTGCGTTAGCGCCGTGGGCCAGTCGGCGCCGGCGCGATCTGCTGGAGTTGCTGGACCGACTGACTCCGACGATTGCCGAGTTGACGCAAGCCATCGAGCAGGAAGTGGAGAAGTGTCCCGAAGCGCAGCGCTTGGCGACGCATCCTGGAGTGGGTGCGCTGACGGCGTTGTCCTTCGTGCTGATCATCGGGCGAGCCGAGCGATTTCGGTGTGGCAAGCAGATCGCGAGCTATCTGGGACTGGTGCCGTTGGAGGACTCCAGCGGACAGCGGCGTCGGCTGGGACACATCACGAAACAAGGCAACTCGCTGTTGCGCTTTCTGCTGGTGGAGGCGGCGCAAGTCACGGTACGCAGCGAC
Source organism: uncultured Acidobacteriota bacterium (assembly GCA_963788605.1). Taxonomy (GTDB): domain Bacteria; phylum Acidobacteriota; class Terriglobia; order Terriglobales; family Acidobacteriaceae; genus JABDBE01. The sequence continues at coordinate 276,348 of CAWBHD010000004.1, read as the reverse complement.
CCGGAATGGCGCAGCAAGTACTTTCACCTGGCCATGCGGCGAGGGCGAAAGATCGCAAAGGTAGCCATGGCCCGCAGACTGGCTGTTCGTCTTTACTGGATGTGGCGCAAGGGATGGGACTACGAGCAATTGAAAAAGTTCGGTTCGCACGCGGGACAACCCGTAAATCGCCATGGTGTGCAGTCGATCACCGAGTAATTGATTGGGTATCCCGCTCCCCTTCACGGGGGAGTTCGAAGTAGTAATCATGATCAAAAGTGTGACCGAAGAGATGCATGGGTCGGACTGAGTTCCTGACCTGAAAAACGATTACGAGCGAGCCTACGGTTGGAAAGGCAACACCATCCACGAGAGCGAAATGGCGCTCTTCTTTGAGTGCATGCTGCAGTGTGCTCGAATAGTGCTTGACAGGGCCGACATTGTCAGAGAGGCGATTTTTCGCCAGTTTGGTTCCGCTAACTCAGGGTCCGGGCCATCCGCCCTTCGAGTCCGGCGCTAGTTCGAAGACAGCTCCGCGCGGCCACGCCCTTTACAGTAACCGAGGTTCGTGCCCTGCTCGGTTGTGCCGTAGAGATCAAGTCGTTGTTGATGAAGCATCATCGCCGCCGCAAAATCAATAGGTCGCCCTGAATCCGTTAAGTGATTCCGCCCCGCTGGTGACCGATCCCACGATCTGGCGATGGTTATTGATCCCAGTCGCCGTGATCGCTCCTTTCCGGCCGCCGAAGCTGTAGTAGACACCGCCGTAACGCAAGGCAGCGTGAACATGTCCGTTGGTATCGGTCCACTGAGCGGCGACATCGGTGTGATTGTTTACATGAAACGCCAGAGTGTCTATCGAGTCCCGGACAATGATCGGCTTGTAGGTAGAACCATTGTAGATAGACGATACCCGACCTCCGCCTGGTTCGTAATATTCAAGAATGATCTTGCCATTGTCGTTGATCCCAGTAGCGAACGTGCTCGTACCGCCGGGAACATCCAGCGTGGTATACGTGGTCCCGTCCCAGAGGAATCCATGGCTAAGGCCACTCGAATCGTTATATTGTCCGACGATGTCTCCGTTGTTGTTGATAGCGAATGCTTGTGACCCATCCGAACCCGCTGGGCCAATATCTGTAAACAGGCCATCCTCGTAGACAAACGCCTGATCCAAATAACTTGGCGTGATGTAGGAACCGACAATCACTCCCTTCGAGTTGATGTCCCAGCAATAGGTCTGCAAACCGCTCCCGCTTGGGTCATCAATGGTAGTGAATTTCTTGTTCACGAGCTTGAAACCGTGCACCTTCGACCTTGAGGAATCCAGGTAGCTACCAACGATTACACCGGTGTCAGAGATGCCATGGGCCTCGGTCTCGATAGAGTTCGGCACTGCAATAATTTCGTCGATTCGAACTAGTACTTTGGTTGACTGCGCGGGAGCCGGAACAATCACGAAGGCTATTATGCACAGCAATGCTACGGCACCTATTAACGCAAATCCGGCCATGCGTGAAATCAGAGGCCTCATATTCGTTTTCTCCTCTTGCTACAGAAAGCATCCGAATGTGGAATGCCCTTAATGAGCCTAAAATTGTACGCGTAAACCGTCGCCCAGGAGGAGATAAGTGACGAGAACAGCCTTAGCACAAGCTTGCGCCGTTTCTTCGCTCTTAGGAGCCATTGCGTCGAACGCCCCCGTCGAACATCCCCCTAAGGGTCTGCCTGACAAAGCACAGGCGGTATTGTGTTGCTACAGGTTTGGCCAATCAATCCCTTGGTTCGCGATTGTTTGAGAGAAGGTGAGTTGAGAAATCTCAAACAGCCAGTGGCTTGAGAATCGGATGTTCCCGAATTTCACAAGGTCGAGTGGTTCAAGGGCATTATCGACTCGTGATTTTGGTATGGCCTTTACGAAGTGGGGAGAAAATTCCACGAGACTAACCCCTGATCTTGGTCAGCCTCTGACAAGGGCACTGACACCGAAACCGACTTCGTCGAAGTGCGGCCGTTGAATGGGTGCACCTGTGAAGATTATTCCGGCGAGTACTGCATCTGCAGTTCGGCGTCGGCTGGGTTTGCAGTGGCAGTTAAGGCGGTGGCTCCGTACTCCAATCCTTTTTCGAACGCCTTCAGGTTCAGTTCCCGGAAGCTTGCGGGGACGGAATCCGCAACAGCTTTGCGTACCGCATCCGGATCCAGCAAGTGTGTCACTGCGGTGAAGAATCCGACCATCACGGAATTCAGCACCATGCGCTTTCCGAGTTCCTCGGCCAGGCGGGTGGCGGGAATGCTGTAGACCTGGATATCCCGATTGAGATCGGAAACTCGCACCAGATCCTGCTCGACAATCAGAATGCCGCCATCTTTCAACTCGGGGATGAAGCGGGTGTAAGCCTCCTGCGACATGGCGACCAGGATGTCCGGCCGGGTGACGTACGGGTACAACACCGGCGAGTCGGAAAGGATGAGCTGCGCGCTGCAGGCGCCGCCCCGGGCTTCCGGACCGAAGTTCTGCGTCATGGTGGCAAATGTACCCTGGAAAATCGAGGCTGCTTTGCCCAGAACGATAGCCGAGAGAATCACTCCCTGGCCGCCAAAGCCTGCGAGACGAATTTCAGTTAGCTGCATACCATCTCCGGTTGTTCTACGTAGTTCTCGCCCAGCGATTCGGTGAACTGACCTCGCATCAGGCTCTGATAGTCGGGGCGGTCGCGATCTACGAATTTGCCCACGATGATTTCTCCGGTCATGGTCAGGCCGACTTCGTTGGTCGGCGCTCCGTGCCGGACTTTACTCTTCTCTTTGTAGTACTTCATGGTGTCCAGGCCATCGCCCAATTTGTTGCGGCGCTGGTACAGCGTGGGACAGGGTGAGATCACTTCGATGAATGAGAAGCCTTTTTTCTGGAAAGCTTCGCTGATGGAGCGCGCCAGTTGCCGGACGTGGAACGTGGTCCAGCGCGCGACGTAAACTGCACCCGCGGCTTCGACCAGATGCGGCAGATTGAATGATGGTTCGAACACGCCGTAGGGATTCGTGGAAGTAATCGAGTGATCCGGCGTAGTGGGCGCAGTCTGGCCACCGGTCATGGCGTAAATCAGATTGTTCACGCAGATGACTTTAAGATCGATGTTGCGGCGCGCAGCGTGGATCAGATGATTGCCGCCGATAGCAGAGAGATCACCATCGCCGGAGTAGACCACGACGTTCAGCTTTGGGTTCGCCAGCTTCAACCCGGTGGCGAACGGAATAGCGCGCCCGTGCGTGGTATGGAAAGAATCCAGTTTGACGTAGCCCGCTACTCGGCCCGTACAGCCAATGCCCGAAACCAGGGCCAGCGATTCCAAATCGATTTTCGATTCGATGAGGGCGCGAGCGAAAGAGTTTACGGTGGTGCCGATGCCGCATCCCGGGCACCAGATGTGCGGCATGCGATCGCTGCGCAGGAAGCGCTCGACCGGGTTGGCGACGTCATTGTTCAAGATGTCTGGGAGCAAACTGTCGCTCATCGGCTGGCCTCCACGATAACTTTCAGGATGTCTTTGGGGTTATGAACGCCGCCGCCCGCGTGTGATACGGCAAATGTCTTTGCCTGGCCCGCGGCAGCGCGCTCCACTTCTCGTACCATCTGGCCGAGATTGAGTTCGGGGACAACGAACGCTTTAATGTTCGCCGCAAGTTCGCGGATCTTTTTCTCGGGAAACGGCCAGGCGGTGATCAGGCGCAACTTACCGACGCGCAGACCTTGCTCACGAGCCGCCTCGATGGCTCTTTGAGCCACTCGGGAGGTGATTCCGTAAGAAACGACCACGACATCCGCGCCCTCAAGTTGCTCTTCCTCGAACAATGCGATGCGGTCGGCGGCATCGCGAACCTTAGACTGCAAGCGCCGAACCAGCTTGTCCTGCGTCTGCGGAGTCATGTTCGGATAGCCGCGTTCGTCGTGAGTCAAGCCGGTAACGTGAAACTTGTAACCTTCGCCGGCATGCGCCATTTCCGGAACCTGGTCGCCATTGGTTTCATAGGGAAGGTAGTCATCAACCGACTTGCGAGTATGGCGCCGTGGCACGACTTCGATCTGGTCGGCGGACGGAATCACCACCTTCTCCGTCATGTGCCCCACCACTTCGTCCATCAAAAACATCACGGGCACACGAAATTCCTCGGCGAAGTTGAAGGCTTTGATCGTGAGATCAAAACACTCCTGGGGAGAATTGGGGCAGAGGGCGATGATTTCGTAGTCGCCATGCGACCCCCACTTCGCTTGCATCATGTCGCTTTGGGCGGGGAGGGTGGGCAGGCCGGTGGATGGGCCTCCGCGCTGCACATCTACGAAGACACATGGGGTTTCGGTCATGGCGGCGTAACCGATGTGTTCCATCATCAGGGAAAAGCCGGGGCCGGAAGTCACCGTGAACGCCTTCGCTCCGCCCCAGACCGCGCCTTGCAGGGTGATCGAAGCCGCCAGTTCGTCTTCCATCTGGATGAACGTTCCACCGACGGTAGGCACACGAGAGGCGAAGCGCTCCACGATTTCCGTGGACGGAGTGATTGGGTAACCGGCGGAGAATCGGGCGCCGGCGGCCAATGCGCCTTCACAGCAGGCATGGTCACCGTCCATGAAATGCACGCCGGTAAGCACACCGCGAGGATCGGCCTTCATTTGTCACCTCCAGCGGGCGCCGTCTTGGTAGCGAAAATGGCGAAGTCAGGGCAGTACATTCCACAAAGGTCGCAACCACTGCATTTTTCCGGATGGACCACGTGCGGTGGATGGTAACCCTTTGAATTGAATGCAGATGAGAGGGCCAACACGTGGGTGGGACAAAACTCCACGCAGAAGCCACAGGCTTTACAGCGCTCGACGACAATCGAAACACGTCCTTTTGCCACGGAATCTCCACGCTCGGGGCAGTAGACCATCCCCCGGAATCTAGGCTGATTATGCTTGGTGGGGGCGGGGTTGGGTGTGACAGGAGTCACTGATGTATGTGAAGCCGCGCACACGGGTAAAACCGCCAAATTACAAGCGATGGACCGTCCGCGGTACCCGGTGACGGATTTTGCAGCCTCATCGTGATACGTGACACCAGCGGTTGTGCCTGTGATCACAGCAATCGAAAGAGGGGTGGACTAAGAATAGGAGGTGGTCGACAAAATTCGCGGCCTTTCCAAGAGGAGGATGCCATGTTTGAAGCCGAAGTTGAGATGGAAAAGCGTTCGTCGTTCTTGCCGATGCTGCTTCTGGTATGTCTGATCGCGGCAATCGGAGGCATGGTGACTTATGTGGTACTCCAAGTCCGGTCGAAAACGCCTCTGAGCGCCGAGCAGGCGAGCGGGATCGTGACGGCAGCGCTGCAGGGACCGGGCGCCGCGACCATACACTTCCGCAGTGGCCTGGTGATGTCGAGCGTCGCCGAAAAACCCGGGGATCCTCACTATCGACTGCTGGAAAAGGCTGGAATTGTGAAGTTAGCCAAGGCACCGCACGGTGCCACGCTGATTTCGATCACACCCGGTGGAGAGCGGCTGGTAACAGCGATTCCGGGTTTCAAGAAATGGAAAGAGGCGGATGGTACTTTTACGTACCAGGTTCCACTGGCACAGCGGCAACTGGCAAATATCGCCGACGTAACCATGAACGGGGTTAACAACGCGATCGTGGCCTACACCTGGAAATGGGCGCCCAACCAGTTGGGGGACGTTTTCGATGCGGGCGGGCCGCTGGTGAAGGGTTTCAATCTTTGGGATCGCCAAACCCTGATCAACAAGTATGAAGCCGACTTTTATCATGCGAGTCCGATGAAATCCACGCTTGCACTTGCGCGCACCGATAAGGGATGGAAGATCTCCGCGGAATAGCGCGCGGCGAAACGCAAGGCGATATAGCCGTTTTGTTGGATTTCTAGTAGCTTAGGGTTTCAGACGTCACAATTTTGGTTTGAACAAGGAGACGATTCGATGTCTATCAGGAAAATGAGTTTTATGTTCGCAGCCGCAGTCCTACTCAGCTGCTTGGCCACCGCCCAGGATCAAACCCCGAAGGTAATCCAACATACGCCCATCAAGACCACGTCGCCTGCATCCGGCAAGGAAATGTACACGTCCTATTGCGCGGTTTGCCACGGAACTGATGGCAAAGGCGGAGGCCCGGCGGCCAGTGCGCTCAAGACCGCTCCCACCGACCTTACAATGCTGAGCAAGAATAACGGAGGGAAGTATCCCGCGCTCAAAGTCACAACCGCCATCAACGGTGACTCCAATCTTCCCGCACACGGATCCAAAGACATGCCGGTATGGGGATCGCTGTTCCGGAGCATGAGCCATGGACACCCGAGTGAGGTGCAGCAGCGCGTGGCGAACCTTACCGAGTACATCGAATCTCTGCAAGCGAAGTAGGCCGGCTGCTGAGTACCTGCGTGCCGGCGCATAAGACTGGCCGGGGCACGAGCACCAGCTTGTGCCCGCTGCTTTTTTGTTGGCGCGTGGCGGGCTGCGACCAAAGCATAAATTCATACTGTCGCCCTGAGCGCAGTCGCTGTCGCGCCGCGACGGCAACGCAGCAGTGCAGCCATTGGCAACCTTCGGGAGCATGGGATGTCGTGGCGTGCGGTCGCCGAGCGCTTGGGCATCACGAAGGACACGGCGATCAGGCATTACGCAGAGGCATGATGATGGCGGGCCCTTGTCACCAAACGTGACTACAGCATTTGCTGTATTGCCCGCGCCCGCTGAGTCGGTTAGTTTGAGGATGCAGCTTCGTAGGGCGATCATGGGTTAGCGTCGAGGGCATCGACATTCGGACCCTCACGATCGCTCGAATCAGATCCGCACGCTTTCAGGGCCGGGGAATCCTCGGCCCTTCTCCTTGCTACCTCGAACTCGCGGTATCGAGTACTGGGCAACGTCTTCCGCATCGTCCAGCAGGCTGGCGCGTAGGTGCGTAGTCCTGCACACTGTGCCTGCCAGCAGGTGGGAGTGGCATTCGCTACTTCGTGTTGAGCAGGATCGCGACTTTGCCCTTGAGTTGGATAGGAATAGCAAGATCGGGCGCGTCGTCGTGGTTGAAGTCGCCCACAGCGATCGAGTCTCCGCCTTTAAAGTCGATAGTGTCCTTAATAGGAATAGCGGGTCCAAACATGCCCTTGCCATCGCCGTAAAAGAGATATGAGTCGTTAATCTCAGTAGCGCAGGCCACATCCAGATTTCCGTCATGGTCGAAGTCGGCGACTACGCACGCTTCTGGACCTTGGCAGTTTTGACACAAGGCTACGTAAATAGTTGGTTTGCCGAAGGTGCCGTTGCCTTTGTTGAATAGTACGACCATGCCTCGGGAGAGATTAGCCACAACTAAGTCCTGATCGCCATTGTTTCTCAGATCGGCAATGACAATGTTTGGGGTCTCTCCATTGCCAGCGGAATAACGAATCTGTTTGGAAAAATGTCCGTTGCCCGTATTAAGCAGGATGCTTACAAATCCTCCATTTGCAATTGCGATATCCGGATGACCGTCGCCGTTAAGATCACCGGCGGCGATGCTGCCCGGTAACCCCGGTACTTTGTATGTTGTCGGTTTCCCAAACGTCCCCTTTCCAGTTCCGAAGAACACCATCACGTTGGGGTTCTTCCCTTCTCCGCCTTTTGTCTCCGCCACGTCAAGGTGCCCGTCGCCATTGAAGTCTGCGACAGCAAGGTACGATCCCTGTATACCCAATATGTAGGTCGGCCCTTTCCTAAACTTGCCATTGCCGTCGCCGAAGTAGAGTGCCAGCACGCTGTGCCCCGTGCCACCGAACTCAAGCACGGCTAGATCCAGGTTCCCATCCTCATTGAAATCTCCGACCGCAATCTGTTCCGGACCGGGGTTAGAAAACTTCAAGGGCTTGCTGAAATGTGCCGTCGCCATTGCCCAGGAGAACGCTGACGGTACCACTAAGCCAATTCGCCACAGCCAGGTCTGGTTTGCCGTCATTGTTGAAGTCGGCGGTGATGATTTGATATGGACGTTGCCGTGAGCCGAGGTTGTAATAGACCGCCGGCTTAAATTGCCCGGCACCGGCGCGCACAGGCATAACCATAAGCGCGGCCACGGTAAACAAGATAGCAAGATCGAAGCGTCGCATATTGAGTCTCCACCGAGGCGCGCGCCCTTTACAATGGCGCGAGAGTAACTCTTACCCCGCCAAACAAAGCATGTCAAGGTTGAAAGATCTTGCACTTAGAGTCGCACCTGGTCGCCTTTTTTCCGGGAGTGAGTATCCATGTACCAGTATCGCCAATTGTTTTCATTCATAGGTCTGGCAGACTCTTGCTAGGATCAATATCCCATTCACCCAAGCCTACAACAGCAAACCGATCTGCACATGCAGCGATACGACTGCGGCTCTTGCTTGCAGTGTTCAAGTTACATTGGGACCACCTACGACGCTAACGGTTGTGGGCACTAACCTTCACGCCATAGATTACATCTGTATCGGAAGAAACTGATTGACCGATCTTGAAAGGTCGAACTGGCGGCGCTCAATTATGGGAGCCGCCTTTTCATCTGACCAACGTGGGCCACCGCTGCTGTGCATACAGATACGTGGTCATAATTGTGTAGTGTACGTACCAGAAACTGAGTTATTTCAGCCGCGTTAACTTGGCATTCGCGAGAACGCCTCTTTGCATTTCCGGTAGTCCCTGGTACGAGTGGGTCCTTCGACTACGTGGATGCCGCGCTGTGCGCGCGGCATCCACTGCGCTCAGGAAGGGGTTGAGTGGCTTTGCGATCTAGTCCGCCTGCGCGATCGATTTTGCGACTTCTGGCATCGCCGCCGGTGGCTCAGTCTCCCGCGCGTCAACCACTGCGATGGCGACCACGTTCACGATCTCTTCCACTTCGGCGCCGCGCGGCAGCAGGTGCACCGGCCGGGTCATACCCATGAGGATGGGGCCAAGCGTCTCGGCGCCTCCGATCGTCGTCAGGAGCTTGCAGGCAATGTTGGCGGAAGCAAGGTCTGGGAACACCAGGACGTTGGCGCCGCCCTTGAGCGCACTGAATGGATAGTCCTGCTCCAGTCTTTCGGGCGAGACGGCGACATCCGCCATGACCTCGCCGTCCACAATCAACGTGGGGTCGGCTTTGTGGAGCAACTCCACCGCTCTCCGCACCTTGTCGCATTGCGGGTGCTTGGTGCTGCCAAAACTGGAGAAAGACAGCATGGCGACTCGTGGCACGACGTCAAAGCGCCGAGCCTCCTGGGCAGCACACAATGCGATTTCCACCAGGTCTTCGGCGGAGGGATCGATGTTGACGCTGGTGTCGGCCAGGAAGAAGAGCTCTCCTTTGCGCGTGATCATGGGATAGCATCCGGCGACCTTGTGCAGGCCTTCGCGCATGCGTACGATTTGCAGCGCCGGGCGAATGGTGTCGGGAAAGTGCTGCGTGACCCCCGAGACCAGGGCATCGGCCTCTCCCATGCGCACCATCATGGAGGCAAAGATGTTGCGGTCGTCGATCAGGGTGTGGGCCTCGGTGAGCGTGACCCCGTTGCGCTGGCGCAGGCGGAACAGTTCCTGGATGTAACTCTCGCGAAGGGGCGAGGTCGCAGGGTCCACGATCTGCGCCTTCTTAAGATCCAATCCCAACTCAACCGTCTTGGCCTGAATGGTTGCGGTGTTGCCGAGCAGGATGGGGGTGGCGATCTTCTCTTCCAAGATCGAGTGGCAGGCACGCAGAATTTTTTCGTTGTCTCCCTCGGGAAAGACGACGTGCTTGGGTTTGGCCTGGGCCTTGTGAATCATCATGCGCGAGATCTCGTGAGCCTTGCCCAGATGACGTTCGAGTTGATCGCGATATGCGCTGATGTTGACAGGCTCCTGGGCGACTCCGGTATCCATTGCAGCCTGGGCCACGGCGGAGGACTCCCACACCAGCACGCGAGGATCGAACGGCTTGGGGATCAGGTAGTCGGGACCGAATTTCAGCCGCGCGACGCCGTAGGCACGGCAGACCGAGTCGGGCACATCTTCCTTGGCCAGACTTGCCAGAGCGCGGGTGGCAGCGAGCTTCATCTCTTCATTGATAACGGTTGCACGCACGTCCAAGGCGCCGCGGAAGATGAAGGGGAACCCGAGCACATTGTTTACCTGATTGGGATAGTCCGAACGCCCGGTGGCCACGATGACGTCAGCGCGGCAGGCCTTGGCTTCGTCATAGGTGATTTCGGGATCGGGGTTGGCCATGGCAAAAACGATCGGCCGCGGGGCCATCGAACACACCATCTCTGTGGTGATTGCGCCTTTTACTGACAGGCCGAGGAACACATCGGCGTTTTCCATGGCCTCGGCCAGGGTGCGGAGATTGGTTTTGACCGCGAAACGCTCTTTGTAGGGATTCATTCCTGCGGTGCGACCGGAGTAGATCACTCCCTTGGTGTCACACAGGATGACGTTCTCGCGCTTGACGCCCAGACGGACATAATGCTCGGCGCAGGCAACGCCCGCGGCTCCAGCTCCATTCACCACCACGCGGACCTTGCTGATGTCCTTGCCTACAACTTCCAAGCCGTTGAGCAAGGCGGCTCCAGAGATAATCGCGGTACCGTGCTGGTCATCGTGAAAGACCGGAATCTTCATGGTCTTCTTCAAAGTCTCTTCGATGTAGAAACATTCCGGCGCCTTGATGTCCTCCAGATTGATGGCCCCGAAGGTTGGCTCCAGCAACTGACAAACTTTGATGATCTCGTCGGGATCGTGGCTGTTGATTTCGATGTCGAATACATCCACGTCGGCGAAGCGCTTGAACAGTACCGCTTTGCCTTCCATCACAGGTTTGCCGGCGAGCGCACCGATATCGCCGAGGCCGAGGACTGCGGTTCCGTTGGTGACAACCGCTACCAGATTTCCACGCGCCGTGTACTTGTAAGCATCGTGGGGGTTCCTTTCGATCTCCAGGCAGGGATCCGCAACACCGGGAGTGTAGGCCAGACTTAGATCGCGTTGGGTACGGCAAGGCTTGGTGGGCGTGATTTCGATTTTGCCTGGGCGGGTGCCGAAGTGATAGTCCAATGCTTGCTGTTTAGTCACCATAGGATCCTCGTTAATGTTCGTGGCCCCTGATTTTCGCGGCCTCGGAGAGGCTGCCGGACAAACCGCAATTGCCATCCACCCGAGGTTCTCACAATCATTAGAACTATGACTCCGCCACCGTGCCGTGATGCAGCTCACTCACCCCTGTGACATTGGTCAGGAGGTTCTACTCAGCGCTGAGGATTCTCCAAGCCTCGCGGCCGGTGACCATCACGTGCTGCACACTCTTAACGGCTTTCATGTACTGAGCACGCTCGAAAGCCGAGGGATTGGGACAGCGGACCTGACTCATACTGCCCTTCATCTGCTGCACGGATTCGTATTCGTGCTTTTCCATCCATTCCCGCAAGCCCTGTTCGATGTAGCGAAGGTGGCTGATGCCGTTCCGCATGAGTGTGGAGCAGAGCATGGTAACGTCTGCGCCAACCATGAGCAGCTTGATGACGTCTTCGGGACCGTGCACGCCGCTGGTAGCTGCCAGGTTGGCGCGAATGCGGCCATAGAGGATGCCGATCCAGGTCAGCGGAAGCCGCAGGGCTTGTGCAGTGCTGAGCAAGACGTTGGGTTGGATCTCCAACTCTTCCAGGTTGATGTCTGGCTGGTAAAAGCGATTGAACAACACCAGGCTGTTGGCGCCGGCTTCATCGAGCCGCTTCGCCATGTTGGCCATGTTGCTGAAGAAAGGGCTGAGTTTTACGGCGACGGGAATGGTTACGACCGACTTCACGGCGCGCAGAATGTCGAGGTATTGCTGTTCGACCGCACTGGAGGCGAGGTCGGGATCAGAAGGAATCGAATAGATATTGCATTCCAGCGCATCCGCCCCAGCCTGCTCGATCAGCTTGGCGTACCGTGTCCAGCCACCCACGGTACTGCCGTTGAGGCTGGCAATGATCGGGATCGAAACGGCTTTCTTGGCTTGCTGAATGTGATTCAGATATCCCTCTGGGCCCAGGCGGAATTCAGCGGGCTGGGGAAAGAACGAAGCCGCTTCGGCAAAACTGTCGGTTCCGGCGGTCATGTGATGTTCGAGTTCCAGGCTTTCCTGCCGCAACTGCTCCTCGAACAACGAATACAACACAACCGCTGAGGCGCCCGCGTCCTCAAGGTGACGGATGCCGTCGATTTCCTGGGACAGTGGAGATGCGGAAGCTACTAAGGGTGTGTTGAGTCGCAAGCCCAGGTAGTTGGTGCTGAGGTCGATCATGATTCCTCCTCGCGGGAGACGTTGCGAACAGCGTCTCTATGTTTTCTGTACAGACGCAACTGGCAGGGTCTCGGCCTTGGCCGGATCTTTGTCACCCTTGCGCTGCGCCAGATATTCATAAAGCCGGAAGCGGGTCTCGGCGTCGTGCTGTGCGTCACCCCAAAGGTGCTTGGCTTCCTCCGGATTGCTCTTGGTGAGCATCTTGAATCGCGTTTCCATCTGCATGTAATCCGCGACTTTGCGGGTCGGGGTCCGTGAATCGAGGGTCAGTGGATTTTCACCCTGGGCGGTACGTTCAGGGTTATAGCGATAAAGCAGCCACTGTCCGGAATCAACTGCTGCCTTCTGATTCGACATCGCGGTGGTCATGTTGATGCCGTGCGCGATGCAATGCGAATACGCGATGATGAGACTTGGGCCGTTGTACGCCTCGGCTTCCAGGAATGCCTTCAGCGTGTGCTCGTCCTTGGCGCCCATGGCTACGCTGGCGACATAAATGTTTCCGTAGCTCATGGCGATGAGTCCAAGATCTTTCTTGGGGCCGGGCTTGCCACCGGCGGCAAATTTTGCCACTGCGGCGCGCGGCGTGGATTTCGACGCCTGGCCTCCGGTGTTGGAGTAAACCTCGGTATCGAGCACTAACACGTTGACGTTGCGTCCGCTGGCCAGGACGTGATCAAGGCCGCCGTAACCGATGTCGTAGGCCCATCCATCTCCGCCCACAATCCAAATACTTTTCTTGACCAGAAGATCGGCGACGGCAAGGAGTTGCTTCGCATCCATGGAATCCATGCCGTGAAGTTTCTCTTTCAGCAGGTCTACGCGCTGGCGCTGTTCATAGATATCGGCTTCGTCTTTTTGGGGAGCGGCGAGGATCGCGTTTGCCAGTTCATCGCCGATGGTTCCGGCTACGCGTCGGACCAACTCCTGGGCGAACTCGGTCTGCTTATCGATGGAAAGCCGGAAGCCCAGGCCAAACTCTGCGTTGTCCTCGAAAAGAGAGTTCGACCAGGCGGGTCCGCGGCCGGCTGCGTTTTTCGTCCAAGGCGTAGTCGGCAGGTTGCCGCCGTAGATCGACGAGCAACCGGTAGCGTTGGCAATGAGTGCGCGGTCGCCAAACAGTTGCGACATCAGCTTGAGATATGGAGTTTCGCCGCAACCGGAGCAGGCGCCGGAGAACTCGAACAGCGGTTCCTGGATCTGCTGTTGGCGGATGTTGGTGATCTTGATGTTGCGGCGGTCCATTTCCGGGATCTTGAGGAAGAAATCCCAGTTGTCGCGCTCGGGCACGCGCAGCGGAGGCTGCGGCACCATGTTGATCGCCTTGAGCCGGGTTTCGGCCTTGTTCTTGACGGGACAAACTTCAACACAGATGCCGCAACCGGTGCAGTCTTCCGGGGCTACTTGAATGGTGTACTTTAGCCCTTGCCATTCTCTGTCGCGGGTTTCGGTGGACTTGAAAGTCTCTGGCGCGCCCTGCAATTCTTTGGTGTCGTAAACCTTGATGCGGATGACCGAGTGCGGGCAAACCATGGCGCACTTTCCGCACTGGATGCAGATCTTGGGATCCCAGGTGGGGATTTCGAGCGCCAGGTTGCGCTTTTCCCATTTCGCGGTTCCGGTCGGAAAGGTGCCATCTACTGGAAATGCGCTGACGGGCAATTCGTCGCCGCGTCCGGCATAGATCATGCCGAGCACGTCGCGCTCGAATTCCGGCGCCGAGGACGAGAATGCGGGCGGCATCTCAATGGTGCTGCTGATCTCGGCCGGGACTTTCACTTCGAAAAGGTGGACCAGAGTCTCGTCCACGGCCTTCATGTTCTTCTGTACGATTTCTTCGCCTTTCTTGCCGTAAGTGTCGCGAATCGACTTGCGAATCGCCTCGATGGCTTGATCCCCGGGCAATACTGCTGAAATGGCGAAGAAGCAGACTTGCAGGATGGTATTCATCCGGCTGCCCATGCCGGTATCGCGAGCGACTTGGTAGGCGTCGATCACATAGAACTTCGCGCGCTTCGCGATGAGCTGCTCTTGAACCTGACGAGGGAGACGGTCCCAGACTTCATCCTTACTAAATGGGCTGTTGAGCAGGAATGTGCCGCCGGGTACCAGGGCGCTCAGCATGTCGTAGCGCTCGAGGAATATCCACTGGTGACAAGCGACGAAATTGGCCTGGGAGACCAGATAACTGGAGCGAATGGGCTGCGGTCCGAAACGGAGATGCGAGATCGTTACCGCACCTGACTTCTTGGAATCGTAAACGAAGTAGCCCTGGGCGTAGTTGTCGGTGTTCTCGCCAATGATCTTGATCGAGTTCTTGTTGGCGCCCACCGTGCCATCCGCGCCCAAACCGTAAAACATTGCCCGGACGACGTTGTCCGGTTCGGTGGAAAATTCGGGGTTATAGGACAAACTGGTGTGGCTAACGTCGTCCTGGATGCCGATGGTGAAATGATCCTTGGGCTGATCGGCTTTCAGATTGTCATAGAGCGCCTTGACCATTGCCGGAGTGAATTCCTTGGAGGAGAGTCCGTAGCGCCCGCCGATTACGATGGGCGGAGTCTGGCGAGGGCTGTAGCCCCGTTTCACGCCTTCGTGAAGCGCATTTACCACATCGAGGTAGAGCGGTTCGCCAATGGTTCCCGATTCCTTGGTGCGGTCGAGAACAGCGACTTTGCGCACGCTGGCAGGCAGGGCTTGGAGAAGAGCCTGCACCGGGAAGGGACGGTAGAGATGCACCTTCAGCAATCCAAGTTTTTCGCCCTGCGTGTTGAGATGCTCGACGGTTTCGTGAGCAACCTCGGCGCCCGAGCCCATCATCACGATCACACGTTCGGCGTCAGGCGCGCCCACGTAATCACAAAGGTGATAGGAACGGCCCACGACCTGGGCGAACTTATTCATCACCGATTGCAGGATTTCCGGACAAGCCTCGTAGTAGGAGTTTGCCCGTTCGCGCATCTGGAAGAACACGTCGGGATTCTGCGCGGTGCCGCGCAAGACCGGATGATCGGGAGAGAGCGCGCGCTGGCGATGCTCGACGATGCGATCCATGCTGATCAGCGCTCGCATATCGTCGTCATTGAGCATTTCGATCTTGTTGACTTCATGCGAAGTGCGGAAGCCGTCGAAGAAATGCAGGAAAGGAATGCGGGACTCCAGCGCAGCGGCGTGGGCGATGAGTGCCATGTCCATGGCTTCCTGCACGGAATTGGAGCAGAGCATGGCGAAACCAGTGGTGCGGCAGGACATTACATCCGAATGGTCGCCGAAAATCGAGAGCGCGTGGGTCGCCAGTGTGCGGGCCGAGACATGGAAGGCCGTGGGCGTAAGTTCGCCGGCTATCTTATTCATGTTCGGGATCATCAGCAGGAGACCCTGGGACGCGGTGAACGTGGTAGCCAGTGAACCCGTCTGCAGCGCGCCATGGACAGCCCCGACGGCTCCGCCTTCGCTCTGCATTTCCATCACATGGGGCACGGTGCCCCAGATATTCTGGATTCCCTGCGACGACCACTCATCCGCCCATTCACCCATGTTGGAGGAAGGGGTAATCGGATAGATGGCAATGACTTCGTTAACCCGATAGGCGACATAGGCGACCGCCTCGTTTGCGTCCATGGTCTTGAACTTGCGCTTCATCAATCACCCGCCTGCTTCTCACTTGAGACTTTGACTGCATAAGGATGGACGAGATGAGGCAGGAGCGCAGCAAGACACGTCACAGGCGCTTGTGATCTCCATCACACAGCTTGCTGTGAGCTGGATCACAGGGTCCTGTGCCTTGCAACACAGCCAATTGTTCTGTCCAGACGGACACTGACCACAGACGAGACTGGCTCAGTTAGCTGGATTGCGCACAACGCGGCCCAACAAGTGAGCCTGACCCGAGGGCGTCACAGGAGGCTAGTTCATGCTCTCACCATATGGAATGGAGATTGTGGAAAGCTGTCTGACATGCAAATTGCGCGCCGATCGCATCTTCTGCGATCTACCGGCCAGCGCGCTGCAGACCTTTGAAAACATCAAATACGCAACCGCGTATCCCCAGGGAGCTGTGCTATTTGTCGAGGGGCAGATGCCACGCGGCATCTTCGTACTCTGCAAAGGCACGGTAAAGCTCTCGATCAACTCTCCGAGCGGCAGAACGATGATTGTGAAACTTGCCGAACCCGGGGAAGTGCTGGGATTGAGCGCGACTGTTTCCGGCAAGCCTTACGAAGTGACTGCGGAAACGATCGATCCCTGCCAGGTCAATTTCGTCAAGCGCGACGATTTCCTTCACTTCCTGAAGGACGATGTGGAAGCCTGTTTCAAAGTGGCCGAGCAACTCAGCGAGAAGTATCACAATGCCTGCAATGAAGTGCGCTCGCTGGGATTGTCACATTCTGCCGCCGAGAAACTCGCCAGGCTTCTTTTGGAATGGACCTCGAAGAACGGGGAAACCGCCAAAACAGAGCCCCGGTTAAAGTTGAGGCTCACCCACGAGGAAATCGCGCAGATGATCGGAACCTCGCGAGAGACTGTGACCCGGCTGTTTGCGGACATGAAGAAACATCAAATCGTGCAGTCGAAAGGCTCGACGCTGGTGATCCGAAACACGGCGGCCCTGCGCGAGATCGCGAACCACAACTGATCCGATCGGCAATGTTCCCCCAGGCCCGGATGCCCCGTCCGGGCCCGAGCCAAGCCCAGCTCTAGGATTGTTTATCCGCCATGGAAAATGGCCTTGGCTCCCGGAGCGGGCGTCCGGGACTACGTCTTCATCGCCAACAATCAGGAACAGAAGGATTTAAGCCCTGTGACGGAGATCACAATTTCGGGTGATGACTATCACCGCGAGGGATTTCCTGCTGCTCTATCGTTGCGCCTAGGGTGAGCGACAAAACCCAGGTTCAAGCTAGAGAGGGAGGCCGTATATGGCTTCGTTAAATGGCAGTGGGAATCATCTGAATCAAATAAGTCAGAACAAGCCACGATTGATCTTCTGGGAATTGACCAAAGGATGCAATCTCCGCTGCATCCACTGCCGGGCCAGCGCGACTGAGCTGAGTTCCCCCTCGGACCTGCCAACTCAAACTGCATGCGAAATCATTGATCAGATTGCCGCCGTTTCGACTCCTATCCTGGTGCTTAGCGGTGGTGAGCCTCTATTCCGCTCGGATATCTTCCAGTTGGCGCGCTACGGCACGGACAAGGGTCTGCGCGTAGCACTGGCCACGAATGGCACGATGGTTACCAAACATGTTGCGCGCATGATTGTCGATAGCGGTGTGCGGCGGGTTGCCATCAGCCTGGACGGCGCCGATGCGGCTACGCACGATACTTTCCGCGGTATTCCCGGGGCATTCGACGCCGCCATCGCTGGTTTCCGCAATCTGAAAAATCTGGGCATGTCGGTGCAGATCAACACCACCATCGCCCGTCACAATGCGCACCAACTCCCGCATGTGCTCGATCTGGCGAAGTCACTGGGCGCCGACGCGCTGCACACATTCCTGCTGGTGCCGGTAGGTTGCGGAGTGGATATTGCAGCCGAACAGATGGTTCCTCCGGAAGAGTACGAGCGCATGCTGAACTGGTTCTACGATCGCTCGCTGGAAGGTGGCATAGAAATGAAAGCGACCTGCGCGCCCCACTATTTCCGCGTAGTTCGCCAGCGCCGCGTCGCGGAACGCCGCTCCGAGACGGCCGCAGCTCAGGCTGCGCACATGGTATCGGAAGCAGCGCAAAGTTCCTCCGGCATAGGTCCCACAGAGATGGCGATGCCCGGCTCGACCGGCATCGAACTCAAACCTCATGGAATCGGACATGCCGTGGGACATCCCGGAACCCATCCTTCTGACATGAACGCGATGACCAAGGGATGCCTGGCAGGAACCGCCGTGTGCTTCATCTCTCATCAAGGCGAGGTTTTTCCCTGTGGATATCTGCCAGCCCTGGCAGGGGACCTGAAAAAGCAGCCGTTCGCCGACATCTGGGAGAATTCAGTTGTGTTCAATCAACTGCGCGACACCAACAACCTGAAGGGCAAGTGCGGATGCTGTGAGTTCCGCAATATTTGCATGGGGTGCCGCGCGCGCGCCTACGCCGCCACCGGCAACTATCTCGATGAGGAACCGTTCTGCGTGTATGAGCCACGCACAACAAGTTTGAAGGTAAAGGACATCGCGCCGGCGGAAGTCTTGCGCTAGTCCCGTTCACCACCGAAACGCAGAGGACCGGAGAAAACACATGCGAAGCCGCTCATCGAGGGCGGCCGGGGCCTCCTCATTCCTAAGCGTTTTCTCTGTGACTCTGTGACTCTGTGGTGAAATGCCTCAGGGGCCAAAAGACACGGCCCAGCGTGATATCCCGCAATCCAGCCTCATAACTCCTCCTTGCGTGTTCGAACGTAACCGTCCTAAATAACTGAAAATAAAGATTGATTACTGGCTGGTCACGATCTGCTCCCTTTGGCAGGACGGATGCTTTTCTTACAAGCAGTTGCAGGAGATGAACCTTGGAACCCGCTCTCATGGTCGTTGGATTGAACTACCGCACAGCCCCAGTGGCAGTGCGAGAGCGTTTCTGGATCAGCGAAAGCCGGCGCTACGAAGCCCTGCTCCGCTTATCCGGAGCGGAAGGCATCGAGGAAGTCATCGTAATGGCCACCTGCAACCGTACTGAGTTTTGGCTGTGGGCCAGCGATATCACCCTGGCGGCCAACTCGGTGATGCGGCTGTTGGGCGCCGAATACGGACTCATGCTGTGCGAGTGGAAACATTTCTACCGCCTGCTGGACGAGGCCGCGCTCATGCATATCTTTCGGGTCGCATCCAGTCTGGACTCCATGGTGGTTGGCGAACCCCAGGTCATTTCCCAGGTAAAGAACGCGTGGCAGCAAGCGCAACAGGTGGGGTCAACGGGCCGGTTCCTCGATGCGGTGTTGCAGAAGGCGCTGACGGTTTCCAAGCGCGTCCGCACGGAAACGGCGATTGGCAAAGCCGCGGTTTCGATTCCCTACGCCGCTGTCGAACTCACACGCCAGATTTTCGGGACGCTGGAAAACAAGAAAGTTCTCCTGCTCGGCGCGGGCAAGATGAGCGAACTCTCGGCTCGAGGGTTGCTCAACCACGGCGCCAGCTCGGTTAGCGTGATCACCCGTACACTTGAGCACGCGGCCGAGTTGGCCACGAAGTTGGGTGGACATGCGATCCCGTTCGAGGAGCGCTGGCAACATATGGCGGAAGCCGACATCATCATCAGCTCGACTTCCTGTCCACACACCATTCTTAGCCGTGAGGAAGCCGAGGTCATGGTTCTCGCGCGCAAAGATCAGCCCCTGGTGATCGTGGATATCGCGATGCCACGCGACATTGAATCCGCGGTGCGCGAGGTTCCGGGCATTTTCCTCTATGACCTTGACGACCTCGAAACCGTGGTCGATCATAATGCGGGCGAGCGTGAGGCTGCCGCCGCTGACGCACAAAAGATTCTGCAAGCCGAGGCGCTAGGGTTCCGCCGCAAGTTGATGGCGGAGCGGGTGGTACCAACCATCGTGGCATTACGCCAGCGGCTGGATGAGATATGCCGGCAAGAAATGGATTCCTTTCGACAAGAGAACGGGCCGTTTTCCAGGGATCAGGATGAAATGTTAACCGCAATGATGTCCCGGATGACGCAAAGAATCGCAGGATCCCTGGCCCGTGAACTCAAGGAACTTCCAGAGAAGGTGGAGCAGGAACAGATGACCACTGCCCTGCAGCGGCTGTTCCACCTGCAAACGCCTGAACCGGCGCTTGCCGGCACCAGATCCTGAAAGGAATTCGCGCATGGAAAAGGAACAGAAAGAGCAAACCGCATCCCAGCCCCAGGCCGCCGGTCGTGCCGACTGGACCAGCATGCAGGCCTACATCCTGGCGGTCTTCTGTCTGATACTCGGGGTCGCTCTCGGCTACCTGTTCCGGGGTTCCGCTTCTCAGGCTGCGGAGACAACGGCAGCAGCGTCGGCTCCTGCCGATGGCAGCGCGGCTCAGGGCATGCCGGCGCAGGCACAGCTGACTCCGGAACAGCAGAAAGCAATGATCGACCAGGCGGTTGCCCCCTTGCTCGTCACCCTGAAGACAAATCCCGATGACTTCGACACCATTGTGAAGGTGGGAAACCTTTATTACGACGGCAAGCAATATCCGGACGCCATCAAGTACTACCAACTCGCTGCCAAGCTCCAGCCCAAGAATTCAGATCTGCTGACCGATCTCGGCACATCGCTCTGGTACACCGGAAACGCTGACGGAGCCATCGCCGAATTTCAGACGGCGCTGAAGTATCAACCCAATCATCCCGGGACTCTGTTCAACCTGGGGATAGTGCGCTGGCAGGGCAAGAGCGATCCGAAAGGCGCGGTGCAAGCCTGGGAGCAGTTGCTGCAAACCAATCCAGACTACCCCCAGAAGCAGCAACTCGAGGAATACATCGCGAAGGCAAAGGAGCACTCCAAGGGGTAGCACCGTGATCGGTGAGTCACAGATTTCACGCATCCTTGTAGCCACGGACTTCTCGGATGAGGCTGGCAAAGCTCTGGAATTGGCGCACTCGTTCGCGAGCGCGCTCGGAGCAAAGCTGGTTCTGCTGCATGTCATCAACGTCTTCAGCCTGGCAGAGACAACTTGCGTCACGGCGGGCCTCGACCCGCTTCCCCCGGTTCGGGAACAAGCTCAGCGCCGCATGGATGCGCTGAAACGGCTCTTGCCCGATGCAGAGACCTGGATTCGGGAAGCCTCGCCACGCCCCGCAATCGTGGACGCCGCGCTGGAACTGAACTGCCAGATGATCGTCATGGGAACCCACGGCCGCTCGGGATTAGCGCACCTGCTGCTAGGCAGCGTCGCGGAGTATGTCGTCAGGAACAGTAAGGTACCTGTACTGACGGTCCGTTCCCATCGCCTCTAGTACCGTCCGCTGCCGCGTTGAACGGGTAAGCTGCCTGCACCGGAAAAAGTGTCCCACCCCATAACTTGCGAGTAATGTGTTAACGAATGAGTTAAAGAGTGCAGATCGACGCGCGGGCGCGGGGCAGAGCGCAATGGCCCGGATTCGCCAGTTATACTCAAATCGACTGCCAAAGGGCGATCTTGACCTACGATATTTTCCAAAGTCTCGGGGCTTGCCTTTTTGGATTGGGACTGATTTGGTCCGGGATCAGCCGGAAGGGCGTGGGTGTTCGCGGATTCCCCGAAGTGTCTGAACAGAACGATCCACCCCCAATTGAGTTCTCGATTGCGTTGATTGTCGGCGGTCTCGTGCTCTTGGGATATGGAGGGATTCACCTACTTCGATGAGCGCAGTCGATGCGTTCAGTGCCTAAACACGAGTTGTCGCAACATCTCTATAGCACTCATTGCGAGGCCTAAGGGCCAGAGTCCGCTTTACATCCACAAATCATCCTGAAACCAAGGGATCGGCAGGTACAGCGCAGCTGCGGTTTATACCGAGTCCGTCCCTGTCCCAATAATGAAATGTTGTTTGCCCATGAATTGCGTCGAAGATTGAACTGTGCGCATCAGAAACCCATCTGCCTGGTTTGTGCTGGCGACATGGAGAAACTGATGGCCAATGCTATTTCGATCCCACCGCGGGTCAACGGAATTCTGGAAACATCTTTGTACGTTGCGAGCCCGGCTCGTTCGGCCGAGTTCTACCGCCGTGTTTTCGGCTTTGAGCCGCTGGACCCTAACGAACCGCTGAACGACGAAATGCGGTTATGCCCTATGCGTGCGGGTGACAGGAGCGTGTTGCTGCTGTTTAAGAGAGGAGCTACCTCTGACACTGACGCCACTGGTGCAATTCATGTTGCCTTTGGGATAGCTCGTTCTGATTTGACAACCTGGGAACACTGGCTGGAAGAACAGGGCATCTCAATTGAGTTGCGGAAGACCTGGAAATACGGGGCTGAGGCGCTCTACTTCCGCGATCCGGACGGCCATCTCCTCGAAGTCGTGACACCGGGGGTATGGAGCATCTACTGACGCCAACCCACGGATGACGCCAGCAAGTCGGTAGCTGGCGAAAACTCGCCATTTCGCGTGTTGACCTTGCGCTCCGCTTCCGCGTTGACTTGCCAGCGCACGCCTCCTACCATAGCAACGCAGCGCCATCGTGATCGGCCAAACCATCTCGCACTACCGCATCGTCGAGAAGCTCGGCGAAGGGGGGATGGGCGTCGTCTACAAGGCGCGTGATACCCGTCTCGACCGTTTTGTCGCCATCAAAGTTCTGCCTGCGGAGAAGGTCGCTGACCCGGAACGTAAGCAGCGTTTCGTGCAGGAAGCGAAGGCGGCTTCCTCGCTCAACCATCCCAACATCATTACGATTTACGATATCGGCCAAGCCGAGGGCGTTGACTTCATTTCGATGGAGTGCGTTGACGGCAAAACGCTCGACCGGCTGATTCCCCGGCGCGGGATGCGGCTGAATGAAGCCTTGAAGTACGCCGTCCAGATTGCCGATGCGCTCGCCCGGGCGCACTCGGCCGGCATCGTCCATCGGGACCTCAAGCCCGGAAACATCATGGTGAACGAGCACGGGCTGGTGAAGGTTCTCGACTTCGGTCTGGCCAAGCTGACCGAATCCACTCCCGCCGGCGACAATGAGTCCACCCGCACTCTGCGGCCCACGACAGAAGAGGGCAAAATC
Organism: uncultured Acidobacteriota bacterium; assembly: GCA_963788605.1. GTDB lineage: Bacteria > Acidobacteriota > Terriglobia > Terriglobales > Acidobacteriaceae > JABDBE01. Next base: position 253,406 of record CAWBHD010000004.1, on the reverse strand, counting down.
GTTGGCACGGTTTCGTATATGTCTCCGGAGCAGGCCGAGGGCAAGAAGGTCGATGCCCGTTCGGACATTTTCAGTTTCGGGGCGGTGCTGTACGAAATGGTGACGGGAGGACAAGCGTTCCACGGAGACACCAAAGCCTCGACGCTGGCGGCCATTCTGAAAGACACTCCCCGGCCGGCAAGCCAACTGGTGGATGGCCTTCCCAAAGAAGTGGAGCGGCTGATCTCCCGTTGTTTGCGGAAAGAAGTCAATCAGCGCTCCCAGCACATGGACGATGTCAAGCTCGCGCTGCAAGAACTGAAAGAAGAGTCGGATTCCGGAGTGCTGGGAGCCGCGGCTGTGGCCAAACCAAGCCTCGTCGTCGCTCCTGGGCCCTCAGCGTAGCGGCGGCACTGGTTATTGCAGCGCGGGATTGTGGTGGTTCGATCGAAGAATGAGCGCTCCAGAGGCGCCGTTGGTGGCGGTTCCGCTGACCAGCTACGCAGGCGATGAGGAGGGGCCGACGCTTTCGCCGGATGGTACGCAAGTCGCATTTGCCTGGGACGGGGAAAAGCAGAACAAGTCCGATATCTACGTCAAACAAATCGGCGTGGAGCCGCCTTTCCGCTTGACCAGCGATCCGGCCATGAACTACAGCCCTGCCTGGTCACCGGATGGAGGCTTCATCGCTTTCTTGCGGGAGGTGTCACACGACCAGACCGATATCGTGATCGTACCCCAGCGAGGAGGACCGGAGCGAATTCTGAGCGAGATCAAGGGATCAATGCGGCAGGCTTTGCTCTTCGGCCCGTACTTGTCCTGGACTCCGGATTCGAAGTGGATTGTCTGCCCAACCCCGAAAAGCGGCGAGCGCGTCTGGGCCTTGCATTTATTCTCGACAGAAACAGGAGAGCAGATCGAGTTGACCAACCCGCCAAGTAGCGAAGTCGGCGATGTGGCGCCGGCAGTCTCTCCCGACGGCCGGACCTTGATCTTCTCGCGGGTTTCACCCGATTTCTATAATTTGAGTCTGTGGATGTTGCATCTTGGAGCGGGCTACAAGCCGTCGGGCAAGGAGGAAAAGATCGAGTCGCCCGGTATGACGAACTTCGGCGCGGCTTGGTTGCCCGATGGCCGTGAGTTCGTATTTACCTCCGGGACCGGAACCAACTTCGGCCTCTGGCGGCTTGCGTTATCCAAGGGCGCGGTTCCCAGGAGGCTCGATATTGGAATCGCCGCCGGCCAGCCGACGATTTCGCGGCTGGGAAATCGCCTGGCCTTTGAAGTGTTTCAGAATGACCTCAATATCTGGCGCGTTGACTTGAAAGGGCCCGGTAGAGAGCCTGGCCAGCCGATCCGTTTCATTTCCTCAACGCAGATCGAACAATACCCAGCTTATTCACCGGACGGACGGCGGATCGCCTTTATGTCAGAGCGATCAGGAACGGACGAAATCTGGATCTGCGACAGCGACGGATCCGGGACCAGCAATTAACATCGTTCGGCGGGGCGGCGATCTACGGCCCGAGTTGGTCTCCGGACAGCCAGAAAGTCGCTCTTACGGTGGCACAGAAAGGAATGAAAGAGGATGTCTATGTCGTCAGCGTGAACGGGGGTGCTCCCCGGCGCATGACGACAGATCCTGCGGAGGACAAGTGGCCTGATTGGTCGCATGATGGAAAGTGGATTTACTTCAGCTCAACCCGCACTGGCCGGGAGGAGATCTGGAAGATGCCTTCCAGCGGTGGGGAGGCGGTGCAGATCACGCGGAATTCCGGTGACATGCCGCAAGAATCAGCAGACGGCAAGTTTCTCTATTACATGAAAGGGTGGCCCGACGCCGTGAGCGTCTGGAGATCCCAGGTTGATGGAAGTCAAGAAACCAAACTCCTCGACTCCGTGCATAGCGAAGGCCAATGGGCTGTGGCTAAGGAGGGGATCTACTTCTTCAGACCGCCCGACAAAATGGGACACAGTGACATCTGCTTCTACGAATTCGCTACCGGCCAGACTAGGAAAGCCTTGACCGTTCAGCGCCCCGTGAATACCCATATCGCAGTTTCCCCCGACGGCCGGACGATTCTTTACCCGCAGTCTGACGAATCTGGCACCGTCCTCATGCTGGTCGATAATTTTCGCTAGGCGTGCCGAATCCGCAGTTTCGAGTAATCCGGAGCGTTCTCATTGATCCTCACCTGCGTTGGTCTGGGAGCCTTCTTCATCTCCGCGAATCAGGCCGAATTTCTTTAGCTTATAACGCAGGGCGTCGCGGCTGATGTCCAGCAGCTTGGCAGCGTGGGTCTGGTTGCTGTTGGCTTGACGCATGGCTAGCTCGACGATGGCGTGCTCCACTTCTTCGAGCGACGTCCCGCCTTCCGGAATATAAAGTCGTGGAAGCGTGCGGCCGTTGGGTAGCGTCTGCCCGCCGTCGGATGGAGAGGTTCGCTCAAACACGGTGCGGCCGCCGGATTCACCCACGGAAAACGGCAGATACACCGGCCGCAGGAACGGCTCGTCTTCGAGGATCATCCCGCGCTCAATCGTATTCTTGAGTTCGCGAACGTTGCCCGGCCAGTTGTGGCTGAGCAGAAGGCGGCGAGTCTCGTCGGTAACGCCACGAATTGACTTCTTGAATCTGCGATTGTAGCGATCGATGAAAAAATCAACCAGGGGAAGGATGTCCTCTTTTCGATCTCGGATGGGCGGGATGAAGATCGCAATAATGGCCAACCGGTAATAGAGATCCTGCCGAAACTGGCCTTCGCGCACCGCCTTTTCGAGATCGCGATTGGAGGCGGCGATCACGCGCACATCCACCTGCATATCGCGAATGCCTCCCACGCGACGGATGACCTGGTCTTCCAGCACGCGCAGGAGTTTGGCCTGCAGCAAGGGAGAGAGTTCGCCGATCTCGTCGAGAAAGAGCGTACCGCCGTCGGCGGCCTCGAACAGACCTTTCTTCATCTGCTTGGCGTCGGTGAACGCGCCTTTTTCGTGGCCGAAAAGTTCGGCCTCCATCAGGGTCTCGGGGATGGCCGAGCAGTTGATTGCTACAAAGGGTTTTCTCCTGACGGGAACTTTCGTAGTGGATGGCCTTGGCGATGAGGTCCTTGCCGGTGCCGCTCTCACCTTGAATCAGAATGGTGGTGGCCTCGCTGGACGCAACCTTACGGACAAAATTCATGAGCTCGATCATCTTGGGCGAGACGCTTACCACGCTGTCATAGCCGGTTTCGCGGCGTACCTCACCTCGCAGGGTCTGCACTTCGGCACGCAGGCTCGTAGCCTCGAGCGCATTCTTGATGGTGACGTGGAGTTCATCGAAATCGATCGGCTTGCCCACGAAGTCGTAGGCCCCGAGTTTGAGTGCGGCTTTGACATCGTCAAGCTGCGGATCGGCAGTGATCATGATGACGGCGCGGGCATCGCCGCTTTTCTTGAGCTGATCCAGCACCTCGATGCCGGTAAGGTCGGGCATACGGACGTCGAGCAGGACGAGATCCGGCGATTCACGCTGCGCCAGCTTGAGACCGGGCTCCCCGGAATCGGCCTCGATTACGTGATAGCCCCACTCCTCGCACTTCTGGCGCAGCGACCAGCGCACCAGGCGCTCGTCGTCCACAATCATGATTTTCTCTGCTGGCATCGAGTGTTTAATTTACTACGAAACGGAAGGGGCTTGCTTTGGCGGAGGCGTCGCAGAGATCGCGTCCGAGAGGCGGCGATCTTTGAGGCGGTCGGGCATGCTGAAACCGGGCACGAAATGCACAGTAAACTTGCTTCCCTTCCCGACCACGCTGCTGACTTCGATACGGCCATGATGTTCTTCCACAATGCGGCGGGCGAGAGACAGGCCCAGGCCGGTGCCGTTGCCCTTGGTGGTGTAGAACGGCCGGAAGATATTTGCCAGTATGCTGAGGAGGAATACCGCGACCGGTATCGCTGACCACAACGCTGGCACAATCACCTTCTCGCGAGCCAATCTCGACACGCACCGTGCCCGGTCCCTCCATGGCCTGAACTGCATTCAGGAGCAGGTTCAGCAGCACCTGGTGAATCTGATCGCTGTCGTGCTCGACTTCGGGCAGATCGGGCGCCTTCTGCAGTTCAATCTTGATCGGTTTTGAGAGCACCTGCTGGCGAGCCAGCATCGACGGCGTGCTCCACGGTGGTGTTGAGATTGCTGCGACGAACCTGCGGCGGATGGGGCCGCGCCGTCTCCAGCAGATCGGTCAAGATGCGATTGATCTGCGCGATTTCCTGGCGAACATCTTTCACCACTGCCCGCGCCGGGCTGGTGGACGGCAGATCGCGACCGATAATCTCGATGACTCCGGCGATTCCGGCCAGCGGGTTGCGTATTTCGTGGGCCAGGCCGGTGGCCAACTCGCCGAGCGTCGCCAGGTGCTCGGCGCGAGACATCTGCGTGCGATGCAGGCGCTCAATCTCCTCCCGGCTCTCCCGCAACTGCTGCATCATATGGTTGAAATGGCGGCCGAGGTCTCCGATTTCGTCGTTGCGCCGGGAAAAACTCACCGCGACGTTCAGATTCGCCTTCACCCACCAGCCCGATTTTCTCCTGCAATTCAACCATGGGCCGTTGAATCAAGTAGGCCAGCACGACGATTAGCACCGCACAAATAGCGATGGCCCCAGCTCCAGCGACGATCAGCACCGCGTGGCGCTCGGGGTCCCGCAAAGATACGGTCGCCAGAATGAAGAGCAGCAGCCCTGCCAGCAGGACGAACCCTACCGGCAAGATAGCCTTGAGCTGCCAATTAACCCGCACTGAACTCAATTCGAAGTCCTCCGTTCGCTCTTCTCCACGCGGCCCGCCTGCAGGATGTGGGACTGCGGAAGGCATTGAGATTGTCGCTGCCAACGGCTCAGTTGCCTTCGCCGCGAACTGGAGCGCGCCTAAGCATACGCGTGCAGTCCCGGCAGCAAGTAAGTCACGCCGAAGAAAGTGAACATCACCACGGCAAAGCCCAGAATGGCGAAGTAAGCGGCGCGCCGTCCACGCCATCCACGGGTGATGCGCATGTGCAAGTAGCCGGCGTACACCAGCCAGGTAATCGCCGCCCAGGTTTCCTTCGGATCCCAGCTCCAATAAGAGCCCCAGGTGCGATTGGCCCAGTAAGCGCCCGCCGCGATCATCAGGGTGAGTAATGGAAATGCGATGGCGATGGTCTTGTAGGTGATGCGGTCGAGTTCCTCGGCGCTGGGCAACATGCGCTCCAGGTCCTGACGCGCGCCACAGCAGCAAGAGGTACAGCAGTGAAACAAAGATCCCGCCCACCAGGCCCGAGAGAATGAACGGACTGGCAGCCAGGCTGGTGGCGAACAAGCCATCGGCATCGAGCGAACCGTAGCGGCCATCGCGCGCCCGCAATAGGAAGAACACCAGCGCCAGCACCTGCAGCAGGATGCTCACGAATACCGCGCGATTCGCGATGTCGATGAGATTTTCTTTTCCAGTCTTGCGCCAGACTAGATACAGAACGAAGGGCGCTGCGACTGCAGCGAGCACCAGCAGCATCAGCCAGCCAAGATCGGGGATCACCACAAACAGGCGTACGCCTTTGGCGAGAAATACTTCTGACTTCTGCTCCGGATTCCATGCCGCCAGGCTCAGCCCGCCCCACTTCTCGAAGCGAGTCAGCACGCCCAGGTAGGTTGCTATGCCGAACAGGCTGGTCGCAGCCAGGAAGGTCTCAGTCTTCATCCTGTCCTGGATCAGGAACATCATGGCCAGCGCAAAGCTGAGCGCGCATGCCGCGTAAGCCAGCATGGCCAGCGTGACATGAACATGCAGCCAGGTCGACTGCAGCGCGGGCACCAGCGGGTGCACTTCGGTTCGCAGCAACTGCATCAGCACCACGCCGACGATCGCCACCGGCATGGTCACCGTGCCAATGACCTTTACCTCGAATTTTTTCTCGGCAATCAAGGTCAGTACGGCGAGCGTCCACACGAAGCTGAGCAACATTTCGTAAATGCTGGCGAAGGGCGGATGTCCGGCTTCATACCAGCGATGGGCAACGGCGCCGGTGTTAGCGATCAGGCCAGCCCATGTTGCCAGTGAGGCGAAACGCACGTAAGAAGGAATGCCGGTGACGCCGAAACCCAGATAAAGTGTTCCCGCGCCTGAATAGAAAATGAGCGCGGCGTAGAGCAGGTTGGAATCGTTGAGCAGATTACCGCTCTTGACTACGTTCAGAAATGCCATGAACAGCAGGAAAAGCAACTCCCAATCCCACCATCACGACCAGCGTTGTCCCGGTGGCCGCCGGCTGCTGTTCGACTCTTGCAACTCGTGTCATAGACGCATCCTCCATTCCCGGATTTCACTTTCCGGCGAGTGCGGTAACAGGCGCTTCGGTGCCCGTCTCCAACGAAACCTTGAGTTCTGCTTCAATTTTTTCGATCAGCTTGTGAAAACGCTGCTCGAATACATCTTTGTTCCGATTGGCGCTTCCGCCCACCCACAGCATCAGTCGGCCGCGGGCATCGCGCACCGGAACGGCCCACACCCGCGCGTGCACCAGGTAGAAAACCATGGTCAGGCCAAAGCCCATTACCAGGACGCCCGCCCAAACCGACCACTGGCCAGGCTCGTGGGAAACTTCCAGGCCAGTGAAATAAGCCATCTGCAGATCCTTGCCTTCGAACGTGTAGGGTGACAAAGCGTTCTGCTCAAAGCCCGGGATCGCGGGCAGCCAGTAGTTCACGGCCTGACCCGATTTCCTGGATTCCACCAGCAGGTGCGCGGCGGGATTTTCGAGTTCGGCCGAGCGCGTGTAAACCTGACCATCGCGCACGACGTAGTCGGGAATAAACTCGGCGAGGCGAACCGTGGTATCAGGATCCAGCGGAAGAGTCTCATTCAAGCCAATGGTGATGTCCCGGGGCTCTTTGCCATCGCGTGGGGAGGCGGCGAGCACCAACTTGTCGAGCTTTCCCGTCTTGCCGTAGCTCGCCTGATAAAAGCGCAGGCCTTGATAAACCAGGGGATCGTTCACCACGATCTGCTTACGCATCACGACTTGGCCATTCTGCACAACCGCCAGATCGGACCACCAGCGTTTGGGGGTGCCGTCGGGATAGTTCTCCTGACCGGCGCTGTCACAGCGGATGGCAAAACCCATATCGCGCTTGCTGCCATTCTGAGTCTGCACCTGGCTCGACTGCTGTCCGCGGTTCAGGGTGACGAAGGCACGCCAGCCGTAGAGCGCATCGACGATGCCACCGAGAAAGATGAGGAGTAAGCTTGCGTGCACGATGTAAACCGCCATCTCGGAAAAGCGGTTGCGCTCCCCAAACAGGGAGAAACTGTTCTCCCGAACAATCCGCTCCGGCCCGAAATGCGCCTTCTGGAAGACCCGTTCCGCGGCGCTCAATCCTGATTCCTCATCTTTAATTGGAATCAGCGCATGGGTTGGGAGCGCCTTGCGAAAGGCCTCATCGGGACTCTTGTAAGGGCGCGCATAGTAGCGCCACGAATTCGGGAAGCGCTGGATCGAAGCCGCTACGATACTGAGGCTCACCAGCACCAGCAGCGCAACAAACCACCAGGCGTGAAAGATGTCAGTGAGCCCGAACCCGTCGAGCATGTGCAGCACTTGAGGAGAATAGGCGCGCTGCATCTCGTCGGCTTCGGTGACCGGGCGCTGCAAAATCACGGTTCCGGCGGCGGAAATAATCACCACCACGATCAGCAAAATGACGCCGGTCTTGATCGCGCTAAGGGTTTGCCAGGTTTTTTGAACAACAGAGATTGCAGCCATCTCACTCCCCTTCCCCGTGGAAGCAAAGCACGTTTCGCGCCATTTCCAGAAACTCCGCGAAGTTGCTGAAATTCCTGACCATGCCCGCGTAGTATCGGGGATTCATGGGCACGACTTGAGCCAAATCACACAGCGGATTGGAGTTCTGCAGGAATTTCGCGCAGACCGCCGGTTCCGGGAAGAACGCGGCGCGCAAACTGATCTCAAGGCACCCAGGACGAACGGGAAACCACATCACTGTTACTTGGGTCATTCCGACCATTCCACTGTGGGAGAACCCGCATCTTTGAGGAAGCTGGCAAGAATCACGATTGGTCGCAGAGTCGCACCTGATTCCTAACTGACTTTGTTGCCAATCTGTTATAAGGGCTGTTCAGAGATTTACCGGGCTGGAGAATAAGGCGAGGCGCGTGCACACTCAGCTCAAGGAGGCGGTGGTGGGAGTGGCGTTGGAATCATTCAAATCAGTTCCCAGGACGGCCCGCAGGCTAAATGCACTCAGCGGTTTCATCGTCATAGTCATCGTTGTCATGCTTGCTGGCAGTGCCTCTGCGGCGAAACATCCGGTCCCGCTTGACCCCAAGGCGGATACTTCCACCTGCCTGGCTTGCCATGAAGACAAGACCAAAGGCAAGTCCGTCCATTCCGCGATGGCCATGGGCTGCACCAGTTGCCACGAGATTCGAGTGAACAAAGACGTCACTCGCGTAAAACTGATCACCACAACTCCCCTGGCGCTCTGTTTGACCTGCCACGCCGACAAGAATGCCGCTGAAATAAAAGGGACGGTCCACAGCCCGGCGGTGCGCGACTGCGTGAAGTGCCACGATCCGCACTCCTCCGACAATAAAAATCAACTCTTGAAGCCGACTTCCGGAGACCAAAAAGAGAACCTTTGCCTGAGTTGTCACCAGACTGGGGTAAACGTGCCGGAGAAAGGCAGCCGGCATGCGGCTCTCGACATGGGTTGCGACACCTGCCATACCACGCACAAGACCGGGGAAATCGGAAAGACCGAGTTCGATTTCCATTTGACCAAGGCGCCCCCGGCGCTTTGTGTGGGTTGCCATGACGTGAAGAGCGCTGATCTGCAGAAGGCACACCGGAATCAGCCGTTCGAAACCGCCAATTGCGTGAGCTGTCACGATCCCCATGACTCCGCGGCTCCCAAACTCCTGGCAAAATTCACCCATCCGCCGTTTGCCGGCAACCAGTGCGAAGTCTGCCACGCGCCCGCGAAAGATGGGAAAGTGGTGCTGACGCAGCCTAGCGCCAAGGCGCTATGCGTGACCTGCCACGACGATAAAGCCAAGCTGATCGACACTGCCAAAGTTCAACATCCCGGAGCAGCGGGAGACTGCACCGATTGCCACAGTCCTCATGCCAGCAGGCAGCCGGGCCTTCCGAAAACCACGGCTGTGGATATTTGCCTGGGCTGTCACAGCGATATCGCGGACCTGGCGAAGAAATCGTTTCACCACCAGCCCGCCTTCGGTCAGGGTTGTGCCACTTGTCACCAGCCTCACGGCGGAGACAACGACCATCTGCTGCGAACCAAGACGACGAATGCACTCTGCCTCGAATGCCACGGTCCCGACGCGCAGCCGAAGAAGCTCGAAGCTGAACACATGCTCACCATCTTCAATGGAACGGTGAAGCTTCCCGACGACTATTTCACCAAGAACAAGGTCGTGGTGCTGCCACTGAAGTTCGGCGCGGGACATCCTGTAGCCGGGCACCCGGTTTCTGACTTGCTGGATCCTGGCGATCCTACCAAGGTAAAAACTCCGATCAATTGCCTGACCTGCCATCAGCCACACGCGTCGGCTCAGCCCGACCTGCTGGTGAAGGATCAAGCCAACAACATGGCATTCTGTTCGACGTGCCACAAGGACCTGAAGCAGCGCTAGGTCGCCGCAGGGGAGTAATGACGATGCTTACAATTCGAACAAATCTGACTCGTAGCAGCCAAAGATTTCTGGCATTGCTGGTTCTGTTGTGCCTGGGGCTCGGGTCACCAGTCTCGGTGTTCGGCGGGAAGAAAAAGAAGACCGATGCCGCGCCGCCCAAGGCGCCGCCGGTCATTGACTATTCCAATATCGTCTGGCCGAATCCTCCGGCAATCGCCCGCATCAAGTACCAGGCGTTCTATGCCGCCGAAAAACTTTCCCAGGTAGATACCCCCAAAACCAAGAAAGACTCCTGGATGGACCGGCTCGCAGGCACGCAGCCGGCCACGGACAATACCAAGTTTCTCTTCCAACTCGCCGAACCTTACGGAATGGCAGTGGATTCTAAGGGCAGCCTTTATGTCGCTGACCAGAGAGTGGGGGCCATCTTCATCTTCAACACCGAAACCCGGGAAGTGCAACTCATCAAGAACAAGACCCATGGCCACTTCGTTCGCATCATCGGTCTGGCAATGGATGACAATGACCGCCTGTTTGTCTCCGACCCCGGGCTGAATCACATACTGGTCTTCAACGCCAAACACGAGAGCGAAGACGTTATCACCGATGGCCTGGTAAGTCCCGGAGGGATGGCTATTGATGTCGAAAACCGGCTGCTCTACGTTGCCGATATTGAGCAGGACCAGGTTCTGGTCTACGACGCGGACACTCTCAAACTGAAGCGCAGGATCGGCACCGGTGGCCACAAACACGAACTCACCACGCCTGGAGATTTCGCCCGCCCGACTGCCGTAGCGGTCGACCAGGAGGGCAATCTCTATGTCGCCGACACTCTCAACAACCGTATCGAGATCTTTGACGGAGACGGCAAGTTCATCAGCACCTTCGGCAAAGCCGGGGACGCGCCGGGATACTTCTCACGGCCCAAGGGCGTTGCCATTGACAGCGACCGCCACATTTGGGTGGTGGACGGAATGCAGGACCGCGTCCAGGTATTCAATCAGGAAGCGCAATTGCTGATTTCTTTCGGCGGCCACGGACTTCTCCCCGGCCAGTTTCAAGGCCTGGTCGGAATCGCCATTGACAAGACGAATCGTGTTTTCACTTCGGAAATCTATCCCGGACGAGTGCAGCAGTTTCGCTACGTCACCGACTCCGAAGCTGACCAGTTGCGCAAGGAGAAGGACATTCAACGGGAAAAGAAAGCCAGCGCACCCGACAAGGCTCCAACTCCGGCAGCGCCTCCCGCAGCCCAGGCCACGACTCCGCCAGGCAAGTAAAGGTCACGAGTCAGATCTGCGGCGTGGACAACGGGAAAGGTTTTGTTCCCGACGCGTGAAATCGTTTCAGTCCCCACGGCATAAGCTCGGCTTACGCCTGAGAAGTGCCCCACTCAAGCCGAAGAACGGCTTGAATGGGCCACCGGCCGTACACCTGAGGTTCTCGAAGTGCCTATCCTGATGCATGCCGAGCAAGCCGTTCTGGGCCCGCAAAAACATATCTTTGTAACTCCTGGGCTAAAACCCCGTACATCGAGGGCGGTTACGATAGCGCCGGAAGCGCTGCGCCAACCCAAGAAGGGAGTTTTCCGGAGCCTTCCGGAGCCCCTACTGTTGCATTTTGCAACACTGGTCACTGCGGAATTTCACCAACGGGTTACGAAGGGATGGCTCTTTTTCCGCAGTTGGGAGTCCGTCCCAGATTGGAACAAGATCGTCCAAGAAGCTGGTACTGTCTTTATATTCATAGATTTACATGGATAATCACAGGCTGCCGGCGATCCCTCCTAACTTGGGTAGGCAGTTGCATAAGTCAGTAGCGGGGGCGGTTGCGAGTGACTAGCAGCCCAGGGCCTAAGCCTCCAAGAGTTATGCAAGGAGTTGCAACTAAACGAGGAGGTCTTAATCTTATGAAAAAAGTAATCTTAATCGCAATCTTCGTCCTAGCCGTGGCGGGGCTGATGATGGCCCAAAACTGGTCGTCAACGGTCGATGTACTCGGCGCGCACAACAACCAGGGCCGTGGCTGCGCAGGCTGCCATGCTCCGCATAGCGGCTCCTTCGGATCCGGTCACGGCGGCGGCGCCGATGCCGGCAGCTACGCATTGTGGGGCCAGGATGCCAGCCCACTGTACGGTCAATCCATTGCATTCGGTGACAACGGAAGCTACGTCGAAGTTCTGCCGAACACGATCAGCACCGGCACCCAAGAAGTTGGCGGCATTCTGCTTTGCCTGAGCTGCCATGACGGCAACCTCACGCAGTCCAACATGATGCAGAACTGGTCCTACGAACAGCAGATTGGTCTTTTGAAAAATACCAGCTACGGCAACCAGAAGATTCCGACCCTGCTCGGAAACGACGGAACGACGGCCGGCAACTATACCAACGACCACCCGGTGGGCGTGAATGCCAACATCCGCGCTGGCAATGGCTTGGTCTTTGCTAACGGCGTGTTCACCGTGACTCCGGGAACTCCCTATGCCCAGTTTGTAGCCAACTACGGCTGGCCGGCTCTGGCGCCGGGAACGTGGTCCAACCCTTATGGCGTCAACGGCGCAGGCAAGCCTTATGTGCTTTGCACGACTTGCCACAACCAGCACGTCATGACCGTGTACACGTCCACCGCCAAGAGCCCGATCCAGAACGACGGCGGCGGCAAGTTCTACGCCACCTTCTTCTTCGTGAACGGCCCCTACAATCCGAACATCCAAGGCTACGCCAGCACGCAGGCGCCTTCGACGACTCAGTTCTGCCGTCAGTGCCACTTTGGCGAGGCGAACGAAGCCAACAACACCAACAACATTCAGACGGTCTTCCAGTAGAGACCGGTGTAACCCCCAGGGGAGAGAATATAAATCTCTCCCCTTATTTTTTCTCACAGCGAGGGATTATGAAACGCCATCTCACAACCTGCATCCTGCTTCTGGCGGCAATCGGCGCCGCAGCCCAAGTCGCCTCCCACGCTCCGACTGGAGCAATGGCAACCGCCAGCGCCGCCCCGGTATCGCCCGTGCAAATCAGTGACAAGCCGGTAGCGCGGGTTAATGGAGCCGTTCTGACGGACCGCGATCTGGTGCGTGAGATGTTTGCGATCTTTCCCTACGCCAAGCAGCACAATGGATTTCCCAAAACGCAGGAAGCGGCCATCCGTCAGGGTGCGCTGGAAATGATTATCTTCGAAGAACTCGTGTACCAGGAGGCTGGCCGGAGGAAGCTGGTGATTCCCGCAGAGCGCTTGAACCGCGCCGAGGCCGATTTTCGCAAGCAGTTCAATAGTCCCGAAGAGTACCAGCAATATCTGCAGGTAGAGATGCACGGATCGAGCCAGGCCCTGCGCAAGCAAATACAGCGTTCGCTGCTGATCGAGGAAGTGCTGAAAACTGATGTCGGCGACAAAGCCACCGTAACGCCCGCCGAAGTCAAGGCATACTACGAGAAAAACCAGGCGCGCTTCCAGCAACCCGAGTCATTTACCATACAAACCATTTCTATTCTCCCTCCTCGGACCGGGACCGGTGCGAATGTGGTGGCGGAAAGCCGTAAGCGGGCGGAAGATGCTCTACGTCAAGCCAAGGCGACGAAGAACTACCAGGAATTTGGGCTGTTGGCGGAAAAAATCTCCGAAGACGATTTCCGGGTCAACATGGGCGACCACAAAGCTGTAGGCCGCGACAAGTTACCTCCTCAAGTCGTGAAGGCACTCCTCGATATGCAGTCCGGACAGATAACCGGTGTGATCCAGATCGAGAATGCCTTCACCATCGTCCGGCTGAATGCCCACAATCCGCCAAAAACGCAAAGCCTTGCTGAAGTCAAACCCGAGTTGCTGCCAGAATTGCAGAAAATGAAGTACGAACAGCTGCGCTCGAATCTGGCGAAGGGTCTGCGGGCCAAGGCCAAGATCGAAATCGTGTAGAAGCGTGGCCGCGGTTCGCTTGGGACGGGCGGATTGCCGTAACACAGTCTCGCTACCCACGCTGCAGGAAGCCGGTTCATTCAGTCCCGACCGCTCGATTCCACTCCATGTGTCCTTTGGTTTATCCCCCATTGAGTCATTCAGCACGTCGCGCGGGTGATATGGCGCAGGAAGGGCAAGGAAAGGCTTCCGGCATCCGTTGAATCGCAAATAAGCAGCTCATTTTCAATGTGTTAGATGTTTCCTATCAATCCCCAGAGTGGCAACGGTTGTGCCTTCAAATGAGTATGACTGGCGGTATCAAGAAGGGGAAGCGAGGGGTGGACGGAACGATCACAAGGAAACGCCTTGCGCCCGGCATCGTGAGTTTGCTGATTCTCCTGATCGCACCTCTTGCGCCAGCACAGGTACAGGTCGGGGACAATCTGAAGATGAACGCAGGGGGGCTGTTCACGGTCGGATACCAGGGAGATTACGGGGACCAGATCCAATCGAGCCACGGGCTGAACTTCGGAGTCGACGGTACGCTCTCTGGTTCTTACTACAACCCCAACTTCCTTTCCTTCAACGTGACACCCTACTACAACCAGTCGCGAGCCAACTCCAGCTACCAATCCCTGACCGGCGCGAGCGGAGTTTCCGCCAGCGCCAATCTGTTCACGGGTAGTCATTTCCCGGGATCAGTCAGCTATCGCAACGACTACAACAGTACTGGAACGTTTGGATTTGCGGGTCAGCCTGATTTCACCACCCAGGGCCACGGACAGGGTTTCGGCGTAGGATGGAGCGCACTGTTTCCGGGCTTGCCCACTCTGTCGGTTGGCTACTCGCAGGGCAGCGGGTCGGGCACGGTGTACGGGACCGATCAGCAGACAGGCTCCGATACGAAGCTGTTCAATGTACGGTCCTCCTACGCGATCGAGGGTTTTCGCCTGAACGCTTACTACGATCACAACAATCTTCACTCCGCTTTCCCGGAATTCCTGGCGGGCGAGCAGGAATCGGTCTCCAACACCAGCGGCCACGATTACGGTTTCGGCGCGACTCACAATTTACCGATCCACGGCTCGTTTTATGTCAACTTCAACCGTTCGGAAGCAACCACTGATTTCCTGGGAACGACGGGCAGCACGTCCAACTACACGACCAGCACTGAGACTTCCGGCGCCAGCTTCCACCCGACACAAAAACTGAGCTTGTTTCTGAACCAGAGCTACACCGATAACCTGTCGGGGTATTTCAATCAGACCATCCTCGACACTGGATCTGTGCAAACCCCGTTCAATTTCGGATCAGGCTCAAACTCTTCTACGATAGGCGGAGGCGCCAATTATCAGTTCACCAGTTATCTGTCCGCACAAGCTCAGGCCACCTACTACTCGCAATATTATTTTGGCAAGAGCTACACCGGAACCTACCTCAGCGGCACGGTGAATTATTCGCGCAAGATTTTAAATATGTTCAGCTTTTCCGCGGGCGTGGTGGAGCAGTCGAATGGCCAGGGCAACAATGCGGTGGGTTTCGTCGGCAACGGAAATTACTTTCGCAAGATCAAGGGCTGGGAGACGTCAGGGACGTTCAGCTACGCGCAAAACGTGCAGTCGTTCTTAATCACGTATACAACCTCTTACTATAATTACAGCGGCAGGGTGCATCGCCGTTTCGGACCTGGCTTAATATGGACGGCAGGGTTTTCCGGAAGCCACAGTGGCTTGACGAATCAGCCCGGAACCGTCAACCATACGGAAGGTTATTCGACTTCTTTCAGCATGCGGCGCTTCACCGTAACCGGCAACTACACCCAAGCCAGCGGCAACTCGATTCTCACCAACGGAGGGTTGGTTCCGCTTCCACCAACCCCGGGCGTGCCGGTGGACAATGTCATCATTTTCAGCGGGAGCAGTTATGGTGGCGGGATCACGTTGACGCCCGTGCGCCGCCTCACGGTTTCGGGAACTTTCAGCCGGGCCTTGAGCAACACCCTTAGTGACTCGATAAATTCACGGAATAATACGGAGATTCTGAACACTCAACTGCAGTACCATCTCAGGAGGATTGGCCTTCTGGCCGGCTATACCAAGTTCACTCAGGGTATCAGTGCGGGTGGCGCTCCGCCGGGGACGGCGAATTCGTATTTCTTTGGAGTGTCCAGATGGTTTGATTTCTTCTGACGGATGGTACAAAGGACAATTGCGAAGAGCATGGATGATCGCCGGGCTGGTGGTATTGCTGGGCATGCCAGCCGGGGCTGCAAAAAAATCGAAGGAAACCACACTCCAACCCGCTCCGCCGGAGTTGCTGCTGGACGGCGGCCGGAAACTCGCGTTTGAACGAAGCTTCAGTCTTGAGCGCGATGTGAATCCAAAACGCAGTTTCTGGACGCGCGTGGTCGACGTGATCGCCGGCGAGCCCGATTTCCACTTTCTGGTCAATCCCTACAGCATCGCCACCGATTCCCGGGGACGCGTCATCGTCACCGATCCTGGAGCCGGCGGGATTCACATCTTCGACTTCGCCGCCAAGAAATATAAATTTCTCTCGCGCAAGGAGAACGGCAGAGATCCAATTGTGTCGCCGCAGTGCGTGGCGGTCGATGCCCAGGACAATATTTATGTCACCGATTCACTGTCCGGCAAGATTTTCGTTTTTGATCCCAGCGGAAAGTACCGGCGCGTGATCGGCAGTTTGAAGGGCGGTGAAGGATTCTTCAAACGTCCCACGGGAATCGCGGTCGATTCCGCGGCCCAACGCATTTACATTACCGACACCCTGCGCAACAAGGTTTTCGTAATGGATATGCAGGGCAGCGTGCTGGCGACAATCGGGAAAACTGGCACGGGCGAAGGCGAATTTAATTATCCCACGGAGCTGCGGCTGAACGGATCGGAGTTGTTCGTTGTCGATGCCATGAACTTTCGGGTTCAGGTCCTCGACCGCTCCGGCAGCTTTCACTATGCCATCGGCAAGGCAGGAGACGGCGCCGGATCGATGTTCCGGCCCAAAGGGATCAGCTTCGATTCCGAAGGACATCTCTACGTCGTAGACGGCCTGTGGAGCATGGTACAAGCGTTCGACCGGCAAGGCCGCCTCTTGTACTACTTCGGACAGCGAGGAACCGGAGCGGGAGAGTTTCAACTGCCAACTGGACTGCAAATTGATACCAGCGACCGCATTTACGTCGTGGATTCCTTCAACCACCGCATCGAAGTGTTTCACTATTATGCCGCGGAGAAGCCAACCGGCGGGGGAAAGCCATGAGGTGGATCCTGGCCTCAGTGTTGGTAGTGCTTCTGGCCCAGAGTCTCGCGACCGCGCAGGCCAGCGGAGATGTAATGGGAATGCACAACCTGACGCCTTCCAGCGGATCTTCGATCTATTCTCAGGGAAGCTTGGGCTGCACTTTCTGCCACGCTCCGCACAGTGGGCTGGGAGGAGTTTCGCCACTGTGGAATCAGACCCTGTCGAAGGCGACGTATGCCCCGTATTCCAGCACCACCTACCACGAGCAAGGGCAGACGCAACCGACTCTTGGGGTAACCAGCAGTCTGTGCTTGAGTTGCCACGACGGCACGGTAGCCGTCGGGCAGTCGGCAGCCTATGGCACGATTCCGATGACGGGATCCATGAACAGCACCGATTCTTTCGGGACGAATCTGGGCGGCACCCATCCTTTCAGCCTGCTCCTGCCGATAAAAGATGCCTCCAACCTGGTCGCCTCTCTGGTCTCGCAGGGCAAGACGGGCGACCCGACCGGAGCGGTAAAACTGATCAACGGAAACATCGAATGCACCAGTTGCCACAACCCGCACGTGCAAGGCACGGACAAGATCGCGCAGGAGTTCCTAGTGCGCGACAGTTCTGCGGGACAGTTGTGTCTGGCCTGTCACGACCCAAACCGGGTGATACAGGGACAGCCGAACCCGCTTGCCGGCTGGACCAACAGCATCCATCAAACGGCAACCAATCAGACGGCGGGTAATGCGCATGTGGGGTCCTATGGCACAGTGTCCCAAAACGCCTGCTCGTCGTGCCACATGGAACATGATGCAATTTCGCCGGCAAGGCTGCTTCGACCCGCCACCCCACCGGCTCCTGGACTGGACAACGCCACTCAGGATTGCGTGACTTGTCACAACGGCGGATCTCTGCTGTCCCCGGCAGCTCCGAATGTCATGGCTGAGATCGCCAAGATCAGCCATCCTCTTCCTTCGGGAAACAATTTTCACGACGCTGCTGAAACCGGCGTCCTCAATAACAATCGTCATGCCACCTGCGTGGATTGTCATAGCGCTCACGGCTCCGACCAAGTGCTCACGTTTCCTGCGCCGCCCACGATTCGCCCCTCGCAAGCGAACCTGACTGGGATCAGCGCGCTCGATGGAGTCACGGTTCTGCTTCCTGCCGTCAACCAGTATGAGAACTGCCTGCGCTGCCACGGCACCAGTGTAGGCAAGCAGAGACAGCTGATTTACGGATACGCGCCCGCGAGACTAGTTTCAGCCCCGGATCCTCTGAACGTGATCCCTGAGTTCAGCGCGACTTCAACCTCGAGTCATCCGGTAACGCACGATAGCCTGAGCCCATTGCCGCAGCCCAGTTTACTGATCAACATGTTGAACCAGAACGGCACGGCTTCGCGCCTCATGGGAATCCGGATTCTCTGCAGCGATTGCCACAACAGCGACGACAATCGCGAGTTTGGCGGAACTGGACCGAACGGTCCCCACGGTTCCGTCTACTCCCACATCCTGGAGCACAATTATCAGTTCAGCCAGGCCACTGTGCCCGGCGGACCAGTCACGAACACATTTCCCAATCCAGACCCAAGCCTCAACGGTCCTTACGGGATGTGCGCCAAGTGTCACGATCTGAACAAAGTCATGGCCAACACCAGCTTCACCCATCACGGCAATCACATATCGCAGGATGGCTTCTCATGTTCCGTCTGTCATACAGCTCACGGGATGGGCTCGATAGCTCCGGGAATCTCGGGTGAGCGTATGGTAAATTTTGATATCAATGTGGTGGGGCAAAACAACGGCGCTCCAATTTCCTACAACCGGGGTAGCAACACTTGCACCTTGACCTGCCACCAGACCGCCCATAACGCGGACGGGTCAGTCTCCAGTGCCATGAGACCGAAAACGAGAACGAAGTAGGGCGCAAAGCACATTGCAGGAAATCAGCCGTCGGGCGCTGACGTATTTGAAAGTGCAAGATTCACAAGGACTTGGTGCGATAAGAGAGAGCAATTCAGGGGCAAAACGCGCCTTGAGTGAGGAGAAAAACCCGATTCCGGCCGCTTGCCCTCTGGAAACGCTTTCGACGTTGCTTACAAATCGCTGAAATCAGTGCTTCAATCGAATCAGGCCGAGACAGGCGGAGTTTGGTAAGTGCGATGCACTCTGCACCAACGGTTCTTGTGGGATTTGCCCGGATAGCAGGCTGGAAAGGCGCGAACAGGAGTTTTCTCTATGGCCGATGAAGCGAATATGGGCACTGCATCCAGATTTACCTGGAAGCTGCGGCCACTAATGGTGATGTGCGCCGTGTGCCTGGCGACAGGGTTTCTGGCTGGCTACTTGCTGCGCGGCTCGGCACCCGGCGCCGCCGCCCCGCCATCGCCTGCCGCCGAGGCCGCTGCTCCGTCGTCCGCGCCAACGGCCGAGTACTCGGGACCTTTGCCCACGAATCAGAAGATGCCCCCCAAGATGCCTTCTTTGGACGATCTTAAACGCATGGCAGACAAGAAAGCCGAGCCGCTGCTGGCTAAACTGAAGGCGGACCCGAAGAACCCGCAACTGTGGAACCAAGTCGGCCTGGTCTACGAGGGTGCTCACCAATTCAAAGAGGCCTCGGGGTACTTTGAAAAATCACTGCAGTACGATCCGAAGAATATCGCGGTGCGAGCTGACTACGCGTCCTGTCTGTACTACACCGGGGACGTGGATGGAGCGCTCGCGCAACTGAATCAGTCGCTGACTTACGATCCGAAACATGCCGGCACGCTGATGAATATCGGCATCATTAAATGGAAAGGCAAAAATGATGTCGATGGCGCGGTAGCGGCCTGGGAAAAACTGCTGCAATACCATCCCGATTTCCCGCAGAAAAATTTAGTCGAGCAAATGCTCACGCAGGCGAAGCAGGGCGCGAAAACCGCGAGTAGCGGGCAAAAGGGATAAGCCCCGCAAAGCGGTTTGATCGTGTTGGTACTGCGATGGATGTTTGGACTTTGGCTTTCCTCGGCATAACTTTGTGGGCTCATTGCAAGGGCTCACAAGAGGACAGCTAGGGCTGGGCTGGACTCGATCCGCTGACGAGGTTAGGCCCGAGAAGGCGGAATCCGATCCAGCCCTGATCGTTGTTTGGGAACCTGACAAGCCGACGCTATGACTGAACACGTCCAAGAGCTCGCTTCCCCGGAAAGCGAACGTACCGCCGGCAACTGGCGCATTTGGGCACTGCGGATTGCGATCAGCCTCTTTGCACCGCTACTGCTGCTTGGACTGACTGAGACGGTTTTGAGGATTTGTGGAGTGGGATTTCCCACCGATGTCACACTTCCCTGCACCGTGCGGGGACACTCTGCCTCTTGCTATAACTTGTTCTTTACCGCTCCATTTTTCCCTCCGGGAATGATCAAGACACCGCAGATGTATTCGATTCCGGATGTAAAGCCATCCGGAACCTTTCGCATTTTTGTCCTCGGGGAGTCGGCGGCTATGGGTGATCCCGAACCCGCGTTCGGATTCAGCCGATATCTGGAGGTGATGCTGGGCGAACGGTATCCCTCGATGAAATTCGAGATGGTGAACACCGGCAGCGTGGCCATCAATTCCCATGTGGTGCTGCCGATCGCGAAAGGACTGGCGAAATACAGTCCTGACCTATTCATTATCTACTCGGGAAACAATGAAGTCGTCGGACCTTACGGCCCGGGCACCACGCTTACCTCGGCCGGGATGAGCCTGCCTGTCATCCGTGGCAGTATTTTCTATCGCTCGACGCGCATTGGACAGCTTCTGACTAAGGTCGGAACTCCGAAGAAGGAATGGCGTGGGATGGCGATGTTTCTGGATAAGCAGGTTCGAGCCAGTTCGCCGCTCATGGGGGATGCTTACGCGAACTTCGACCGGAACCTGCGCGACACCATTGCGGTGGCTCACGCCGCCGGCGCTCGAGTGATCGTCTCCACCGTAGCCACAAATCTCCAGGACTGTGCCCCGTTCGGGTCTTTGCACCGGGAGGGTCTGGATCCCGATGCTTTGCGTTCCTGGTCCACCCTGGTGCAACAGGGGGCTTCGCAGGAAGGTGCCGGCTCGTATGCGGAGGCGTTGAAGTCATACCTTGCCGCAACCAGCATTGATGGCGAGTACGCGGAACTCGAGTTTCGGATCGCCCGGACTCTGGAAGCTCTTGGAAATCACAACGCGGCCAGAGAACATTTTCTGCGCGCCCGCGATCTCGACACGCTCCGCTTTCGCGCCGACAGCAAAATTAACGATATCAACCGCTCCGTCGCACATTCGTCTGCGGGCACCGAATTGGTTGATGCGGATGCAGTCTTCGCCCAAGCAAGTCCGAACGGTATTACCAGCAGCGAACTTGTGTACGAGCACGTCCACCTGACCCCACATGGCAGCTACCTGCTGGCTCGCGCCATGTTTCTTCAGATCGCAAGCCAGTTGCCTTCCGATGCAGGTCATTCGATTCAGGCTGATGAAGTACCCTCCCAGGCGGAGTGCGAACGGCTGTTGGCATTTACCAAATTTGATCGTTCTCGAGTGACGGCGGAGATGTTGCGGCGGTTGCAAGAGCCGCCATTCACCAATCAACTGAACCATTCAGATCAGCTTTTGCGATTGATGATGAAAGCGGATAATTCAGACGAAAACCCGGATGAAACAGCCGCGCAGTATCGATGGGCGATCGCGAAAAGGCCAGACGACCGGTTCTTGCATTTCAACTACGGTGTCTTTCTCAACCAATACAACCCTGCAGCGGCGGCCGAACAGTTCGATGTCGCCCGCCCGTACGATGGATTTCCTCTGGTCACACCCGACGGCACCGTGCATTGAGTTGCGGTGACGCCGCACGCACTCTGAGTTTCATCGCAGATGCACTTCTGCATCGTGATCTTCCGAAGCTCTCAGTTTTTCGTCAATGTGCCGCTGCTCTCTTTCCCTTTCCCATTCCGAGCGAACCATCATTTCTCTGATGGCAAACTTTGCTTCGTGCCTGGCATCGTCAATCCGTACCGCAAGCTCGTTCTTGTGCAGGCGAAAATCGATGGTTTGAGCCAGCGGAATTAACGAATTGGACATTTTTCCGACGATGACAAACACGACGCTGTTCGATACCAGCGTGTATTCGGGGCACGGTTCCTGGCTGATTGCGGCCGCCGGGCCGCCGAGAGCCACCATGAATCCGTGGCCAGCAGAAATGCAGTCACCCATGTGCATCCTGACCACAGTACCTTTTTGATAGGCGCCAATTTGCGCCGCCTGAAGACCCGGCAAACAGCAAAGCAACAAAATCAGTATCAGTGTTTGTTTCATGGCCTGTCCTCCGAACGAACGCTCACCGCCTGGCTGTAGTAGCCACGGCGGCAGCGGAACTGCAACTTGAGGTTGTGGGTAGGGAGAATGCGAATTGAGTGGAACTCTGAGCCAGACTCTGGGGGGATGTAGGTTACGACACGAGCCGAATGCAAATCCTGGATGACATCGTTAAGAATATTGCTTGCATCTCTGCCGATCGGGACATAACGACCGCCCGAGTCATCGGCGAACCTTTGCAGTGTTGCTGTTCCGGATGATGTGCGACCGGGAATATTAATGTCGATGGCATAAACTTGCGCCTCACTGGCCAGGATTTTCTTCAGCACTCCGCGGAATGACGCGTTGCTGATCGTATCTTCACCATCCGAAAAGAGAATGATGATCGGGAGAACATCTGGCCGCCTGCGCTGGGTGAGGAGGTTGGTCGCAATCCCAATCGCATCAAATAAGGGCGTCGCTCCCCCTCTGGGCAAGGACGCAATCTTGTCGGCAGTAAATGAGGTACGGCAGTTTTCTCTGCAGACAAGCTGCGTTTCCATGCCGCTGAATGACAGAACCGACACCTCGTCCTCCCCATCCGCGTGGCTCAGCGGCCACTGCGAAATCAGTTGTTGGACATCCCTGATCTCGTGTTGAAACTGCGGCAGAGCTGATTCGCTGGAATCGATCAGAACGACAAGATCAAGCTTGATGGAGTCAGAGCGGGATAAACTGCGGAAGTCTCGAATCACCATTTCATCGTCGATCACCGCAAAGTCGTTCTTCTGAAGTCCATCCACCGGGCGATTGTGTTCGTCTGCCGCGAAGAACGTGAGGCGTACTTCGGAAACGGTACTGTGGTAGGTAAGACTTGCGGATTCTTCCGCACTATCCGGAATTGGATCGCCGAAGAGGAGTTGATGGGCACAGATGGGCGCCGCTAGAACCAGAGGCAAGAGCAAGCGACTGAGCCGACTGCACATGAGCACTTCCCGGAAATTTGGACATAGTAGCAAGCTGGAATACAGTTGTCATCGGCAAAAGCGGCTGACAACGTGAGAATCTTTCTAGTTACTGGATTTAGGCATAATCGCCGCCCTCCAAAAGGCCCCACGAGATTGAAGCTGAGAGGACTAGGCCGATGAAAGTATGAAGAAACCGCTTCCACGCACGTTGTTCCTTGCTTCTTAGTTCAGAATCGCCGATACATGAATTGAGCGGCCCCAGCATCCTGAGTATGGGTCACGATCAAGACAATCCCTAACACCAATCCATACAGCGGCGGGACCCAGTACCAGCGATTGCGAGCGATGACCGCAAGGATGAAACCCGAATGCGCGTCGCCGGCCTCAGGCTTTGCCGAATACCGGTCAAGCAGGTCGTTGATGCGCAGCACCGCGGCATATCCAGACGCCAGACCAGCAACCAGCAGATACAGGCTCCCGCTGAGAAAATGAAAGAAATAAACTGCGGGAGAGAACACTGCCGACAACATCTGAGCCGCCTGCGGCAAAGAACTTGCGCGAAACAATATCCATCCCAGGCTGATCAATGTAATCGTGGTCAGCCATGAGAGCGATGTCCACAGCGCGTTTGCAGGATCCCAGCCTGACTTTCCACGCCATTGCTGGACTTGACGATGCAGGACTAGAAGAACTCCGTGGTAGCAGCCCCACAGCAGGAACAACACAGTAGCCTTGTGCCACAACCCGAACAGGACCATCGAAAGCACGAGCACAATATTTCGCCACCATATCTCGCGGCGCAACATAGCCAATCCGAGAAAAACGTAGTCCCGAATCCAGAACGACAGCGACATATGCCAACGCGTCCAAAAAATCGAGGCGGTAGTGGATTGAAATGGGCGAGCAAAGTTTTCCGGCACAGTGAACCCTAGCGCCTTGGCCGCGCCGATGGCGATGTGCGAGTAACCAGCGAAGTCAAAGAAAAGCTGCAGGCCGTATCCAAACGCCAGACACCACACGTCGGCACCGCTCCAGCGCGTAACATGATCGAAGCCACCGTTGATTCCATCACCGGACAGAATTCCCTGCCCCAGCAGCCGCGCCAGTTGCATCATGAGAACGCCGGTTGCGATGCGAGCAAACCCGCGCCCAATGTCGTTCCATGAGGTCACATTCTCAGACCGGAATTGCGGAAGCATATCGGGCATGCGGCAGATCGGCCCGGATATTGCCACCGGGAAAAATGCCATGTACAAGGCGAACTCACTGAACGACGGATCGAGTTCCTCGCCCCGGTAAAGGTCGAACAGGTAGCTCATGGCCTGGAAAGTCCAGAACGAAATCCCCAGCGGCAGCGCAAGATGGGCAAAGCCCTGCAATGATGCGAGAGGAACGTTTACTGCAGCGTCCGGGAGATACTTGAAAATACTCAAGAGCGCGAGGTTCAGCAGGACGCTCATCGTCAGAGCAAGCCGGCTGAGGCTTCGGCGAATCCATTTCCCGAGGAAAAAGTTCATCCCTGTCGAGGCCAGGAGAACACCCGCGAACCAGCCGCCCCAAGTAAGATAAAGCACGTAGCTGGCGATCAGCAGAATGGGCAGTCGCACTCTTCGCGAGCGTACGTTCGCGCAGACCGAGACGCTAAGCAAAAAGATCAGGCTATATAGGATGCCTCGAAGCAATGTCCCTCGCTGCCGGTATGGTAACTGAAAACCTTACTTCTCCCAGATACAATGACCGCAGCGTGAACCGATTTCGCAATCTTATTGAGGGGCTCGAGGCAGCTCCCGCCGATCGTCCCTTTGTTACCGCCTGGATCGACGAAGACGAGCGCGAAACAGTGACATTCTCCGAGTTTCGCCACCGTGCGCGCCTGCAGGCCAAGATGCTTCGCGACCACGGCGTAACCAGTGGCGATCGAGTCGTCGTCATCATGCCGCAGGCCATCGCCGCAATGACCGTCTTTGTCGGAGCCATGATGCTGGGTGCGGTGCCCGCCTTCCTCGCCTATCCCAACTTCAAAGTTGAGCCTTCCAAGTACCGCTCTGGGCTGGCTGGAGCGACCGCAAACCTGAGCGCCAAGGTCGTTGTGATTGACAACGAATTTCCCGACGAGATGCTCGGTTATGTATCTCTCAACGGCGAAACCATGCTGCTTCATGCCAGCGAGAGCGATTTCAGCAGCGAAATCGAACTCCCTCCACTCGATCATTCTTCTGAGGGCCTGGCCTTCATCCAGCATTCAGCAGGAACGACGGGACTGCAGAAGGGCGTGGCCCTGACCCACGCCGCTGTACTTAGGCAGATCGAGCATCTGGCGGAGGCGCTAAGGATAGATCCGGTGACGGACCGCATTTACAACTGGCTGCCTCTCTATCACGACATGGGGCTGATCGCGTGCT
Organism: uncultured Acidobacteriota bacterium; assembly: GCA_963788605.1. Classification (GTDB taxonomy): domain Bacteria; phylum Acidobacteriota; class Terriglobia; order Terriglobales; family Acidobacteriaceae; genus JABDBE01. Next base: position 227,902 of record CAWBHD010000004.1, on the reverse strand, counting down.
TTATCCTGCCCATGGTTTGTCACCTGCAAGTGGTGATGCAGTCGCCGTTGGATTGGGTGATGTGTCCCGAATCGATGCTGCAGATTATCAGCGAGTACAAGTGCACGCTGGCATGGATGCCGAATTTTGCTTTTCAATTCGTTCCCCGCCGCACACCTCGGAATCGATGGGCACAGTACGATCTTTCGTCCATACGCGCTTTGATTAACTGTTCGGAGCCGGTCCGTAGCGGCAGCATGCGCGAGTTCCAGAGCGCGTTCGCCCCCATTGGATTAAGCAGCATCGCCATGCAATCTTCATACGCCATGGCCGAGAACGTTTTCGCGGTGACGCAATCCGATATCAGTCGGCCATCCGGGCCAGCTCTTATCTGGGCAGACGGTCAACAGTTTCGGACAAAACATTTGGTCGTTCCGGTTGCGGAAGGGACGCCTGCATCTATTTCCTTCAAATCATCCGGCAAGTTGTTGCCCGGTAATGAGGTGCGGATCATCTCAGACGCCGGCGAGATTCTTGGCTGCGGGTACGTCGGCGAGATCCTTATCAAAAGCGACTGCTTGTTCGAGGGATATTTCAACCGTCCCGACCTTACAGCAAAAGCAATTATCAATGGGTGGTACCACACTGGGGATCTGGGCTTCTATCTGGAAGATGATCTGTTCGTCGTGGGCCGGAAGAAAGACTTACTCATCGTCGGCGGCGAGAATCTCTATCCCCAGGATATTGAGGAAATCATTGGAAGCCATCCCGCGATTCATGAGGGCCGCGCGGTGGCGATGGGCGTGTACAATCCCGATCTCGGAACCGATGACATCGTCGTGGTTGCGGAGGTGGAGCGGGAACAACTTCTGGAAAACTCAGCCGAAATCGAAGCAGAACTTCGCAACCAGGTTGTGGCCGGACTCGGCGTGGCGGTTCGCTCGATCTTCTTAAAGCCGCCAAAATGGATTGTGAAGAGCACCGCCGGGAAAGCAGCACGCTCCGCCACCCGCGAAAAGTTGCTGCAGGAGCATCCGAAACTTAATCTAGAGTCCGAAGGAAGTTGATCTACATGACACCTGAAGCCCAGCAGATGATTGAACATATTATCCAGCTGATTAGAAAGCCCAACGTGACAATCGACGAAACCACTCCACTGGTTTCTTCCGGGTTGATTGACTCGATGGCCCTGGTGGACTTGCTGCAGAAGCTCGAAGACCTCACTCACACGCGCATCCCTGCAGGAAAAGTGCAGCCGAAGGACCTGGATACGGTTGCCACCATGTTCGCAACCGCGCAACGCGTGGGCAAACCTAGGAAATAGCAATGCTGAAGCCCTGGAGCACCCGCCCCAGGGCTTCGCTCACCCGGCCAAGTTTTGTCCGTTCAGGCGGCCAGCGCCTCGACGAAACGCTCGCACAGCGTGTTCTCGAGGTTGTAGTAGTTCACCTGGACAGGCGTGGTCAGGAATGGCTTCAGAATGTCGTGAATCTTGGGATAGAACTCCCTTTCGTAACGCTCGGCATCCTGCTTGGTGGTCCACAGGCTGATGGTAAAGATTCTCTCTCTCATCTTCTCCGGAAAGAACGGCAGAATCTCCAGGAAGCCGTTCTGCTTTCTGAGGACAGGCAGGACCTGGTTCTTCATTACCTTCACGAAGTCTTCTTTTTTTTCCATTTTCACTTCGAAATCAACGATACGGGCAAACATGGGAGTGCTCCTTTTCTTGTGAGATATATGCGGGTGCCAAGCGGGGCCCTCGGTTCTGACGGGCTTGCAAGTGCTTACGGACGCCGGGAGCTCAGGCTGAGCAAAATCTATCACAGGGAATTTTACAAATGCAGTGATGGGTGACTCGCATCGCGGTGCACTACAGCACGCCGCGACGTGAGCTTTGCACTTTTAAGGGGAAGGTCGCCTTCAGCGAACCAATGGCCAGACAAAACCAGCCGTGAGGAGCACTCCGAAAACCACCGCGTGAGCCAGTTCCGTCCAGCCTAGCCGGCGGACCACAATTGGCCGAGGTCTTTTCCCAAACCAGACGAAGCCGCGAAACAAAACCGGCACGAACGCAAACAAAGTCAGTCCCGGCAACCATCTGAAATGGTGCGCAAGTACCAACACCCCACCGAGGATGATCTGACCTGCCAGGAAACTCCAGCCCACTGCGAACCTCTCGCTAAACCGGGCGGCTCGCGCCCCACGAATCCTGACCCACACGAAGTGGATCTGGTCGGCAGCGAACAGCCAGTTGACCAGCCACAATGCCCACGCTCGTGAATCCAACCGTCCCGTGGCCACGCAGTAGGCGGCTGGCGCGGTTGAGGTCAGCGCCAGCGCGCCCACCACTTCCGCCGCTGCTCTGGTCGCTCGTCCCGCTCTTTTCAAAAGCATCTGTCCAGCAAACGCCACGCCACCAATCATCCCAAGCCAGATCAACTGACGGTTTCTTCCTTGCCAGAAAAGCGCGCTTAAACTGGTAGCCGCCACGGTCGCAAGCGGCAGAATGACACGGACCACTAGTTGACGTTCCTGTGCGGTCTGCACGCGCAAGGCGCCCGTCCCGAGCCAACTTTCGACCGGCGTTCTGAGCCAAAACAGCGACAAAACAGCTGTGGTCAAGAGCAAAACCGGGGCAATGCGGCCACCGCCGAGCGTGCCGACAGCCGCACCCGTCACCAAGGGGATCAGTAACATTCCCCACGCTCCATGCTCACGAGGTATGACTAGGGCGCGGCGGCGTTCTTTCTGCGGGGTGGTGAGGGCAGCTGTGCTTTCGCCGGCATCGAAACCAACTATTTGAGCGGATAGTGCTTCCAGGGGTCGTAAGAGTGTTTGCATGGGTTAATCAACTCCACGATCAGGTTCGCAAAAGCCATATAGAGGCACCGTGAGCAAAGTCACCGCTGGTTGTGATCAAGGTCACGCCCTAGGCTGGAAGTATTTCATTCCAATATGCTGGCCGGGCTCGATGCCTTTACAGAAAGTTGCTTCCGACATAGATTTGTAGGTCTATAGTTGTGCAGCGAACTCTATGTCGCGACCATCCTCTGATCGGGTGCAACCTGCGCTCTCGGTGAACACCACGAGCGACGCCATTCTTTCCAGTGATCTCCTCGAGGCCCTTCCTGACGCCGCCGTTGCCGTCAATCACAATGGAACGATCATTCAGGTTAATTCCCAGACCGAACGCCTTTTTGGCTACGACCGCGACGAATTGATTGGCCAGAAGATCGAAATACTGGTTCCCGAGCGTTATCGCCCGCAGCACCATCACCATCGCCGGGACTTCGCGGAAACGCCGAAGACACGACGGATGGGAGCGGATTTGGACCTTTATGGAAGGCGGCGCAACGGCTCGGAATTCCCGGTGGAGATCAGTCTCAGTCCGGTCACGACGGCAAATGGAACGTTCGTGCTGAGCGCGATTCGCGACATCAGCGACCGCAAGAGAATCGCAGAAGAACTGCGCAGAGTGAATGAAGAACTGCATCAGCGAACGGCTGAGCAACTTGGGGAGTACCGCGCAAGGCTGGCCTCGATTATCGATTCATCCGAGGACGCGATCCTCAGCAAAGGCTTGGACGGAACCATTACCAGTTGGAACAAGGGAGCCGAACACATCTATGGTTATGCACCCGAGGAAATCGTCGGAAAGCATATATCTCTTCTAATCCCCAGTGATCGTCCGTACGAGATCGCGGAAATTCTGCAGAAAATTGCGCGAGGCGAACGCATAGAACATCACGAGTCGGTACGAATAACCAAAGATGGGCGTCGTTTGGATGTCTCCGTTTCCGTGTCTCCCCTGCGCGATGCGACCGGCGAGGTCGTGGGAGCGTCAGCGATTGCGCGTGATATCACGGCCCAGAAACGGGCCGAGGGACAATTTCGGCAATCCCAGAAGATGGAAGCGATTGGACGGCTGGCTGGAGGAGTCGCGCACGACTTCAACAATATCCTGGGCATCATTAACGCCTGCACTGAGTTTCTGCGCGACCGCATTGATCCGGCCGCCGAGCCGTCGCTCTACGTCGAGAACATCAAGAAGGCAACCGACCGCGGCCGCGCGTTGACCAAGCAACTGTTGGCCTTCAGCCGGACATCAGCCATCCAACCCCGCATCCTCGATGTGAACGAACGGTTGCGGGAAATCAGCAAGCTTCTGCGTCCGCTTCTGGGCGACGACGTGGAGATCCTCGTCGTGCCCAAGTCATCCTCAGCGGTGGTCGAGGCGGACCCTGGCCAACTCGACCAAATTGTGGTCAATCTCGCGGTCAACGCCCGCGATGCTATGCCTCGTGGCGGCAAGTTCATTCTCGAAACCAGCGCAGTCAGATTTGACGAAGCCTTCGCCGAGCAAAATCAGGCCATGCCAGCTGGAAAATATGTCGTGCTCGCGGTCAGCGATACCGGGATCGGCATGGATGGAAACACCATGTCCCGTATCTTCGAGCCATTCTTCACCACCAAGGAGTTGGGCAAAGGAACTGGTTTGGGCCTCGCCACGGTCTATGGCATTGTCAAACAAAGTGCAGGACACATCATGGTCTACAGTGAGCCGGGACAAGGGACAACGTTTAAGATTTACCTTCCCAGCGCGGATCATAAAATCGGAGCCGCATCCCCGACGGAAGGGGAGGCAGTCGGTCCCAAACGGCAGGGGACCACAATCCTGCTCGTGGAAGACGACGAAATCATGCGCAGCCTGACCCGGCAACTCCTCCAGGAACACGGCTACACGGTATTCGAGGCCAATGACGGACAGTCCGCCTTGGAATGGATGCGGTCCCATGCGGATCCGATCGACCTGTTGCTGACCGATGTAGTGATGCGCCGCATGAGCGGTCCCGAATTGGTTGAGCGACTCAGCGCCACTCATCCGGCCTTGAAGGTCGTATATATGTCAGGCTACACAGGCGAACTGATCGCCGAGCGCGAAGTGTTGAGCCGCGGTATTACTCTGCTGGAAAAACCGTTTAGCCGCACCGCTCTGCTGAATACCATTCACACGACGTTGGGATGAAGTTCGGACTCATCACGGACGCCTCGTCCCGAAACTGCGTAAACCTGCCCACAAATAAGTGCGGGGCGCCAGCGCGAAGGAACAGATAGAGCTTCCCGAAAAGCGAACCCGCCCGGTCGCAGGTCATGTTACCTCGGTCCACCTAACCAAGCCACCGGTGATGGAGATCACACATAGGTGGGTGAAAGCACACACCTCCCAGGCAATCACTCGGGGAGACCGAGGGAATCGTCAAACTCCCATTGTGCAACTAACGCCTTTTATTTGTTTGTGTTACGCGAATGTCGAGCAAATTCCTGCTCGTCCGAGAAGGATGGCTAGCCACTTGCCAAAGTACCAGTGAGCGGAGGCAATAAATATGGCCACACATATCGTAAATCATGACCAGAAAGTGGCGCCTGCAGCCAAGACTTTTTGTGACTTTCCTCCAGCCGTAGCCGAAGCACTGGAGCAAGAAGCACTCACCACCACTTATCCGACGGGCGCGGTGCTGTTCGCGGAAGGGCAGTCTTCACGAGGGGTTTTCATCGTCCGCCGAGGCCGGGTGAAGCTCTCCATTTGCGGCAGCGACGGCAGGACGCTGATTCTGCGCATTGTCGAGGCCGGTTGCCCACTGGGAGTGGCCGCAGTCGTTTCCGGACGTCAGTACGAAGCTACGGCAGAGACTCAGGAGCCGTGCGAGGTCAGCTTCCTGCGACAAAGCGATTTGCTCCGCCTCATGCGTCTCCACGGCGAGCTTGCCTTGTGGGTAACCCAGCACATCAGCCAGGATTACGCTTCGACCTGTCGCGAAATTCGTGATCTGATACTCTCCGACTCGGCCAGCGAGAAGCTCGCCCGACTGATGGTGGGATGGCTCGACCAGAACACCGACGCCAAGAATCCAAGCCAAATGAAGCTGGCGCTGACTCACGAAGAGATCGGGCAAATGATCGGAACTTCCCGCGAGACCGTCAGCCGTCTGTTCGCGGGCTTTAAGAAGCAACATCTGATTCAGCAAAACGGTTGCACACTTGTGATTCCAAACCGGGTAGCCTTGGAATCTCTGATTACTGCCTAGACGAAACCGCTCGATTGGGCCGGTCCATCCCCCCACCGGCCCCCCTTCCTCATCAGGCGCTTTCACTTGTGGAACCGGGTGCCGTCTCCGAACGACTGAGTGGCAGTCTGCGTGGAACCTCGCAAAAATACCAAATTGACCACGTCCGAAAACAGCCAGTTTGCGTTCGTCGTGGATGCGAAAATCAGCCGATGGAATTGCCCAGTCGCGAGGCTTCTTATCGCGCCTTGCAGAGCCAAGACTTCCGCTTTGATGACTTATTTGTTCGTCGGCGCCGCTTGAAAGGATCTCCATGCCTCTTTGTCGCACCTCAGCGCTAGTTCTTATCTTCGTATTCACGGTTTCCCTGGGAATGGCCGCATCTGTTGATCAGAATGCGAGCGCGCAGGGCATGGACGTCGATCGTTCCATCAATCCTGGGAACGACTTCTACCGCTACGCGAATGGCGTCTGGCTGGCGACGGCGACGATACCCGCCGGCCAGCCGAGCTACGATACGCGGGCAATATTGATAGAGAAAACAAGCCGCCGGGTACGCGATCTCATTCAAGACGCGGCCGTGCCCCAGTCCATGCGGAGCAGCGTTAGCCAGAAGGTCGGCGACTACTACGCCAGCTTCATGGACGAAGACAGCATCGAGGCCAAGGGGTTGGCGCCACTGGCCGACGAGTTGACCACCATCTCAGCCATCACACACAGGTCGTCGCTATCCGCTTATCTCGGCACCACTTTGAATACCGAAGTCGACGGACTTACCGCCAACGCCGACCACATCTTCGGCGTGTGGGTCAACCAGAGCTTTACGGACTCGACACACTACGTTTTCCACTTGTTGCAGGGCGGCTTGGGAATGCCGGATCGCGATGACTACCTCGACCCGTCGCCCAAGATGGCTGCGTTGCGGACCGAATATCAGGCGCACATTGCGGCGATCCTGAAGCTGGCAGGGGTTGCGGATTCGGAAACCATGGCGGCGCGCATCTTGACGCTTGAAATCCGCATGGCGCAATCCCACGCCCCTGACTCCGATGCCGCCGACGTCTTCAAGCAGAACAATCCGTGGAAGCGCGCCGACTTTGACGTCATGGCGCCGGGCATGGACTGGGACGCTTACTTCAAATCGGCTGGAGTTGCCAGCCAGTCGGAATTCATCGTTTGGCAGCCGTCGGCGGTGACCGGAACTTCGGCCCTGGTCGGTAGTGAGAGCGTCGCTTTGTGGAAGGCCTATCTCAAGTTTCACCTGATCACACATTACGCCAGCGTCTTGCCCAGGGCGGTCGCCGCGATCCTCTCCGGCCCGCAGCCGTCGCCGGACCGCAGCAAGGATGCCATCGTCGCCACAAACGCCGCGCTGGGCCAGGCGGTCGGGCAACTCTACACGCAACGCTATTTTCCGCCCGACGCCAAAGCGAAGGCGCAAGCCATGGTCGCCGGACTAATCACCGCTTATCGCTCCCGCATTTCAAATCTCACCTGGATGTCCGCGCAGACCAAGGAAAAGGCGTTGGCTAAACTGGCCGCGCTTAGAATCGGCGTCGGCTACCCCGACAATTGGATCGACTATTCGACGCTCGACGTGGTGCGCGGCGACGCCGTCGGCAATATGCGCCGGGCAGAAGCTTTCAATCGTTCGCGCAATCTGGCCAAACTAAGACAACCGGCTGATCCGGACGAATGGAGGATTGATCCGCAAATCGTCGGCGCGGTCATCGTATTCACCCCCAATACCGAGACTTTCTCGGCTGGCATTCTCCAGCCACCTTATTTCGACAGCCAGGGCGACGCGGCCTCCAATTACGGTTCCGCCGGCGCCGGCATCGCCCACGAAATCAGCCATAGCTTCGACGAACTGGGCAACATCTACGACGCACAGGGCCGCCTTGGCATGTGGTGGACCGCGGAGGATACGACCAAGTACCACGCGGCAGCGGCGAAGCTGGTAGCACAGTTTGACGGCTACTGCCCGTTATCCGATCTTTGCGTCAACGGCAAGCAGGTCCTCAGTGAAAATATCGCTGACCTGGCGGGTTTGCGCGTGGCGCATGATGCCTACGTACTATCACTAAACGGCAAGGCCGACGTGGTAATCGGCGGACTCAGTGGCGAACAGCGCTTTTTCCTGGCGTTCGCCCAGAGATGGCGAAAGATTCAGAGCGAAGCCGCGCTGCGCCGGCAAATCACAACCGACAGCCATTCGCCGGGAGAATACCGGAGCGACACCGTTCGCAATGTTGAGGCTTGGTACAAAGCCTACGACGTCGCACCCGGCGAAAAGCTGTATCTGAAGCTCGAAGATCGCGTCGGAATATGGTGACGCCGTTGCGCATCCGATGATTCATCAGGCGCTGGGCTTGTCGTTTGAATTGTCGGCAGTTCCCTTCCCGTCTTCGAAATCACCGGGGTCGGCGGGAAGTTCCACCAGGTGGGCCCGTTCGAGGGCGCGCAGATAGGCGGGGCGGGAATGGCGATAGTGATCAGCCGGGACTTTCCCGTCGAGCCAGGCCGTGTCCATCGGATAGACCAGTGGGTCGAAGATCACCATGTAGAAATGCCACAGCAGAATCGAGAAGGTCGCGAGCAGCGCCTCGTAGTAATGAACGGCGGTCGCCGCATCCGACACCCACTTGGGGAGATAACGCAGGGTGAGATTGTTGAACCATAACAAGAAGCCGGAGACCGTCATCACCACAGTGCCCCACATGAACGCCCAGTACTCTACCTTCTCCGCGTAGTTGAATTTCGCGAACTTCGGCTCCGCTTTCGTGAGTCCGAGATTGTGGGAGAAGACGTGTAACAGGTCAGTCGCGTCTTTCACCTCGGGCAGCATGGCTTTCAGGAACAAGCGGTCGCGCCGGTTGGTGGCAAGATGAATCACGTGGTAGATCGTGGCCGCGATCAGTACGATCGCCGCGCTGCGATGCACTAACCCGCGAAACGCGAAGTGGCTCTCCCACAACAATAGCGGGCGCGCCCACCAGGCCTCCGGACGTTTCAGCGCAAATCCAGTGAACACTAACGTCGGAAAGCTGAGAATCACGCCCCAGTGGGCGATCCGAAAATTCAGATTCATCCGAGACACTCGCCCACCGGTCTCGTGACGGGGTTGCCGCCGGATGAGTTTCGCCAGAAAATCCAGCAGGTTGTGCAGGATCATGAAACCGAGTGTCAGCGGGATCAGTCCCCAGTACGTCCAACGAATCCACTTTACAACCGGATGAGCCACGCCAGTCCCGGTTTGCACGTGCACTGGCCCGATCACGAAATGATCACCCGCTCCGGCGTGGCAGGTTCCACATGTTTTTGGAAGATTCACGGCATTCACCGTCGACCGCGGGTCGGACGAACGAAAGATATTGTGGACTCCATGGCACGAAGCACAGTTGGCAACGATCTGTGATCCGCCGCGCAAAGCAAGACCGTGATAGCTGTCGGCGTAGGAAGGAACCCGGTCGGCGGGCAGGTTATAACGCAATGCCAGCCGTTCATCGCTGTGGCATCGCCCGCACGTGGCCATGGAGACGCGTGAAGCGTTCACCAGCGACCCCTTCTCCTTCGGCCCCAGGATCAGATGTTCCCCGTGGCAGTCGCTGCACACGGGAACAGCGGACACGCCGGCCTTCATGGCTTGTCCGTGCACACTTTCAAGATATGTCTTGCTAATGTCCGAATGGCATTGTCCGCAGGTTGCCGGGATATTCCAGTGATTAACTTTGGAACGCTTATCCTGGGAGGGGAAGATTCCGTGGCTGCCGTGGCAATCCGAGCAACTGGCGGCGGCCCCGTCTCCATCCGCCACGGCTCGTCCATGCACACTTTGCCGGTAGAGTTCCACGGGGTGCGCGAACGGAATCTTGTGCCGAGACAGAAACTGCTGGTTGCTGTGGCAGGAAGCGCAAGTGTCAGGGAGATTCTTCTTGTCTACAGGCGACGCCGCGGCACTCGCAGTCTGAATCTGATGTACCGGCCCATGGCAGGAGCCGCAATGCGGCGCATCTGGGTCGCCGGACGCGGCGGCTTGGCCGTGGATGCTTTGCCGGAATTCCTTTACTTCGTCGGAATGGCACTGTGCGCACTTAGCCGGCGCGGTCTGGGTCGCTGCAGCCACCTCGTGCGGATCGCCGTGGCAGGATTGGCAAGCTCCATCGCCGAGCGCGCCGTGGATGCTGCTGCCCACATGGGAAGCCTCTTCAGCATGGCAAGTCGAACATTGGACCTTGGGAACCTTGGCGGGGTGCGGAAAGTCCTTGATGGTCGTGTGGCAATCAGTGCAGCCAAAACTGCCATGCATGCTGGCCGCATGCTTGCCGGGATCTATGGAGATACTCTTGCCGCTGGCGGACGTCATTCCCGCCTGGCTATGACAAGCGAGGCAGGCTTCGTCCTGCTTGAGCGGAAGTGGTGATTTCGGTTGTGCCCAGACCCAGCCCGGCATCAGGGTGCAAACCACAAGAAAAAATAGCGGATAGGCGACTCTGAGACCTCTATCGACATCGGCTTCGCGTCGCTTCCTTTTCAGCAAGCTCGAACTCCCGCAGTCACTCCTACTTGATGCCCAAGTCGGTCAGGATCTTGGGTTTCTCTTCGCCCGCTGCCAGAACCTCATGGCACGCCGAGCAGTCATTGGTAATCGTTTGGCCATCCGCGCTGGTATGGCTTCCATCGTGGCAGCGGAAGCAACCCGGCGAATCATTGTGCCCAAGATTGTTCGGGTGCGTTCCCCACGTCAGACGCATGTCGGGGAAGATGTTGCGCAGGTAGATCGCCGCAATCTCCTCACCCGACTGCTGCACCAGTGTGCGCCGGGTCTGGTAGATCTCCGGGTAGCTCGTCCGATAGAAATTGTTGAGTTCGTCAACAATGCGCTGTGGCGCCACATCGCGTGTGGGATAATCCACCTTGAGCAACTCGACCGCCTTTTTTCTGATGTAAGGAAGCTCCGGACTGATATGACCGAGCGACATCTGCTTGTCCACGGCGCTATCGGGCATATCGAACGCGTGCGTGGGCCGGTTGTGGCAATCGACACAATCCATAGCGCGGTGTTCGCCCTGGTCTAATTGTTGCTGGGTCGGCTTGGCATCAGTGGAAACGAATTCAGTGGTTTTTCCCTTATCGTCGGTGTAATACACGACCGGGATCGTCTGCCGCTCGGCGTCGGTCGAAATGTAGCGGATGCGCGTGGCGTCGGCGAGGTGGCGTCCATGGATTCCGACCGAACCCTGCCAAGTGCGTCCGCCCACTTTCAGCAGCAGCACATCCGTCTGCGGTGTGTTCTTCTCGTCGTCTTTGTAGCTGGTGTTCACCAGGAATTTGTCGCCGGTAAAACGCTGTGGCCAGTGACACTGCTCACAGGTTTCACGCGCCGGGCGCAGGTATTTCACTGGCGAAGGAATGGGGCGCGAATAGGTGTGGAAAGTTACCGCGAAGACTTGCCGCAAACCGGAAAGCTTCGATCGTACAAACCACCCTGCGCCGGGCCCGATATGGCACTCGACACAAGCCACCCGCGAGTGGGGAGAATTTTGATAAGCCGTGTACTCGGGAATCATCACCCGGTGGCACGTCGTCCCGCAAAAACTCGTCGAATCCATGTACTCCACGCCGCGATACGTTGCGGTGCCAACAATCAGAAGATTCAGTATGGTCGCCAATGCCACCCATTCCAACGTACGCCGCACTACCGGCAGGCGCAGATCGATGGCGGGATAGATTCCCGGCAGTTTTCCGCTGGCGCGGAGATTGTGTCGCTTCAGCCAAATGCCAAGCGGAATCAGCAGGAGACCCAGTACAAAGATGCCCGGGAGAATCAAGAAGATCAGCAGGCCAATGTAAGGATGCGGAGGCCCCGGCAAGAAAACGTCATAGAACCAGAAAGCGATGGTGGTAAGTGCCGTGCTCGTCGTGATCACGGCACCGGTCAGGGTGATGGGATTCTGTCCTAGAAAGTAAATCGGCTGCAATCGTTCGCGGGTACGTTCTCGCAAATTCATTTGAAACCCTTACTTCCTTTCTATGCACCGCTCGGCAGGCACACTCCACGCCTTGCAGCGGATCGTCCGCCGCGCTGAGTAATCTCCCTTATCCTGATGGCGGGGCTTATTTGTATGAGTGCGTATGTAAACCACCAACCCTCAACGCCACCGCCTTCAGAGACTCCCAGCCCACGGACATCTTGCTTTTGCCGTCCGCGATGATAACAGACAGCTCCGTTGACCCAAACCTGACCCAGAAATGGTTGTCCAAAATGCATACTGCACCGTCTGGGGACGTAGGTTCTGTGACCCCGGTCACAATCGTATGTTTACGGCAGGCCCAGAGGCCCGTAATGAGTAGAAAACTACAAATCTCAGCAGGTTGGCGCAAGTCATGACGCTGGATGTTGGCGTCAGGAGTGGCAGTGCACGGGTTGCATTTACGCCTGTGCATAACTCGGGTGACAGTCCTCACGGAGGCCTGTGATGTCGGTCACGGCAGCGCCCCGCCCAATGGGTTCAGACTATCCTGTGAGGGTGAGCCAATGCCAAGGGATGATCGCAACCTGCTGGAAGTGCTGAAGTTCGAGTTGGAGTTTCTAGAGCAAGGTGGTTACGGCCGATTGCCGCGCGAAGCCTGGCGGGCGCGGTTTATTTTCGAGGATTCCCCCACGTGCATGAATTTCAACTCCAAGGACCGGGAACCTTGCGAAGAATGTCTTCTAATGCAATTCGTGCCAGAAAACGCACGCACCGAACAAGTTCCATGCATCCATATCCCGTTGTCTCCGTCCGGCGAGACTCTCGATTCGTTGTATCGTACCGGAACACAACAGGAGATTGAGGCAGCGCTTGGGGCGTGGCTCCGGGCGACGATCCACCGACTCGAGGCCAAAAAAGGAACATCAGCGGCGCCAGCCGATTTGCGTCACTAGTTGCGCACGCCACACGAACGGAGCAGGTTCACTAACCCAATTGCCATGTTTTTTTGTTGCTGGCCTTGTACAGGTGGATATAAGTTCGCGGTAATATATCGTGAGACGATGTATGTAAAAGACACGACTTCTCTGATTCCGATTAAGAACAGGAGCTCATTGCGTGCCCTATAAGAAATTGTGGATTGCACTGGGGTTTGTACTGGTCATTTCCTTCGCCGTGCTGGGCGGAGTTGGCATCAAGGTTCTCAACAGCGCGCCGCCAATTCCCTCGCGGGTAGTCACGGCCGATGGCCGCGTCCTGTTCGCGGGCAGCACCATTCAGGACGGCCAGGGCGCATGGCAGTCAATTGGTGGCCAGGAAGTAGGTACGATCTGGGGCCACGGCGCATACATCGCTCCCGACTGGAGCGCCGACTGGCTGCATCGCGAATGCGTGTTCATTCTTGACCGCTGGGCGAGGGCGACTGGCGCAACCGACTACGCTGCCTTGGGGCTCGAGCAGAAGGCTGCATTACAGGCACGTCTCCAGCAAATCATGCGGCACAACACTTATGATCCGGCAACCGGAGAGATCACGCTGGATCCGGTGCGCGCCGAAGCGTTCGAAGAACTCTATCGTTATTACTCCGATATATTCAGCCGTGGGCGTGACGGGTATGCGATCCAACCCAATGCTCTAAGCGACCCCGAAAAGCTCCGCCAGATGAGCGCGTTCTTCTGGTGGACCTCGTGGGCCGCCTCGACTAACCGCCCCGGCACGGACGTGACCTACACCCAGAACTGGCCGCATGAACCGCTGATTGGGAATCAGCCAACCGGCGGAGCCGTGGTGTGGAGTGTAGTCAGCTTCGTTTTGCTGCTGGCCGGCGTGGGAGGTATGGTCTGGTACTTCGCATCGCAACCGCGGACCGTCGCGGAAGAATTCTTGCCCGAAGCCGACCCGCTGCTTGGACTCAGGCCTACGCCATCGCAACGCGCCACCGTGAAATATTTCTTCGTAGTCGCAGCCTTGTGGGTGGTTCAGGTTGGTCTCGGCGCCCTGACCGCGCACTACGGCGTGGAAGGTTCCGGTTTCTACGGCATCCCACTCGACCGCTGGCTTCCCTACAGCGTGACCCGCACCTGGCATCTGCAGATTGGCCTGTTCTGGATTGCCACTTCATGGCTGGCAACCGGGCTGTACGTAGCGCCTGCGGTCAGCGGGGTTGAACCCAAAGGCCAACGACTCGGAGTCAATGTCCTGTTCGGCGCGCTGATCTTCGTCGTGGTTGGTTCGCTCGCTGGTGAGTGGATGAGTATCGAACACAAACTCGGCAACTTGTGGTTCTGGTTCGGCACTCAGGGTTACGAGTACGTGGACCTGGGCCGGTTCTGGCAGATTCTGCTGTTTGGCGGACTTACCTTCTGGCTCTGGCTCATGTGGCGCGCCCTGAAACCGGCGCTCATGAAAAAAGACGAGAACCATTCGCTCCTGTTGATGTTCTTGCTTTCGAGTGTCGCCATCCCTCTTTTCTACGCCGCCGGCCTGATGTACGGGGAACGCAGCAATCTAGTGACCGCCGAGTACTGGCGATGGTGGGTGGTGCATCTCTGGGTCGAAGGCTTCTTCGAAGTTTTCGCCACCGTCGTAATCGCATTCCTCCTCACACGCCTGAAGCTACTTTCCGTACCCACGGCGACGCGGGCGGTCATGTTTTCCACAACCGTGTTTCTTTCGGGTGGAATCATAGGCACGTTCCATCACCTTTATTTCGCCGGAACGCCGAATATCGTGCTCGGCTTGGGCGCGGTCTTCAGCGCTTTGGAGGTGGTTCCGCTGGTGTTAATTGGTTTCGAGGCGTGGGAAAACATCCGCCTGGCGCGTTCTCGCCAGCAGCATATGTGGGTCGCAGCTTACAAGTGGCCCATCTATTTCTTCGTCGCGGTTGCCTTCTGGAATTTCGTGGGCGCCGGACTATTTGGGTTTCTGATCAATCCACCCATCGCGCTCTACTACATGCAGGGTCTAAACACGACTCCCGGTCCACGGACATACAGCGCTGTTCGGCGTTTACGGCATGCTCGGCCTGGGCCTGATGCTGTTCTGCCTGCGCGCCCTCCGTCCGGGGATGGCGTGGAAGAACGGTCCGCTATGGTTTTCCTTCTGGGCTATCAATGTCGGACTCGCGCTGATGGTTCTGCTCAGTATGCTGCCTATCGGCCTGATGCAGGTCTGGGCTTCGGTTGAATACGGCACCTGGTACGCTCGCTCGGCGGAATTCCTTCACTCCGGCGGTATGAACCAGCTCCGCTGGATGCGAATGATCGGCGACACCATCTTCGCCATCGGCGCCCTCGTCCTGGGATGGTTCGTACTCGGTCTGCTGACCGGCCATTCCTACGACACTCGCGGTTACGTAGTCGAAGGCGAATGGGAGGTGCGGCAACAGGAGGAACCTGCTCTGCACCGCTAACTCCATGCGATTTCGGCGAGTGAGCGAGTGGTCAAGGCTCTTCAGCAGCTGATGAACGGGGGTTTGGGATGGTTCGCTAGCGCCCTGAAGGGCCTGCCAACCGGACGTGCTGGAGGAAAACTGTGCCGCTCCCCCGGCATGTCTGCTATACTTGCCGCTCTTCAGGCGATTCCGCGGTCGCGCGGGTCAAAGGTTTTGGGGTGATTCTCAATCACAGATCAGGCCGGGGGCGACGTTTTCCCCGCTGCTCCTGTGCCATTAACAGGCTCGCAATATTGGCGATCCTCTGCCCGGTGTTGTACGCCGCCGGTCAGGAAGTGCCGACCACTCCCGCCGGTCAAACTCCTCTCCCTCCTGTCCCCGAGTCGACGTCCCGCGACGAACTGGCCATCTTCAAAGTCAAAGTCAATGTGGTTCTGGTGCGCGTGGTAGTTCGTGATGCCCACGGCAACGCTGTGGGAGGGGTTCACCAGGAGGACTTCCAACTCTTCGACAACGGGAAGCCCCAGACAATCCGACACTTTGCGGAGGAGGTCTCTGAAGGTAAGAGCGAACAACCGATAGCAGCCGGGGTTCCTGCGGTCGGGTCTACTCCCGGCACGCAACCCCGCGCTTTCGTCATTCCCACCCACTTCGTGGCCTACGTGTTTGACGACGTGCATATCGACTTTAGCGACCTGGTGCACTTGCGCGACGCCGCGAAACGGCATGTCGACGGACTGCGGCCTACGGATCGCGCCGCGATATTCACCACATCCGGCCGAGGGAACCTGGATTTCACCAGCGATCACGCTGCCTTGCAAAAAGCTTTGGACCGGATACAACCCACGGTCGCGTCGCGGACGTTGAGTGACCAGTGCCCTGACATCAGCTACTACATGGCCGATCTCATCCGCAACAAACAGGACTCCTATGCGCTCGCGCTTGCCACCGCCGACGCGCTGCAATGCGCTTTTCAGGACCACAACACTACCGGCAGGTTTTCCGGCCCGGCGGAGGTAATGGCGCAGAACACCGCGGCGCGCGTTCTGATGGAGGGAGACCACGAGAGCCAGTTGGCCCTGAGCGTCTTCCAGGATGTGTTGCGCCGGATTGCCGACATGCCGGGACAGCGCACCATACTTGTCCTTTCCCCCGGGTTTCTGACCGACACTTTTGAGGCAGAAGCCGCCGATTTGATCGAGACGGCGATCCAATCACAGGTCGTGATCAGTACGCTCAATCCCCGCGGCTTGTATAACGCAGCGATGGGCAACATCGCCAAGCGACTGTCGCGAAATGAAATGCTAACCGCGGAGCGGGTCCACTACGCGTCGGAAACCGATATTGTCCAGCAGAACGTCCTGGCAGAACTGGCCTATGGCACCGGCGGAACGTACTACCACAACAGCAACGATCTTTATGCTGGCTTGCAGAGCATTGCCAATCCGCCCGGGTTCTACTACGTACTGGGATTCTCTCCCCAAGACCTCAAGCTAGACGGACGCTTCCATGGCATCAAGGTCGAGGTCAAACACACTCCAAAGCTGTCGGTGCAGGCTCGGAAGGGTTATTACGCGCCCAAACACGCCCCTGACCCGGCCATCACCGCAAAGCAGGAGATCGAAGATGCGTTATTTTCGCGGGAGGAGTTGCATGATCTGCCAGTCGACTTACGAACGCAATTCTCCAAGACGAATGCTACGACAGCCGAGCTTGCGGTTCTGGTGCATATTGATGCGCGTCAACTGCATTTCAGCCATGGCGACGGCAAGAACGTAAATCAGCTAACCGTTGTTTCGGGACTTTTTGATGCCGATGGTCGCCTGGTTTCGGCGACCCAGAAGCTTGTCGACATGCACATACGGGACGAAACCCTGGCCAAAGAACTGAATCGCGGCCTTAATCTCAAGTCGAACTTTGATGTGAAGCCCGGAGCATATTTCGTCCGACTGGTGGTGCGGGATGCCGACGGGCAAATTTCGGCTGAGAATGACGCGGTCGAGATCCCTTGAGCCACCGCCTCTAGACTAGTTCCAGTTCAATTTTTTTCAGGGCTGGGTCCAGCTTCACGATCCGAAAGCTGCGAATCTGCCCTGCACGGACGGCATCCGGATTGGAATTGGCGGCGCCAGCGCTACCCTTCCAGTGGGCCTTTAACTGCGATGCCAAGTCCAATTTCGATTCACCCTGGGGCTTTTCCTTCGCCGCGCGCTCGACAGCGATCCGGCACGTGCCCTGGATACCTTCACCCAGTTCCACGCGCGCTTGGTCGCCTGAAATTTCCATCACGCGGCCTGAGACAACATCGCCCGCCTTACGTTCGGCGATGTACTCCTCGATGCTGGATGGAACCAGTTGTTTAATTCCCAGCTTCAGTCGCCGCTTCTCGGAATCGACTTCGAGCACTTGCGCCTTCACCAATTGCCCAACTTTCAAGACGTCCTGCGGGTGATTGATGCGCTTCTCGACACTAATGTCGCTGACGTGAATCATGCCCTCGATGCCATCGGCAAGCTGCACAAAAGCACCGAAGTTCGTCAGGCTGGTGACGGGCCCTTCGATCGCCGAGCCCACGGCAAACTTCTGCGCCGCATCGGCCCACGGATCGCCCAGCGTCTGCTTCAGTCCCAAAGAAATGCGACGCTCGCCCGGGCTCACCCCTAGAATCACAGCCTCGACCGTATCGCCCCCCTTAACCACGTCGCTTGGCGTTCTCACTTTCTTTCCCCA
Source organism: uncultured Acidobacteriota bacterium (assembly GCA_963788605.1). Classification (GTDB taxonomy): domain Bacteria; phylum Acidobacteriota; class Terriglobia; order Terriglobales; family Acidobacteriaceae; genus JABDBE01. The sequence continues at coordinate 209,762 of CAWBHD010000004.1, read as the reverse complement.
AGACATCTCCGAGATGTGGATCAGGCCCTCAATTCCAGGTTCAAGTTCGACGAACGCGCCAAAATCCATGAGGCGGGTTACGACGCCGTGAATTCTCTCCCCAGGTTTATATTTCGTCGCTAGCGAATCCCAGGGATCCGGCTCAAGCTGCTTCATGCCGACAGAAATGCGTCGCTTCTCGGAATCAATCTTCAGAATCTTGACTTCGACTTCCTGTCCCACCGAGAGCACATCCGCGGGCTTGCTGACGCGGCTTCTGGAAATGTCACTGACATGCAGCAGCGCATCCACACCACCGATATCAACGAAGGCTCCATAATCGGTCAGGCTTCGGACGGTGCCGTGAACGGTTGCGCCTTCCCGAACCTCCGAATAGCGTTGTGCTTTCACCGCCCGATCTTCCTCTTCGGCAACGATGCGGCGGTCCACGACCACGTCTTCGTCTGCTTCATCGAGCTTCGTAATGCGGCAGCGGATCTCCTGTTCGACCAACTTCGCCATCTCCGCTGCGTCCCGTGTTCCACTGCGCGAAGCGGGCAGGAACGCGCGCACACCGACATCCACGCTGAGGCCGCCCTTGACCAAGGCCGTCACGGTTCCCACAATCGTGGTTTTCTCGGCAAATGCCTTCTGCAGGGACGCCCAGTCTTTTGGCCGCTCAATCTTCCCAAGGGAAAGTTCGTAGTAGCCCTCTGGATCTCGACCCTTAATCGAGACCAACAGCTTGTCACCCGCTTTTACGGGCTCTTTCGAGCTCTGAAATGCGGCCAGCGGCAGTATCCCTTCCGTCTTGAAACCGATGTCGACCAGGACTGAATCGACAGTAACGGAAACGACCGTGCCTTCGCGGCCTTTCCCGGCTTCCGCAGGCTTGCGGGATTTGCTCTGCTCGAACTGGGTGAGAATGTCTTTGAACGACTCGTTGGATTCGTTGTTTGATTGCGACTCTGGAGTGCCTGGACTGGACATGGAAGATTACAGCCTCACGGTGGCGTTGTCCGAACTAGGATAACACCGCTCACCGCCGCTGGGGCTGGCCCTGGCAGGCGTGGTATAGTTCTCCGCCGGCGGTGTGGTCCCGACCTGTGGTGGTGTCACGGAGGTTGTCAGCCATGGTGAAGTCCCCGCAAGAAAACGGGTTTCCAGAGTGCAAGCGTTGGACCGTGATGGTTCTCCTGCTCGTAGCTGCCATGTTCGCGAGTCATGCCAGCGCAAGCAATACGCGGGTGGTCTACAGCTTTGGTGGCGGGGACGGCGAGTATTTTGACACCGAGTTGGTAATGGACAGCTCTGGCAATCTTTACGGTACATCGGTGGCTGGCGGCAACTTCCAGTCTGGCAATGTCTTCCAACTAACGCCGACACGTAACGGCTGGACGCTGAATGTGCTTTACAGCTTTACCGGCGGACAAGACGGAGCACAACCTTACAAGGGCGTCACGCTGGACAGCCACGGCAATCTTTATGGCACAACCGTGACCGGCGGCAACGGAGCATGTGAGGGTGGATGCGGAGTGGTCTACAGACTCACCCATGCTCACGGACGCTGGAGCCAAACGGTGATTTACAGCTTCACGGGCGGCAACGACGGCTCGGGTCCGGGCAGTCCGGTGGTCTTTGACAGGCAGGGAGATTTGTTCGGCACTACGCCTGTCGGAGGAGCCAGCGGCGTGGGTACGGTCTACGAACTTAAGCCAAAGAAAGATGGCATCTGGAAGCTTGTCGTGGTTCACACTTTCACTGGCGGAATTGATGGCGCCGGAGGATCAGCCGGCCGCTTGCTGTTCGATGGTCAGGAAAATATTTTCGGTGTGGCGACCAGCGGCGGCGCTCACGGATCGGGTACGGTGTATGAACTCGTATCCCAGAGCGGAAAATGGAAGTTGAAAACCCTCTACGCCTTCAAAGGCGAACCCGACGCCGGATTTCCCTATGGCGGCCTGGTTTCTGACTCGGCAGGCAATCTGTACGGAACAACCTATTACGACGGAGAGAACGATATCGGAGCTGTCTACGAACTTTCTCCGGTCGGCGGTAAGTGGAAAGAGAAGGTTCTGCATAGCTTTGCAGGCGGTTCGGACGGGAGCGAGTCCCTCAGCACGATGGTTTCCGATGCTGCCGGAAACCTGTACGGCACGACCATCGAAGGAGGCTCGGGATGTGACTGCGGCACCATCTTCAAGCTGGCTGCCGGGGACAGGAAATACAGCATGGTGCACCGCTTCAAAGGCGCTCCCGATGGAGCCTATCTCTACGCAGGAATGGTGCCTGACGCCGCAGGCGGGTTCTTCGGCATAACGCTGCAAGGCGGCTCAGCCCACATAGGTACAATTTTCAAATTTGTCCCGTGAGCAACGCTCTGCCCTCGTTTTGAGGGATCATCCGCCTTTGAGGTTGAGAGAAGTGAGATGAACTCCACTCTCGTCCGCTGGCGCAACATGAAATCCCAGCTTCTCGATGAGACCGCGCATTTCGATGTTTTCCCGGAGCATGTAGGCCTGTACTGAATCCAGGTGTTCATCGCGGGCCACCTGGATCACGCGTCGAAGCAGTTCGATTCCCAAACCGCGATGCTGATACTGGTCACGCACCAGAAGCGCAAGTTCGCCGACGTTTCTCCCATGCAACTTGCTTAGTCGCCCTATGGCAAGGATCTCATGCTCGCCCATTCCTGACTGGGTGTGATCGGCAACAATCGCAATCTCCCGGTCATAGTCGATAAAGCAGATTCGTCTCAGCCGGTCGTGAGCGACTCGCTGGCTGAGCTTGGACAACTGGAAATAGCGCAGAAACACGCTGCGCTCGGATAGCGCTTCATGGAACTTCACCATGAGTGGCTCATCCTCAGGGCGGATCGGCCGCAGGGTCACGGGCGTGCCGTCCTTCATCGTCCACGCCGAAACGTATTGCATCGGGTATGGCCGGATCGCGGCCCTGGGGAGCTCGCTGGCAGTGACAGCTTTATCGTGTAGAACAAACCGGGCGTCGAGCGCGATGATCTGTTCGGCGGACGCGACCAGCGGATTGATGTCCGCTTCCTTGATGGATGGGTTGTCAACGACAAGGCGGCTGAACCGCACCAGCAAAGCTTCCAGCACAGCGATGTCTACCGGCTTGCGGCCGCGCACCCCGGATAGAGCTTTGAAGATCCGCGTTTGTTCGAGCAAGCGATGCGCCAGGGTGGTGTTGAGGGGCGGTAACGCCAGTGCCCGGTCGCGATAAACCTCCACCAATTCCCCACCAGAGCCAAACACCACGACCGGGCCGAATTGCGCGTCCGTAGTACTGCCAACAATTAATTCGTACCCGTTCACTTTCAACATGGGTTGCACGGTCACGCCCTGAAAGCTTTCGTGGCCTGCACGCTCAGCAACGGAAGATTCAATCGCGCGGTACGCTTGGCGCACCGCCTCCGTATTGGCAAGATTCAGCTTCACGCCGCCAACGTCGGTCTTGTGCGTGATTGTCTCCGAATGCAACTTCAAGACCACGGGAAAACCGATCGCCGCCGCTGCTGCCACGGCTTCATCCTCACTGCTCGCAATACGAGTCTCGACGGCTGGAATTCCACACAGAGTGAGCAGTTGTTTGGATTCGTATTCGGTGAGCAGTGTTCTTCCGTGGTTACGGGCTTCGTCGATGATGGCACGTATCTTCCGCCGCGCATCGCTCTCCTCTGCCGGACCGTCCGCGAGCACGGGGGTTTCGTAAATGCCGCGGAGATTGTAGGCATAGCGCCACATCAGGGTAAAGATTCGAGCGGCGGTGTCGGGATACGCAAACGTTGGAATTCCCGCAGTATTCAGGATGGCCTCGCCGCCAGCGACACTCGCTCCGCCCATCCAGCTTGCCAGAAGCGGTTTGCCATGCGCGTGGGCGTGGGGCTTCAGTCGTTCCGCAACGTCGGCGGGGTTCATCATTCCCTGCGGGGCGAGGATGACCAGCAAGCCGTCGCTATTGGGGTCCGCGAGGGCGATTTCGGCCGCACGTTGATACCGGTCAGGATCGGCGTCGCCCAGGATGTCGATCGGATTGCCGTGGCTCCAGTGCGCAGGTAGGAACTGATTGAGCGCATCCAGGGATTCCGTTGAAAGCGTCGCCAGTTCGCCGCCGGTGGCAATCAGCGTGTCCGTGGCGAGCACGGCCGGCCCGCCCGCATTGGTCAGGATGCTGAGCTTCGGGCCGCGCGGCCGCGGCTGTTTGCTCAACACTTCCGCCATATAAAAAAGGTCGGCGATGCTGTTCACACGCAAGACACCGGCTCGCCGAAATGCCGCATCCAGAACGTCGTCACTGCCGGTGAGAGCGCCGGTATGCGACGCCGCCGCCTTCGACGCAGCTTCCGATCGTCCAGCTTTCAAGACGATGATTGGCTTGGTCAGCGATACTTCCCGCGCCGCCGACAAGAACGCCCGCGCATCGCCGATCGACTCCATATAAATGAGGATGCTCTGGGTACCAGGATCATCGCCGAAGTAATCAATCAGGTCGCCCCACCCGATATCGAGCATCGAGCCCGTGGAAACGAATGCGCTGAAGCCTACCTGGGTACGCAGGCTCCAATCGAGAATCGCCGCTTGCAGCGCGCCGCTCTGGCTCAAGAAAGCCACGTTGCCCGGGCCTGCAATGGTATGCAAAAAAGTTGCATTCAGGCCAATGCGCGGGTTCATGACCCCGACACAGTTGGGGCCGAGCAGCCGCATGTGACCGTGTCCCAATTCCTGGGCAATTTGTCTTTCCAGCACCTGCCCTTCAGACCCGCGCTCGCGGAATCCCGCCGAGATGACTATCCCTGATTTCACACCTGCAGTAACACATTCCCTGACAATCCCCGGGACCGTGGCTGCTGGAGTCACGACGACGGCGAGATCGACCGCCTCAGGGACTTCGCCGATGGAGCGGTACGCGGCCATTCCGAGAATGTTCGATTGTTGTGGGTTGACCGGATAGACCTTGCCTTGAAATCCGGGAATATGCAGATTGGAGAGAAGCGCACGGCCGACGCTTCCCTCGCGCTCGGTCGCGCCGATTACCGCGACACTGCCCGGCCTGAAAAGCACGTCGAGCGGACGCGGTTCCGAACGCAGGACATCGTGGGACGGGTCGTGTGCTCCCGATGTCGGGCCAACCAGGTTCGTCGTCAACAGACTTCTCCCAAGCGCAGCCTCCCGTGAGTGCTACTCAATTTGATTGTACGAATGGGCCTGTCTGCAGTCCACGTCCCGCAAATGTTGCACGCCCGCCCAGGAGTAGTCTAAGGGCAGATCACCATGCGCGCTTGCACTGCCATCAGAGATGAAGTCGGGTGTCTGCTGTTGGTGCTGGCGCTCGCGTCGACCGCAGGCGCGATTCCCGCGAACTCGGATAAGGCTCAGTCCACATTGCGTTGGGAAGAAGGTCAGCCGGGTTGCACCTTCAGCCGCGATGACGATGGCAAATATCGTTTTGGTTTCTGGACTGCTGACTTTGGAATCATCCTTGCCGTGGATTCCCAGGAGCTAGAAAAAGTACGCCGCCGCGTCCAGCCGATATTTGCTCTGCAGGTGACCGCACGCTATCGCGGGAGTGATTCGCTGGACATAGCACCGGACGAGATCACTCTCGAATTTGTGAAGCACTTCCACGATGCACACCATCCGCTTGATCCAGACGCTCTGGCTGGGATGCAGCGAAAGGACGCAGACGCCCTTGCAGCGGAGACCGAGCGGGAGATCCACAAGCATCCGGAAAAGAAGGCGGAGCTAGAGGCCCTGATGGCGAGCCGCCAGAAAGATGCAGCGGAGATGATCGAGTTCCTGAACACGCGCAGCCTGCGGGCGGTAAAACTGGATCCCGGCCATCCCGAGGTCAGTGGGTGGGTGCTTTTCAGCACCAAGAGCAAATGGATGTCCGGCTTGGAGAGGCAAGAAGAATTCTTGCTGCGGGTTCCGATTGCAGGACGGGTGGTCGAGTTTCCGTTTTCGCTACCGGCCAGCGAAGGCGATCTGATCTTGCGCCGTAGACCCGGGAACTAAGCCGTTCCCATGGCTTTCGGCGCGGGCGGTTCCTGCAATCCGCACCTAACTGGCGGCTCGCCTTCCTTCAGCTTCCTTTTGCGAAACGTAGCGCAGCAGGATGTCGCGCAGCGAGACTAATCCCTTCAACTGCTTGCCATCCGTGATTGGCAAGTGACGAAAACCAAACTCGCGCATCAGGAACAGGCAATTTTCAACGGTCTCATCCACGCTGATCGCCTTGGGGTTTGCGGTCATCACCTCGGAAACCTTGGTGATCCCCGGCATGCGGCCGGCGGCCACCACGCGGTTCATCACGTCGCGCTCGGAGAAGATGCCCGCGACTTCTCCATTACGCAGTACGGGCAAAGCGCCGATGTTGTGTTCCATCATGAATCGGGCCGCTTCCAGCACGGTACTGTCGGCGTCAATGGAATAGACTCGGCGGTCTTTCACTATGTCGTAAACCAGCCCCATAAGTAGCTCCTCCGGAGCGGCTTTTGAAGTCACTTTTCGAGGGCCACTGAGACCCCCGCCAGCCGCGAGACTGAACACTTTATCACGGAGCAGGGTGTCAAGGAAAAATCGGTCTGGCGATACCACAATTCGAGAAACTCGAGAATGCCTCCTCCCAGGAGGCGAGTTCATATTCGGGATGGCGGTTCGTGACTGATGTCCCGGGGCAACAGGGGATGCGATCTCTCTGGGACATCAGTCAGCGCGCGGGGCGGACGTCACGGCGTGATTTCAAACACCGAACCGAAGGTCGTATTCGCAGCGCCCCACGTTGTGCCGTAGAGATTTCCCGCCGTGTCGAAGATCACGCCGGCAGCGGGACTGATGCTCTGATGGTTGGTGAAGGCGTGCAGCACGGTCTCGTGCCATCCGGCCTTTGCGTTCGGCACTAGTTTGAAGACCACACCGCCTCCGTAAGCACCGCCCGAGGTCGTCGTGCCACAGAGATTGCCCGCCGCGTCGACGATCAGGTTCGAATAGGGGAGCCCCCCGTCCTTCCCGTCCGTGAACCGATGGAGCACCTTCTCTCGCCAGCTTCCGCCGGGGTTCGGGGTCAACTGGAAGACCACGCCATATCCGTATGTGCCGCCACTATACGTTGTGCCGTAAAGATTACCGGCCGGGTCGAAGGTCAGCCCGCCAAAGAGAAGTCCGCCGTCGGCGCCGTCAGTGAAGCTATGCAATACGCTTTCCGTCCAAGCTCCATCCGCGTTCCTGGTCAGCTCAAAAACCACGCCACAACCCAATTCCGAACAAGCGCTGAGATCTCCGCCTTGGAAGGTTGTGCCGTAGAGATTGCCGGCTGCGTCGAAGATCAACTCGGCATAGGGATTTCCTCCGTCGGCGCCGTTGGTGAAGCTATACAGCACGCTCTCGGTCCAGCTTCCGTCCGAATTCGGCGTCAACTGGAAGACTGTGCCCTCGTAATAAGTGCCCCCCGTTCGGGTCGTTCCGTAGAGATTTCCGGCTGCATCGAAGACGAGGCTAGCTGAAGGATTGGATCCGTCGGTGTTATTAAACGAATGGAGCACGCTTTCCCTCCAGCTTCCATCCCCGTTCGGGGTCAACTGGAAGACCGTGCCTTGCTTGTAGGCGCCGCCGAGATACGTCGTGCCGTAGAGGTTTCCGGCCTGGTCGAAGATCAGGCCAGCAATAGGCCAGCGTCCGTCATTGCCGGCGTTGTTGAACGAATAGATCACGTTCTTCGTCCAGCTTCCATCCAAGTTCGGGGCCAACTGGAAAACCGTGCCTTGCTTGTAAGCGCCGCCCTGATAGGTCGTGCCGTAGAGGTTTCCGGCCTGGTCGAAGATCAGGCCTGTCGGGTAGTGTCCACCCTTGCTGCCCTTGAACGTATGCAGCGTTTTGTACTTGCTGGCCGCCCACACGCCGGACGTCAACATCAGAGTCACGACTAGCGTTACCGCCACGGCCACAAATGCCTTTCTTACGACAGCCCAGAATTGATTATTTTTCATAACAATCCCTCGTTGGTTGGAATTGAACTGGGGCCCGGTTGCCAATATTGAAGAGGACTCGGAAACTCAAACCTAAACTACGGCGTTTCGGCCTGCCGTGACAGGCGTCACCCTTTCAGGTGATGGCATCGGGAAAGCGTTTGTTGCGGTGGCTGTGGACAAAGACATCCGCGGCGACAGTGGTCGATTGCCCGTGCGAAGTTCCCTGCCATCTGCTATCTTCTTGGCTTCATGCCAGTCAAGCAGTTCGCCAGCCCAGTCAAGGAGCATTGATGCCAGAAGCGGTGCGACCACGGCCCTCTGTCCTATATCGATGGACGGTTCTCGTCTTCATCAGCCTAGCGATGGGAGGGAACTATTACATTTACGACAGCATCAACCCGTTGGAACGGATCTTCATCGATCGACTGGGGTTCTCCGCCACCCAGTTTGGATGGCTGAATGCGAGTTACAGCGTAGCGGCGGCACTGACCCTGATTATCGGCGGGATTGTAATCGACCGCATTGGCACCAAGAAGGCGATCACATTTTTCGCCGTACTTTGCCTGGCAGGGGCCGTTCTGACCGCCTTAAGGGGACAGCCCGCAACCATGATTGCCGGGCGGACGGTGCTGGGTCTTGGGGCCGAGTCTCTGATCGTGGCGGTCAGTACGGCTTTGGCCAAATGGTTCAAGGGAAAAGAGCTTAGCTTCGCGTTTGGCATCAATCTAACTATCGCGCGAGTGGCCTCGGTGGCCGCAGACAACTCACCCACGTGGGCTAACTCGGTGTTTTACCCCCAAGGCACAGCTGGACCGCCAAGTTGGAGGGGCCCCCTGTTGCTGGCAGTCGGTGCGGGAGTGCTCGGTGTGATCACGGCATTGATCTATTGGAGCCTTGAAACGCGGGCCGAGGGTCGTTACGAACTTGGCAAGGCCGGAGAAGTCGATAAGCTCGACTTCCGCCAAATGTTTCGCTTTAACGCCTCTTACTGGTACGTCGTGATCTTGTGTTTTGCTTTTTATTCGGCCATCTTTCCTTTTCGCACTTTCGCCATTGACTTCTTTACCAACAAGATCCTAGCCGGAATGGGTGGTGTAGCGGCCAGCGAGGCCGTTCGGGTTATAGCGCATGAAAGGGCTGGATTCTTTAACAGCCTGCTTCCCTTGTCGGCCATGTTTGCCACGCCTCTGTTTGGGCTGCTGGTGGACAGAGTTGGTAAGCGGGCCCTGTTCATGATGTTCGGCTCGGTCCTTCTCATGCCGGTTTACCTGATGATGGCGTACAGCAATGTTTCGCTGTTGCTTCCCGTATCCATGATGGGCATTGCCTTTTCCCTGATCCCGGCGGTGATGTGGCCGTCGGTTGCCTACATCGTGGATCAATCTCGGCTGGGGACGGCCTACGCTCTTATGACACTGATCCAGCAGATCGGGTTTTTCATTATGAATTTGCTCATTGGAAAGGCCAACGACTACTCAGGAGCAGGCCTGCAGAATGTCGGGGGGTACGCCCTCGGGATGTGGATCTTCTCCGTATTGGGATTCGTTGGCCTTACCTTCGCCATCCTGCTGCGAATGAGGGAAACTGGGCCTCATGGCCACGGATTGGAAACCACCACGACCCATTCGGCAGTGGCTTAGAGCGAACGAAACGACGGGGCAGTTCCTGATCCGGGCGGTTCTTTGGGTCTTTTCCGGTAAGTGCTGAATCTATAAGGGTAAGCACTGTCGTGGCAGGTAAATCCGGAGGGCGTGGGCTTGCCCGGGAATGACGAAAGTCACCCTGGAATCGGGCTCCGGCCAGCCCAAAGTACGTCGGCTTTGCGGTCTCCGGAGGGTTCTGCGAAGCAGGCGCAAGCAGTACAACGAAAAGATACTTACGCCGCATCTGACATAGTGCGGCCGGAAAAGGCAACTTGACGGACGCAAGACACCAAAGCGACAAGCTTTCCGAAGCAGCAGCGATCGAGCGAGCCAAGCAGGGCGACGCAGAGGCTTTTGAAGCTCTGTATAACCTGCACAAGCGTCGAGTGTATTCACTATGCCTTCGCATGACGGCCAATACCGCGGCGGCAGAAGATTTGACCCAGGAAGCCTTTCTGCAGTTGTTTCGCAAGATCGGAACCTTTCGCGGCGAATCTGCCTTTTCCACCTGGTTGCACCGGATGGCGGTCAACGTCGTTCTGATGCAACTGCGCAAGAAGGGACTTCCGGTGGTTTCGCTCGAGGAGACCATGGAGGGAGAGGAAGATGCACCCAGGAAAGAACCCGGGGCGGACGATCCCCGGCTGGCTGGATCCCTCGATCGAATGCAATTGCAGTTATCGATTCAGGCCCTCCCTCCGGGATATCGAATGATTTTTTTGCTGCACGATGTTGAAGGTTACGAGCACAATGAGATTGCCGAGATGGTGGGATGTTCGATCGGCAATAGCAAATCACAGTTACACAAAGCGCGGATGAAGCTGCGGGAGCTTCTCAAAACGAGCAGAGCTGAAAAAGCCACCAAGCCGTGAGAAGCTGCGAAAGAAATATTGGGGAGGTAGTATGACCTGTGAAGAGTTTGAACGGGTCCTGCGAGAGCTCGGGGACAGTCATGGTATTGACCAGGAAACACATTTGAGGTCCTGCTCCGCCTGTTCGGATCTGGTATCGGATCTGAACGCGATTTCACAACAAGCCCGGCTCTTGCAAGCTTCGGAAGAACCGAGCCCCTGGGTATGGAACTCGATCGAAGTGGCCCTGCGGCAGGAAGGGCTGATTCGCCAAACTGTGCGGGAGCACGCTGCAGCGTCGTCCCCTTCGCTGAACTGGAAGTTGCGTTGGCTGGTGCCCTTGACGGCCTTATTGCTGCTTGGGTCTGGAGTGCTGCTGCACGAGCGCAACACTGGTCAGGCGGACCTGTCTGGCGGCGCAGGTATCACGCAGCAACAGCCCGACGATGGTAACCTCATGGCCAGCGACGATCAGCAACTGCTGAATACCGTTGCTGCGCGGATGCCATCGATGCGAGCTCAGTATGAAGCCAACCTGCGATCGGTGAACGCATACATAAGGGACGCAGAGCAATCAGCCCACCGGGATCCTAATGATGAAGTGGCCCAGCAATACTTGATGAACGCGTACGAACAGCGGGCTATGGTTTATGAGATGGCTTTAGACCGTTCTCTGCCATAATAGGGCAGGGTGACGCCGGGCCGGCTAGAGCAGTACCGCCGGAAAATGGGGAGACAGTGATTATGCACCGCAAGCAGTGCGCCGCAACCTTTGCCGTGGTGATGCTAGTTGTCCTGGCCGCTTTTGCCGCAGATGAGACAACCCGCAAGGAATTTCATTTCAAGGTTGGCCACCGAGCCAGCGTTTCCATCCTTAACCAGTACGGACCAATCTCGGTCAAACCTGGTCCGGGCAAGCAAGTGATGGTAACGGCGATTCTTCATTCCGGCAACGTCGAAATTGACCAGAACAAGAGCGGCAATCGGGTTTCTGTACTTTCCCACCTCCTCGCAGGCGCAACCCCGGATACGGGACGCGTTGATTACGAAGTGCTCGTCCCCGCCGATGCCAGTGTGACCCTGCATTCGACTACCGGCCCGCTGCACGTTGAGAGACTCCACGGAGACGTGATCGTGGAAGGAAATACGGCGAGCGTCGAAGTGCACGATGTGAGCGCTGCCCACGTCCACGTGAAGACGCTGAACGGCCCGGTGACGCTGACCAATATCACCGAGGGACACGTCGAAGTCACCTCCGTGAGCGGCGATGTGGTGCTGAACGCGGTCAGCGGTTCGCTCATCAACGTAAACTCGAGCAGTGGCAAGATTCATTATGACGGAGACTTTGGCGAGTCGGGCGAATACTCATTGACCAGCCACAGCGGCGACATCGAAGCGATCGCGCCTGCGTACGTCTCGATCGATGTTGTGGCTCGCTCGGTACAGGGAAGAGTGGAGAACGATTTTCCCTTGCAACCCGAACACACCTCGTTTGTCACCCGGGCCGGGAGTGCCTTCGCAGGTACGATGGGCAAGGCTGCATCTTCGGTTAAGTTGCTTTCCTTCAGTGGTAAAATCCATCTCAAGAAACGCTAAACAATAAACGCGAAAAGTCGGGCTGGTTGGGTGCATAACCGTTCCAGGAAATCGGGGAACTCAAAGGGTGGGCCCGATTCGCGCCCGATTGGCCGTGTGCGCCAACTGCCAACGGTTTTTCTGGTTGGTTTCATGGGTGCCGGCAAAACCAGTGTGGGCCGCGCTCTGAGCCAGCGACTGGGTTTGCGCTTTGAAGATTTGGACGACCGGATTCAGGTTCGAGAAGGAAGGACCATCGCACAAATTTTTCAGGAACGCGGCGAAACCGAATTCCGGAAGGCCGAAACGGCAGCCCTTCGCGAGTTGCTCGCCGAACTGGATTCGTCCTCCCGGGTAGTGGCGCTGGGAGGGGGCACTTTCGTCCAACCGGCAAACGCGACCCTGATTGGCGAGGCGAAAGCCCACTCAGTATTCCTGGATGCGCCGGTGAAGGAACTGTTGCGGCGCTGTGAGCAGGAACAGAAGGAGCGTCCCTTGCGGCAAGACTCAAAGCAGTTTCGAGCTCTGTATGCGAAGCGTCGGCCTTCTTATCTAAAGGCTGCTCTTCGCATTGAAACCAACGGTAAGGATGTGGATGCAGTCGCGGCGGAGGTAGCATGCAGTCTTGGGCTGGAATAATTCAAACTTCGCGGAAGCGCGTGTCGAAGTACGGCTTGATGGCCGGAACAGCCCTGGCGGCGCTGGGTTGTGCACGTTGGCGCTGTCAACAATGGCAACGGCGTCGGCCAGTGATGACAAGTCCACGGCTATTCAGAACGTTGATTCTGGTTCTTTTGGCGTTTTCATCAATGGACAACGCGTGGCCACCGAGACCTTCTCCATCCACCAGAACAGTGGCGGCAGCTCAATCGTTTCGCGGTTCAAGAGCGAGTCAGGAACTGACAAGGCCGAGCAGACGTCCGACTGGCAAATGACCGGCAGTGGCGATTTGCGGAAGTATGAATGGAAAGAAGTCACCCCCGGACAATCGCAGGCGGTCGTTGTGCCCAACCAGGATTTTCTGATCGAGCGCTTCAAGGCGAATCCGCAGGAAAAAGACCAAGAGCAGCCATTCATGGTGCCGGCGTCCACCATGTTGCTCGACGACTACGTCTTCATCCAAAGAGAAATCCTGGCGTGGAAATTCCTGGCCAGCAGTTGTAAACAAGAAAAAGGCGCGCTGCAGTGTCCACTCAAGAAAGGCGTGCAATTCGGTGTCTTGAATCCGCATGCGCGCTCTTCGATGTCCGTCACCCTGGAATTTACCGGAAGAGAAAAGGTGACGATCCGGGGTGTAGAACGCGAATTGAACCGGCTGGATTTGAAGAGTGACTCGGGCGACTGGTCAATGTGGCTTGATAACCAGGACAACCAGTTTAAGCTGCAGCGAATGACCTCAGGCGATAAAACCGAAGTGGTTCGAGACTAGGCAAGCATTGGCCCTGATCGACGCACGCGCGGCTCGTGTTCTGATGACGACGCTGTTCTTCGCGCTGGGGCTCGGATTCCTCTACATCGCCCGCCGCACCCTCATCGCGTTCCTGTTCGCGATTTTCTTTGCTTACCTGATGGACCCTGCAGTATCCCATCTGCAGAAGTGGACTCGCAGCCGGGGGCGCGCAATTGCCGTGATCTATATGCTGCTCCTGATCATCCTGACCACGTTCTTCTTCTTCGTGGGTCCGCAAATCGCGCGCGAAACACAGCATTTGAGCGAATCCCTGCCCGACGTCCTGACCAATGTCAGTTCCGGTCAGATTGCGGAACAGATTGGCCATGAACACGGTTGGAGTGACTTCACAATTCAACACTTGAAGGCCTTTCTGATCAACCACAAGGGAGAACTTGGCGGCTTTGCGCGGAGAGGCGGTTTGCGATTGGCCGAGGCCGCGCAACAGGTTTGGCTGCTGGTCGTGGTGCCAATCCTGGCAATATTTTTCCTGAAAGATGGACGCGGCTTCAGCGAAGTCGGGGTGTCTTTCGTGCAGAGCCGGCCACAGCGCGAGTTCTTGAAAGATGTCACCGATGACTTGAACCAGATGCTGGCACAGTTCATCCGCGCCCAGCTTGAGCTCGCCGCCCTATCCCTGGTGGCTTACCTCTCGTTTATGGAGGTGACCCGAGTGCCCTACGCGCTGGTCCTGGGCACAGCAGGCGGCATGATGGAATTTATTCCTGTGGTCGGTCCCCTGGTCGCCGGTGTTGCGATTATGGCGGTGGCGCTGCTACTGAGCTATCCCCATTGGCTGGGGCTGCTCATTTTCCTGATTGCATGGCGTCTGCTTCAGGACTATGTGATTTCGCCGCGCATCATGGGACAGAGCATGGAACTGCATCCCCTGGCGGCAATCTTCGGCGTGCTGGCGGGTGGCGAAATCGCGGGGGTGCTCGGAGTATATCTTTCCATTCCCGTGATGGCGAGCCTGCGCATCGTGTGGCGGCGCTGGCGCTTGTACGCCGAGAAGAGGCGCTTCGGCCCACTGAACGAATACTCGTTCGGAGCCGAAACCACTCCCCAGCCGTAGTCCCACCCATCGGGCCGGGTTCTCTCCTACAGGTCTCAGGTCTTTGCTGGGCTTACCGCAGTTCTTCCATCACCTGTTCGAGCACTTCCCTTCCCGGCCGCGTTACCGACTCTGGCAACGTAGCCAGGGGTGCCTCGGTCACATTCAGCATATCGAGAAAGCTCGGGGCCCCGGGGTTCACATAGAACAGGCCAGTCAACACTTCGCCCTTCTCGTGGGCTTCGTGCAGACGGCTGATGGCTTTGATTCGGTTGGTGGCATCGTAATCTTCTTCGAGTTTGCTCAGGCGCAGGCGCGAACCATCGTGCATGGTGACTTCAACGGTGGTTCCGGGATCGTACTCCACATTAATTTCCTCAAACGCCGGAACAAAGCTGATGTCCTGCAGCGGCTCTTCGTGGTCTTTCATGTATTTGTACGATTTCGTCGAACCTTCGTGATCGTTGAAGGTCACGCAGGGCGAAACCACATCGAGCATGACGGTGCCTTTGTGGGCGATCGCAGCTTTCAAAAGGCTGTGCAGTTGGCGTTTGTCGCCAGAAAACGACCGGCCAACCAGGGTTGCGCCCAGCGTGATGGCCATGGCGCAGGTGTCGATCGGAGGAAGATCGTTCAGCACGCCGCTCTTCAGCTTGGAGCCGAGGTCGGCCGTGGCCGAGAACTGGCCCTTGGTCAGGCCGTACACGCCGTTGTCCTCGATGATGTAAATAATCGGCAGGTTGCGCCGCATCAGGTGGACGAACTGCCCGATCCCGATGGAAGCGGTGTCTCCATCACCACTCACGCCGAGCGCAATCAGCTTGTGATTGGCCAACATGGCGCCGGTTGCGACCGAAGGCATGCGGCCGTGCACGGCGTTGAAGCTGTGCGACCGGCTCATGAAGTATGCGGGACTCTTCGAAGAGCATCCGATGCCGCTGGGCTTGATCACTCGTTCGGGCGGCACGCCCATTTCATACATGGCGTCGATGATGCGCTCGGAAATTGCGTTATGGCCGCACCCTGCGCACAGAGTGGTCTTCCCGCCGCGGTAATCGAGTACCGACAGGCCGATGCGATTGATCTTGGGTGCGGGTGTGGGAGTGCTGGTGGTCGTCGCCATATTATTTGCCCTCCATGCTCATAAGTTCGTCGGTTACCGAGCGCGCGTCCAGCGGCAGCCCGTGAATGTGCGCGATGCTGCGCAGCCGCGTCACCAGTTCCGGCTTTACGTCCAACTTGATCATGCAGAGCATCTGGGCATCGCGGTTCTGTTCGACCACGTACACCCGGTCGTGCTGTTCGATGAACTCGTGCATCTCCCGTGAGAACGGAAAGGCTTTCAGACGGAGATAGTCAGTTTCGATGTTGTATTCGGCGCGCAACTGATCGCGTGCTTCGATGATGGCCCAGTGCGAAGTGCCATAAGCAATAATGCCGATCTTCGATTTGGTCTTGCCGGTAATCAATTCGGGACGCGGAACGAACGATCGCGCCGTCTCGAACTTCTTATTGATGCGTTCCATGTTCTTTTCAAAGTCGTCGGGACGCTCGCTGTAGCCAGACTTCTCGTTGTGTCCGGTGCCACGGGTAAAGTAGGCGGCTGCGGGATGCTCGGTACCCGGCAGTGTGCGATAGCCAATGCCATCGCCATCCACGTCCTTGTAGCGGGAGAAGCCTCCCAACCGGTCTAGATCTTCCTTGCTGAGGACCTTGCCGCGGTTGATCGGTTCCTTGGGATATTCGAACGGGTCGGACATCCAGTTATTCATCCCGAGATCCAGGTCCGACATCACGAATACAAGTGTCTGGAACTGTTCGGCGAGATTAAAGGCGTCCTGCGCCATGCTGAAACACTCGGCCACGGAGCACGGAAGCAGCAGGATGTTCTTGGTATCGCCGTGAGACAGGAATGCGGTGGAGAGAATGTCGCCCTGCGAAGTCCGCGTGGGTAAGCCAGTGGATGGGCCAACCCGCTGGATGTCCCAAACAACCCCGGGCACTTCGGCGTAGTAGGAGAGTCCGGCAAACTCGGCCATCAACGAGATGCCGGGGCCGGCGGTCGCGGTCATCGAACGCGCACCCGCCCAGCCTGCACCCAAAACCATGCCGATCGCAGCCAATTCGTCCTCGGCTTGCACGATGGCGAATGTCGCCTTGCCGTCAGGGCCGATCCGGTACTCTTTCATGTAGTCAATCAGGGTTTCGACCAGCGATGACGACGGCGTAATCGGGTACCAGGTAACCACCGTGACTCCGGCAAACATGCAGCCGATTGCGGCCGCCGAGTTGCCATCGATAATGATCATCCCCTGGTTTTTGTCCATGCGCTGGATGAAGTAGGGGTCCTGCTTGGTAAGATTGGCGACCGCGTAGTCGTACCCGGCCTTGACCGCGGCGAGATTCAGATTTGCCGCCTTTACCTTCTTGGCGAACTGCTTGCGCAGGGCCTTCTCCACCTCGGTCATGTCGACCCCAAGCAATTGGGCCGCCACGCCGACGTAAATCATGTTCTTCACCAACTTGCGCAGCTTCGCTTCCGGACAGACGGGAGCGACCAGTTTGTCGTAGGGGACCGGATAGAAAACCAGATCACTGCGAAGCTTGTTCAGGTTCAGGGGTTCGTCGTAGAGCACGGCCGCGCCCGGCGCCAGCGACATTACGTCTTCCTGTGCCGTCTCCGCGTTCATAGCGATGACGAAGTCGATTTCCTTCTTGCGCGCAATGTACCCATCCTTGTTGGCGCGAATGGTGTACCAGGTCGGTAGACCTGCGATATTCGAGGGAAACAGGTTCTTGCCGGAAACCGGGACACCCATCTGGAAGATACTGCGCAGAAGCACCGTGTTGGAGCTCTGCGAACCCGACCCGTTCACCGTCGCAACCTGAATGCTCATGTTGTTCACAACGCGCTTCGGCTCCCTTTGCCCGGAGGCTTCGTGGAGCGCTACATCCGTGGTGGCCATTCCTTAATCCTTCCTTTGACTGGAGCGAGTTTGGGCCCGCTCGGCACGCTTTTGGAGTAATAAGGCGAACTCTTGATTATACGGCACTTGAGCGGTGGCGAACAGGCGCGGGCGGCGGAATTCAGGCACCAAGGTATCGGCTTTGAAACCAGACTGCCTTCTTTCGACTACTCCACCCGCAGGAATTTCGCCATATTGCGGAATTTATTATATCGTGACGCGATCAATTCCTGGGTGGGCATTTTTGTCAGCTCGTTGAAATGCTTCTGCAGCGCGGCATCCAACAAGGCCGCTGCCGCGTCGTGATCGGTGTGGGCGCCTCCCTCGGGTTCAGGAACGATGCCGTCGATGCAGCCGAATTCGGCCAGGTCCGTGGCGGTGATGCGCAGCGCCTGCGCAGCCAGTTCCTTCTTGGTAGCATCGCGCCACATGATGGCAGCGCAGGACTCGGGAGAAATAACAGAATAGATGGCGTTCTCCATCATCAGCACGCGATCGGCAACCGCAATCGCCAGGGCGCCGCCGCTTCCACCTTCGCCAGTGATGGTTGTAATAACGGGCACCTGCAAGCGCGCCATTTCGCGTAAATTTCGAGCGATGGCCTCAGCTTGGCCACGTTCTTCCGCGCTTAAACCTGGATACGCCCCGACCGTGTCCACAAAAGTAAAGACTGGCCGCTTGAACTTCTCCGCGATCTTCATTACACGCAGGGCCTTGCGGTATCCCTCAGGATTGGTCATTCCCCAGTTGCGGTAAACGTTCTGCTTCGTATCCCGCGCCTTCTGGTGGCCAATCACTACAACTTCGTGGCCGTGGAAACGGGCCATGCCACAAACCATGGCGTGATCATCGGCGAAGCCGCGATCGCCATGAATCTCGCTCCAATTGGTGAAAATCCGCTCCACGTACTCCAGCATGAGCGGCCGCTGAGGATTGCGAGCTAACTCGGCTTTTTGCCAGGCGCTGAAATGCGCCGACACTTGGGCATGCAGATCGCGAATGCGATCGTGAAGCTGCTGGATCTGGCCGCGGACATCCTCGTCCTGACCCGGCAACGACTTCAGCCGCTCCAGTTGCTGCTCGATTCTTCCCAGCTCCTGCTGCGCTCTAAGTTGAGACTCCATCTTCCTGCTATCACCGTTCCGGGCGGCCCACCGGGCCTCCACCATCGAAAGGAGAAACTCCGTACCGGTCACCACCAGCATCGCATTTGTAGCCGCCGGAGCCGTCGCCGATTGCAAAACAGCCCTCCCGTGAATGGAAGCTCTCATCCGCCGCACGTCTCAGTCCGTTTGTAGTTTGTAGAAACATAGCTAGCTCTGTTTCTACAGGTGCGTCTCAGTCAATGACCCTTACCGCGCCACGGCCGCACAACTCCTCGACCCGGGCGACAAAGTTGCGGTCTGGTTGCACATTATAGCCCTCCGCCTCCATCACTACCATGAAATCGCCCTCGCGCTCCACGTCAAATAATACCTTTGCGTCGCCTTTTCGCTGTGCAAAAAGCGCATGAAGTTCATCCACCAGAGTCTCTCTTGCCGCCTCCACCGGAATGCGAATGCGCAGGGAACGCGGCAATGGAACCTTGGCATCCTCCAGCGGAAGTATGTCGTTCGCCATCAGTTTTGGGTTGACGCCTTCCTCGATTCGCAGGCCTCCCCGCACCAGCACCGGAACCTCGAGCTTCACCTTGTCCTGCAGCTTCCGGTAGGCGTCCGGAAACACGATCATCTCGACCGAGCCCGACATATCTTCGAGCGCACCCTGGGCGTAGAAATCACCTTTCTTCGATTTCAACACGCGGAGGTTGGTGATGATTCCGGCGGTACAGATGTTTTCGTCCTTCCCCGTCGATGCCTTTATCGCCGCAATGTCGGTGGTACTTAGAGCTCGCAGGTCTTCCAGCTTGTCCTTGTATTTCTCCAGGGGATGTCCAGTGATGAAGAAGCCGAGGATTTCTTTCTCCGCCGCCAGCCGGGTGTGTTCATCCCAGTCCGGCGTATCGGGTAATTTGTCGTTGTTGACGGGAGCTTCATCCTGCGCGAATACACCGAACAAGCCGTGCTGGCCGGATTCCGTGTCACGTTGCGTCTTCAGCGCTCGATCCATGGCCTTGTCGAGAACGGCCATCAGTTGTGCACGACGGCCCAGCGAATCCATGGCGCCGCTCTTGATCAGAGACTCCAAAACACGCTTATTCAGCAGCCGGAGATCCACCTTCTCGCAGAATTCGTAGATTGAACGATAGCGCCCCAGTTCCTTGCGGCCAGCCACGATCGAAAGGATGGCGTTGTGGCCAACGTTCTTCACCGCCGCCAGTCCAAAGCGGATGGCAGCGCCGTGCGGCGTAAAATTCGCGTCGCTCACGTTGATGTCCGGTGGCTCGACTGCAATCCCCATTTCCCGGCATTCGTTGATGTACTTCACCACGTCATCGGTGTTGCCGGTGACGGAGGTCAGCAGAGCGGCCATGAATTCTACGGAGTAGTGAGTCTTGAGATACGCAGTGTGATAGGCCAGCAGCGCGTAGGCCGCTGAGTGCGCCTTGGGAAACCCGTATTCGGCGAACTTGGCCAGCAGGTCGAAGATCTTCTCAATTTTCTTGGACGGATAACCACGCTGCACCGCACCCTCGACGAAGCGTTCGCGCTGCTTGGCCATCTCCTCGGGCTTCTTCTTGCCCATGGCGCGCCGCAGCAGGTCCGCCTCACCCAGCGAATAGCCTGCCAGGCGGTTAGCAATTTGCATCACCTGCTCCTGGTAGACGATCACGCCCCAGGTTTCCTCCAGCATTTCTTTCAATTCCGGAAGTTCATACTCGATGCTCTTGCGTCCGTGCTTGCGGTCGATGAAATGATCGATCATGCCACCCTGGATCGGACCCGGACGGTAAAGCGCGTTCAAGGCAGTCAAGTCCTCGATCGAATTCGGCTGGTAGCGCCGAAGAACGTCGCGCATGCCGTGGGATTCAAACTGGAACACGCCGGAAGTCAATCCTTTGTAAAAAACGCTTTCGTAAGTTTCTTTGTCTTCCAGCGGTATTTCGTCGAGGGTAATCTTCTGATCGCGCGTCTGCTCGATCAGCTTTAATGTGTCGTCAAGAATTGTGAGCGTGGTCAGCCCGAGAAAGTCCATTTTTAACAAACCCATTTTCTCGATGGCGACCATGTCGAAAGCGGTAACGATTTCGTCGTTCTTGGTCTTGAACAGCGGAACAAGCTCAGTGAGCGGTCGCGGTGAAATCACCACGCCCGCGGCATGCACGCCCGCGTTCCGCACCAGGCCTTCCAGTTTGCGGGCGGTATCGAGCAACTGGCGTACCTGCGGTTCACTTTCGTAAGCCTGTTGCAGCGCGGGAGAATCTTTGATCGCCTGTTCCAGCTTGATGTTGAGCGTGGTGGGAACCATTTTGGCGATCCGGTCCACATCCGCATACGGGATATCCATGGCGCGCCCGACGTCCTTGATCGCAGCCTTTGCTGCCATGGTTCCGAACGTGATGATCTGGGCCACATTCTCCCGCCCATACTTCCGGGTAACATAATCAATGACCTCGCTGCGGCGGTTCATGCAGAAATCGATATCGATGTCGGGCATCGAAATGCGCTCGGGATTCAAGAAGCGCTCGAAGAACAATTCGTGCTGCAGAGGATCAAGATCGGTGATGTTCATTGAGTAGGACACCAGCGATCCCGCCGCCGATCCCCGACCCGGCCCCACCGGAATATTGTTCTCCTTGGCGTAACGGATGAAGTCCCAGACAATCAGGAAATAGCCGGAGAACTGCATCTGCTGGATAATGGCAAGTTCCCGCGCCAGCCGCTGCTCATATTCCGCGATGCTGTGCTTTACCCGTCCCTGGGACTGCAAGCTTCGCAGCACGTCGAGACGGCGAGCGAAACCTTCTCGAGTGACGTGCTCAAAGTAACTATCCAAAGTGTAGCCGGCGGGTACGTCAAAATGAGGGAACGGGTTGCTGACTTTCTCCAATCGCGTGCTGCAGCGCTCCGCAATCGCCAGCGTGCGCGAGAGCACATCGGGCGCATCCTTGAACACCCGGAACATCTCGTCGTAATTCTTGACGTAGAAGTCCGTGCCCTGAAACTTCATCCGGTTGGTGTCCTGGATAGACTTGCCGGTCTGAATGCACAGCATCACATCCTGGGCATGAGCATCGTCTTCGCAGAGATAGTGGCTGTCATTGGTGGCCACCATCGGCAACCCGAGCTCTTTCTCCAGTTGAAAAAGGTACGGATGAATGCGATGTTCCAGCTCCAAACCTTGATCCTGAATCTCCAGAAAGAAATTGTCTTTGCCGAAGATGTCGCGATAAAACACAGCGGCATCCCGCGCGGCGTCGTACTTCTCTTCCATCAACCTTTCGGCGACCTCTCCCTTGAGACAGCCCGACAGTCCGATCAATCCTTTGGAGTGTTCCGCCAGAAACTTCTTGCTCACGCGCGGCTTGTAGTAGAAACCATGCAGCGAGGCTTCAGACGTGATCTTCACCAGATTGCGATAGCCTTCTTCGTTTTCCGCCAGCACCAGGAGATGGTTATAGGTATCGCCGTCGGGCGGAGTGCGTTCGATGTTGTGATCGTCCTTCTTGCAGATATAAAGCTCGCATCCAATGATGGGCTTGATGCCGACCTGCTTAGCTGCATTCACAAAATGCACGGCGCCAAAAACGTTGCCGTGATCGGTCATGGCAACGGCGGGCATCCCAGTTCTTTGGCGCGCTGGCAGAGCTTATCCACATCGCAGGCGCCGTCGAGCATCGAATAGTCAGTGTGAAGATGAAGGTGGACGAATTGGGACATGGGCTCGTAGTTGATTCTACGTCAGCCTCATTCTAATTGGAGATTGATGCGGGCAGAGAACTAGTTATCCACAGCTCGCTGGGCCAATCTGTAGAGACGTAGCTGGCTACGTCTCTGCAGAACGCCGCAATCCGTTGTTATCCAGCGTGTTGAGTCCTGACCCCGCTTCCATACCGCTGTGTGGCGTATCCGACGATCAATCCGACCATGCCTCCCGGAAGCATGATTTGGAAGTAGTAGCCATGCTGCATGGCGGCGATCCCGTAGGCCAGCGCAAGACCAACCCCGAGCCCAAACACAACTCCCAGGGCAAGCGAGTTCACCTTGCGCGCGAAGACTCCGATCAGCACTCCGGCAAGGATGCCCTTAATGGTCGAGCCAATCACAATTCCAACCAGACCTGCCCTGACAGCCGGGGTGAACCATGCCGTAAGACCATCAAAAATCCCCAGGATGCCGCCTAAAATCAGCCCCAACAAGACCTTGTTCATTGTTTTTCTCCAGAGAGTTATTCCCTCAATGATCTATTACCCGTCTTGCGAGATTCCTTTAACGCTTGGCGAAAATAATGAAAAGAACCCTCATCAGCAGGTAAGCCAGGACTAGGACTATGGCTGTTCCATGACGCCGCATGAGCCTCTCGATCCGGTCGAAGATGGTTTCCTGACAGGCACTTACGGGAGATTGTTCAAGGTATCTGGAAATGTCCGATGCCAACTCGCCCACCGACTGATATCTCGTCGTGGGCTCTGCCGCCATCGCTTTCTGGCAGATTGCCTTCAGGGGACGGGGCAGCGAAGCAATACCATCTTCATCGTCTGGCGAGCCCGTGGTCAGCACGAAAACCATTACAGCTCCCAGGGAAAACACGTCAGATCGTTGATCCACAGTTTCACCCCGCGCTTGTTCGGGAGACATGTAGCCGGGCGTGCCCACCACGCCGGTCGAACCCCCAGAACCTGACAGCCGCCCAGTTACAGCGCCGCTCGGTCTTGCATCACTGTCTTGATTGCTGGCACCGCCTCGTTTCGCCAGGCCCCAATCCATCACCAAAATCTCTCCAAAGGGACCGATCATGATGTTGGTCGGCTTCAGGTCGCGGTGCAGCACACCTTTCGAGTGCGCAAATGCCAACGGCTCGGCCAACCGCTGCACCAATCGGAGTCGTTCAGGAATTGTTTTCAGCTGATTGACATACCGATCAAGCGTTTGCCCTTGCACATACTTCATGCAATAAAAGACACTCCCGTCGGCGAGAGTTCCGGCATCGTGTACCGGGACTATTCCGGGATGTTCCAGGCTGGCCAGGATCTCAGCCTCTCGCAGCAGGCGCGCAGCGAGCGTGCCATTCTCATCGGCAATATCGAGAATCTTTAGAGCCACCTTGCGGTTCAGGATCGTGTGTTCGGCAAGCCACACCACACCCATCCCACCGCGCCCGAGCAACCGCAGGGGACGGTACCGGGTAGCGCCCAGATCCGGAACCTCAATCGCCGCTCGGAGTCGATCCACTGCGTGGTCGGAAAGCCACTTCATTTGTTCATCCCACCCAGTAAGCCCCGCACTTCACTTTGGAACTCTTCCTCGGTCGCCGTCATATCTCGAAGCTGATCCAGGACACATTGCCGGAACTGCCGCCGAGCCCAAGCCAGATAGTTGGTCACGTCGGTGACCGAGAGATCAAATTCCGTTGCCATCTGTGTATAGGAGAGCCGCGATCCTTGGTCGTCCGCCAGGTCGTAGCGCTCGAACAGATGGAAGTACACCATCTTGCCCGAGCGGGCACACCGGTCGCGCAGGCGTTCCAGCGCCACCGTGAAGAGGCTTCGAACCCATTCCCTCTCAAAGTACTCGTCCATCGACCCTGAGCTGTTGAAAGCCGTGTGTGTGAGTTCCCGCTCGGCTTCGTCGAAATCGAGATGCACGATCGAGTCGTCCCCGCCCCGCTTGGCGCGTTGCGCGTCCCGGGCCTGTTTCAAGAACAGCCGGTCGGCGCAACTGCGAAGAAATGTCCGCAAGCGCCCTTTGCTGGCATCGTACGCACCAAGAAAATCTTTTTCGATGAGACGTGCGAAGAATTCCTGGGTCAGGTCCTGAGCGTCTGGGGAATCGAGGTTCCAACGCAGTCGTAGGTATTTGTAGACAGGTTTCCAATACGCTGTCGTGATGGCGTCGAGCCCTCGCGATTTTTCAGCAGAGTCTCCGCTCTGCACCGCCGCAATGATCGAATGCCGGGTCGCGGGAAAGCTGCTGGTTGGCCCTTTTTGCATGGAGAGCTGACCTCAGTTGCCGGAATCCAGCGTCGCCCCGGATAGACGAGAGCAGTCCGGCTAAGTTATCACCGGCGGCGGATTGCTGGCCTTCAGTTTAGTTCTCCACCACCATGTTTCAATCGGCAAAGTTTGCAGTAGGTTGGTGGCAGGCTATTGTCGACCCGGTGTTTCACTGGCTTGAGCGTGCGCAGGTACGCAAAGATAGCCTTTAGATCGTCATCCGTCAGGTTCTTATATGCTCCGAACGGCATAATCGAGTTCAGCTTTCTCGCCTTCACATAGCCGGTGCGAAGCACTTGCAGGAACAGCCCTTCGTCGTAGTAGCTGATGCCCGAGGGATCAGGTGTGATGTTGGCGGTCGCGACTTCTCCCCATGGCCCTCTCATCAGCCATCCGCCTCCGTAGTCGTACCCAGCGACGGGTTGGCCGCGATCTTGCGGCGTGTGACAGTCCACACAGCCTCCAAGCGTCACCAGGTATTCGCCATATTTCACGCGATCTGCTGGGTCCGGGCTGGCGACAGGCATGGTCAACGGCTCGGGCACGCTGCGAATGAGGTACTTCACCGGAAAGATGATCGCGGTCTTCTGCAACTGGCTGTGCACCGGAGGCAATGACCGTAGATAGACAATAATCGCGGCCAGATCTTCGTCCGACATCTTGCGGAAGGACTGGTAAGGCATCATGGGAAAGAGGGCGCGTCCGTCGTGCCCGATTCCTTCGCGGATTGCCCGGGCCAATTGATCGTCAGTCCAGGTGCCCCCGCCGGTTTGCGGGTCTGGAGTCAGGTTCGGAGCCACGATGTGCCCCGGCAGATCGGACATGTTTATCCATTGTCCGCCGCCTTCGGTGCCGGGAATCAGCGGGGCCCCGTGCGTATTCCAGTCGTGCTGCGAATGACATTCCGCGCACCCCGCCAATCCGACCGCCAGATATCGGCCACGCTCCAACCGCTGCGGCGTGGCTTCGAACTTTCGCGAGGTCAGCGGGCGCGCCTTCGGACCAATAAACGGCCGCCAGCCAATGGTCAGGCTAATGCCTGCGATCAACAAAACCGCGACCGCAGCCACCAGAAACAGCAGTACCTTCCCCAGTTTTCTCATTGCACGCCCCCACGGAAGCCGAACTGCCGCGCGTCATTCCAGTAGGGCTTTCGGATGAACAGAAGATGGTGACTCAAACGCTACTTTGTGCACTAAGGAAAAACTTGCTCTGGAAGAGAGTTGCTTAGCGCCCCTTTTTCTTGCCTTTTTGTTTCCTTGTCCCGCCTGCTGCCTTTTTCAAAGGCTTTACCGTTTTCTTCGGAGCATGCTTTTCCACTTTGTGCTTGGCGGGTCTGAGTGGTGCGACTTTGGCCACGGGCGCCGGTGGTGGCGGGGGGGGGCGGGAATCGCACCCTTCCCCTTCTTCTTTCCGGGAACTGCCGCCGGAGCAGCAGGTTGGGCCGCAGCGGCGACTGCCTTGGCTGCCCGTCCTCGCTTGGGCGGCGGCGGTGGCGGCGGCGGTGGCGGCGGCGACAGAGGCTTTAGAAATTTCAGAATCTCCGTCCGCGAGTGCATCTTTCCGTCTAGCAACAGCATGAACACATCGTGAGCAATCTTGGGATACTCCGGCATCTGCGGGGTGATACGCAGTTCCGTCATCTCCAGCAACGGAAGCTTCTGCTGAACCTGCCGCCACTTACCAAGAAAATTCTTGATCTTCTGTGCCACCGCCTGCTGCTTTGCCGTGACTTCAAGGAAAAGAACCATCTCCGGGCGGGTTTCCGACAGCAACTTCCAAGTCCGGGAAGGCGTCGCGGCTTCCTTGCCGGTCAGGCGCTTGGATAGGTCCTTGGCGTTGTCTTCCAGATCCTTCCACGCCGCCACCAGATCCTTGCGCGGAATCAACTTGCGCATGTCCGCAATATCTTTGTCGCCCAGGCGCGCGGTCAGGAAATACAACACCGCCGGAGAAGGATCCGTCGTGTATCCCAACTGATTCATCTGCTGCCGCGTCTTCACCAGTTGCCCCAGGCCGGCGGTATCAACTTTCGCCGTCGTCCAGCGCGGATTCAACACCTTCAGCCATTCTTCTTTCTCGAGCACGCGGACGATATGCAGCGGGTCGTCCTCGTAGGCTAACTGTTCGATTTCCTGCCCGATGGCCCGATCGGTAATGTACTCGATGTAGTTGTTTTCTTTTGCCGACTGGATCCGGGCCTGGGTGCGTTCTTCGATGGGCCAATGAAAACGCGCCGCAAAACGGGCCGCGCGAATCAGTCGCGAGGGATCTTCCACAAACGAATAATTGTGCAGGATGCGGATCAGCTTAGCCTCAATATCCGCCGTTCCGTTGAACGGATCCATAAGCAAACCACGAGAGCCCGGATTCAACGACAACGCCATGGCATTGACCGTGAAATCGCGCCGCCGCAGATCTTCAATGATCGTGCCCGGCGCAACCACCGGAGGCTTGCCGGTCTTCTCGTAGCGCTCGGTACGAGCCGTGCTGATCTCTGCCCGCACATTTCCCGGCAGCACCAGGTGCAGGGTCTTCAGATCGTCGTCGGCTGACGCGATTACCGCACCGGCGTGCTCCAGTGGCTTCTGCAGCTTTAGAGGATTCCCCTGCACTGTGAAGTCCAGATCTCGAATCGCAAACCCGCTGATGATGTCGCGTACGGCCCCGCCGGTCAGGTAAATGTTCATCCCGGCGTCGCGAGCAATATCCTGTACCAGCGTGACCCCGCGCTGCTGGTCTGGGGTCAGCCGGATCTCCAGGGTGTAAATGTAGTCAGCCATGCGCTATTCAGAATTCCGAGTTACCAAGCTGCAAACTCTCCGTGATCGGTTCGGTGCAAGATTTCCACAGGGCCCGATTGCAGACTGCCAGAGGCCCGGTCAGCTTCTACGTAAGCTGCTCTGTAGACTAGACTTAGACGAGTTAAGCTGGATGGCAGCAAACTAAAGAAAATAACACAATGTTAACAATTTGGCTACTGCGAATGCGGTGACTCATCATGTTCGAGGCAAAAGTGTGAGAATCTGATTAAGCTCACTGGCGAAAAACCGCCGCCTGAGCCAGTTTTCCCGTTCCCTATGCCTTCCACGCATAAAAAGGTGGTGGTCCGAAAAATGGACCGCGATTCCATCAACGGTTACGTCGCGCCTGCCAATTTCGTGCGCGAAGGCAAACTGGAATTGCTCAACACGTCGGGGAATGTCGTCGCCATCGACCTGAAGGATATCAAGGTAGTCTATTTTGTCCGCGAGTTTGGCGACGAAGATTCACCCAGCCGTAAGACTTTTACCACACGCCCGCGTACCGAGGGATTATGGGTGCGGCTCAGATTCAAAGACAACGAACTCCTCGAAGGCATGATGCCGAACGACCTCTCGTTGACCACCGCAGAGGGTTTCCTGATCAACCCCCCTGACCTGCGCTCGAACACTCAGCGGATATTTGTTCCCCGCAGTGCGCTGGAGTCGCTTACCGTGCTGGCCGTGATCGGGGCAACCCGACGCCAGCGCCGCGGCATAGCAGTGGATCCGGGACAGGTACCTTTATTCGAACAGTAAGTGCAGGCGCGGGCGTCCCCGCCCGTGCTGTACCCGTTTTGAAACCGATCCTAGTCAGCATTGGCAGACCGCAAGGCACGTAGGAAGATGTCCAACGGTTCCCGTTTTTTCAACAAACTCCGCTAAAATCGAGCCAGATGCCCACTCTGCATCGGACGATTGATCCAGCCCGCCCCCGCGCAGGCCGCCGGCCGCATCTAGTTGTCGCCTTGGCGGTTTGTCTCGCGATGAGTCCTTCAGCCCTGGCCCAGTGGATGGGGAAACAGACCGGTTGCTACACAACTCCCATGGCGGCGAATCCAAACCGGCCAACCGTCGCCAATCCCGCCGACATCACCCAATATGGCGTTTTGGAGTTGGAGTACGGCTGGGATGGCGTCTGGCCTCAAGAAGAAAATGTGAATCAGAATTCCCTGGGCGGCCTTCTGAAATTTGGCCTCCTGTGCGACATTGAGCTGCGCTGGACCACGACTTCCTATCTTTCGCAAATAGACGCGACCGGGACGCATCAGAGCTTCGGCGACAATTGGCTCGGTCCGCAGATTCGTTTCTACAAGCAGACTAAACGCGTTCCCTCGCTAGCCTTCAGCTATGCAGTCAAGATCCCCTCGGCCAGCACGGAAAACGGACTGGGATCGGGTCAGGTGGATCACTCCTTTACTTTCCTTGCCAGCAAGGACATCGCGCACATCCATTTTGATTTCAATGCGACCCGCTTCCTGATCGGTCGCGCGAATGCGTCTGGATTTGATCAGAATGATCAGCTGAATCTGGCGTTCTCACGCCCCATTCACGGCCCTCTGCAGTTTACCGGTGAGTTTTATGGAAGCACCCAACTCAACCAGACCACACCCAGTTTCGTCTCTTCGCTGTGGGCACTCACCTACACAATTGTCCCTCGCCTCGTGATTGACGGCGGTTTTGAAGCTGGGCTCACGGACAACGGGCCCCATCGGCATGCGTTTGCCGGGTTCACGTATTCGATCGTAAACCTCTATCCGGGATCGCGCCGGAAGCGGCCGAGCAGCCAACCCGCTCAATGAATAAGGGGAACGATTTACAATCACCGTCACGCTTCTTGCGGACACTTTATGAAACTTGCACAGATCGCTTCTGCGCTGGGCGCACACCTGGAAAATGGATCGCCTGATACCGAGATCACGGGCGTTGCTGGAATTGAAGAAGCCGGCCCGGGTCAACTGACATTCGTGGCCAACCCGAAGTACGCGGCCGCAGCCAGGAAGACGAAAGCATCGGCGATCATCGTGGCCGAAGACTTCCCCGCTCTCGCGATAGCCCTGGTCCGCAGCAAGAATCCATATCTGGCTTTCGCCCGCGCCATTGCCTTGTTCCATCCCCCCGCCAAATATCTACCCGGAATTCATCCGACAGCAGTGATTCATCCGTCCTCTAGCGTCGGCCAAGGCGCGCATATCGGACCCTACGTCGTGATCGATGAAGACGTCACGATTGGGAAGAACGCTGTGCTCCTGTCCCACGTAATTGTTTATCGCGGCGTGAAAATCGGTGACAACTTTATGGCACACGCTCATGCCGTGGTCCGCGAGCATTGCCGGTTGGGAAATAACGTTCTCCTGCAGAATGGAGTCGTCATTGGCGCGGACGGCTTCGGATTTGCAAAAGATGATCTTGGCCACTGGCATAAGATCCCGCAGCCAATGCCGGTCGTCATCGAGGACGACGTAGAGATCCAGGCCAACACCTGCATCGATCGCGCCAGC
Source organism: uncultured Acidobacteriota bacterium (assembly GCA_963788605.1). GTDB lineage: Bacteria > Acidobacteriota > Terriglobia > Terriglobales > Acidobacteriaceae > JABDBE01. Next base: position 179,862 of record CAWBHD010000004.1, on the reverse strand, counting down.
GTCGGCGAAACCCTTATTTCCCGCGGCACGAAGATAGACAATCTGGTGCAGGTCGGCCATGGCTCACGCATCGGCGAGCACTCGCTGCTGGCCTCACAAGTCGGCCTCGCCGGTTCTACAGAAGTCGGCAACCACGTGATTCTCACTGGACAGGTGGGCGTCGTTGGACATTGCAAGATTGGCGACGGCGCCATCGTCACCCCGCAAAGCGGCGTGGCTGGCGACATCCCAGCGGGAGCAATCGTCAGTGGCGCTCCCGCCATCGACCACAAATTGTGGCTGAAAGTCTCGGCCTTGCTTAGTCGCTTGCCTGAAATTGCGAAGGCTGTGCGGGCGAAACCTTCAAAGGCGTAAACCACAAAGGACACGAAGGTTCACAAAGGAAACAGTTCAAGCCGACGCGCTTCCTTCGTGAACCTTCGTGTCCTTTGTGGTTAACGGGGTTGACTCTTGATACTCGGCTGGCAACCCGCTCTCGATTACCCGGCGAACTTTACTCATCAGGTGATCGCGGTCGCCGAAATCCTTGGGCTCGATTGGATCGTGAAAGATTACCGTAACCACTCCAGGCTTGATCGCGAATCGTTTCTTGGGCATGACCTGATGAGTACCCGCAATCGTTACCGGGACAACAGGTACACCGCATTCCTCCGCCAGATAAAACGGGCCTTTCTTGAATGGCAGAAGCTTGCCATCGTACGAACGGTGTCCCTCCACGTAAATTGTCATGTTGATGCCTTGATGAATCACGTCCGCGGCGGCGCGTACCGCACTGATTCCCGACTCCCGGTTTCCACGATCGACCGGCACGAGCGACCCGAATCGCATCATCCGCGCCAGGATCGGAACCTTGAATAACTCCTTCTTCACCATGACCGACATACGGCGCGGAATCAGCGGCATCAAAATCGGGGGATCAACATTCGATGCGTGATTGGACATGAAGATGTAGGTGCGCCCAGGGTCGAGCGTGTCCAAGCCAACAGTCTGCACCTTAATTCCTGCAAGTCGAACCCCTGTCCACGCGCCCCACATTGCCATTCGATAAAGCAGGCTGACATTGCCGGTCAGTAAAGTCCACGGGAAACCAATCAAAGCCGCAACGGGAAGCAGCGCAGCCCAGAAACCGAGCATCACAAAGGTGCGAATCATGGGCAGTCCACTCCGGTGGATTGGATTTGGACCCGAGGCCAGTTGATACGGCGGTTTCTCTGCTGGGGCGTGATCTTGTCCACGTCGGTCAGCTCAAAATCAACTTGTTGCTGCTGCTCGAAGTTTGCTGTGTACCTGCGCCGAGAGCCTTCAGGCGTTCCGGGAGTTTCGAATAAATGTCGCCAAAACCTCCGTTAGAGAGGATTGCGACGACATCGCCGGAGCGCATCTCGGGCGCAACCAGTTGAACGATGCCGTCCACGGTCGGCACAATTCGCGCCTTCCGGCCGTACTGCTGGATCTGCGCCGCCACGGCGGCCAGGTCGAGGCGCTCGGCTTCGGGGATTACTTCCGACTTGAAAACGTTTGCGACCACTACTTCGTCGGCCAAAGACAGGCTCTTTGCCAGTTCATTCTGCAACACGTTGCGCCTGAGAGTATTGGATCGCGGCTCCAGAATCGCCCACAAACGCGCTCCCGGATAATTTGCCCGCAGCGCCGTCAGCGTGCCCGCAATTGCGGTCGGGTGATGCGCAAAGTCGTCGATGACCGTAATGCCATTTACCTTGGCGCGGACCTCAAGGCGGCGTTTCACGCTCTTGAACGTTTTGAGCGCGGCCGAAATCTCTTCCCTCGAAATGCCGCACCCGGCCGCCATTGCGGCGGCGGCAGTCGCGTTCCATACGTTGTACTCCCCCGCCACGGCGTACTCAAACTCCGCCCAGGGTTTGCCATCGCGGTGGACCGACCATTGGGTACGTCCGGGTTCGAGATGCAGGTCAGAAATCTTCCAAGTCGCATTCGCGCTGGAGCCGTAACGCGCTACGGGGCAAAACGCGCGAGCCAGACATTGCTCCAGACTCTCTCCGCTGTCGAAGGCGATGATGCGGCCCCTGCGGGGCACGAGATTCACCAGGCGTTTGAAAGCTGTTTCCACGGCGTCCAGGTCTTTGTAGATATCGGCGTGATCGAACTCCACCGAGGTCAGGATGACGGAGTCTGGAAAATAGTGAAGAAACTTTGGGCCTTTGTCGAAAAACGCCGTATCGTACTCGTCGCCTTCGATGATGAAGTGCTTGCCCTGTCCCAGTTGAAAACTGCTGCCGAAATTTTCCGCAATCCCGCCAATCAGAAACGAGGGCTGCAGACCCGCGGTATGAAAGATCCACGCGAGCATGGAGGTAGTAGTGGTCTTGCCGTGCGTGCCGGCAACCACCAGTACTTCTTTGCCACGCAAAAACTCGTCGTGAAGGATCTGCGGCATCGAACAGAACGGGATGCGCTGATCGAGCACATGCTCCAGTTCCACGTTGCCCCGCGAGATGGCGTTACCAACAACGATCAAGTCCGGCTGCGGCTGCAGGTTTTGCACGGCGAATGGCTCGGCCAAAGGAATGCCGAGTGATGCCAGAAAGTCTGACATGGGAGGATATGCGGCAGCGTCTGAGCCGGTCACGCGAAAGCCTCGCCCCTGCAGCATTCCAGCCAGCGAAGCCATCGCCGTACCGCAAATCCCAATCAGGTGAACGTGTCTGCTATCGGTCATGATTCGCTTTCGTGAGGCGCAGTCCGGGACGCGATGGCTCCGCCGCAGGGGTCGTGGCACACTCCAGAATTCTAAGGCTCACTTCTTTCCTACTTACGTCGAGCGCCGCCGCCACGCCCAGGGGAAGCGTGACATTCCGCCGCGAGACATGGCCAGATCGTAATCCGTAAGCTAGCGGCACGCCCAAATCTCCGACCACCCGGGTTAGGACTTCCTCTAACGTGTACCCCTGATCGCTGTTCTGCCGGCAATCCAGCATCTCACCGAAAACAATGCCCCGCACAGCGGAAAACTTGCCCGCCAATTTCAACTGCATCAGCATGCGATCGATCTGATAAGGCTTCTCGCCGGTATCTTCGATAAACAATATTGTCCCCGTTGTCTGGATCTCGTAAGGCGTGCCCAATGAAGCCACCAGCATGGAAAGGCAACCGCCATAAAGAATTCCTTCCGCGGAACCCGGCCGCAATGACCGCACGCCCGATTCCGGCCCAGCGTCCAATATCCATTCGGACACCCCAGTAACCGCGGCCTTCCAGGAAGCCAAATCAACCCCGTCAGGAGCAGAGAAGTCTTTCGTGATCATCGGACCGTGGAAAGTTATCAGACCTGTTGAATCCGCGATGTAGGTCAGCAGCGCAGTGACATCGCTGTAACCGACGAAAATCTTTGGGTGCGACTTGATCTTCTCCAGATCGAGGGTCTTGAGAAGATAGTTGGCGCCATAGCCGCCGCGGGCACAAACAACGGCGCGAATGTCATCCCGGGCAAACATCTCACTAAGCTCGCGTATCCTTCGTTCTGCCGGGCCGGCAAAATAGAGGTCCTTTTCGAGGATGGAATCGAGATAGAACGGTTTGTATCCGAGACCCCGCAGCGCATCGCAGCCGGCGTCCAGCATCGCACGCTTGATGTTGCTGGCCGGGGCAATGATTCCAATCGTGTCGCCGGGTTGGAGCGCGGGCGGCTTGATGCGCGGGATGGATACGGCTGGCGGCATCGAATCAACCTGAAACAATGATCTCGGACGTTTAATCTTAAACGAAAAACTCACCGCGACAGATCAGCCGGGCCGGACCTCGAAGAAATACTTGTCCCTCCCATCGCACCGTCTGTACTCCTCCGGGAGCGTGAACTCGCAGCGGAGATTCAGCTCTATGGGACACAATCGCAGCGACGGCCGCGGCGCACGATCCCGTCCCGGACGACTGCGTCTCGCCAACCCCACGCTCGAAGAATCTGGCTTCGATATTTCCACTGTCCACAGTGTTCACCAGTTCAACGTTAACCCCCTGCTTGAAGTGGTGATGGCGACCAATTTCGGCCGCCTCCTGCTGCCAGCCGTCAGCAAATTCGTCCACGAAGACCACGTAATGCGGATTGCCCATCGAGACCGGGATCCCTCGCACTTCCCGCGACGCCACTTTGACAGGAATTTCATCGTCGACCTTGGGCTCGCCCATTGCGATCTCGAACTCGTACTGAGCCTCGCTGCGCGAGATGAAGGTGCAAGTCTTTAATCCGGCGCCGGTACGGATCACGACCTTTTCCCTGGCTTGCTCAGAACAAATGAACGCCGCCACGCAACGTGTGCCGTTGCCAGAAATTTCTGCTTCGGATCCATCCGCGTTAAACAGCCGAGCCTGCACGTCAGCATCGCGCGCTGGAAACAGCCACTCCACCCCGTCAGCGCCCACACCCTGATGTCGTTCGCAAATACGCTGACTGAAGTCAGCCAAATCAGCCGGGGCGTGGATGCCGTCAATGATCAGGAAGTCGTTTCCACAGGCGTTGGCTTTGACGAAGGGAACGATGCCGGAGTGCGAATTCATTCCGTGTTTACCGGACCAAGCCACGTCGCACTTTCAAAGACTGAAGATTGCTTGAGCAGGCGCAGAACCTGACTCTGATTCTTGCGGGTGGCCTCCAGTTCAAACTGGACTCGCACGTGTTGCGGCGTCGCGGCCACCTGTAGGTTATCCGTCATGCCGTGGACGCTTTCCAGAATGCGGTTGATCTCGAGAGTAATTTCGTCGGTGCTCCGCCCCGCCACTTCGTAACCGTGGACTGCCGCTTTCAACCCGAAGCGCTCTTCCGCGCGCCCCAGCAGGAACAGGCAAAGCAAAATGAGCCCTGTCTCAAAAATCGACGTGAGATAAAGACCTCCGCCAACCGCCATGCCCACTGACGCCACCACGAACAGGGTTGCCGCCGTGGTTAGTCCGGTGACAAGTTTGTTCCGAGCATGAAGGATGGAGCCCGCTCCAATGAACCCGATCCCCGGAATGATCTGCGCCGCAATGCGAGTGTGGTCTCCGATGTGCTCGACCGCCAATTCATCCGATAACAGCGTAAACATCGCCGCGCCCAGACAGATAAATAGATTAGTGCGCAGTCCAGCCGGCCGATGCTTCAGCTGTCGTTCCAGCCCAATCAACCCACCCAGGATCGTCGCCAGCACCAACCGCGCCAGCGAAACCGCCACCAGAGAATCCATCTCTCCCCGGAGGATCTCGTAAATATGGTGCCAATTGAGCATGAGGGCGTGAGTTGGCTGGATTTTATCACCGGCAAACGCCGTCCCAACGTGCTACTGAGCGACGCGGTTAACGGGCGTGATTACCGGGCGGCGCGATGCGTCCAATAGATGGTGGCCGGAGGCTGCCCCGCAGTGCGTATCACCGCGATAGAAGATAAGCCCTGCTTTTGCACGCCGACTGCGACCGGATCGCCATCCAGAGTCACCACAAAATCGACGAATTGCGCAGGCTCCGCCAGTGCCCGTTCCCAGAGGCCTTCGCTATCGGAAGGCTGCTTCCACTGACGGTGATTGCCCTCGTTAATCGTTCGTTGCAAAGGAATCCCAGCCTGCTGAAGCGCCCCCACATGGTCACCCAAATACATCAGCAAAGCCGAGTCATGAGGCAACTTCTGTAGTTCCACTGCCAATTGAGCTTCAAGTGCAGTGCGGCTTCGGGAGTTTACCCAGGCTTCTTTGAAGCAAACCGGCTGCGCTCGCCAGACAAACGCATAGCTCGCTGCCAGCAAAACTAACCCCAGCGAGACAATCGTCGTCTGGGCTGCTTTGTCTCGCGTCTTGCGCAGCAGGAAATTCGTAACAATCGCTCCCGCGGCAGCGAATGCCGGAAGCAACTGCAGCCCATACCGCACATTGTAAAAAGAGAATGGCCACCATTCTGGGACAAAAATGGGGACGCCGCTGTAAGCAACCGAGAGCATGTAGAACGGCAGAGGGACCGCAAGCAAAAGAATCGGCCACCGCTGGCGATCAAAAATCAGAACTATCAAGCCTCCCAGGAAAAGTAAAACCACCCACGCTCTCTGCCCGACTCCCTCAGCCATATTCAGCTCAGCCGATTTCAGCACGTAGCTGAAGGCGACCGGCATGTCGCGGGACCCCGGATGCGCCGGTGATCCCGGGGACGCGCTCCTCTGCTCGATGGCGCGAGCCGAGTATGGTCCGTTGGCGAATTCCAACGGGTTTCGATAGATAATCGCGTTGTAGGACAGCCAAAGCACCGGAGCCGTGGCTGCCAGCAAAATGAATTTCGACACGCTGCCACGCATAGCTTGATCGTTCCGTTTCAGCACCACGGCGAACGCGAGTGCACTCATTGCAACCGCGACCAGCCATCCGTCATAACGCGTCAGACACGCACCCGCAAGACAAAGCCCGCATTTCACCAAAGGCGAGGCCGGCGACCCCTGTTCCTGAAACTTTTTCTGCACGAACTCGCTGAAATACACAACCGCCCATACGAATAAAGCGAGGTATAACGGTTCGGTCATGGCCGTGGTCTGCAGGTAAATCAGGTTGGGATTTGCGGCGTAAACGATAGCGCCCAGCCACGCCGCAATTCTGGCTTCGAGATCGGGCTCGGAACCACGACTCAATATCCCGCGCAACAAGCGGAAGATCCCCGCCGTCCCCATGGCGTAAGCAACCATCGAAGGAATAGCGCCGCCAATTCCCGATTGCCACGCCGATTCGGAAATCAGAAATGGAATCATCAGCAGATGCGGCAACGGCAGCCAAACCGTGCCGAGTTGCAGCAAGCCCGGAGTGCGAGAGTCGAAGACGCGGCGGGCGATGTTGATGTGCGCCACCGCATCTCCGTAGAGCAGCAGACCGCCGTGCTGGAAATAGAAGACGAACGAGATAAACGAGGCACAGGCTGCAAACTGGGTCACCAGTGCGGTTTCACGATCCCAGTGACCCGCAGGCCGACCGTTCATCTGCCGGGCGTTCATCCCAGGTGAGTCAGTTCGCGAAAGATTTGGAAGCGGGCATCAATTTCTTCGCGGGTGAGCGATTGCAGCCGTTCGGTGCCAAAACGTTCTACGGCAAACGATCCCATCACGCCCCCATAGAAAAGCCCCCGCTTCAGTACCTCGCGATTCAGCTGTTCTTGCGAGGCAATGTATCCCATGAATCCGCCGGCAAACGAATCGCCGGCGCCGGTCGGATCTTTCACTTCCTCGATTGGCAAAGCAGGCGCGCGGAACGGGTGGCTGCCGATTCCAAATGCCCCTTCACGAAAGAAAATCGTTGCGCCATATTCACCGTGCTTGACCACCAGCGCCTGCGGACCCAGAGCCAGAACTTTGTTGACGGCGCGAAGCAGGTTGGTTTCTCCGGCGAGCATCTTCGTCTCGGCATCGTTGATCAGCAGCACATTGACCAACTTCAGCGTCTCGATCAGCTCCGGACGGTAATCCTTGATCCAATAATTCATGGTATCGCCACCGGTGAGGCAAGCCGCATTCATCTTCCGCCGAACCGCAGTCTGGAGGGTGGGATGAATATTTCCCAGAAAGAGGAATTCTGAATCCGCATACTCGGCCGGAATTCGAGGCTGAAAACGCTCGAACACGTTCAATTCCGTAAAATCTGTTTTGGCCTCGTTCAGGTTCTCCAGATAATGCCCGCCCCAGCGAAATGTCTTGCCATTGGCATGTTCAATGCCTCTAGTGTCAACCTTTCGTTTCTTGAGAACATTTTCATGCTCGGCGGTAAAGTCATCGCCGACGACGGCGACAATGCGAACATCGGTAAAGTAGCTGGCTGCCAGCGAAAAGAATGTGCAGGAGCCACCTAGATACATCCTCCACGCGTCCTGAAGGCGTGGCGATAGTGTCGAAGGCAATCGAACCTACGGCGAGGATACTCATTATGAGGTTTTGGTCTCCAGGTATTTGCCGAGAATGAGTTTCAATTTCTCCCGCGTGGCGGCCGGGATCTTATCCCGATCGGTGAGGATGGCGTGTGCCAGCGCCGCGCCACACTTGCAGTTCCGTTGCGATGGCATCGCCGCCACAGCGTGGCGTACCACCTGGCTGGCGTTCTCCGCATTCTTCACCAATACCGCGACGATCTGATCCACCGTAACCGAATCGTGATGCGGATGCCAGCAGTCGTAATCCGTCACCATCGCCACCGTCACATAACAAATCTCAGCTTCGCGCGCCAGTTTGGCTTCCTGCAGGTTGGTCATTCCGATCACGTCCATGCCCCAACTGCGATAGACATTCGATTCCGCCTTGGTGGAAAACTGCGGACCCTCCATGCACAGGTAGGTCCCGCCGCGTTTGCTGGTGACTCCCGCTTTCCTGCAGGCCGCGTCCACGGACTGCGCCAGCTCCGGGCAAACCGGATCGGCAAATGAAATATGGGCCACAACCCCTTCGCCGAAAAACGTATCCACCCGATGACGCGTGCGGTCGAAGAACTGATCGGGAATTACGAAATCCAGCGGCTTGTGCTCTTGCTTCAACGATCCCACCGCCGACACCGAAACAATCCGCTCTACTCCGAGCTGCTTGAAACCATAGATATTGGCCCGGAAATTCAATTCCGTGGGCAGAATGCGGTGCCCGCGACCGTGACGCGCCAGGAATGCAACCTTGCGCCCTTCAAGCGTGCCCAGAACATAAGGATCGGAAGGTTCGCCAAACGGGGTCGGTTGTTTGAGTTCGCGAACGTCGGTGAGCCCAGGCATGGAATAGAGCCCGCTGCCGCCGATAATGCCAATCTCCGCTTGCGACAAGAATCCTCCTGCAGACCCTTTCGATAGTGGCGAATTTGCGATTATACAGGGCCCCGCTTCGGTCGTGCCGCATAGAGCTGACAAAGATGCGGGGCTTGGGAAACATCGACTTCATTTTCCCTCTGCAACGTACGTCGCAAACAATTCCTGCTTCAGGAGCTCGGTCGTCCGCTCATCCAAACTCTCCGTAATCAGCACGCGGTCGCCTTCCACGTCGATCACTACGGGCCCTTCCTCGGTCAGCCACGTATACGCGCCGCTCAGCGACACCAGCCCGTCCAGGTTTTCAGGAGGCCCCTTCCCGTCCTCGCTCAGTCCGTGCACGTGCTTGTAGCGTTTACTCCAGTCCCTGCGCATAAATTGCCGCAAAATCACCCGCTTTCTCAGAGCTTGACCAGCGTGACACGTACATCAGCGCCAGGGGAGCCGAAGCATCTCCCTTCGGCCGGGCCGCATAGTAGTAGCCGCCCCGCCAGTGTGGGTACAACTTGCTTGAGGCCTCCCGGCCAGCATATTGGTCTACGAGGATTGCCACGTCAAACTCACCAATCCCTCCCACATCGAAGCGCTCGTAATTCTTGAAGTCTCTTTGGAAGTCGGGCACCTGCATGGGTTCGAGGTGCTCACCCGACAGATAAGTCTTCGGCTCCATGATCTGACGCGTGGTTCGTGGTGGACTTTCCAAAGTTGCGGCAAAGGCTTTCTCTTTCCCGCGGGCGCGAAGCAGTTCAACCTCGAAATCCAGACCATACCGATAAGGGAACGTCAACTCCTCCTTCAGGAAGATGGGGGCGTTCTTGAATTCCACAGAGTCCGCCGTGCCCACAAGCATGCCCTCTTTGAGGGCATCGGCAATCTGTGGCGAACCCAGAATCGATTGCCCAGTAGGCGCAAGCATGTAGTCGACCAGCACGACCATTGCCTGACCTTCGACAACCGCCTGCCGAGCTTCGCTGATTTCGTCGTTTTCGATATCGGTGGCGGTCGGTTGCTTCTTGTCGTTCAGGTCGGCATCGCCCGCTTGCATCCATTTTTCTAATCCGAAAGACTGGTCCTGAAGCGCATGCGTCAGTTCGTGCGCCAGCACCGGACGCTGCTGGTCAGCCTCGATCCAGTCCAGCAGGTTCACGGTCTGCGGTCTTGGGATCGTAATAGCCAGCCACCTGTTCGCGCAGCAGGGCAACCAGAAAAGTCTGCAGATCGAAATCTCGCGGCAAAAGACCGAATTTCTTCAAAACCAGTTCGGAGCGGCGCAAGCGTTGGGCGTCCTTATCCTCCGCCATGTTCTTTTCAAGATATGCCACAACCTCGTCACGGCTGGTGAGGCGCCGCTTGACCTCTTTCTTAATGGGTAAACCAGAGTCCTTGCTGGCGAACTGCAGAATCTGGTCGACGTCGTGGAAAAGTTCTTCCGCCTCTTTGGGCGATATTTTCTGTTCCTGAGGCGCAGTTGTCTGGGGTTTCTTCTCTTGCGCGCTGTGTTCCGCCGCCGGCGCCAGCGAAGCCGACAGCAGAAATAGGCCGAGAACGACAAACGGCAACCCTGATTTTCGATACAATTTCTTCAATTCAATCATTCGGTCCATTCATGTCCGAACATGATCCTCGTCGACTAGCCGCTGATCTCTTTCAAAAAGCCTACAAACTGCAAATGCAAGGCGAGTATCGCGAAGCCCTGGATGTTTACAGCCGCTCGATCGAAGCCTGCGCCACCGCCGAGGCATACACGTTCCGCGGATGGACACATTCGTTTCTGGCTGACTACGACCGCGCCATCGCCGATTGCAAGCAGGCGATTCGCCTCGACCCGGACTTCGGCAATCCCTACAACGATATCGGGGCTTACTTGATTGAACAAGGGAAATGGGACGAATCGGTTCCCTGGTTTCAGAAAGCCATCGTCGGTCCACGCTACGAAGCGCGCTGCTACCCCCATTTCAATTTAGGCCGCGTGTACGAGCACAAGGGGATTTGGGAAAAGGCGAAAGCATGCTATGCCATGGCCTATTCACAGGACAAAAGATATTTGACGGCGCTCGCGGGCCTGCGAAGACTACGAGCAGCGTTCAATTGACAACTCGCCACGGATCGATAGAGACAAAATCACTATCAAAGAAGCACGGCGGAAGCGGCGTTGCCCGTTCATGCGTGGTTCACGTGGGCCGCCACCCACTCGCCTGCTTCTCTCGTTCCCAGGGCGCCGCCCACGTCCTGCGTGGTCCGCTTCTCGCGCACTGCTTCGAGGACTGCGGATTCAATCTTGCTGGCTTCTTCGGTCATGCCCAGGTGTCCGAGCATCATGGCCGCGGTTAAGATTGCGCCAAATGGGTTGGCCACATTCTTCCCCGCAATCGGCGGCGCGGACCCATGCACCGGCTCGAACATCGACGTCTTTCCCGGATGAATGTTGCCACTGGCCGCCATTCCCAACCCACCCTGCAAGCCGGCCGCGAGATCCGTGATGATATCGCCGAACATGTTATTGGTAACGACGATGTCGAACTGGCGCGGGTCACGAACCATCTGCATGCAGAGCGCGTCCACGTACATGTGCTCGGTCTTGATCTGCGGATACTCCGCACTCACTTCCTTGAACACCCGCTGCCAGAGCCCGCCGGCGTGACTCATCGCGTTGGACTTGTCGCACATCAGAACACGCCTACGGGAACTGCCATCCAGCTTCGGGTGACGCTCGGAGTATTCGAAGGCAAAGCGGACTATGCGTTCCACTCCCTTGCGGGTATTGATGTCCTCCTGTATTGCGATTTCATCCGGCGTGCCTTGTTTGAAAACTCCCCCTGCGTCGGTATAAACACCTTCGGTATTTTCGCGGATCACGATGAAATCGATATGCCTGGGCTCGACGCCCTTGAGCGGGCAAAGGGCGGCATCCAGCAGACGCACCGGGCGCACGTTGGCGTATAGATCCATTTTGAAGCGCATGCCCAGCAGGATTTCCTTCGCGTGAATGTTCGATGGGACACGTGGATCGCCAAAGGCTCCGACCAGAATGGCGTCAAAGTCACGATCCAGCATCGCAAAACCATCGGGCGGGACTGTGACACCGTCGATCAGATAGCGGTCAGCGCCCCAGTCGAAGTAGGAGGTTTCAATGGCTGCATCGGATGCAGTCATGACCTTCACCGCTTCCGGAATGACTTCTTTCCCGATCCCGTCGCCGGGAATAATCGCAATTCTTTTCCTCGAGCTCACGCGAAAAAGGTACCACAGTCAACGTGAGGATTGCTGAGCAGTTGCAGCTTGGTCACGGCCAGCCGAACGGCAAATCGGACAACATCATTTCTTGCGCTGCATTTCGAAATGCATGGTGCTGTTCTTCTCCGCTTGCTTCCATGTCCACTCTTCGGTGTAGTGATCGGCATCGGAGAAGATAAAGACCGCCCGGTGCATATGGCCTGCGTTGGGCCCGCGCAGGTTGGTGGCGTCCATGAAATCAAACGAGACCGTATTGAGATCCGGCGAAATAGCCGCCTTCATGCGTGGCTGATTGTTGCTGGGGCAGAAGTGGGTCATGAGCAGGTCATCGCCATTGACGTAGTACATGCTCATCATGTCATCGCCGGCCATGTGCATATCCGCCATTACTGCCGTACCGCCCGCTGCGAGCCGATACGTGACCTCGGAGGTCTCGCCGGAGGGAGATTTCCCTTGCCACGTACCGACCATCGACTTGAATCTGTCCAGCGTTTTCTGGGCGTTGGACTGCGCCAGAAGGGCCGCGGGAACAAACAATAAGGCAAGTACCAAAAATCGGCGAAGATGCCGCCTATTCATCATTCCAGTGCTCCTATAGATAGTCTGTATAAAGCGTAATCACAGTCCTATAGAATGTCAACAGGAAAGGGACGGACTGACGGAAGTTGGGGACAGGTTGTTTCAGCTTCGCCGGGCCCAGAAGGTCTTGGCTGGCCTGAACCCGGCGTTTCTAACCAGTGGAGTCTGGAAAGACTGTGAGAATTTACTGTTTATCTCCGTCATGGTTCTGGTCGGCGGAAACCGCCTGCTGGGCTTGGGCACTGATGGTTACGCGGTCTTGCGGCAGCGGCGTCTGCGGTGCCGCTGGATTCTGGCGTGGTGGCGCCTTCACCACCGCTTCATTCTGGGCTGCGGGTGAACTGTGAACTGGACTTGTAATCATCGTTACCTCCCATTCATACCCACTATCGGCTGGCCAGCGAGAAACTTTAAGATGCACCCACGCCAATTATGGGGGCCACGCCCGGCCTGCGAATCCAATCCGTTCCTCCCTTGTATAATCGAGCCTTAAGCCTATGGCTTCAACGCTGGTTCATGAAAACCCGGCTTTCCCGGATAGCGACCGCGGCAACGTGCGCGCCGAATTTGGTGCATTGCGGTCGGGCTGCGGCGTCTATGAAATGAACCTCAGAACTAAGATTTCCCTCACCGGGGGCGATCGGGGGCGATGGCTCAATGGCATGGTCACGAACAACATCCGCGACCTTGCCGTGGGGCAAGGCGTCTATGCCTTCGTGCTGAACCCGCAGGGACACATTCTGGGCGATTTGTACGCTTACAACCGCGGCGATTCACTGCTGATCGACACCGATCAGTCCCAGTCGCAACAGCTTCGGGCCACCTTCGATCACTACATCATCATGGACGATGTCGAGGTCAGTGACGCCACTGGCCAGTTGACCGCAATCGGGATCACGGGGCCGAGAGTGCGCGAAATTCTGCAAACTGCGGGATTTGAGATACCGGAACTTGAGCCCCTGCGATTTGTCGATGTGAGCTGGCGAAACGTATCCGTGATAGTTGTGCGTGGGAACAACACGAGCGTTGAATCTTATGAGTTCTGGGTACCGCCTGATCAAGCAGGCGGTCTGAGAGATACTTTGACCGCAGCGGGAGCAACACCTGTGGGCCCGGCAGCATTGGAGTGCCTCCGCGTGGCGACGGGAGTTCCGCGTTACGGGCAAGACATTCGCGAACGCGATCTGCCGCAGGAGACCGAACAGCATCGTGCCATGCACTTCAGCAAGGGGTGTTATATCGGCCAGGAGATCGTCGAGCGGATTCGTTCCCGCGGCAATGTGCATCGTAAGTTCACCGGGTTCGAAGTCGAGGGCGCGCTGCCGGCTTTGGGGACAAAGATCCAGGCAGATGGCAAGGACGTGGGCGAGGTCACTAGCGTCGCTTCCCTACCCCTCGCTGGCGGTGATCGCTCCGTGGCTCTGGGTTACATCCGGCGTGAAGTCGCTACTCCGGGCAAGCAAGTTCAAGCCAGCGGAGCCCAGCTTTCGGTGGCGGCCTTGCCGTTTCCGGAAGTGTTTGGGCGCAACAACCTGTAAGTATCGAGGGGACATTTTATGTCTGAGAAGAAGCAGGAGAGTTTTACCGTAACCGACCGGCGACTGTTTACGGCGGAAGGGGAGATTCGCGAAGAGGCTTCTCCCGAGGAAGTCTCCAGTGCGACACCCACACCGCAGCCAGCGATGGCTGCTTCATCCGACATAGCTTCGACTCTGCAGGATCCGGAGACGCCGCCCGCTCCCAGCGCTTCCGAGCAACAGGCGCAAGCGGAGGCATATCGCAAATCGGCCAAGGATCTCGACGCGCGGGTGGAACTCAGCGGACACTCCAGCAACGAACTGCAGATGACGTTCGAGCGTTTTATGGCTTCGCTGTACATGAGCGCGATGTTGCAACTCGGACTGATGCATGAGCAGGGTGGCCAGCCGCGGGTTGATCTGATTGGCGCCCGGCAGACCATCGACACGCTCAGCCTGTTGTCTGAAAAGACCAAAGGCAACCTTACCGGCGCCGAAGAAAACTTCCTGCAGAATTGTCTCTACGAACTTCGCATGGCCTATGTTGAAGTGACCAACGCTTTGGCGCATCCACCGCAGAGTCCGGCCTCGAACGCCGCCACCATCAAGCGATGAAAGCCACGCTCACCGTGCTGGGCAGCGGCACATCCATGGGAGTGCCCACCATCGGGTGCGACTGCGCGGTGTGCCACTCCTCCGATCCTCACGATCGCCGTACACGGCCTTCGATACTCGTCGAGTATGGCGGCAAGGCTGTGCTCATCGACACTACTCCGGACTTCCGTGAGCAAGCCATCCGCGAGCACATTCAGAAGATCGACGCTGTGCTCTACACTCACAGCCACGCCGATCACATCCTCGGCCTTGATGATTTGCGCCCGCTCAGCTTTCGCCACAAACCCAACAAGTTGCCCTTGTATGCGCGGCCAGAAGCGGCCGATTTTATCCGCAACACCTTCCGCTATATTTTCGACGCGAACTACAAGTTCGGTGGATTGGCGCAGGTCGAACTGAAACCGTTTCAGGGTACGATCGACCTGTTCGGCGCGAGTTTTGAGCCAATTGCCGTCATTCACGGCGAGAGCGAGATCGACGGCTTCCGCTTTGGCAGTGCAGCCTATCTCACCGATCACAGCGATGTCCCCGAGGCTTCCCTGGCAAAACTGAAGAACCTGGACATCCTGTTTCTTGACGCACTGCGGCACACGCCGCATCCCACACATTCAACTGTCGAGAGGTCCTTGGGCATCGTGGAACGGCTTCAGCCCAAACGCGCTTTTTTCACGCATATTTGTCATGACTTGGCGCATGAGACGACTAACGCCTCCCTTCCGCCAAACGTGCGGCTTTCCTACGACGGGATGAAGCTGGAGTTTGAGATTTGATACTGGGTACGTTGCGGATGAGTTGATTGGGCCGAGTTGATGGTGCCAGACGGAAAGATCTTGAATCACGGAGCTGCGGAGAAAGGCCGCAGAGAACCCCGAGTCCAGACGTCGAGCAACTAAGTGCCTGTATGCAAGTATTTCGCAAACTCGAGGATATTCCCGATGGCTTCGGCCCCACGCTGCTGAGCGTGGGCAACTTTGACGGTGTGCATCGCGCGCATACTCGGGTGCTTTCCCACATCGTGCCGCGCGCGCGGGAAGAAAACCATAGGGCCGTGGTAGTCACATTCGAGCCGCATCCCATGCGGATCCTGAGACCTGACTCCGGCCTGAAACTGCTCACTCCAACTCCCGAAAGACTTCGCCTGCTTCAGGCCACAGGATTGGATGCCGTGCTTCTGCTTCCCTTCACCCGGGACCTGTCGCTGATGACTCCGCAGGTCTTCGCACACGACATTCTGAAGAAGAGCTTGCAAGCCCGCGAGGTACATGAAGGCTTCAACTTCCGTTTCGGCAACCGCGCAGCCGGCGACGTGACCCTGCTCGCGGAATTCGGGCGCAAATTGGGTTTCGAGGTAAAGGTCTACCCGGAATTGCGACTGCGCGGAGAAACGGTTTCGAGCACTCAAATCCGCAGGCTGCTTACGCAAGGCGAAGTGAGCCGGGCACGCTATCTTCTCGGACGTCCATTCAGCATTTTGTCGACTCCAGGCCGCGGACGCGGTTATGGCTCCAAATACACCGTCCCCACCATCAACCTCAGCCGCTATGAGGAACTCGTCCCGAAAGACGGAGTTTACGTTACGCGTACGCGGGTGGCTGACGAGTGCTTCGATTCGGTGACCAACGTGGGGAATCGTCCCACGTTCGAGACTGAGTCGTTTGCAGTTGAGACCCATCTACTCGATTTCCACCCCATCGCACTGACGCCTGAGACGAAGGTCGAAATTCACTTTCTGCTGAGGCTGCGGGACGAGATCAAATTCCCGTCGGTGGAGGCATTGCGCGCGCAGATTGGCAGGGATGTGACCAAGGCACAGCGTTACTTTGAGTTGTTAAAGTTGGGCGATTTGAACTAGTGAGGCAAATAGCCATTTTCCATGGGGAGCTTGCGATCGACCTTGATGACATTGACCTGATCGTTGATCGAGCGGACATCGACCAGGCCCAAGGCGCCCGGCATAGTTTCCACCACCTTGAGGACATCTTCATCGGCGTCAACCGTGGTGATCGATCCTTGGTGGGCTGCAATGAACGACTTCATTTCGGCGGCTGACATATTGCTCAAGCGTTCCAAGGTGACCATTTCCCCGGTGGAATCCCTGTGAAGGACAAGGATCACATCTTTACCATCGTGCCACTTCTTGATTTCCAGGCGAACAATCTTGGCCAGATGCGCGGAACTCATCTCACCCACAGTATTGTCCTTGTTGACCACGACAGCCATGTGATGAGCAAAGCAAGGCAACGAAAACATTATGAAAGCCAACACGTAACACATGCGAAAAGACTTCATGGAATAGCTCCAACCAGAATCATTGCCGTGAGGAACGGTCTGATCAAAGAATCGCGCTTCTGGCGGCGAAAACCTAGAGGAAAACTGCGGTTGGGAGTTACGTTGGTGATCTTACCAAACTCACTCTATGGGTTCGACCAGCGTAATGTCTTCGTGCGCCGTCCGATCAGGCAATTGCACGATCACGATCGCTACCAGCACGAACATGATTCCTACCGTCTGTAGTGGTCGCAGCATTTCGCCGAGAGCAACGGCTGCGATCACAATCGAGAATACCGGCTCCAGACAGCTCACGACGATGGCGCGGGTCGGCTCCAGATGTTGCAGTCCTGCGAAATAGAGCGAGAACGGCACCAGCACCGAAATCAGTGAAAACACCATCAGAAATGACCACTGTCCCCCGGAGTAGTGGGCGGCGACGATCTTCCAGGGTGGGTTCACGACCATCCAAAACAGAGAGGCGCTGAAGATAACGTAAAGCAGGACAGTCCAGCGGTCATGGCGGATAAGGACGGTATGGCCGCCGATATTATAAAAAGCGAAGGAAAACGCCGCTATTAAGGCCGCGATTACCCCGATCACGTCCAGCCGGAATCCCCCGGAGCCGAATACTCCGATCACAAGAACAATTCCCGTCACCGCCATTCCCACTGCCGCTATGCGTTGCAACGTCGGCTTGTACAGCCCTCGCGCGACGGAGTAGAACAACACCCAGATCGGCGCCGTATATTGCAGGGTGATTGCCGTGGCCACGTTGGTTCGTTGAATCGCCAGATAGTAAAGATAGTTCGATGCCGCCACCCCCAGGATGCCCAGCAACAGCATTCGTCCAATATCGGCTGCTGCGAGTTGCAACGGCTTCCATCCCCTTGCCGCGATCAGCGCAACCAGCAGAACGAAGAAGGAGAATGTGACGCGGCTCTGCGACAGAATCAGCGGATCGATCGGCCGGAGCGATTGTCCCTTAGGCAAGAGCCGGCCAGTAAACGCAGCTCGACCGAGTGCGGCCGCGACGCCCCACGAAAACGCGGCGCTGGCGATGTATAGATACCCCCGGACGGGATGCGGTCGATTCGGCAAGTGGGAGTGAGGCAGGTTCTCTATTTGTCCGCGTACTCGATCACGTAACTGATCTTTGCCGTCTGTTGCAGCATGGCTGCAACCGAGCAGTACTTTCCCTCGGATAGCCGGACCGCATCTTCGACTGCCTTGTGCGAGACGTTTCCTCCGACTCGATACACCAGGCGAATCTTCGTGTAGACCGTCGGAGCATTGGTGGCGCGCTCGGCCTCAGCCCGAACCTCAAGACTAGTGAAGGGCTCGCGTTTCTTCACCAGGATGCTGGCAACATCATAGCCGGTGCATCCGCATAAGCCGATCAACACCAGTTCCATGGGGCTGTTGCCGGTCTTCTTGTCGCCGTCGACAACTATGGCATGGTTACTGCCAGCCTGCCCCAGGAAACGCTGATTGTCGGTCCAGATTGCCTGCGCTTCAACCATAGCTTCTCCCTACCGCCGATTGTCGGTCTGCGGCTCCGGATGGATCAGCACGCGGAACAACTCGGGTGCTTCCTGCTTGAAATGGATCTCCAGTTCGGTCGAGATATCATGCACCCGGGACAGCGGCAAGTCGTCGGGAAACGTGCAGTGGCAGGAGACATAGAGTCGACCTCGCACATGTTTGACCTCAACTTCGTGCACGTCGAGGACTTCCGGAAAATGCGCCACCACCGCCTTCAGTTTCTTCTCCAACAAAGCATCTCGCACCACCTCATCACCCGTTTCAATGGTAGCGGGCTCGCTTTCGATGTGAGTCAGGATGGTGGAAATTTCCGGCACCTCTTGACGAATATCCGATTCGAGTCCGGTTACGCGATCATGCGCCTCCTTCAAGCTCAGTTGCTCATCCAGTTCCAGATGCTGTTCGACGTGCAATCGCCCCCTGAGATCCTGGACGCTTATATCGTGCACATTGAAATTGTTGCGCGTGGCGACGGCGCGAACCCGATCGAAAATGTTCTCTTTCTGCCCCGGCCGAGGCACCGAACGTACAACCACGTCGGCATCGGGGAGGACGCCCTGGACGGCGGACCTGACGGCATCGGCGACTTGCTCCGACCGCTGGAAGGTCACGTTGCGGGCCAAGCCAATGGACACGTCGGCGAAGTAGCGGTTCCCGGCCCGGCGGATACGTACACGATCCACTTCGAGCAATCCCCCGACATTGCTTACGGCCGCCACAATCTTGCCCCGTACGCCCGCTGGAGCAGCATCGAGCAGAGCATCAATCGTCCTGCGAGCCAGCCTCGAACTCACGTACACCACGACTCCGGCGACAAAAAGTGCGGCCACTGGGTCGGCATCGCGCAACTTGTCTATACCGTAGACCCGGCCGAGCCACACCAGCGCCAGTCCCGCCACCACGACTCCGCTTGACCAGATGTCCGTCGAGAAATGCAGGGCATCCGCTTCCAAGGCCTGGCTGTCATACTTAGTGGCAATTTTCCCCAATGCCCGCGAGCGCCAGAAATCCACCGCCATTGAGATAAACATCACCACGAAGGCGGCGATGCTGGGTTCAATCTCCACTTGGCGAAAGAAGAGCCGCTTGACCGCTTCGTAAATGATCCAGACACAGGTCAGCAGCAGCAGGCCGGTCTCGATAAACGCGGAGAAGTTCTCCACCTTGCCATGCCCATATTGGTGATCCGCATCAGCTGGTTTGTCCGAGACCTGGACGGAAAAGAAGGTGACAATCGCGGCAATGAGGTCGAGGCCGGAGTGTGCAGCCTCGGACAAGATGCCCAAGCTTCCCGTGGTAGCTCCAACCACAATTTTCAAGGTGGTGATGGCGATAGCGGCTAACACCGAATTCCCGGCCACTGCGCGTTTCTCCGTGCGCATGGACCCCGGGCTATGAATTGCCGACGGACTCGCCATGACAGCATTATCGCCGCTCCGGACGATCTCCGCCAATCCATCCTCTCGAAGAACATTTCCCCCCGTTACCGACAGCAAGGGAACTCTGTGCTAGGATTTTCCTTGATCCTTTTCATCTCCTTTGGAGGAAATCCTAAAAATGACTCGATACGGGCTAGTCTGTCTGCTGCTGGGCGCGATGGCCTGGGGCCAGGCTGCAAACTCAACCCCCACCCCTGCGAACCAACAATCGGGCGCCCCATCCAGCGCCTCTCCCGATGGTAAGGATGCGGAATCCTCCAAGGTTCCACCCGATGCGCCCGTCATTACGATAGACGGGTCGTGCGAAAACCCTCCCGCCGACAAGACGGTTAATCCCAATTGCAAGACCGTCATCACGCGCGCCGAGTTCGAAAAGATCCTGGAGGCGGTTCAACCCAACATGCCACCACGTGTCCGCCGGCAATTCGCCACGCGCTATTCCATGGCTCTCGTCATGGCCCAAAAGGCACATGAAATGGGTCTAGATCAGGGGCCAAAGTACGAGGAGCGCCTTAAGCTCGCACGGGTCCAAATCCTGTCTCAGGCATTCAGTCAGGCAGTACAGGAAAAAGCAGGACAGATTTCTGATAAGGACATCGAAGATTATTACCACGACAAGTCGGCGGACTATCAGGAAGTCGATCTGCAGCGCATATTTGTTCCGCGTACCCAGCAACTCCCCGCCTCCAAGGTCAAGCTGAGCGCCGCGGAAGAAAAGAAGCGCCAGAAGGACGCAGACGAGGCCATGCGGCAGGAAGCCAATAAACTTCGCGCGCGCGCCGTCGCCGGAGAGGACTTCGCCAAACTGCAGGCGGAAGCGTTTCAGTTCGCCGGAATCAAGAGTAAGGCGCCCAGCACCAAGATGGGCGAAGAACGCCGATCGGGCCTGCCGCCGGCCCAGGCTTCAGTTTTTGACCTGAAGACGGGTGAGATCTCGTCCGTGCTCTCCGACCAAAGCGGCTATTTCATTTACAAGGTCGGTGCGAAAGGTACCGAGCCTCTGGATAAAGTTCGTGAAGAAATCCGGGCAGCGTTGCGCACACAACGCATGCAGGAACAGATGCAAACGGTTCAGAAGTCTGCCACTCCTGTCTTGGATGACGCCTACTTCGGGCCGGAACAAGCTCCGCCGCAGGGCATGCCATTCATGCCACCCGGGCCCGGCGGCCCATCACCCAGACCTATGCCTCCTGGCCCCAAGTAGATGGGTGTGAAGCCAAGTATCGTTGTAACCGGGATTGCCGGCAATCTGGGGCTTCGAGTGCTGTCGCAACTGCAGGACTATCAGATCATTGGAGTCGATCTGAATCCTCCCCAGACCGGCCACCCCCTGCGCTTCGAGCGCATGGATCTTGGCCTTGAAGAGTCTTGCCGGCAGTTGTCCCTGCTGCTGCGGGAAACCCGAGCGCTGGCGGTAATTCACCTGGCTTTCGTCCTGGATCCCGTCCGCACCGGGGTGCTCGATCTCGACCGGATGTGGCACATCAATGTGGCGGGCACAGCCCGAGTCATGGAGGCCATCACCGAAGCCAATCGTGATGACTCGATTGTGGGTAAGTTTATTTTCCCCAGCAGTGTCTCCGTCTACGGTCCAGACTTGCCCGAACCTGTTAGCGAAGACTTTCCCCTTGCCGCTCACACGCTTCCCTACGCCGTTCACAAGATGGAAGCGGATAAGGTAGTGCAGCAGCGGGCGCCAGCGCTGCGTGGTTGCAGCGTCTACATGTTGCGTCCACACATTTATACCGGGGCGGGTGTGGAGAACTACATGGTCGGCGCCTTTCGCGGCACTCCCAACGGCCGCTCCAAGCGCGCCTCCAAAATGCGCGACCAGGGAAAACGGCTCCCCTGTATGTTTCCTTACGGACACCAGTATCTGGACAATCGCATTCAATTTGTCCACGTAGATGACGTGGCCCGGTTGTTGGCATACATCGTTCGCAAGACTGAGCCGGAATCACAACGGCTCACCGTACTGAACGTCGCCGGACGCGGCGAGCCTTTAACCTTTGCGCGGTGTATCGAGATGGCTCATGCCAAGCTTCTGCGTGTGCCCGGCAAACGGGCTTTTCGTGCTGTTCTGCAGGCACTTTGGAAGTTGGGCATTTCTGCCATCCCGCCAGACGCCATGCCCTACATGACCAGTGAGTACCTCATGAACACGGACCGTTTGCGCAAATTCCTCGGAGAAGACTATGAGGAAGTAATCCGCTACACCATCGCCGACTCCTTCGCTGACTGCTTTGCCCAGCAGGCCAGCCCCACCCCGGCGACGATGCAGCACTCCTGACACTGACAGATTGCAATCAGTAAGTTTTCCGTTTGAGGAGAAACCTGTTGTTTTGCGCACTAAGGTTGCGGCGGAGGCTCGACCGGTTGGCCTCCGTAGACCGCCGGTTCCCCCAAACTTCCTTTCGTTGGGAGATGCCGCAGGTAGATGACGATTTGCCAGATCTCCTCGTCATTGAGAATGCCCTTCGATGCCGGCATCCCGGAAGGAAAAATGCCGTGATCAATCACCCATTTCAATTGGCCGTCGCTGTAGCTCTGCACCGGAGATGAGGTCAGAAGCGGAACCGGTGGTGACATTCTGTCGGCAAACGGGACCCCGGTGTTCTGTCCGTCCAGGCCATGGCAGACCAGGCAGTAATTCGAAAAATTCTTCCGGCCAGACCGGATGTTGTCCGGCGTCGCCGGCAGAGGGTTCACGGCCGCTTTCCCGCCCACGGTGATCTTCTGCTTCACCTCGCTGGCCAATGCCGTCTCCAACCTGCCGGGCTCGTGCGCCCCGCATCCGGCGAGCAATAGGAGCAAGCCAAGCGGCAACCCTCGGCTGCTCGCAATTGCTCGTCGTATATCCTTCACTACTCCACCACCGTGATGGTCATATTCATGTTGCCATGGTTGGCTCCGCAGAAGTGATCGCAGATGGTGGTGAACGTCCCTGCCACTTGCGGAGTTAGCGTGATTTCCGTGGGCTTTCCCGGCTCGACATCTTCGTCAATCTTCAAGGCTCGCATGAAGAACCCGTGAGTCACATCTTCACTCGTAAGCCGCAACTTGACAGTTTCTCCCTTCTTGATGGTGATCTGGTTCGGGCTGAAAGCGAAGCGTTTGGCGGTGATTTCAATGACGCGCGGGCCGCCATCGGCATGCGCCTTTCGCGGCGCTCCCAGGGCTAGAAGCATTACGAGTGCGAGCGGCAGTAGTGCCACACAAACATAGCGTGATGGTTTCTTATTTAGTGTCATGTTCTCCTCTTATAGGTTTGGATTTTTTAGAATCTGCTGGATGCCGTTGATGCCAGAGAACTCGCGCGCGGTGAGTTCGACGTCCTCGATATTGACAGTGTTTACCAATGCCTTTCCGGCAAAGTTCTCATGCACCAACCGGATACCCAGGTTTTTGAAGGGCTGATCCTTATCAAACGGCATGGGTTTCTTCTGCGGCACTTTCTCGGGGTCAGGAAAGGCAAAGATCAAGGAGCGGGCCGCATAGTGATGAATGTGCTGTTCCTCGTGCGCGTCGTCGCGATGAATGTGCCCGTAGAGCACGGTTACGTTTTCGTATGGGCTGAGGACGTTCATCACCTGATCGCCGTCGCTCGTGAACCACTCCCATTCCGGCTTCAGATCGAACAGCGGACGATGGGTAAACACCACGATGGGAGCAGACTTGGAGAATCGTTCCAGGTCTTTCCTGAGCCAGGCCAGTTGCTCAGGGCCCACCTCCGGCTTGGCTCGCGAAACGTTGTCCAGCGCTATAAAGTGCACTCCGCGATGGTCAAACGAGTAGTAGGTCTCGCCGAAGAACTCGCGATAGAGTGCCCCGCCGTCCAGCCCCGCATCGTGCTCGCCCGGGACGCATTTCACCAAAGGCACATTCATCCCCCGGGAAATTTCCTGGAACCTCTTCATGCGCTGCGCATGTACATCTTTTTCTTCGGTGTCGTGCGTCAGGTCCCCGGTGAATAAAACCAGGTCGGGACGCTGCGGCAGTTGATTCACCATCTGCACCGCGCGTTCAAACGCCTTAGTGCCCAAAGGATCGGGCGGTCCGTCAAAACCCACATGGGCGTCGCTGAGTTGAACAAAAGTGAAAGGCGTGACTAGCTCGCCATTCTTCTGGCCCATGAGGCTAAACAGTTCGCCAGCCTCACCGCTGGCTTTGGCTGCGGGAAACGCCGAGTACAAAACGCCAATACCCAACGACGTCCCCGCTATCTTCATGAACGACCTGCGATTCACGTCCTTCATTCCGTTCTCCTTGTGTTTGACTTGCATGGTGGATAACGGAAAAGCTCTGACTTTATTCCCTGCCCAGCGGACGAATCTTCAAATCTTTTGAAACCGTTAATTTTGCTGCCATGGAATAAATTCTCCGGTTCTTGGTTTACCTTAATGAGGTGGCAGAAGAGCGTCTGACGGCGGCGACCTTCGAAGAGCTGGCGATGCCCCTCTTTGACCAGCTATACAATTTCGCGCACTGGCTCACCCAGGATCGGACGGAAGCCGAAGACTTGGTGCAGGAAACCTACGTCAAAGCGTCTGCGGGGATTTTCGTCATTTCAATCCGGCACAAACTTCCGCGCCTGGATGTATCGCATCTTGCGCAACACCTTCCTCACATCGCGCACCGGACTGAAGGCAACCGCCATCGTATCGCTCGATGCTGACGACGCCGAGAGCTGCCCGCCGGGCCCGGAAACGCCGGAGACCCTCCTCATCGAGCATTCCGAGCACCACCTGCTCCAGAAGCGATCGAGACCTTGCCGGTACACTTTCGCGAATTCTGTTGCTCTGCGAGATCGAGGAGATGTCGTACCAGGAGATCTCCGAAACGCTTGTCTATCCCCATCGGAACCGTGATGTCGCGCCTTTCCCGCGCTCGCAGAGCGCTTCGGAAGATCTGCAGCAAAAACTGGTGAGGGTCTGACATGGATCAATGGACCGACAAAACTCGATACCTACCTCGACGGCGAACTCTCCGCGGCCGAAATGAAAGAGTTGGACGCCCACCTGCGCACTGTCCGCCTGCGCAGCAGACGTGCTTGCCAACACGTCCAGCCAAGCGCGCCCTTGCAATCCGCTGGCAGCCGTTACAGCCCCAGTGCTGATTTCCGCCGAACGCATGCGCAAAGTATCGCCAGCCCGTCCCACCGTTCCGCAATCTGGCTATGGCTTCCCGCTGCCGCTGCCGTTCTCGCTGTTGCTGGTTGCGGGCATCTTCACTTTATCCGTCAGGAGCAGCGCCTCGCATCAGCAGCATACCTACAGCGAACTTGCCGATCTGCACGTAACCGCGCTCGCCAGTGCCAACCCCGTCGACGTGGTCTCTTCCGATCGCCACACCGTGAAGCCATGGTTCGAGGGCAAGATCCCGTTCACCTTCAACCTGCCAGAATTGCAGGACTCGGAACTCACCCTGGTCGGTGGCCGCATCGCCTATCTCGGACAGTCGCCCGGGAGTTGAACTAATCTACCAGATCCGCAAACACCAGATCTCAGTTTTCATTTTCCAGGAACGCGGCCATCGGCTCAGACTCGGCATCGACGTTGGAAAGGCAACAGGTGACGTTCAACTTCTGCAGTCTGGAGTCAGAATGGACTGCGCTATCTTCGTGATTGGTGACCTGGGCGGTGACGACATTCGAAGATCTGCAGAGTTGCTCAAAAGACTGCCGGGTGATTACGCGTTCGTACTCACACTTCAGAATGGGCACACTCTCACTCACTTCCTCCCGCGATACAGCCCTGCAATTCCGAAAGTGTACGGCGTCCACGAAACCTCGCGAAATCCCGCCGCGCCGCATGCGCTCCAGCATTTCCCGGCGCAGGGGAAGCGCTCCACCGAGGCAGGTAAGATAGGCATACGGGCCTTTCACCCCGAAATCACCGTCCCAACCACCGGCAGCACTCGCTTGAAGTAAACTCGATAGAAGCTTCCCCACCATTCCGCGCGGCTCACCGAAATCCAGGATGCCGCATTCTCCCCCCGGCCGCAGCACCCGCACAATCTCCCGCAGTCCGGCATCGTAGTCAGCCAGATTGCGAAAACCAAATGCAGTCGTCACCAGATCGAACTGCTCGCTCCGGAAACGGCAGGCGCAGCGCGTCGGCCTCGACCCACCGCAACGACGTTCCCACCGACTTCGCCGCGCCCGTTGCAGCATGGCATGTGAAAAATCGGCGCCCAGAATCTTTGCCGGCAGACTTTCCCGCTTGCCGGCGCAAGGCAAACGTCATATCGCCTGTGCCGCAACACAAGTCGAGCACGCGGGCGTCTGGCCGCGACAACACTCGCCGCAAAGCTGCGCGCCGTTCTCCGCCACCACATCCGGTCCACATTGAACGAAAGCAGATGATTGAGCAGGTCATAACGCGGCGCGATCGAACGTGAACATCTCCCGCACCGCGCGCGCCGGCGACTGCGGATCGCTGCCCCTTGCGGAGCAGCTCCCACACGATCGCAACTCGATCTGATCGACTCAATCCCTGGATGAAACTATTCTCTGCGCATAAGCCGTTGTGTCTCATCCGTGTTAATCCGGCAGCGATGCGAATCCTAGCGACTGACAACCGTCGCAATCTCGTCCACCGCTGCCACGATCACTTCATCCGGGCACATCCTTCACAATCTCCACCTTCCCAATCTCCCGTGGCAACACAAAATGCACGACCCCATTTCGTGTCTTCTTGTCGCCTTGAATCGCCATCGAACATCTCCCGGCTCCGCGACCTTGACGGAGGCAACGGTCCAAGGCCAGCACCGCATCACTAATTCGTTGCTGCGGCTCTGCTGTCGTTCGCACCTGCCCATCGCGCGCGAAATATGTGTCGCTGCAATCATCCCCCAAGCCCACTGCTTCCCCATGCAGAAACCGCCGATACCCCGATGCCGCCTCCAGCGCATGACCGATGGTATGGCCGAAGTTCAGCACCCGCCGCAGCCCGCTCTCGCGCTCATCCGCCGAAACGACTCCGCCTTCAGCCTCACCGACTCCGCGATGACCCACTCCAGGTCGCCGCATTCCGGCGCAACGCCCTCACGTCACTCATCTCGACACGCCGAACAACTCTGGCTTTCCAATCACTCCGCACTTCAGAGCTTCGTACAGACCAGCGCGGAATTCACGCTCCGGCAGCGTCGACAGAACGTCCGGATCAATCAACACCACCCGCGGCTGATGAAATGTTCCAAGCAGATTCTTCGCCGGCGCGCAGATTTACTCCTGTCTTCCCGCCGATCGAAGCATCCACCTGGGCCTGCACCGTAGTAGGAATCTGCACCACATCGACGCCGCGCATATAGAACGATGCCAACAGTCCCGCCACATCGCCGACCACGCCGCCACCGAACGCCACCACCACGGCGTCCCGATCGGCTCCCAGACGCATCAATTTCTCCGCGAGTGCTTCGACCGTGGCCAGCTTCTTGTAGCGTTCGCCATCCGGCATCTCCACCAACTTGCGCGTGAATCCCGCCGCCAGGAGCGACATCATCAGTTTCTTGCCCCACCTGCGACGCACCGGAGGCACCGTCACCACGAACAAGCGATCGCGCTTCTCCAACACATCCCGCAATCGCGCTCCGGCTCGCTCAACAATCCGTTTTCAATGATCGCGTCGTAAGGGCGCGGCGGCACCGCGATAGTCACTCGGGTCATGGATTCTCATCATAACGTAACTCACCAGCGCATTCGCCGTGCACCGCGTGATAACATTTTTGAAATATGGAGTCAGCGCCATCCCAAACCGATTTCCTGGTGGTTGGCGCCGGCGTTGCCGGACTGCGCGCCGCCATTGACCTCGCGCCAGCCGGCACGGTCTTGGTTCTGGCCAAGCGTGAAGTCACCGAATCGAACACGCAGTGGGCCCAGGGTGGCATCGCCGCCGCACTCAGCGACGAAGACGAAATCAGCCTCCATCTCCAGGACACGCTGCAGGCCGGCGACGGCCTGTGCAATCCTGAAGCCGCCAAGGTGCTCGTAGAGGATGCTCCCGAACGCATCGACGAACTGATTCAGTGGGGTACTGAGTTCGACCGTCAGGGTACCAAGCTGACCTTCGGCCGGGAAGGCGCGCACAGCCGCAACCGCATCCTGCACGCGCACGGCGATTCCACCGGACGCGAGATTCTCCGCGCTCTCTACGCCAAAGCCAAGACCCTGAAGAACATTTCCGTCCGGAATTCGAATTCTCCACCGACTTGATCGTGGAAGACGGCCGCGTCTGCGGCATTCACCTCATCACCGAACAAGGGGAAACGCAACACACTGACGCGCTTCCGCCGTGCTGCTCGCCACCGGCGGCCTGGGTCAGCTCTATCGCAACACCACCAATCCCGCGTCGCCACCGGAGACGGCGTCGCCATGGCCTTCCGCGCCGGCGCCGAAGTCGCCGACATGGAGTTCATCCAGTTCCATCCCACCGCGCTGTACCTGAAGAACGCTCCGCGCTTCCTGCTCTCCGAAGCCCTGCGCGGCGAAGGCGCCTACCTGCGCAATCTCGAGACTGCACCGCTTCATGCCCAAGTACCATCCCGATGGCCGAACTCGCCCCGCGCGACGTGGTAGCCCGCGCCATTCGTTCACGAACTAGAAGTCAGCCGCGGCCAAAGATCCGGTCGTCTATCTCGACCTCACTCACCTCGATGCTGAGCACTGAAGAAACGCTTCCCGCGCATCTATGCCACCTGCCTCGCAGTACAACATCGACATCACCACCGAACTGATCCCGATCCGCCCCGCGGCGCACTACTCCATGGGCGGCGTCCGCACCGATCTCCATGGCCGCAGCACACTGCCCGGGCTGTTCGCCGCCGGAGAAGCCGCCGCCACCGGCGTGCACGGCGCCAATCGCCTGGCCAGCAATTCCCTGCTCGAAGGCCTGGTCTTCGGTGCCCGCGCAGGAAAGACCATGCGGGAAGAACTACGCCGAACACCGACCAGCAAAGTTACCCCGCGCCGTGCCGCCTCCAACGGCCCAGTCGACGCTGCGACCGAAGAAGTTATTCGCGAAATTCAAGACCTGATGTGGCGTGATGTAGGTATCGTGCGCGCCGGAAAGGGATTGAAACTCGCGCTCGATCAGTTCCACCAAATTGCTCCTCGCGTGGCCCATCCTCAAACCCGGCGAGCGCATGAAGCTCAAAATCTTCACGCTCTTGCCCTTCTCGTCACCCGCTCCGCCTTGGCCCGCGAAGAAAGCCGGGGTGCTCACTATCGTCTGACTTCCCTGCCCACAACGATGCCCAGTTCCTCAAGCATTCCGTAATCAAAGGCGATTCCATTCGATTCGCTTAACAAAAGATTTTCTTTGTGAACCGTCGTGTCCTCTGTGGTTAACGCTCTTGCCGTCGCGGATGGAGCAAGGATGCCAACACCGAGATCAGCAGCACCCCGGCAACCGCTCCCAGCGCCACCCAGGTTGGAATCTGATAATAGTCGGAGGCCAGCATCTTTGCCCCGATGAAGATCAAAACCACAGCAAGCCCGTAATGCAAATAGTGGAACATTTCCATCACGCCCGAGAGTACGAAAAACATCGAGCGCAGCCCCAGAATTGCGAACACGTTCGAGGTGTACACAATAAATGGCTTCAGCGTGATGGCCAGCACCGCTGGGATTGAATCGGTGGCAAACAGCAGGTCCGTAGTCTCGACCACCAACAGCACCACCAGCAGGGGAGTCGCGTACAGGCCTCTGCGCCGCACCAGGAACTTGTCGCCCTCATAGTCTTTCGTCACCGGAACCCAGCGCCGAAACAGACGCAGTATCGGATTGTCTTCCGGCTTGATCGCAGCTTCATCCTGCCGGAACAACTTGATTCCGCTGTACACCAGTAGCGCCCCGAAAATGTACGTGACCCAGTGAAATCTTCGGATCAAGCCGATGCCCACCACGATGAAGATGGCGCGCATCACCAGGGCTCCCACAATCCCCCAGAACAAAACCTTGTGCTGGTGTTCTGGAGCAACGCGAAAGTAGCGGAAAATCAGGAGAAAGATAAACAGATTATCGACGCTGAGCGAGAGTTCAATCACATAGCCAGTGACGAACTCCACGGATGTCGCATGACCAAACCGGAAGTAAACGATTACGGCAAACCCGCAGGCCAACAGAATCCAGGTGGCGCTCCAGGCCAGGGCTTCGCGAAATTTCACCTCATGGCCCGGCCGCTGCAGAAACCCCAGGTCAAGGGCCAGCATGCCCAGCACGAAAACATTGAAGAGAATCCAGAACAGTAGCTGGTTCAATAGACATCCAACGTTGAGATTTTCAATCGGGAATCTGGGTCTTAATCCGCCCTTCCCAATTTGCCCTCTTGCCACGCCTGCCACGCGCCGAACGTCTTCATGAGTTCGTCCAAATGCGTCTCGTGCATGGTCTGTTCGATTTGAGCGTGATGGAGACGCGGACCAGGCCGTTCTGACGCATTCGCAATGCTAAACGCAAGCCCCGCCGCCTCCGCCACATGTTTCTTCAATTGCGCCTGATCGACTTTGTCGAAGGTATCCGACATGGCGTGATAGTTAACCAGGTAATTCGCTTCCTCCTGGTTGGCCACGAAGGTCGGCACGCCCTCCAGCATGAAATCCCAATTGTCCGTGCCCCATTCGGCATCGGTAGTGAGTTTGGTCGCGTCAAACTGCTTCAGCGGCTCAACCAGAGTGCTGGCGATAGCCACCACATCCTTGCGCCCACCTAACGAAAATCCGGTCGTTCTGCCGGTTCCACCATCAAAGATGATGACCCCGGCCGCCTTGTCCAGTTCGGCGCGGTGAGCAATAGCGTAAGCGTGCGATCCCAGCAAGCCTTCCTCTTCGCCAGAAAACAGGATGAAGCGAATACTCCGTCGTGGTCGCAGACCCGCAGCTTTGATGGCGCGAAGCGCATCGATCACCAGCGCCGCATTGCATCCATTGTCCAGCGCCCCTGTGCCCAGTTCCCAGGAGTCAAGATGCGCCCCAAGAATCACGAACTCACCAGTTTTCTCGGTGCCTCGGATTTCCGCGATCACATTCGTCGCCGTGATGGGCCCGCCAATGCGATTAGGAATCGCCAGGTCAGCGCGAAGCTTCTGCCCCGAAGCCAGCAAGCGCGCCATACGTTCTGCATCTTCACGCGCCACCAATACCATCGGAATGCGATCGATTTCTCCCTGCGAAGAATTGGTATGCCGGTAGAGCAAGTCGCGCGGACGCGAGGATTGGAACGCGATGGCCAATGCGTTGCCTTGCAGAGCGCGATTGATGATTCCCGGAGCCCTTAAATACTCAGCAAAAAGGTCGTCCCACGTAGCCATTTCCCCGGAGTGCACGAGCAACAATGCCCCCGCAACCTTGCCCGCTTTATTGAAATCCTCAGCCTTCCCCTCACCCACGTCGATGATCGGCACGTCTTGATGAGCCGACAGAGCTGGAGCCCAGGCCACGGAGACAACCCGCACATCGAAGGGTTCCGGGGCGATAACACTCATTCTTGTGAAGCCCTCTGCCCATGAGGCCTGAATGCTGAAGTTTTCCGTGTGGACGCTGTCCGCGCCCGCGACTTTGAAAGCTGCAACACCCCAGTCGACAGCCTTTCGCATCGCCACTGTCCCTGGTATCCGGCCTCCAATTTGATCAGTGAGCTGCTGCAGGTTGCTTTCGAGGGGCGAAGGCTTCAATGCCTCGGAGATTACCTGGTCGACGGAATTCTGGGCGAACGCCACACTGAACAGGAATGCAGAGAGGAACAAACTCACTTTCACGATTCGCATAAGGCTTGAATTAGAAATCAAATTGCGAAAAAGCGAAAGCGGAAAGCGTTCGACCTTCTACTTCTTGTCCAGCATCTGCACGGTCTCGAGGGTCACGGTGCCCACGATCTGCAGGCTCTTGGGGCTGAGCTTATCGACCGTATCCTGCGGGGTATGCCAGAACACATTGTCGTAGCCGTAATCGAAATCGATCAGGTCGGCGCTGGGAACACCGAGTTGCATGAACGGAATGTGGTCGTCGTTCACGGCGTTCGTGCGGCCAAAGAAGTGGGACTGATATCCCAGGCGAGTGGCCGCTTGGTAAATCATGTCTTCAAGCCACGGGGTCGAGTTTTCATCGCGATCGATGTTAAGGTCAGCGTCACCGATCATGTCTTCCAGCAAGAAAGCTTTGATCTTCTTGATGGTCCCGTCACCCTGCCACTTCCCGGCCAGGTGCCGCACTCCGTACAAGCTCTCCGGATCGTACCAAGGCAGCCTCATAGACTCTTCCGCATCATCCCAAAGCAGCCACATGCTGTAGCCGTCCCGCTTCTTTCCGCGTAACTGGTTGGCGATCTCGAGCAACAGTGCACTCGACGAGCCGCCATCGTTCGCCCCCACGTAGGCTGTGTTTCGCAGGGGATAGTTGGTGTCGTAGTGACTGGCAATCACGACAATTCCGTCCCGCGTGCCCGGGTATTTCGCGATGATATTGTGGACCGGAAACTTTCCTTCGGTCGTATCAATCGTGAAAACGTCATCTTCGACAACGTCGCCTTTGAGTTGGGAGTGAATGTAGTCCTCTACCTTCTTATGATTCGCACTCCCAATCGGCCGCGGTCCGAAGGCCACGATTTCCTTCACGTATCGCATGGCCCGAGTTTCGTTGAACGAGGCCGCAGCGTTGAAGTTGTTCGAAACCCTGATTTCAATGTGGCCGCCCGATCCCGCAACCGTCTCTTCTGCGGCGGACGATGCCGCGGCCTTGTCTTGCTGCTTGGAGCAGGCTACCAGGCTCAGAACACACATCAGGCTGATAATCTTGAACACTTTCATCGTCCCTTTCGCTCTGCTCGCGCCTTGCGCTGCTTGGGATGAACCAGCCACGCGATTCCAATGCTCAACACGTACAGCACCACCATGGGCGCGGCGAAGATGCACATGTTCAAGATGTCAGTCGTCGGAGTGATGATGGCTGCAATGATAAAAATAACCAGAATCGAGTAACGCACATTGCGCCACATCCATCCCGCGGACACGACCCCCATCAGCGCCAGGAAAAAAACTAAAATCGGCAACTCGAAAACCAGGCCAAGTCCCAGAATGACGGTCAGAAATAGATCGGTGTACTCGCCAATAGTGATCATCGGCTGAAATTGCTTGCCGTAGCCGATCAGAAAGTCGAGCGCAGCCGGATAAACCAGCCGGTAGCCGAAGTAACCCCCGGCCATGAACAGGCCAATGGTCGAGACCATGAAGGGCATGACATAACGTTTTTCGGCGCGATACAGCCCCGGCGAGATGAACATCCACACCTGGTAAAGGATAAACGGCGCAGCCGCGAACACGCCCGCCATCAATCCAATCTTCAGATACAGATTGAAGGGCTCGGTCGGGCTCAGATAGACCAGTTTTTCCGCCAACCCATTGCGCCGCAGAGCCTCGATGATCGGCCGCTGCATCAGGCTGAAGATGTTTTCCGCATAACTCCAGCACGCAAAGAAGCCCACCACTACGGCAATGATCGAGTAAATAAGCCGGCGCCGCAGTTCTTCCAGGTGTTCGAGAAAACTCATGGCAGGCAAGGCGTTCGGAGAAGCGTCTGCAGGGGGCAAATCGGCGGCCATCTCAGGCATCGGGAGCCTTCGCCATCACCTGCGGTTGCGGCCCCGCCTCCGAACTGAGTTCGGGCTTACCCTCCAGGGTGACTACGGGCTCAGTCAATGTTGGCACCGCGCCCACGGGCGGCTGTGCGGGAGGGAGGATTTCCCTTTTGTTCTCCAGGTCGATCTGTGAAATCTCGGCCTCAATCTGGCTCTTGAACTCGTTGGAGGCACGCTTGAACTCATTAAGCGCCTTGCCAATCTGGCGGCCGATCTCGGGCAACTTCTTCGGCCCAAAGATGATCAGAGCCACAAAGAAGATGAAGATCATCTCTGGGAAACCCAGGTTCATACATGCATCATAAATGCCGGAGCACATTGGCAGCAATCGGGCACGGAATTAGACCTTTGTGGGGTGTTGAAAGAAAGTCCGCACCTTCTTGCGCTTGGCAGGCATCCTACAAGACAGCGGATGTGTAGCGGGCCTTGCCTAAGGTGGTTACTTCCGGGTACTGGAAGGCCATTTTGGAGGGAAATCGGCGTGCTATACTGCGCTCAGAAGTGGCCTTTTCACGCCTGAACCAAAGGAAACTAAAGATGGCCCGTAGTTCTCGTCGCACACTCTTCCTCGTGGTATTGGTTGTCGTCATCTGCGGATTGCTTGGCATGGTCTTCGGGCAGAAGATCAATCCGGCTGCAGCCCCGGGTGGTGATTCCGACGTTCGCGACAGCCTGCGCCAGTTCACGGAAGTTTACAGCGTGGTGGAGCAGAACTATGCCGAACCCGTGAATCCCGACAAAGCCATCTATAACGGCGCCATTCCTGGCATGCTGCACGTACTCGATCCGCACTCCAACTTTTTTGATCCCAAGTCTTACGCGCTGCTGCGCGAAGACCAGCGCGGCAAGTACTACGGCGTGGGCATGACCGTCGGTCCGCGCAACAATAAGGTGATCGTCATTGCGCCGTTTGCGGGCACGCCGGCGTATCGAGCTGGAATTCGTCCCGGCGACATCATCGTCGCGGTAGACGGCAAGCCCACGGACAACATGACTACGGGCGACGTGGCCGACCTGCTAAAGGGTCCTAAAGGGACCACCGTCCACATCACTATCCTGCGCGAAGGCAATGACAAGCCGCTCGAGTTTGCCGTGGTTCGGGACGAAATCCCGCGCTACAGCGTCGACTTGCACTTCCTGATCAGGCCCGGAATCGGCTACCTGCACATCACTGGCTTTAACGAGACCACGGAAAAAGAAGTCTCCGACGCGCTCGATCAGATGGGCGACTTGAAGGGCCTGATTCTCGACTTGCGGCAGAATCCCGGTGGCCTGCTTAGCGAAGGTGTAGGGGTCGCTGACAAATTCCTGCGCAAAGGTCAGCTGATTGTTTCTCACCACGGCCGCAACTCGCCGGAGAAACGCTATACCGCAACTCGTGGCGACGGTGGCAAGGAATATCCTCTGGTTGTTCTGGTTAATCGGGGCACGGCTTCCGCGGCTGAAATCGTAGCCGGAGCCATTCAGGATCATGACCGTGGCCTGATCGTTGGCGAAACCACCTTCGGCAAGGGTCTGGTGCAAACCGTGTATCCGTTGACCGAGAATACCGGACTCGCCCTCACCACCGCCCACTACTACACTCCGAGCGGACGCCTGATTCAGCGCGACTATGCCAACGTCTCGCTCTATGACTATTATTTCGATCGTCCAGACGACGAGAACGCCAGCGCCTCGAATCGTGAGGTGAAACTCACCGACAGCGGCCGCACCGTGTATGGCGGCGGCGGCATCAAGCCCGATGTCAAGATCGATCCGATCAAGAGCACCCATTTCCAGGATTCGCTCCTGCAGCACTATGCTTTTTTCAATTTTTCCAAACACTACATGGTGAATCACCACCCGACCAAGACTTTCGAAGTCGACGATGCCACCTTGCAGGACTTCCGCAAGTTCCTCGACTCGGAAAAGATTCCCTACACCGAGGCCGATCTGGTCCAAAATAACGATTGGGTCCGTTCCAACATCAAGAGCGAAATCTTCGTGAACGCTTACGGCCAGGAGGAAGGCTTAAAAGTTAAGGCGGAAGCCGATCCCGAAGTCTTGAAGGGCCTGGAACTCTTGCCGCAAGCCAAACAATTGGCGGAAAATGCCAGACGCGTCGTGGCCGAACGGACGAGTCCCAAGCCACTGACCCGCTAGTGTTTCAGACTCCAAACCACAGGCCCGAACCTTCGGGCCTTTTTTCTCGCCCGGAGTGGCCTGGTGAGCGCAGGACTTCTGTCATGCCGCTTGCGCTCAGTTCTGCGACTTCCAGCCCTGAGGAAATTCTGCTTAATCAGAGTGTCCTGAGCGGCAGCGACGGACAAGGTCTCTTGGCCAGCCTCCGCAAAAACGGCTAACAGCTCTGGTAACATTGACTTGCCCCCGGCGCTGTGTGACAATCCGCCCATAAACGCCGGTTCTGGCCACTCCGCTGGGTGCGGTAGGTTCGGGCAGAATAAGGCACCAACCGCGGCCGTGCGGACCATGGCCTGACAATATGGCCATCGCAAAAGAAGGAGCATTACTCTTGCCTGCGTTGCTCGCGCTCGTTGCCGGATGGACGGACTGGCGCTCCCGCCGTATTCCCAACTGGTTGACTGTCCCCGGGTTGGCGTTGGGGATCGCGGTGAATTCGTGGCTGCGAGGTTGGCCGGGAGCCAAAGACTCCTTGCTGGGCGCCGGGTTGGGATTGCTGCTGCTTCTGCCGTTCGTGCTGATCCGCAGCCTTGGAGCCGGCGACTGGAAGTTTGTGGGTGCGCTGGGCGCATTTCTGGGCCCCCAAAATTTGCTCACCGTTCTGCTCCTGGGAATCCTGGTGAATGGGTTGATGGCTGTCGTTATGATCATCCGGAAAAAACGGGTTCGCGAGACCGCAAGAAACATGGGACGCATGTTGGCGGCTTTTCTGTCCGTGCATTTGCCCGGACCAGACCTGACATTGGACAACCCGGAACTGGTGAAAGTTCCTTTTGGCGTGGCGATAGCCATCGCGGTTATCCTGTATTCAGCAAGGCAAGCCTGGGGAATAAACGTTTAGGCGCGCGCATCTCGTGCGTGCCCGGGAGTGAACAGGGCTATGGGTCGACTACGAAAACTGGTGACCGCAACCGGCGGCTCGGAAATCGCCGAGGCCGCACTGGTGCTGCCCATTCTCTTCATGCTGCTGTTGGGGATTTACTGGTTTGGGCGCGCCTTTAATGTTTACGCCACCATCAATCACGCCGCGCGGGAGGGTGCCCGCGCCGCCGTGGCTCAAAAATGCGCCACCTGTTCAAGCGCCGTGAATCCCTCCTGCTCCAGCGGGATTAACTGTTCGCTCACTCCAGACCAGATTGCGGACCAGGTCCAGCAGGCCTTGCAAGCTTCCAGTATCGATTGGAGGCAGGTCACAAACCTGGCAGGTAACCGCCTGGCCTGCGACGGCACTTCCCCCCCCTGTTCGTTTCCGGCGGCGGGGAAGCCTCAGATCTGCGTCCGTTATAACGTGCAACTGCCCACGACGTTACCCGCCGGCTCGGGCGCGCCCGCCTGCGGTGTTTCAGTTGAGTTTCAATATCCCTACAAATTCTTCCTGCCGTTCACTTCTCTGAATATGCAGCAGATCATGCTCAACGCCGGCGTGCAGATGACGGGGGAATACTAGGCACTTGTTCGATCCAGTCAAACTCGGTCTCGTCTCTCCCGGCTCCGCAACGCCGAGGCTGCGGCTCTCATCGAATTCGCTGTCGCTCTTCCCTTGCTGGTGGTTCTGGTGGTAGGAATTTTCGACTTTGGCGGTGCCTTCAACCTGAAGCAGGAACTAAACAATGCGGCGCAGGAAGGAGCGCGTTTCGGGGCCGCTCAACCCACCAACGACGTGACAAACACTGCAACCGCGCCACCGTCCGTCGACGCCATTCGCTTCGTGGTTGACTCCTATCTCCAGACGGCCAAAATCAACGACTGCGGTCTAAGCGCCGTATCGGGGAATCTGGGCGGGTCGCTCATTTGGATCTATACCGCTTCGAGCGGATGTCCCAGTTCGCTCACCCTGACCATCAGCCGCGGCAAGTTCGTACCGGAGACAGTCGGCGGGAGCACAGTCTACATGCTGTGCACCTACGTCCAGATTTCTTCTCCGTATCAGTGGCATTTCAATAGCGTGATCCAGTTGCTGGTGCCGGGCACGAATTACACATTCGCCAATATCCAAAGCGACGCCACCGCTGTCAACACGAATTGAGTTTGCTTATGCAGAAACAGATTCTCTCTCGCCATCGCCCCCGTGAACGCGGCCAGACCATGATATTCGTCGCGATATCGATCGTGAGTCTGCTGGCCATGGCCGCATTGGCGATTGATATCGTGAGATTGTACGGAGCGCGCAGCGAGGTTCAGCGGGCCGCCGATGCCGCCGCCATGGCCGGAGCCAAAGCCATCGCCGATTCCGGCTTCACCTCGCTTCAGGCTACCGACCCCAACTACGGCGCCGCGCAGACCCTTGCTCAAACCATGGCTACCCAAGCGATCAACGCCATGCTCACAACTGCTTCGATCAATCTGGTCGCTGGCCAGCCTCCCGTTCCAGCCGCGCCGCCAGCCTTTGATTTCGCCGGTCACCCAGGGAGCTATCAAGTCACCGTGGTTCTGAACAGCGTCAACCTGCCTACCTTTTTTTCCAAGATCTGGGGACAGGGCGGTTCAACCGCAAAAGCGACCGCCACGGCTGAAGTCTACAACCCGGCCAATCTGCCGACGTTTACGCCGATTTCTCCAAGAAGTGTAAAACCCTGGCTGGTCGCAAACGCCGATCCCACCAGCCCGTTCGGCAAGCAGCGCCGTTCATCGACCCATCCGGCAATGTTGAGCCGGGAGTGATTGGGAAGCAATTCAACCTGACTGCTGATTGCCTACCTGTCCCCACTTGCGGGTTGAATCACAACCCTCCCATTGCCACCTTCGAGTCGTCAATCCCCAGGTCGACTACGTGCCTTTGCAGATCGTTGCCAACTCGAAAAATGTTTGCCCTGCCTGTGCAGGAGCTGACTGATTATGAACGTAGTATTGAATGTGCCGACGTAAATGCCTATGTAGCGCCTTCATGCGGGGGAGGCGCTCCCAATGCCACATGGGATAACAGTGTCAATCCAGTGGGCCTCAATGGCCCCTCGGCGTCGGGGGCCGAATGTCTGACGCAC
The DNA here is from genome assembly GCA_963788605.1 of uncultured Acidobacteriota bacterium. Lineage (GTDB taxonomy): Bacteria > Acidobacteriota > Terriglobia > Terriglobales > Acidobacteriaceae > JABDBE01. The sequence goes on along the minus strand of CAWBHD010000004.1, from coordinate 141,128 downwards.
GCCTCAAGCGCAGGAGCGAATCGGGGTCAGGATTTGCTCGATCCTTCTCCGTGGCCCACGAATCCGATGAAGATTACGTCGCAAAGTGGCCCGCAGAATGGAAATTTCGTCACCACCAGCAATTCCGTTGTGACCATTCCGATCATTGATCCCAGCAGTGTTCCCCGCATCTGGTGGCCCAGTCACGGTGGTGGGTTTCATGCAGGCGTTCATCAACCCTGGTCGACGACGGAAGCCCTGGGTACGACCGCCGGCGACATCAACGTCATCGTGATGAACATCGCCGGCTGCAGCGCGACCGCCAACAGCGCTAACCCAGTAGTCGGCGGGGCCGGCACCTCTCCAATTCCTGTCCGCTTGATTTCACCGTAGAATGCGGCCTGGGCTTCGTCGCTCCAACTTTCCCGGAGTCTACTGCGTCAGCGGCTTAAGAATATCTCCCAGAACATCAGCCCCTCCGCTTCTCTCCAGATGCGGATTTCTCATCCCGTCATGGTAGGCGACGGAGTAGGTCTTGAAGAACTTTGCATTTTCCACCAGCAAGTCTATCGGCTGTTTGCTGTCTTTAGATTCCCTCAGAGCATCGCGCATCACATTTTTGGACCAGGCTCGGCCATTGACCGCCACCAACTTCATCCCCGGAGCAATCCCCGCAGAGTAGGCAGGTGACCCATAGATGACATCTTTGAATTCACCGTCCTTCCGAACCACAAATCCCAGCGAGTACGAGGCATCGACGTAATAGTCCGTTTCTTCTCCCGCATGGATGAACTCATTGGGCTGATCGGTGTACACCAATCGCCAACCGCCGCGCTCGATACCGCCCAACGGCGCGCCCGCCTTGGTTGCATTCACTCGCTCCTTCAACAGATTCGCCCAGTCGTACGGCGCGACCTCATTCAGCGCGCGAACCAGGTCTTCAAACGTGTAGGGCACAACCTTGGGAGGACCACTTTCCCCACCGTGAAAAAGGCGGCAGAAATCGTCGAGCGACTTCTGCCCATGCGCTCTGCTGCCGGATGATCGTGTCCACCTCCAGCCAGATCAGATCTCCTTCCGGATAGTAGTCGAGACCGCGACGCCAGCTTTGCCACGCCGGTCCTTGCAAGCGCAGAATCTGCACCGACCGCGCCGTATCCTCGAGCGGACGCCAGGTCCGTCCGGCGCGGTGGTCAAGCATTGCCGCGGTTTCCGCCAGGTCTTCGCGATACTGCTCGGGAGACCAAAGTCCGGAACGCGCCGTCAGAACACCTCCGAGATAATCGGTCAACCCTTCGTACACCCAGAGCAGGTCGGCCACCATCGGATCCTGATAGTTGCGCGTCGCCAGGCCTGCAGGCCGCCGGTATTTGCCATTCCACGAATGCGTAAACTCGTGAGGCAGCAACCCCGCTGCCGTGAGATGGAGATCGGGTTCGAGAAGCGTACGTTCTTCCACGCTGTTGTCGCTCGACTGGTGATGCTCCACGCCGTGATGCCCGGCATTGTCGCTGAGGGTCAGCAGGAAGTGATACTCCAGATAGTGTCGCGCCCCGAACAGTGCTCCCGTCTCCGCCACCAGTTTGCGATACGCGGCCTGGTCGGCAGGCGTCATCGCGAGGCCCGCTTCGCTCTCGCTGACCATGTCGATGACATGCGACGGAGTCTCTCCTGGTTTGGTCAGTTCGATCCTGCGATAGTGATCTCCTGCAATCAGTGGAGAATCAACCAGCGTTGTCAACGACACCGTCTTGAATCCAATAGAAGTGTCGCCGCCGGGCGCAGCCCCATCGTCTCTTGTGAGCGATGTCCCGAACTTCCATCCCGCTGGAAGAGTCACACTCGGGCTGACTTCCACCTCATCTGAACTCGCGCCCTGCGGATAGAGGACAACCTGATTCCAGTTCAAATCGAGAACGTTGGTAGTTGCCGAGGGCCCGCTGGCGCCGGCGCTGCCGTCATCCGTGATGGTGTCGAGCGAAACCTGCAACTCCTTCGCACCCGCGGGGACGACCACGTGGAAGGCATACATATCCACTGGATCGCGCTCCCAGGCCAGCGCCTGTCCCCCAGCTTCCATCTTCACGCCGGTAACGTTGGCGATGGGTCCGGCAGGACGATGATTGCCGGGAATCCACTTGGGATAAACCAGCGTGAGTGGCCCCGGCTTCACCGGAATGGTTAGCCGCGAGTGATAGATGTTACGCGGCGCGTCGGTCAAATCAACCAACAGTCGAATCGATTGAGCGTCAGCAACACTAGAAACAAACGGAAGCAGGACGAGAAAGCAGGCAGCAAGCCGAGAACATCGCACGTGCAGATTTCCTCCAGTCAGCAGGAGGTGAGCTTAAAGGAGACGATAGCGCCCGCGCAACCCGGATGAACTCAGTCCCGGCAAAATCCTTCTCCGGTCTTGACGATCAGGCAATTCTTCTTTTCCAGCAGCCACTTCATACCCGTCTCCTCCCCGCTACCAGCGCGAATGAATTCAGTCCGGCCGGCCCGAATGAATTCGATTCGGTCTCCAACTGGAACTCCTTCATACGTGGCAGGCCCATCGAGCGACTGTATCTTGAGGGCGTACTTGTCCCCATTGGCGGAAAGAACAAGAAATGTTCCCTCGGGCCCGTTCCATTGGCCCACCCAACGGTCGGTGGGACGGTTCGAGGTTGTGGGCGTTGCGGAATTTACCGGCGGCTGAGTCGCGTCGGACGATGGTTGGTTGCGCGATTGGCAGGCTGTCATCACCGCGACCAAGACCAGAACAGTGATTCGCAAAATGGCCTCTATTGTTTCGCAGCCGCGTTTCGATGCCGCCAGTAGATTCCCGCTAATCCCGAGGAAACCATCAGCAGCGTGGCGGGCTCCGGGACGGGAGACGGCGGCGGTTTATGTTTGCAAGGATTGTTTTTTCCCGAGCCCGGCGCGCCTTCCGCCTTGATCGCGGCGGGAACACAACTGGGGGAGGGAGTCGGCGGGGTGAAAATCGGTGGCAGCGCTCCCCCCGGAAACGGCGCAGTGTTTGAACTCTGCAATTCTGGAGGGTGAACCAGGCCGAGGCCTGCAAGTTCGCGTCCTGAACCCAGCGCAGTGAAATCCCCTGGGAACGGGATCTGTCCACCGGTGCCGTCAAATGGCTCTTCGAACTTTGCCGCCGGAGGTTCGGCGGGTGAGACCGCGGGCTGCGGCGAATCCGAAATTTGGTTGGCGCAGCGGGTGCGGGCAGTCGTTTTCCCGTCCGTGATCAGTTTCTCGCCTTTTCGCAAGCTGATACGCTTTGCTGTCCAGAAAACCCGATCCCCCATCCGGTACGAGAGATAAACCAACTTCGGCTGATCCAGTTCCACGATTCGGGCTCGGCGAAAATCGAAGCCCGCATAGTGGCTGCCGACCACGCGGTCGTGCTCGCTCACCTCGCGCAGATCTTCCGGAGTCTGTACTCCTCCGGGAATAACCGAGTAGGGATAAACCACTCGACGCGGAACCGCAAGCGGCGGTGAAACCGACTTGGCCGCGAGCAGCGCCAGATTCTCGGTGAGGTTTCCCTGCGCCCATTGAAGATCGTCTTTGCCGGAGTTACCGCGCGAATACCATGAGTTGCGCACTGACAACGCAAACCAGGCTGCCAGGTAGATAAAACCCAGCATGGCAAATACATAGACTGTCCGGCGAACTTGCCGGCGCTGGCGGGACTTCGTCCTGCGCACCCGCCCAGTCCGTCCTGAATCACTCACGCCATACTCCTGCCCCAGTCTCTGTTGCCCCGAACGAACCATACGTTCTTAAGGCACTTCCCGCACTCCATCCCCCAACCAACAAAGCCGGTGATAGGAATGCACTTCCAGTTTTTCTTTATGGCTCATCGTAGCAGAGTTACGAATTGGTTTGAACAAAACAAGCTGTAGATTTTGTTGGTTCCTCCCGATCCGGGAGGACTCGATCGTCGGGGCCGCTGGACGATGGAGAGGCCTTATCAAATGCACAACTGTGTATTTCCACAGACAAACCCTTAACTCTTTCTAATGCTTCTCTCAGGCCCTCCGCACTAACGTTTTTCCTCCCAGCGAACGATATTCCCTATTGATGAGCGTTCGTCGAGCCGGGATTTGCGCAGCCCATCCTGCGTTCGAACGAGCCCCTCAGGGAGATCTCCTATGAAAGCTCTAATCGCTGAAGATGAACCGCTTTTCCGCAAGCTTCTGCAGCAGTTGCTGGCTCCGGAATTCGACCTCACCGTGACTGAAGACGGCACCGCGGCCCTGGCGTGCCTTCAGAAAGACGACGGGCCGGTTTTGGCTATTCTCGACTGGGTGATGCCGGGAAAGACCGGCATCGAGGTCTGCCGGGAGCTGCGCGCCCGTCGGCGGACCGCCGGCGTTTACGTGATTCTCCTTACCGCCAGAAACAGTTCTGCGGACATCACGGCTGGCCTTCGTGCGGGCGCCGATGACTACGTAACCAAACCCGTGCAAGCTGAGGAGCTACGCGCCCGCGTGCAGCTCGGCTGCCGGATCATCGAACTGCGAGCCGCGCTCACAACCGAAGCGGGAGCCTTAGCCGTCGCTATGGCTCGCGAAAAGCTGCTGCTTGGGCGGCTGGCGCTGATTCCGGAACATATTCCAAGGCGTGACTCAAAGAAACCCATGCTCTCCCAAGCATAGAGCCCGTGGGATTGCAGACAACCAAGGCTCTCCGCAACGAGAAAGCCTGTCCTTCGCTGGTGACCTGCGTCACAGCCCCGGGGGCCGCTTTGTTGCTAACGTCATAAGAGGAGGGCAACATGGAAGCGAAATATACCTATCATGCCAGTGCGCAGTGGCATCAGCCCAATCATGGTTTCGTCGAACTGGAGCACGGCGCACCTCGCACCGTCAATTTCTCCGCGCCTCCCGAGTTCGGCGGCGAACCCGGTTTCTGGACGCCGGAACATTTTCTGCTGGCCGCAGTGACCAGCTGTTATGTCGCGACTTTCCGAGCCATCGCCAACGCGTCCAAACTGGAGATTCAGGGAATCGAAGTTGCCGCTGATGGAGTGATCGAAAAGGAAAACGGAGCCTTCCGCTTCACAAAAGTGAGTCTGAAGCCAGTGGCGATCATCTTCGCAGAGGAAGAACGCGAACGCACCCAGCGTCTGTTGGAGAAGGCAGAAAAGGTATGCCTGGTGACTCGTTCGCTTTCCTGCAAAGTCGAGCTTGAGACCAAGATCCTCGCAGAAAAGCCGGTTGCTGTCTGAACCACTGGTCGTCTCTTGGAAGTAGCGGGTGCTATGCCTTCGGCTTGCCCGCGGCTTCCTTAAGAAACGTTCCCTCTCGCAGCTCAGCGAACGCCTGCTGAAGCTGTTCCTGGGTATTCATGACGATCGGCCCGTACCATGCCACCGGCTCTTCCAACGGTTTTCCCGATACCAGGAGAAACCGGATCCCGTCGTCCCCGGCTTGAACCGTGACTTCGTCGCCCTGGTCAAACAGCACGAGCGAACGGTTATCTGCTTCGACAGGAGGATTCGTGTCTGCCCACTTGACCGCTTCAGTCGGCACTGTCAGCGGACCCGACGCGTTGCAGAACTTCCCCGCTCCGCCAAACACATACGCAAAGGCATGCCGCGTGGTCTCGACCGGCAAAGTCTTCCGCCGCCCCGGCGAAACCGATACATCGAGATAAATCGGATCGGCCGCGATTCCGTCTACAGGCCCCTTCTTCCCCCAAAAGCTCCCGCAGACCACGCGAACGTGAGTGCCATCGTCGTCCTTGACCTCAGGAATATCAACTGCCTTCACTTCCTGGTAGCGGGGTGTCGTCATCTTCAGTGACGAAGGAAGATTCGCCCACAATTGGAACCCATGCATGCGCCCAGCCGGGTCGCCCTTGGGCATCTCCTGGTGAATGATGCCGCGCCCGGCCGTCATCCACTGCACGTCGCCGGAAGCGATGGCGCCGTGATTTCCCATGCTGTCGCCGTGCTCCACAGTTCCAGCTAGCACATAGGTGATGGTTTCAATGCCGCGGTGCGGATGCCAGGGAAAACCCGCAAGGTAATCCTCCGGCACGTCGTTGCGGAAGTCGTCGAGAAGAAGAAATGGATCGAAGTCCTTGGTATTTCCAAAGCCGAACGCGCGCCGCAAGTGCACGCCCGCGCCCTCGAGTGTCGGCTTCGATTTGATAAGCCGCTTGATTGGACGAATCGACATAAGGGTCTCCAGTGTTTCGATGACGGGCAAATACAGAAGGCAAATAAGGCGATTGCGACACAAAGTTACGATCCGCGGGCGCCGGCGCGTCACGGGATCGAAACTTTGGTGGAGCTAGTCGGGCTCGAACCGACGACCTCCTCGTTGCGAACGAGGCGCTCTCCCAGACTGAGCTATAGCCCCACTTGTGACCAACTCAACAAGTTTATCAGTGTTCGACGGCCTGAGCCAGATGCCGCCCGGCGCCAGGTTAGTTCCCGACTCCCACGCCGCGCAGGAATCCCTTGCCTTTTTGTGCAAAGCAGGATAAATACTTCCCAACCGTATGTTCAAGCTTTCGCGCCTCTTCACGTATTGTTCTGGCTTTTGCGTTCCGTTCCTAACAGCGTTCACGCCCAGGCACCACCCAAGCCGGACGCCAAGCCCGATTACTCGAAGGAAGCATTCGTCGGCGAAAATATTTCCACCCGGATTGTCTTTGAGAACGATGGAACCAGCACGCCGGGAGTCTTCCGCCCGTATCCGCATCCAGTCCGACGCTGGCGTGCAACGCTACGGCTTGCTGACCTTCTCCTATCAAAACTCAACCGAGAGTGTTGAAGTCGACGTACGTCCGCGTTGCTGAAAACCGACGGCAGTGTGGTCCCGACGCCGGCCGAGAATACGCAGGACATGGCCGCACAAATCACCCGTGAGGCGCCCTTCTACAGCGATCTGCGCGAGAAGCATATTGCCGTCAAAGGCCTCAGTGTGGGAGACGTTTTGGAGTTCCAGGTTCGGTGGCACGGCACGAAACCCCTGATTCCTGGACAGTTCTGGTATGCCTACAACTTCTCTCACGACGGCATCATTTTGCAGGAGCAACTTCGGATCAGTGTGCCGCGAGGCCGGCCCGTGAAATGGAAGAGCCCCGATGTAAAGCCAGCCATAGCCGAAGAAGATGCGCGCCGGCTGTTCACCTGGACCAGTTCGCAACTCGAACACAAATCGTCCGAGCAGGAGAAGGCCGACCAGCAACAAAAGTTCTACCAGGCCACGCGCGGACAGCTCCCTCCAGCGGATGTCCAGTTTTCTAGTTTCCAGAGTTGGGAAGAAGTTGGTCGCTGGTACGGCGGCCTGCAACAGGAACGCGTTAACCCAACACCGGAGATACAAGCCAAAGCAGCGGAACTGACCAAAGGTGCAACCGACGATGATGCCAAGCTGCGCGCCATCTACAAGTATGTGAGTACCGATTTCCGCTATATCGGCATTGCATTTGGCATCGGACGTTATCAGCCCCATACCGCGGTCGAAGTACTGAGCAATCAGTACGGAGACTGCAAAGACAAGCACACACTGCTCGCTTCCCTGCTCGATGCCGCTGGAATAAAAGCCTATCCTGCGCTGATCAACAGCCCGCACGACCTTGATCCGGACGTTCCTTCGCCCGGGCAGTTCGACCACGTCATGAAGTCTGGTTCCACGAGGCAATAGCGCAGTGTGGCTCGACACAACGCCGGAAGTCGCGCCTTTCGCCTACCTGATCACGCCACTGCGAGAAAAGCACGCGCTGGTAATCCCTGAGGACAATCCGCCCGCTCTCATGATGACGCCTGTCGATCCGCACACCAAGGCATCGCAGACTTTTAAGATCGAAGCAAAACTGAGCGACAGCGGCACCCTCGAAGGGAAGATTGAACGCACGGTACAAGGTGGTGACCTCGAGGTCCTACTGCGGAGCGCTTTCCGCCGTGTGCCCATGCCCCAATGGAAAGATCTCATTCAGCAGATATCCTATGCCTCGGGATTTGCCGGGGATGTGAGCGAGGTGACAGCCAGTTCCCGGAGAACACCGACGAGCCCTTCCATTTTTCGTACGCCTACAGTCGCAAAGATTTCCCCGACTGGAGTAATCGGCGAATCAGTGCTCCGCTTCCGCCAATGTTGAATCAAGCCCCAGACACCAAGCCTTCTCATCCCATGCTGTTAGGAGTGACTGGCGAAGTACATTTTGAATCGCGAGTGGAGCTTCCAAAGGGCTACTCACCAGAAATCCCCGGCAACCTGGACCTCAAGGAGGACTTTGCCGAGTATCACGCATCTTACTCGGTTAAGGACGGCACACTGATCGCGTTGCGGCGCTGCGTCGTTAAGCTTACCGAGGTCCCAATCAGCGAATACGAGACGTACAAGAAGTTCTCGAAAGCGGTGAGCGATGATCATGACCTATATATTGCGTTGTCTTCAGGCAACTCCCCGGCAGATCCACTCGAAAGCGCAATGTCGCGCTTGCCCCAGAGCGACATCCCGGAGGCCGCACGCGCCTACGACGATGCGGTGGCGGCGGCGCAAAGCAATAATGTGCCCGGCGCGATAGATTCCCTCAAGCACGCTCTTACGGTTGATCCGCATTTCACCCGTGCCCGCATGTGGCTGTCACGACTCTACGCCTTTAAAGGACTGTACAATCTCGCTCTCGATGAACTGCGCACGGCATACGACAAAGATCCGCAAACCTCAGTAACGTACAAGGCTCTGGTCGTCGGCCTTGTAAAAATGAAGAAATTGGAGGAAGCCGTTGCCGTCTTGCAAACGGTGGTAAAAACCAACCCCGAAGAGGCCGACGCATTTTCCTATCTAGGCGCGGAACTTTTCGCCTTGAAGCGCTACAGTGAAGCTGCCGATGCCGATGAGTCGGCGGTGAAGCTACGTCCTGATCGTCCTGGACTCTACGTGCAGTTAGGCAGTGCCTACCTCCATGCGGGTAACGAGGATAAGCCGTTGCAGCCTTCAAGAAGGCAGTCGAAATCGACCCGCAACCGCTGTGGTTCAACAATATTGCCTACGAACTGGCCAATGCCAACAAGCAATTGCCACTGGCGCTCGAATACGCCGAGAGAGCTGTTCGCGAGAAGGAGCAGGCCTCTGCGAAGGTAAAGCTATCCGATTTAAAGAAGGATGATCTCGACAATACGCTCAGTATCACTGCCTATTGGGATACGCTGGGCTGGGTGCATTTTCGCTTGCAAAATTACGAAAAAGCCGAGAAGTATCTACACGCAGCCTGGACTGTAACACAGGGTTCCACCGAAGCCGACCACCTCGGGCAGGTCTACGAAAAACAAGGGAAAACCAAAGCCGCCATTCATATGTACCAACTCGCCCTGGCGGGATCGCCGGTGAGTCTGGGAAATAGCAGCCTTCCAGAAACACGGGCACGTCTCGAACATTTGCGTCCCGGTGGTTCGGAGTCGAGTGCCGTGTTCTCTGCCACTCCCGAACTCAGCACAATTCGAACGTTTAAGCTGCCACGCTTAACGAAGGACACCGCCAATGCAGAGTTCTTCGTGCTCGTGGGAACCGGATCGAAAGAGGCCAAGTTTATCAGTGGCTCTGAGCAACTGAAGTCCGCGGACAAAAGCGTGGATGCGATTGATTTTCGCACTTCGTTTCCGGACGATGGTCCCACCCGCCTGCTGCGACGCGGCATCTTGAGTTGCTTCCCGACCAGTGGCTGCGCCTTCGTTCTGTCCAGCCCCTATGACGTTCATTCAGTCAATTGATGCGGCCTCAGTTTGAGCCACCTTTCCTTCCGCCCCGCTTCGCGCTATAGTCTCTGTCCGGCATTTTTGGAGGCATTCATGGCTACTCATACTAAACCAGAGGGTAAGGTGCGGAGTTTTGGTGAAAATATCGAGAGCGATCTCGCCTCAAGATTCCTGCGCGTCGTGGAGACTGCGGCGATTGCCTCGGCCCGCACCATGGGCCAGGGCGAACGCAAACTTTCCGACCAGGTTGCTACCGAGGCCATGCGTCAGACCATGGACAGCATTCCCATGCGCGGCACCATCGTCATTGGTGAAGGCGAGCGTGACGAAGCGCCCATGCTGTATATCGGCGAAAAGGTCGGCGCCGAGTTTCCTGACGGCCGCGATGTTCCTGAAGTCGACATCGCCGTTGACCCGCTCGAAGGAACAAACCTCTGTGCCACTGGATCGCCCGGCTCGATTACCGTTTTGGCGGCTTCCGAACGCGGTGGGCTGCTGAACGCTCCCGACTGCTACATGGAAAAGATCGTGGTCGGTCCTTCCTGCAAGGACGCCGTCGAACTCGATGCGCCGGTGTCCGATAACCTGAAGAACATTGCCAAACGTCTCGACCGCGACGTGGAAGACTTGGTGGTGATCGTTCTCGACCGTCCGCGGCATGAGAAATTGATCGCCGACATACGCGCCGCCGGTGCCCGCATCAAGCTGATCGGAGACGGCGATCTCTCCGCCGGTATTGCAGCTGCCGTCATCGGCACCGGCGTGCATGCCGTGATGGGCTCGGGCGGAGCTCCCGAGGGCGTCATTACCGCTGCCGCGATTCGCTGCCTGAATGGCTTCATGCTGGGGCGCCTCGTCATCGATAGGCCGGAGTTGGAAGAGCGCATCGCCCGCATGGGCATCAAGGACAAGAACAAGATTTACGAAGCCGAAGACCTCGCGCCCGGCAAGCAGTTGATCTTCGCCGCCACCGGTGTAACCGAGGGCGCGCTCCTGAAGGGCGTCCGCTTCTTCGGTGAAGGCACGCGAACTTCGTCAGTGATTTTGACCTACCGCACCGGCAAGGTACGCTTCATCGACAGTATCCATCTGGAGAAAGGTCCTGATGTGAAGGTACGATTCGCGTAAGAGCGTTTACACAAATGGATTCTCGATCTGCAAGCCTTCGATCTCGCGTCCTTGTTGAAAGTCTTCGCTGTAGAGCGTTTCGCAGTGGCCCTCGAGCGCAGATGCGATGATGATCGAGTCATACCAAGACAGACGATGTTTTCCTGTTATCCGTTGCGCCTCTACGTACAAAGCCGGCGAGGAGTGGATTGCCAGCAGGGGACGGAATACTGTGATCAGATATCGTTCGGCTTCGGCTACACTCATGGGCTGAGCGAAGCGCCGAAAGGCGACGCTAAAGAATTCCTGCACTACCTGATAGCTTACGATTCCCTTCCCGGTATCTACTGCGTTTCGAACGAGTCGGGCCGCCTGCTTGGCTTTGGCAGGCGCGGTAGCATCGAATGCGTATGCAAAGATGTTCGTGTCGAGAAAGAATTTACCGCTCATTCATCTCGTCCCGCGTATAAGGGCCCGCCGATCGAACATGGCGAAGACGGCGCATCAAAGCATCGACCGCCGCTCCGCCTCCCGCTTGCGCGGCATACTTCTCCAACCATTCGCGAAAGGCGGCATTCAGAGTCTTGTGCTGCGATCGAGCTACCAGCCGTGCTTGCTCGATGAGACTTTCGTCGGCGCTCAGGGTAATGTTCTTCATGCGTAAATAGTGCACACTGTTTTCGTGTTATTTTCTAACTAAACCTTCTCGACCGGTTGCGTTTCCAATATTTTCTGGCAGACCAGTGATTCAATCTGCAATGGAAAAACACGCACCTCGCTGGCCTGGCTTCTGGACGATCCCGTGCCTGCATACGCTCTGAACGTCAAGCGCTCGCTTCGGAACACACGAGCACTTGTTCCTTCCCTCTGGACCCTCGAAATGGCCAACGTTCTCGCGGTTGGCGAGCGACGGGGCAATCTCACCTCCGACCAGGTTGTCCGCTCTATGCGGCTGGTCGAACAACTGCTGGGAGAGACCATCGAGGTAATCACATCGGCCGTCACTTTCCGCCAGGCTCTGGCCACCGCGCGCTCCTTCCGCTTGGCTGCCTACGATGCGGTCTACCTTGAGACCGCCCGCAGCGAGGGCGTACCCTTGGCAACTCTCAATCGTGCTCTGCGTGCTGCTGCGCCTCTGGCCGGCGTTGAGTTTTTTTCCTAGATCAACTGAGAAAACTACTTGAATTCCTTCATCACCTCCGCCGGAACTTTCGGCTCTGACGGAAAATCCAGCGACGCGCCTTTGAACAGCGCCACTGTCTTCTCCGCTCGCCTGGTTCCGTCATGCACCGCAATAGCGTGCGGCTTGGAAGCCTCGTAGCTCTCCCACAGCGAAACGCCGGCGTAAGCGCCATCCTTGCGGAGGATGTAATACGTCATGTCCACGAAGCGCAGCTTGTTCATGTCTCCGTTGTAATTGCGGACAATGCGCTTTAGCGCGTCCATGCCAGCGTCCAACGGAGACATCCCGTGCCGCATATTTTCGACAATCGTGTGTCCGCCCGCCACCTTGATGTTCTCTTCCCCGCTGCCGGTCGCGCCCGCCGAGCCCACATCCTGATCGGTATAGCACCCGGCCCCGATAATCGGCGAATCGCCGCAGCGTCCCGGCAGCTTCCAGGCCAGGCCGCTGGTCGTGGTGCAACCTGAGATCTCTCCCTTTTCGTTCAGCGCCGAGCAGTGAATTGTCCCGGTCGGCGGAAACAGGACTTTGCGCGCAGCATCGTTTCGCAACTCAGGCGCGATGCCGAGATCGGCGGCGCGCTCTTCCAGGCGGCGGAAACGTTGCTCCATCAAATCCGCTTGCGGCTTGGTTTCCGGCGGCTGCCAGTGCGGATCTGCCAGCCCCGGCCCCCACCAGTCTTCCGTCGAGTGATATTCCTTCCACAGCAGCCAGATCTTTCGCGAGTGGTCGGTCAACAGGTTCTCGCGCGGAAATCCCATGGCCACAGCGAAGCGTTCGGCGCCTTCGCCCACCAGCATTACGTGGCCGGTATGTTCCATGACAGCTTTTGAAACCAGCGAAACATTCTTGATGTTGCGGACCCCGCCGACCGACCCCGCGCGCCGCGTCGGCCCGTGCATACAGCAGGCATCGAGTTCCACGACTCCTTCTTCATTGGGCAAACCACCGTAGCCGACGCTGGTGTCATTGGGATCATCTTCCGGACCCTTGACCACGCGGAGGGCTGCGTCCAATGTGTCCCCACCGCCAGCCAGAAATGCGTAGGCGTCGTCGAGATAGTTGTATCCGTTGTGGGCGCACACAATGATCGGGCGCTTGCCGGAGGGCGAGTTTGATTTCGGGTTTGCGGAGTCCTGCGCATCGCTCCGCTGTTCCGCCAGGCCCAACGACACAGAACCCACTACGGCAGTAGCAATAAATTCACGACGCGAAACCGCCATCAAAGCCTCCCTGGAAAATGAATGCTGGCAAGCGTCCGCCAGCATAGCATGACGGCACACCTACTTTAGGAAACCTCTGTTTCGGGCCATCCGATGAGGTCTCCGCGTCATCCCGAGCGCAGTGAGGGATCCCTACGTGGCCACGCGGCCACTGCCATTCCAGGAACTCTCTGATACGCGAATTTCGATCCGTACTCCGCGGAAGGCCGCCGCCTCTACGACCTGCACGGCGACGAACTGAAGCAGTTTTGGTCGGCGCCGACGCGCTGAAGCCCAGGCTCGACCTATGGCAGAAGGTGTGCCGACCCAGGGACAGTAGCAGTCTTGCGGATGGTTCACTCTTTCTGAAACGGTCGTCAGCCTTCGTCTCCTGGCTCGATCCGGGCTTCGATTTTTCCCGCCTTGATGGCGGCCACCAGAGCAGCGTGATCGCGCTCCGTCTGATCTCCATAGCTCTCGGCCCATATGGCTAAGGCTTCATCCAGTACCGGGCCTTTACCGCAGTAACCCGCGATGCGCGCCGGGTCCCCAGTCCGCGAATGAGCGCGCGCCAGCAGCGACCCGCATGCCCATGCGTAGAAATTAAAAGAAGCCCCAGTCAGCCATTCGACGGGAATCGAAGCCTTCAGATTCTTCATCTGTCGCACCATGTAGTCTCGCCCGTCCATCTCGGTATAGCCCAGCATGGGATCGGAAGAAGCCTGCAGAGCCCGCTGCCCCATGATTACCCGCTTTCCTTCGTGGGAATGCTCTTCCGGAAGGGGCGGAAGGTAAGGCGCATGGGCAGGCTTAGTCGCCTCCTTTACCTGCAGAAACAAGGGATCGTCGTCTCCATTTCCAAATAGCAGGGCCAGGTACGCGCGCGTTCCAACCGAGCCGACGCCCACCACACGGTGGGCCACATCCGCGAGGTAATAGCGCTTCAGCATGAGGCGGCGCTCGCGTGGAAGCGTCTCCGAGTAGCGGTTCAGGGCCTCAAGCACCTTGGCCTTGGTCGAAGGTGTAACCCGCGTCGTCACCGGCGGATCATCGCGAAACTTCCATACTCCGTGGCTCGAGCGTTCGGCTACTTTGGGCAGAAGGGTCTTGTTATCCGTGCGCAATGCTTTGGCTAACGTCTTCCTGACTACCGCTCTGGACTTGGCATCGGGCTTCGCAAACTGACTTTCCTTTCCCGGATACGCGTGCAGGTACCACACATCGAGCACTCCCATGGTTTGCAGGCGGGTGACATTCAGGCGGTAGCCTTCCACGCAACGCCGCACCGCCGCGGCCCGCTCACGCTTGTTGAGACCATTTTCCCGCCCGGCAACATTCACGCTTGCCACCAGCCGCTTCAAATCCCATTCCCATGGACCGATTGTGGCTTCGTCAAAATCGTTCAGATCGAACACCACTTCCCGCTGCGGGCGTGCCATAAAAACCGAAGTTGTTCAGGTGGGCATCGCCATCGATGACGACGGTAAGCCCACTGATCGGAGAAGTGGAAAGATCGGAAGCCATCACGCACGCCGAGCCCCTCAGGAAGGCGAATGGCGAAGCAGCCATGCGCCCCATGCGTAGCGGGACGAGATGCTTCTGCCGGCCTTCATTGCTCGCCGCCAGCAAATCCAACGGGTCTGGCCGATTCTTGTGCGCCTTCCACTCAGCCTGCGACTCCCGCGGCACCGCCCGCCTCAACTCCTTGCCATAGTCATGCCGTTCTTTCCACGGCATCAGCTTCTCACCCAAATCAAACTTCTTGACTGGCTCAATTTTCGCGATCGCCACAATGCCTCCCAAGCCGGGGACTAGTCCCCCGTTTCATCTTACTATCGAAGCGACGCTGCTTTGTTTCTCATCAACCGTGCGACTCGTTGCGCGGAAGTCAAGCGGGATCGCAAACCCAGAAGCGTTGGCGAGAACCCTATAGAATGGCACTTGATACGCCTCATTTCAGCAATTCAGGGAGCATCCCGATGAAGTACTACTCCGTGGCAGAAATTGAGATCACCGATCAGAGATGGGTTCCCGAATACATCAAGAATGTAACCAGGCTGGTTGAGCAGAGCGGCGGCCGATATCTGGCTCGCACCTCCAACATTGAAAAGCTCGAAGGCGAACGAAAAGCTCCTCAGATCTTCTTGATCATCGAATGGCCGTCCAAAGATGTCGCACAAGCCTTCTACGAAAGTGACGAATACCGGCCTTACCGGCAGAATCGCCTGCGAGGCGCGAGAAATGAATTCCTGCTTGTGGCCGGTGAGGACATGACCAGGACGGCGCAGATCGCTGATTAGCCCAGGCATTGCGATGACGACTCCGGGCGAGCGCAGGCCTTTTGAAACGTTTTGCTCCCATTTCGCACTTTACGTATAGGGACACCTCAGCGTCAGCCGATCCTGCAGTGGTCCAAAACCGGAGCTCGCGCCGCACCATCCACATGCTGGCAGCTGCATTGTGCGTCAGCGTCTGCTTCCTGCTGTAATCCAATACCAAAGGAGAGTTCATGCAACGCAATATTTCTTTACTGGGATTGATACTGTTTTTTGTGCTGCTATCCGGGTCTCGCGCGGCCGCCACAGAAAGGGTTTTGTACGCCTTCAGCGGCCACGCCGACGGAAGTTTTCCCCAGGCCGCTCTGATCATGGATGCTGCCGGAAATCTTTATGGCACGACCTCAGAGGGCGGCGCCTTTGGTTCCGGGAACGTCTTTGAACTCTCGCGCGCGAAAGCTGGCGGCTGGAGCGAGACCGTGCTCTACAATTTCGCGGGCGGGACAGACGGCGCCAATCCCGCCGCCGAACTGATCTTCGATGCCGCTGGAAATCTTTTCGGCACAACCGCGGGAGGCGGCGCCAACGGTGCCGGCACCGTCTTCGAACTCTCGTCCGGATCTGGCGGGTGGACCGAATCCATTCTCCACAGCTTCAATGTCTCCGACGGGGCTTTCCCTGCGGCTGGCCTGGTTTTCGACGCTGCCGGCAACTTGTTTGGGACAACTCTTTCGGGCGGGAAGCCTCTCGATCTTGGCGTCGTCTTCGAGTTGTCGCCCTCCTCGAAGGGAACCTGGAAAGAGAAAGTCATATTGCAGTTCGGCCATCACGTCGATGGCGGAGGCCCCGCCGGCACATTGACCTTCGATGCGGCCGGTAACCTTTACGGAACCGCGTCGGGTGGTTATCAGGTCGCTGGCTCCGTATTCGAGTTGACACCCATGGCAAATGGAAAATGGAAGGAGAAAGTGCTGCACGGATTCACGGGCAAGGGCGACGGAGGATTCCCCCACGGCTCGTTGGTGCTCGATTCCAGTGGAAATCTTTATGGCACGACTCAGAACGGCGGCAGGTTTGGCCTGACCGGCCCGTGCAGCTTTGGCGGTTGTGGCACTGTCTTCAGGCTCTCGCCGGCTGCGAATGGCAAGTGGAAAGAAACTGTAATCCGCCGGTTTCAGGGTGGCGAGGACGGCATGGGACCGGCTGCCGGAGTGGTATTCGATACCGAAGGCAATCTGTGGGGCACAACCGAGATGGGTGGCGGCTCCGGCTGCGATTTCCAGTTCGGATGCGGAACCGCTTTTGAGCTGACCCCCTCGAATGGAAAGTGGACGGAGAAAGTGCTGCACCGTTTCAAAAGCGATGCAGGGGGCAAGCATCCTCTCGCGGCTCTGCTCCTGGATGCGGGCGGCAATTCCTACGGGACTGCCTCTATCAATGGCGAGGGAAACGCAGGAACCGTGTTTCAGATCACGCCGTAGGCTGACGCCAACATCCTGAGACCTGGGCGCGCTGGTCCAAAACGCCATCGCGCCCACGTCCCAGCTTCCAGGCGTTACACCGTCGTGACAATTCCTGAAACGATCTTCGTTAGAATGTCACCATTTAGCAGAGGGGACAACAGGTTAGCCAAAACGGAATTCATCTTGCCAGGACCTCAGTTATACGCAGGTCTCTTCGTCTGTTTTCCATAAGTACCTTGGCCCTTCAATTTAATGCTTCGAACCAATTCAAAAGGAGAATTCATGCTACGCAGAAGTATGCTTGTAACTCAGGGTAGGCTGGCAGTTTCACTCTCGCTATTCTTCCTGCTATCGTTCGCCACGCTGCCCGCGCACGCCGACCATATTCATTACCTCTCCCATAACAACGCAGGCTGGTTCGATCAGGACCTCACGGCGTTGACCAACGCTAGCCTCGCGAATCCGCCGACCGGAATCGCCGCGTTCAACACCACACCCGGAAATCGCCTGCATGTCTATTACGCGACGACCGATCAACATGTCCACCAGCTCTACAAGAGCGCCAACGGCTGGATCGACCAGGACTTGACGGCGATCGCCGGCGGACCTCTGTCTCTCGGCCAGGGCGGAATCTCAGGATTTGCAACCGGCAAACTGCAGCATGTCTTCTATCTGGGAAACGATCTGCACGTCCACCAACTCTTCTTCAACAATTCCACCTGGACCGACCAGGACATCACCGTGCTCGCCGGTGGCCCGGTCACCGACTTTAACTCTCTGGTCGCTTACCCTACGGTTGATAATCACTTCCACGTCTTCTATCTGGCCAATAATTCAAACGATATCCACGAGCTGAACTTCGATGGCAACACCTGGACCGACCAGAACCTCAGAGCAATTTCCAACCAGGAACCGGCCGCGCGCGGCTGGATGGCCGGTTTCGCCGTCGGAAATCAGCAGCACCTGTTCTTCGCCGCATTCAGTCCTAAGGACAAGGTCCACCTGGCCCATCTCGTCTTCAAGAATGCCAAGTGGGTCAGCGAGGATCTTTCTGCCAAGGTCCACGGTCTCCCGCTCAGCCCGGCCGCCGGAATCACGGCGTTTGCCGCCTCCGCCACTCAGCTCGAAGCCTATTGCGTGACCAACGATCTGGAAGTCCACCAGTTCACCTTCAAAAACAATAAGTGGACCGACGAAGATCTCCAGAACAATCAGCCTGACAATGCGATTAATCAGATGGCCGCTTTCAAAACTCTCAACAATCAATTCCACCTGTTCTACCCACCGAATGATATGTACAACCTCTCATTCAACGGTACGAATTGGAGCGACATCGACCTGACCGAACTGACGGGCGGCGGAGTACCCAACGGATCCGGTGGTATGGCCGGGTTCGCCATCAAAAACCTGCAGTATGTGTTCTACGTAGCTCAATAACGCTCGTCATTCCTAGACCGATCTGTCATCCTGAGCGGAGTAGCTGGTTCGCGAAAGCGAACCAGCTACAGAGTCGAAGGATCCCTACCTCGTGGGCTGGCCCGGCCCTCTCTGATGCCGCAAAAATTAGGGTGCCCCATCCTTTCCCGCGTTCTTTGCGGGAAGGGTGGGTGGCGAGACTCTCAATCCCGCGGAATCCCGGGGGCCAGCCGGTCCGTTCCCTTATCTCTCTCTAACCCCTAGCGGGTCAGGATGCGGCTCGCAGGCTGCTGCCCTTACTTTGATCGGCGCGGAAGCGAAGCAAGGCAGCAATATTCCCGGCGCGATCAAACTCGGCATCGTCTTTCACATAGAACAATTCAATGTCACGCTGGATCGCGGTGTGAATGATTGCGTCGGTTACGTCTTCCAGTTCGCGCGTCTCCAGACCGCAGGCCGCGCACTGCCGCACCATGTGCGCGTCCAGGTGGCCACAGCCCGTGCATTCCACTGCGGGATGGAAAAACTTATCGCCCATAAGCAAGGTCTGCACTTCGCCCAACTCCAAAGACTTCAACACCCGGCGCAGGCCTGTGACTCCTCGACTGTTGCTCTTAGCCTGGCTGATCGCTTCCCTCGCCAGATCATTGCAGCGCTGCTCGAGTGACTCGCGCAGGATGCGGCTGGCCTGCTCCCGTATCTGCTCGTTGGTCATCCGGCTGACATCGGCTGCGAAGCGCCCCACCAGGCGTTTTTTCACGTAGGGATGGAGTTGCGCTTCGAGTTCATGCCAAGTGCTGTCGTGACACCCGATAATCAGCTTCTCGAAGATTCCCTTCTCCAGCGCCGCGCTCAGGTGTTCAGCCACGCCCTTGAAGTGGTGCAACGCCTCATCGCTGATGCGGCGCTGGGAATGGCCACCTTCGTATCCGGCGTAACCATCGCCACGGCCCTGACGAGTTGGCAGAGTGCGGAACATCCCGTCGCGCTCTTTCAGTTCATCCAGACGGAGATCGAAGAAGCGGGCCTTCTGGCGATCCACCAGCGCCACCCAAAGACGGGGCTGCGCGCCCAGAAGCACGGCCAGCGGCTTCAAATGGAATTTGCGGTTCACGAAGAGTTGAGTTCCGGGCAGTTGTGAAGGCAGATCGAACTCGCGCCAGAAGTTGCGGCTGCCGCAGGCAAACACCGCGCGGGCCCGCGCCTGATTGCCGTGCAGATCCTCCGCCAGTTCGAGAATGCGGTTCAAGTCGGCTCGGGTGCTGCCGTTCTTGCTGTTCTTCTCCGCCTCGCGCAGGGCTTTGCGAACCAGATCCTTGGCAAGAATAATTTCTTCGCGATGTGATTTGTTCTGCGGTGTGGACGGTTCGAAATAGAAACTGAGGGCCCAGCCCTGTTCACCTTGAGTTTGGAATTGAGCCAGCTCACGGATGTCTTCGCGGGTAATCGTCACGATTTCCTCCTGAGTGCTGTCGTCGCTGTCATGAGGCAGCTTGTTGGTTAAACCGGCCGGCCAGCGGCGCCAGGTGCCGCAAATGTTTACGCGCGCCCTCAATGGAGCTTCGCACCTCATCATGCTTGCGGTCCGTAATGACGGCGATCTCATCCAGAGAGAACCCTTCAATGGCATGCAGGATGAAAGCTTCGCGATCGGCACGTGAAGCGCCCTCGAGGGCAAATTGCACCAGCGTGACCATTTCATCGGACGAAGCGATATCTTCAGGCGTCGCCGTGCGCCGGTCGGCGATCACGTTTTCTTCGGTCAAAGTCTCGTCCGGTTGGTGGAATTGCAGCCCAGGCTCGTCACTGGCGCGAACATTCGGACGCCGGGCGGAATCCTCCAGGTGCACCGAAGAGAAGCTCTCCGGACTCCGGGCAGAGAGGTCGGCGATGGAGCGCAGCGCCAGCCGGTAAAGCCACGGCTCCAGGGCGAGACGCTCCGGCTTGTCTCCTGCGCCGCTGCCATTGCTCAGCGCGCGCGCGATGGCTTCATCGATGACTTCATCCTTGGTGACGGAATCGGGCGGAAGCTCCTCGGAGGTCTCACGAAAGTAGAGTTCGCGCTCGACGAAACGCTCCAAGCGTCCGAGGTTGGCATTCACATAGGAGCGGATGTCGTCGGATGAAGCCGTCGGCACACGCACCGCCGCGACCGTGTCTTCAAACGCCGCTTCGGAGCGAGGCTGGAAATCCGCCACGCGCCGGCGCTGCCACTTGTGCGTGTTCCGCAACAGATCTTTATGTTTGCCGATCTGTTGCAGCAGGTCGTCAAAAGCTGCTTTCACGGCCGACGACGCGCTAGAGGCAGACTTCTGCACCGCCATCTGGCCCGAAGGCAGACGCAGGTTCAGAGATACCGTGGTTCCCGCACGCGGTGTGTTCTGTTCCACAACACCCTTCAGATGCACCAGTTCGGGGCGGAAAACGTGTAACCTCTTGCGCAGTTTCTCGACCAGGTGGTTGATATCTTTTTCGATGTCGGGAGTCTTGCGAACTCGGTAGCTAATGTGGACATTCATCTCAGGCCTCGGATCACGGAAGAGATTCCGCGAAGATTTCCGGTTCCTTACAGCCCGATTCTACACCCGCTGCGAGAGGGTCAAATGCAAATAAAAAGATTCTGAAGAAATCACACGGGACTGTGATGGCTGTCCTTGCACAGGCAGTTCTTACACGGCGACGGTTACTGACGTCTCGGTCCGCGTTACTGGGCGGTAGAGGGTGTCGCGCTCGATGGGTTCGCGACCGGCTTCGCGGATCAGGCGGACCAACTCTTCGCGGCGCATGCCTTGTGGAGTAGTTGCGCCGGCGTCGTGATAAATCTTTTCCTCGATCACGGTTCCGTCCATATCGTCGGCGCCGAAGCGCAACGAGATCTGCGCCATCTTCGCCGTCACCATCTGCCAGTAAGACTTGACGTGCGGAAAATTGTCGAGCACCAGACGGCCGACGGCAATCTGCTTCATGTCCAGCATGCCTGTAGTCTTCGGCAGATGTTGCAGCGGCGTGTTGTCGGGGTGGAATGCCAATGGGATGTAGGTTTGGAAGCCGCCGGTTTCATCCTGCAGTGCTCGCAGCTTTAACAGATGATCGACACGGTCTTCGTCATTTTCGACGTGGCCGTAGAGCATGGTCGCGTTGGATTTCAGACCGATCTGGTGAGCGAGCTTCGCGGTCTCGAGCCACTGGTCGCCATCGATTTTATGATCGCAGATGATGTGGCGGACGCGGTCGGCGAAAATCTCGGCGCCTCCGCCGGGAAGCGAATCCACTCCCGCGGCCTGCAACTGTTGTAGCGTCTCCAGAATCGAAAGCTTGGCGCGTTTCGCCAGATATGCGACCTCGACCATGGTGAACGCCTTCAGATGGACTTGCGGGAAGCGCTGCTTGAGGCCGGAGATCAGGTCGAGGAAATATTGAAACGGCAGATCGGGATGCAGGCCTCCCACGATGTGGAACTCCGTCACCGCTTCGCTGTAGCCCGAGGCGGCGGTTTGAAAGGCTTCATCGAGGGCCATCGTGTAAGCGCCGGGCGTGTCTTTCTTGCGGCCAAAGGCGCAGAGCCGGCAGGCGGCCACGCAGACATTGGTTGGATTGATGTGGCGATTGACGTTGAAGTACGTCTTGTCACCATGCATGCGTTCGCGTACGGAATTCGCCAGCCAGCCGACGGCGAGGATGTCCGCGGAGCGATAGAGCGCGAGGGCGTCGTCGGCATTCAGACGCTCGTGGGCGAGGACTTTGTCCTTTACGGCAGCGAGCCGCGCGTCGTCGCTTTGAAATGGGTGCGTTCCCGACATTGTTTTGATGATCCGTTTTGATGATACCGCACCGGAGCGGCGGAAGTCACAGCGGGCAGTTTCTCCCAAATTGGGACGGAGTTTACTGTTTAGTACCGGACACCCCCCTCCCCCCTTTCGCTGCAAAATCTAGAGAGCAAACGACTTAAATTTCGACCATGTGCTAGATCTTTGAGTTTTCAGGAGTTACGCGCAAAATCTAGAGAGCATGGGGGTTACTCATAGCTGTCCTAAGTCGCACGGTTCCATTTCGGAGCCTAGTGGCGGCAAGAGAGCGTGGCGTTCTCGACTGTCACCTGGGCCAGATTGTCAAAGATCTTATGTTATCTTGCAGATAATGCAACAACAGTTAGATTATCTGTTTCAAGAGTGCGTGGTCAAGAAGAAAGCGTGATGGAGCCTGAGATTGAGAGGCGTCGCGGATTCGAACCAACCGCCGATTGCCTTCGCCTCGTAGTCAGAATTGGGGCCAGTTCCGTCTGTCCCCGAATTGATCCGCTTTCCTGCCAGCCTGAGGTTTAAGATAGTTTGCGCCGAATAACAGGGGAGCGATAATGCTGAAATTGTTGCGACATGTGAGCCAGGCTTTCAGCCTACGCTCTCGGCCAAGACTTGCCGTATTGCCATTAACTACGATCCTGATAGGGATAATTTTTGCAGTCCCATCGACACAGGCACAAACCTTCACTGTGCTCTACTCATTCACCGGCGCGGCTGACGGGGCTGTGCCTTTATCCGGCTTAATTATGGATACTGGGGGCACTTTGTACGGAACAACTGCGGCAGGAGGGATTTTTCACAATCAAACAGCCGCAGGGGTAGTCTTCAAGTTGGATGCAACTGGCACGGAAACGACCTTGGCCACATTTTCGGGAGTTATGGGAGACGGCGCAGGCCCCCTAGGAACCTTGGTGTGTGATTCGCTGGGAAACCTCTACGGCACCGCTTCGAGCGGGGGACATGGGCACGGTGGGAGGGCATTTAAGGTTTTCCCAACCGGGGGCAAGATTGGAATGCACATTTTCGGCAAGCCGAGTGGAGACGGAATAAACCCCTTCGCAGGTTTGGTCCTTGACAACAAAGGGAATCTTTACGGCACCACGACGGCGGGGATGCGGAAGCCAGACTCGCGTCCGTCGACGGCCACGCTTTCGTACGGGATGCCTTCGGCAGGGTTGTTGAAAACTCTTGGTGGAGCACTACCTATTCTGTTCTGCATACGCCTGCTGGGGACTACTGGTTTACTGGGCAGTCGTTCGCTTGGGGCAAGGTTCCTTTGCCGGGAGGCGGTAGCGTTACCTATCTGAACTCAGGCATTGCAAATTTCAATCACCCAGACTGGCAAGGAAACGTGCGCCTATCAACCAATGTCGCATCGAGGACGTTCAGCTCTTCCACGGAGTACGCTCCCTTTGGGGAGAGCTATGACCAAGGCACTGGCAGTAATTGCTGCTGGTTTGCATTCAACGGCGGCAGTCAGATGGATATGGTCTCTGGTATGTACGACACACCCAACCGCGAACTGCATCCCACACAGGGTCGCTGGATTCAACCTGACCCGGCCGGACTGGCGGCGGTAGACCCAAGCAATCCGCAGACCTGGAACCGCTATGCCTACGTCAACAACAATCCCTTGAGTGCGGTTGATCCGAGCGGGCTTAGGATGGAACCAGACTGTCGAATCATGGAAATGGTTGGTTGCGGGGGAGGCGGAGGAGCCGGAGACAGTGGGGTCTACGTTGATGGGGTAGGGATGCCGGCCTTCAGCAGTCTTGGCACCGACCTGGTGGATTTCGGCGGAGGGATAGACGTCTCGATTGCAATTGTCAGCACAACTATCGCGAGTACTTGGGTAGATACCGGCCGCAACGGCACAGGATGTACCGCCGATTTTTGCGCCGGGACCACCGAAACCACTACCTATTTAGGCGCGGCTACATTCACAGATTATCTCCCCTCCTTTTCTAGTTCAAGCATGCCGAGCAATCTCCCTGGTGGGACGCCAGAGAAGTTCTGGGGTCCCTTCGTGCAAGGTTTGAAGGCTGCGCTAGCCGCTTTGAAGAGAAACAAATGTGGCAGTTTCTTTGGAGGTCAGGGGCCCGCGACAATGAGTGACACAACTTATCGGTTTTTAGATCTCGGCAACGCTAACATCGGCGCTGAAACAGTCTCGCCCTCCAGCGTCTTCATCAATTCCGCCGGTCCGTATATGACTTATTCTCCGGTTGCCGGTCAGCGTGGGCCGTTTGGGTTGTACTGGAGCCAATCGGAATTTCGAGGTTTTATCTTGCTTCACGAACTTGGCCATCAGCTCAGTTCTGTTACAGGTTTCCAACCCGATGCAGGCAGCCCGCTCAACGAGGCGCAGTCACAGCAGGTAATTGGTGCATGCCGTTAAAGGAGGAGCGATGCGTTTATTCTCGAAGTCGATTTGGGTGGCTCTGCTCGTTCTTGCATTCATAGAGGCCGCTTTCGCAACCGAGCTTGTCGGTGTGATAACTGATTCTGAGGGTGCAGTCATATCGGGGGCGCGTGTGTTTGTGCATTGGGATCGAAGCGGCGCGGGAGTTGGCCTTAAAACCAATGTAGGGATCAAGCAAGATGATCTGACGCTTGAGACTGACAAGCAGGGAAGATTTAGGGTTGAGCTATCCCCCGGATTTTACGATGTGTTCGTGACGGCTGCCGCGTTTTCTCCTAGCTGCAGCAAAGTGCGAATCAAGTCGGGGCAAGTTGTGAACTATGATCAAAAACTACGAATCGATCCACTGGTTACAAACGAGTTGGGCGATAGCTTCCCTCACTGACTGAATGACAGCGGCTGAAGCGGCTCAGAGGGAATCGGCTGATGAGATAACCGTGTCGGCTCCTCGCGAGCGAACGGCCAAAGGCAAACCCAAGCGCCGCCTTCGGCGTCGGGAGGAGGGGGGACACGTCACCCCCGAATGGGTGCTGCGCGGTAACCTGCGGTTCGCGCGCGGGACGCACACCATCGTGCCTTCCCGCCGCAACTGAAACTTAGCACCGAGAAGAGTACGGTAGAAAATCATCGCATGAAGACGCAGAAGAAAGCTAAGTATCCGTTGACTGTCACGGTGGCTGGCCCACCTTTACGTTTTTTGTAAAGGTGGGGACGACGAGGTTGGCGGTCACAGCTTTTGTTTACCCGCACGAGGAAGAGGGCGCGGTGCGAATCAATCAGTGGGGCGAGGCAAAGATCAAAATCCCGACGCAGGCCGCATGAGTCCCCACCTTTGCCAAAACCGCAAAGGTGGGCCAGCCATCCATCTCGTGTCCATCGTGGTTCCAGCATTTGCACTTCATCAACCACAAAGGACACAAAGGTGCGCAAAGGCTAACGTTCAGCGCCCCAGCAATGGGCCAGCCCCCGCGTTCTTCCCTTTGTGCACCGCATGTCCATCGTGGTTCCCGCACTTCATCAACCATAAAGGACACGAAGGTGCACAAGGCTAATGTTCAGCGCCGCAGCAGCAAGTCTCCCGCAACGAAAAGGAAGAACACGGCCGAGATGACGCCGTTCATGGTGAAGAATGCGGCGTTGAGCTTGGTGAGGTCCCGCGCGGAAACCAGCGAGTGTTCGTAGGCCAACAGTACAGCCACGGCTACGACTCCTGCAATTGCCAGCTTCCCTAATCCGAAGACGGCAACCAGGCTGACCAGCAAGAGAATCATGACGAGATGGAAAGTGCGCGAGATCCAAAGGGACTTACTGATTCCGAAATAGCGCGGGATGGAGTGCAGTCCGGCTTGCTGGTCAAACTCGAAATCCTGGCAGGCGTAGAGGACGTCAAAGCCTGCGCCCCAGAAGGTTACGGCGGCCGTGAGCAGAAGGATTCGCGGATCGAGCGAGCCTCGGACAGCAATCCAGGCAGCGGAAGGCGCGATCCCCATGGCGAGTCCCAAGACGAGATGCGACCAGCGGGTGAAGCGCTTGGTGTATGAGTAAAGGAGAACCACGGCGAGCGCAAACGGCGAGAGAATGAATGACAGGCGATTGAGCTGAGATGCAGCGAAAACGAAGACTGCACAGGAAACCAGCACGAAAGTGATCACGAAACCGGGAGTGAGCGTGCCGGCAGGAAGGGCGCGGGTCTGAGTGCGCGGGTTAGCGGCGTCAATCGACGCGTCGGCCAGGCGGTTGAACGCCATGGCTGCTGAGCGGGCGGCCACCATCGCAACGATAATCCAGGCCAGTGCATGGCCACCGGGGATGCCGTTCGCCGCCAGCATGGCTCCGCAGAGCGCGAATGGAAGCACGAAGATGGAGTGCTCCCACTTGATCATCTCGAGAGTTACGCGGAGGTTATGAAGGACGGGCACTGATAAATTGTATCGTTAGATGCCTTTTCGTCATGGCATTCACGCTTACCACCCTGAACGATATGCTTCAGTACCAATCAGGGGGACGAATCGGCATCTCTCCAAGTTAGTGATCACGAGTTGGTTCGCCTGCTTGCGGACCAAAAGCAATTCTTGCGCATGGGCCGGACCGACCGGAATCACCATGCGTCCGCCTTCGCGCAACTGCTCAAGTAACGGACGGGGGATCTGCGGCGCGGCGGCGGAGACAACGATGGCGTCAAAAGGCGCCTGCTCAGGAAGACCCTGGCTGCCGTCGCCAAGTAATACGGTCACGTTGTTGTACCCGAATCGGGCTAACGTGGCTTCCGCGGCGCGGGCGAGCGATGCGTGGCGCTCCACTGAATAGACCTGGCGAGTGAGTTCCGAAAGTAGCGCAGTTTGATATCCCGAGCCCGTGCCTACTTCCAGAACTGAATCCGCGGCATCGAGCGCCAGTGCGCTCAGCATGATGGCAACAATGTAGGGCTGGGAAAGGGTTTGCCCCTCACCGATCGGAATGGGGTGATCTTCGTAGACCTGGTCGCGATATTCTTCGCTCACGAACTCGTGGCGCGGAACATGGAGCATGGCCATGAGAACGCGCTCGTCGCGAATTCCCCGGGCGCGCAGCTGGGACTCGATCATCGCGCGACGCGGTGCGAGGAAGGCATCGATTTGGGCTTCCGTGGCCATAGCTGCCTGAGTCCAGCATAGCGCGAATCTGTGCCCAGGTTTCTAGTACTATGCACTGGGCACTTCAGAGGATAGAAACTAGTGAGTGACGCCGAACGATATGCTCCGGGATGGCCGGGGATTCCGCCACGTTGGACTTCGAGCGCGAAGAGCGGCGTGGGCACCGCCCTGAATCAGCAGAGCCGGGTATGGTTCACCACCAGCCACGGCATTCTGAACGAAGTTTATTATCCTCGCGTGGACCAGGCCTGCACTCGCGACCTGGGACTGATCGTCACCGATGGCAAGAGCTTTTTCTCCGAAGAAAAACGGCATTGCAGGTTTGAGAACGTTCCCTTCGAGCCGGGTGTTCCCGCGTTCGAACTCACCAACACGGACATTGCAGGGGCGGTACCGGATCGAGAAAGAGGTCTTGACCGATCCGTATCGCAACGTCGTGTTGCAGAGAATTCGTTTCGTCCCGTTGCAGGGAAGCTCTGGCTGACTATCAGCTTTACGCCCTGCTTTCGCCGCATCTTGCCAACTGGGGCAACGCCAATACGGGCTGGGTGGGCGATTACAAGGGCGTGCCCATGCTGTTTGCGGAGCGTGATGACTGTCGCTTGGCATTTGGCTGTTCGTCACCCTGGCGAGAAGATGTCAGTGGGCTTTGTCGGAACTTCGGATGGATGGCAGGATCTGTCGCAGCAACTTCCAGATGACCTGGGACTACACCCGCGCCGAGAACGGCAACATTGCCCTGACCGGAGAAATTGACTTGAACGCGTGCGACGGAGAGTTCGTGCTGGCTTTGGGCTTTGGCGGCATTTGGTCAGAGGCTGGGCAACAGGTGCGATCGAGTTTGCTGGAGTCCTACGAAGATCTTCGACAACATTACGTAGCTCAGTGGAAGAACTGGCAGAACGGTCTGCTTGAATTGGACGAACCGCCGCGCGAGCGCGATCTGTACCGCGCCAGTGTCGGCCGTGTTGCGCATCCATGAATCGAAGGATTTTCTGGGAGGCGTGATCGCCAGCCTATCCATCCCGTGGGGCTTCAACAAAGGTGATGAGGACCTGGGTGGATACCATCTGGTCTGGCCGCGTGATCTGGTGGAGACCGCGTTTGGATTTTTGGCGGCGGGCGCGCAGTCTGACGCCATGCGCGTGCTTCGCTATCTCGAGTCGACCCAGGAGGCCGATGGACACTGGGCGCAGAATATGTGGCTGGACGGGCGTCCCTACTGGAACGGCCTGCAGATGGATGAGGCGGCATTTCCCCATTCTGCTGGTGGATTGCACTGCGGCGAGAGTGTCCGTCCGTTCTAGGTGACCTGAAGCGCTGGTGGAAGATGGTCCAGCGAGCGGCGGGTTTCATCGGTACGCAATGGCCCGGTCACCCAGCAAGATCGTTGGGAAGAAGATGCCGGCTATCTCGCCGTTCACTCTGGCGGTAGAAATCTCCGGACTGCTGGCAGCAGCCGACCTTGCCGACGCGGTTGGAGAGAAGTACCATCGGCGTATACCTGCGGGAAACAGCGGACGCCTGGAACGACAACATCGAACGCTGGACCTATGCCACCGACACCGACCTGGCGCGGCAGATTGGAGTGGAAGGCTACTACGTGCGCATTGCGCCGCCGGAGACGGACTGCACGCCTCGTCTCCCGTAGCCGGATTCGTGCCTATCAAGAATCGGCCGCCCGGGCAAGGCTCGCGAGACCGCGACTCACATAATCAGCCCGGACGCGCTGGCGCTGGTGCGCTTCGGTCTGCGCGCTCCGGACGATCCCCGCATTCTGAATACCATTAAGGTGATCGACGCGCTGCTGCGGGTGAAGTTGCCGCAAGGCCCGTGCTGGTATCGCTACAACGGCGACGGCTACGGCGAGCACGAGGATGGATCGCCGTTCGATGGCACCGGGATTGGCCGGCCATGGCCCTTGCTGGCGGGAGAGCGAGCGCACTACGAATTGGCCGCGGGGCGTCGCCAAGCTGCGGAAGAGCTCTTGCGGGTGATGGAATTCTCCACCGAGGGCGGCCGCCTGATCCCGGAGCAGGTGTGGGATGCGCCCGACATCCCGGCGCGAGAATTGTTTACCGGCAAACCTTCCGGCTCGGCGTGTCCGCTGGTATGGGCGCACTCGGAGTACATCAAGCTGCGGAGGTCTCTGCGCGACGGAAAAATTTTCGATCAGCCGCCTGCAGACCGTGCAACGCTACCAGGTATGAAAAGCAGAAGGCCGACATACTTCGGCTGGCGATTCAACAACAAATGCCGAAGCATGCCGGAGGGAAAGAAGTTGCGGGTAGTGCTGACTGCTCCGGCGATGGTGCATTGGAGCTTTCGACGGCTGGGAGACTCCGCAGGATACAAACACCATCGACACAGGCGTAGGCATTTATGTCGCCGACTCTGCCCGCCGAGCGGTTGGCGGTGGGAAGCGAGATCGTGTTTACGTTTTTACTGGCTGCAAGAACAGCGTTGGGAAGGAGCGAATTTTTCCGTGGTGGTGGAAGCGAGGTAGCGCACAAAGGTACACGAAGAAGAATCTGAATATGGAACAGCGATGGACGTAAATAACAAACGCGGCAGCTTTACCCAGTATACAGAAGCTCCACGACGGTGCAATCGTCGCTTAGTGGAGTGCCACCGCAGAAGTCGGAGATCGCAGCAAAGATTTCTTCCATGCTGCCCGTCTTGGCGGCGACTTCGAGGCGGGAATCCTCAAAGAAATCTCCGCGCGCATTCTCCGCTTCGGTCACGCCATCCGTCACCAGCACCAGACGGTCGCCCGGCTTCAATTGACAGCGATCACTCTCGTACTTGGCATCCGGCAGCAATCCCACGGGAAGATTGCCGTGCGCTGGGTCGCTGCACCTGGCCAGCGGAAACCACCAGCGGCGGCACGTGCCCGCAGTTCACATACTCACAGTCACCATTCTCTCGAATGCGGGCAATGATCACGGTGGCGTACTTTTCTCCGATATGTTTGTGGGTGAAGAAGCGGTTGACGGCGGCTACGATCTCGGTCAGCGGCATGCCGGCCGTCAGTTGCGAATAAATCATTCCCTGCAGAGTGGACGCGAGCAGGGCCGCCGACACTCCCTTGCCGCTCACATCGGCCAGCACGACGGTCAAGCCGTCCTCGGTCATTACCGCGTCGAAGAAATCGCCGCCGATCTCCTTGCAGGAAAGGTTTCTGCCTTCCAGTCTGGCGAACGGAACCTCGGGAATAGTAACTGCCATCAGGCGCTGCTGAATGGATGCGGCGATTGATAACTCCTGCTGATATCGGCGGGACGCTTCTTCGGCCTGCACCAGGCGGGCGTTCTCGATCAGCGAGGCGGCTTCTGTCGCGATGGCGTGCAGAATGTCGTTGCTGACACCGGAGATGTCCCGCGAGGCGAAACGCGAGTCCACATATAGCGCGCCCATGGCTTCTGCCGCGACGGCGGCGCGGCGCATCAGTATCGCGAGTGGTCTGCACCTGCGGCTTGCGCAGCGGCATGCAGATCACGGTGCGGAGATCGTAAGCCACGATGCTCTTGCGGCCGGTCAGGTCAGGCGACCGACTGGTATCGGTCAGCACAAATTCGGAGTTGGACTTCAACGCGTCATCGAGAATCGAGTGCGAGATGGTCTTGTCATCCAGCAGGGGCTCGCCCTTCGAATTGCGTCCAGCCGCCAGTCGCAGCTCGCCGTAGCGTTCTTCATGAAGACATAAGCACGCTCGGCGCGGGTAAGCTTCAGAGTTACGTCGAGCAGAGTCATCAGAATTTCGTCGAGCACGCCGATGGTATTCAGCTTGCGGGCGGCTTCCAGAAAAAGAACCAGTTTTTCCAGGTCGGTGGTCTCGTCCGAGATGTGCATCCCGGAAATCTGGCTGAGGAACTCGCGGGCTGAGTTGGTAGTCCCGTGTTGCGGATTGAAAATGACGTAGGCAACTTCCCGCACTCCAAACTCGAGGCGGTCGTTGCGCTCGAGAACCTTGCGGTCCACTCGTTCGCCGTTGACGAATGTGCCATGCTTGCTGCCCAGGTCGACGACGCTGAACACCCCATTTTCCGAAACGATCAGGGCATGGTCGCGGGACACGCGCGGGTCGGCGATCACCAGATCCTTGTCGACCTTCCGGCCCACGCTGAAGGGACTGTGATCCAGATTGATGATGCGCTGCTCGTTTCCCTGAACGAAGACCAGCGTTGGGAAGATCCCGGAACCGGTGCCTGAGGGCGGGCCAATGATGGTCTGGAAAGACATGGAACGTCTGCAATGCTCCTTAAATCGCTAAAGGAATAATGACAGCATCGAACGCCGGTGGGAAGAGGCTAAGAAGGTTTCACCAGGCAGTACGACTGAATAGGGACCGACGGACGGCACGCAGGCCAGGTCAGGCAGCCCCGCGGCGGAAAGCGGCAATCGCCTCCTGCTCGCTGTCGTAAACCTCGAACACCGTAACCAGTTTGGTGATTTGCAGGACATCGCGCAAGCGCTGCCCCAGGCCGGTCAACTTGATATCGGCGCCAGAAGCTCTCGCGGATGAGTACACGCCTACCAGCGTGCCCAAACCGCCGCTGTCGATATAGCTCACTCCCGCAAAGTTGAGTACGACCTGCCGCGTGGAACTCAACACCTGCTTGAGATTCTCGCGAAGTGCGGTCGCTTCTTCCCCAAACACGATGCGGCCGATGCACGACATGACCGTGACTCCGTCCACCTTTCGCGTCTCAATCTTCAGGGTCATCTGATCCTCCAGACAGTGCCGGTGTCCGAGAAGCCTAACGCGGGCGGCGAGGGAATGCAAGTTCGGGCGACTAAATGCTCAGATCTTTCCTACTAACCTCAGTCTTACTGACCTCAGTGAAGAGACGCGCGAGTAATAGGGTCACGGCCAGTGGAATGGCAAGGGTGGTCCATACCGGCCAAGCCCAGGCTTTCTGCACCACGTCTGCAGGCAAGCCAAGGGAAGCGATGGCCAGCGCGGTCGCGGCCAGCCAAGGCCAGAAGATCAGCAATCCACAAACTGCAAGCAGGAGCCGCCACCGGCGGTTGGTCTGCCAGAGGATTCGCCGGTCTCGAACGATGAGCAAGATGCCTGGCAGCAAGAAGACCTGGTTATAGGGAGCGGCTTTGGGAACGATCACGACGGTTATGGCAAGAACGAGTCCGAGCATGAGGCTGAAAAGCGGCGAATCGGTTGAGACCCGTCGAAACCTCCAAGCCGTGAATGCCGTGGCGAGCACAATCAGGGCTGCAAGTAGCCTGCCCCACTCGGGCGTAACCAGCATATCCAGCACCGAGGCGGCGCCGTCGTTGTACTGGCGGTAGGCGGTGACGGCTGCGCGGAAATGTCCAATCCAACCGGGCAGAACATACTCGGCTCCAATGAATAGGAGACCCATGGTGAAGGCGAACCCGCGCACGAAACTCTGCCGACGGCACCAGTCACCGGACACCCACAAAAGAAGCCATAGCACCAGCGGCAGCACCAACTGGGGCTTGATGGTCGCAAACGCCAGGAGAACGCCCGCAAGGGCGAACTGTCCCCGGGAAAGGAGCAGAGCGCATCCCGCGATTAGTCCGGCGACCAGCAAGCTCAGTTGTTGAAGCTTGACCCCTTGCAATACCTGGAAACTGCCGAGCGTCAAGACAATCAAGACCGCAACGGTTGCGCACGAAGGATGCCAGCGCAAGGTGCGCAACCAAAGCAATACGGTGACGGCGGTCAAAGCCAACAGAAGCCATCGAAATCCCAACTGCACGACGGGAAAAGGAAGACGAACAGTAGGCCCAAGAAGGAATACGACGTAAGCGGGATAAGCAAAGCCCTGCTGATCCTTCGGATCCTGCGGGCGTGTGGGGTCCAATGGGCGACCGTAATAGCCAATCTGAATTTCGCGGGTAACCTCCGGGCTGTAAGGATCGCGGTGATGCAGGAGCAACTCTCGGGAGCCAAGCCAGCGAGGATACAGGTCAGACAGATTTCCGCGAGGAGTTCCATGAAGGGCGGCGTCGGCGCGCTGATGGCCAATAAGAATGTGCTGCACGTAGAACCACATGCACCCGGCGAAAAGTAGAGCGAGAGGCAGGGCGAGTTTGGAATTCCTTCCCATAGTTCGACGAAATTCACCGCGTACCTATTGTTTCAGCACGCGATCCGGTAGACCTCTGAACCAGTACAGACAGGAAACGATGGTGCCCGCAATTAGCGTCCAGGGAACCAGCGGCGAAATCCACAGTATGCTCAGTTCGAACCGAAGCAGAACGATCCATCCCAAGATCAGGAGCAATCCCGTCAGCAGTGGTGCCAGCCTCTTCGGGCTCAACCACGGGAGGTGCAGCGCGCACCCGGCATGGATCATCAGCGCGAATGGAAAAGCCGCAACCAGGTCGACGAAGTAGTGTTCTCCGAGACCCAGAGTCGAGAGCACGGTGCCCGCAAAAAAAAGAAGAAGGAACGACTTCGTCCAATACGAGAGGCCTTCCGCATACCAGCACGCCAGCAACGCCCACGCCAGGTGCAACGATGGAAAGGCATTTCGGGCGCCAGAGACAAGCACGGGTTGGACCAGCATTTCCTTGATCTGCTGGACTGGCATGGGGGCGAAGGGAAATCTTGATCCGAACAGGTAGATGGGGCCGCAAGCCGGCAACAGATTGTAAAACACCACAGCGACTGGGCCGGCAATGAACAACCCGAGAAACACATTCATCGCGGCACTCCCGCGACGGACCAGTTGCTGGGCATAAACCAGCATCACGGGGACGGGGAGGGCAAAGTAAAAAAGCAATGCGATCCGTGTAAGCCATCGGGATCGTAAGACGAGTTGCCCGGTCTTGAAGCTAAGTTGCACTCCCAGGCTGGCGTCGAAGTTGGAAAGAAACAGGTCGAGGGTCCTGGGGTGCAACCGGTTCGTAATCGCAAGTGGCGCGGAGCCGGCATACCCCAGGAGAATAAACAATAAGCGGCGGCAAGAATGCGTAGTGCATCTGCTCGCGCTCGCCTTCGTTGCTCCAGATTCTTCGAAAAGCCAGCAGCGCAAGACTGCTGATTCCCACTAAGGCCAGCACCGCAGTGATTCGCAGTGGCACTTTGAGAGCAACGACTTGAAGTAGCACCAGCACAGCAGTTGCAATCCCCAGCTGAGACTCCTCCCACAAGGGCCGCACGTGGAGAAAAACTATGGCCGTACAAGCTAAGGTGATCGAGAAAAACGTGTCGGCGGCAGTGAGGTTGTAGAAGTTGCGATTTAGCGTCAGGGCCGTAACGAGGATGACCAAGACGCCCGTCGCGATGGATTTCACGCGACCGCTCACGCTAGTTGCTCCCGCTCGGCTGCGCAATGAAATCTTGCCAGCCGATGCCGCACAGCAGCAGCAGAACGCCCAACCCTCCAGTCCTAGCCTGTTACCCCGCATCAACAGGAGCAATTGCAGCGGTGAGAAAAACAATACCGCGATCGCTGTAATGGTCAGAAGATCGGGCCAACCATGAACGGTGGGTTTGCCGAGCAATTCATTGGCGAGCAAAAAAATGGAAAGTAAAAGCATGCTGAGGTCGTAGCCGAGGCCGTGATAGCTGACCAGAACGGTCGCAACCGCGCCCAGCGAGAATTTCAAATCAAACAGGTTCGTCCCTGCGCGGCACCGCCACGCCGCGTAAAGAAGCACCACCACGGATAACACCAGGGCAACCGCGCCGGCGTGGGAATCGCCACCCAGAAGCAAATACAAAATCCCACGCAGATTTGGCATGTCTGACGGCATAATGGCGCCCCGCGCCATGGTGTCCTCCAGATGCAAGACGTAGCGCGGATACGACAAAATTCCTTCCCAGCCCACAATCGAAATGGAGACGAACGTCAAGATCGCTGCAACGGGTAGGAAACCGTACAAGACCTTCTTCCTTCCCTGTACCAGCAAGAGAAAGAGGAGCGGCAGGATGAAGTGAGGCTTGAACAGTCCGAGAGCAAGCCAACCGCCAGCGAGAACGTCGCGGCCGCTTTTCAGAGATATGAACGCGAGGGTGTAGAGGAGCAACAGCAGGATCGCGTCCTGGCCCTGAAGCAATGCGAAAAAGATCGGAAAGAAAGCCAGGCTGGTGAGGAGCCATACCGGCCAGGGATAGTTTTGTAGCTGGGGCAGGTGCGGCCTGAGCAGGAAGGGCAAGGCAAACAGCATCGCCATGTTTGCCAGATCCCAGAGTGCAAACGCCGCAGGATAAGAAACGTACGTAAAGGGAGCAAATAGCACCGCCTCAAACGGCGGATGATTGTAGGGTAGAGCGTCCAGGCGAATGGCAACTTCGGGAGAGAATTCTCTCTGCACCTTGAATTGAGTCACGCTGTCATACAACTGGTGTCCCATTCCCTTTCGCACAATTGTCCCGGCGCAGTAGTAGATGGAAAAGTCCGAATACCCTTTTCGGATCTGTTCGCGGACGCTCCAAACGACTGCGACGTGAATCATCACCATGCCCGCCAGGTAGAGGACCACAGCCGATTTCAGTTTCGCGGCTTGCATGGTGAAGAACTGTAGATCCTTCGCTTTGCTCGGGACGGAACCATGGAAAGATTTACATCCCGCTAAAGGCGAGGCGATTTTATACCGTGGGATGCCTGGCGAGGTATTATCTTCGGACTGACCATGGAGTACTTACAAACGCGTCGCGTATTTGTGGCCATCCTCGGGATGGGTCTTTTGGCCATGGCAGCGCGCAGCGTGACGGATCCTGATGTGTGGTGGCACCTGCGCACCGGACAACTTATTCTCCAAAACCACGCCGTCTTTCACACCGATCCCTACTCGTTCACACGATTCGGTCAACCCTGGGTCGATCATGAGTGGTTGTCTCAGCTTCTGATCTTTGGCTTATACCGGA
The DNA here is from genome assembly GCA_963788605.1 of uncultured Acidobacteriota bacterium. Lineage (GTDB taxonomy): Bacteria > Acidobacteriota > Terriglobia > Terriglobales > Acidobacteriaceae > JABDBE01. The sequence continues at coordinate 105,066 of CAWBHD010000004.1, read as the reverse complement.
TCGCGGGCTGGGGCGGGCTTATTGTGGGGTTTGGCGCGGTTACGGCAGCCGCGTTCCTGCTGGTTTTCTTGCGATGTCCGGGCCGCCCTTACATCGCTGGCGTGGTCACCCTGTTGGGTGCTTTCGCGTCCGCTCCCAGTTGGGGGGTTCGTCCGCAGATGCTGACGCTGCTGCTTGCGAGCGTGCTTCTGCTGATCCTGGAGCGCTCTTATGCGCACGCCAAACTCCTATGGTGGACGCCGGCATTGATGCTGCTTTGGGTGAATCTTCACGCCGGGTACGCACTCGGAATCGCGATAATGGTCCTATTCCTGGTTGGCGATGCCATGGATGTAGCATGCGGTTTCAACGTGATCCCTTCATCCCGCACACGCTTTCGAGCCTTGGCTCTGGCCATCGTGGCCTGCGCAGCTGTTGTTCCGCTGAATCCGTACGGTATTGCGATGTACGCATATCCGCTGGAGACGCTTCGTTCGCGAGCCATGCAGAGCTACATCGGCGAGTGGCTTTCGCCAGATTTCCACCAGCACCGATACCTTCCGATGCTCTTGCTGATGCTGGCCACGGTAGCATTGCCGGCGCTTTCGCCCCGGCGATTGCGTCCGCGAGAAATTCTGCTCTTGTCAGTAACCACGTTTGCCGCATTGCGTTCGGTGAGGCACATACCGATTTATGCGCTCATTGCAGTCCCCATCCTGAGCGCTCTGGTGCTGGCATGGTTGCAGGATCATGGGATCGCGAAGTGGTTCGAGGGGACGACGTCCGCTATGACACCAAGGAAGGTTTTGCTGAATGCCATCCTTCTGGCTGGCATTCTGGGATTTGCCGTGGCGCGACTGCGTTTCGTCTCTGGCCGCCAAGCCGAGGCGGAGGCGAAGAATTTTCCGGCAGCCGCAGTGTCCTTCATTGCCGCACAGCGGCCCCCCGCTCCGATATTCAACCATTACAACTGGGGAGGCTATTTCATCTGGAAGCTCTATCCGCAATATCAGGTTTACATCGATGGCCGCGCCGACCTCTACGGCGACGCTTTCATGGACGACCTGGCCACTACCTACTACGTGAGAGGCGATTCGTGGCGAAGCCAGTTTGAGAAATGGGGAATCCGGACCGTAGTTCTGCCGCCGGACGCTCCTCTGGTAACAGCTTTAGCGACCCAAGGCGATTGGAAAACAATCTATGCGGATAAGCAGGCGGTGGTTTTGACCAAGGCCCAATAGGGGTTCTAATCTAGATTCTCCCTGAAGTTGAGCAGGTGAAGTCCAGTAACCAGACGGGAGGGTCAGAGTTGGGTGATTGGCACAAGAAACGCGGACTTTCGCGGGCAAAAATCAATCCTAACCTGCTTTCGTCCGGTCTTTGCCGGGCAAACTAAGGTCACCGCCGGAAAGCTCAGGAGTGCAACAAATTGTCGCTCCGCCGAGGTACCTCAGGGTATGATGAACCGGGGGGATTGGAGAGCGACTCTTTTCCGCCTCGTAAACCTATGATTCGAAAAAAGCAAGTGATCTGGCGCATGCGAGTGCGCATAGAATTGCACAGTACCAGGTGGACGAACCGTTGGCTTGGTCAGTAAGGAGGTTAAGAATGAAGAACATTTTCCTTCGACTCTGGTCGGAGGATGAAGCGCAGGATATCGCTGAATATGCAGTGATGCTGGCGGTAATCCTGGTTATCGTTGTGGGGACGATCCGTCTCATCGGCAACAACGCGAACAATGTCTTCTCTTCCGTGGCCAGTTCGATCTCGCAATAGTGCGCACGGAACTGCTGCGTTCCCGGCGTACTGTTAGCGTGGCTTTCTGGGCCGTAGGCGGGCAACGCGAGATTTCGATTCCTGAGGAGCAGTGATGAATCGCAACCGGCTCTTGTTAATAGGGTTTGTGGCCCTGACGATGGGCGCATTTGTGAGCTTTGTCGTCTACCGCAATCTGCAGTCCAGGACAGAATCGAAAGCAGCTCCGGGCGAAGAGATACTGGTCGCGGCGAACGATCTGCAAGTGGGCGTGAAGATCGAAGACAAGGACATTCGCCCGGCCCGCTACCCTAGCGCCGATCTCCCGGCCGGTGTCTTCCACATCAGGTCCAAGGTCGTAGGCCGCGGCGTGGTTCTACCCATCATGAAAGGGGAATTCATTCTTACCAGCAAGCTGGCGGGTGAGAATGCAGGCTCCGGTTTGCCCTCATTAATTCCCCTGGGGATGCGGGCGGTCTCGGTGCGAGTCAACGACACGACCTCGGTCTCAGGTTTCGTGCAGCCTGGTACTCGCGTGGATGTCTTACTGACGGGGAACCCGCAAGCATCGAGCGAGCAGCAAACCACGACGGTCCTGGAAAATGTTGCCGTGATTGCCACCGGCCAGCGACTGGAACGCAACTCCGCCGGCGAGGCGCAAAGTGCCCCGGTAGTTACACTCCTGGTATCACCGGATGACGCTCAAAGGCTGACCCTGGCCAGCAGTCAAGGTCATATCCAGTTGGCCCTGCGCAATCCGCTGGACACAAAACAGGAAGACGTCAGCGCATCGAAGGCAAATTCCCTGTACAAAATTTCCGAACCAGCCGCGGTGGCGGCGCCGCGGAGTAGACCCAAACCCGTCACAGTTAAGGCCCCTCCCCCAACCTCGACCGCTTACACGGTAGAGGTTTACAAAGGAGACAAGAAGGAAGAAACGAAGTTTTGAGCACAAGTCCGGGCACGAGGTTACAAAACATGTCGATCCGCTCCCGCATGTGGGAGAAGCGTGAAATGCGAGCTGGCAAAGTGGTGGCAATGATGTTGGCCATTCTGTTGCCGCTCTGTGCCGCCACAGCCACACAATCTCAGGAGCAGCCGGCCCAGGCTGCCTCGCCGCCACCGTCATCACAGCAGCAAGCGCCTGCGGCGACGGCGGATCAAGCGACTCCTCAGGCTGCGCCATCGCAGCCCGCAGCGCAAGGGCCAGCAGCCGCAGCGCAATCTCCTTCAGAATCCGAATCGCATGGCGCCGCGCCGTTGCGAGTGATGGTGGGCAAGTCGCTATTGATCAACACCACCGAGCGCCTTAAGCGAGTCTCGGTGACCGATCCCGGGGTGGCAGACGCGATCGTGGTGACGCCCACCCAAATCCTCGTGCATGGACGTTCCGCAGGTGAAGTCTCGCTTCTGATTTGGGATGAACTCGAGCGCTCTCGCAGCTTTGATTTGCGAGTGGATGTGGACGTCAGCTCCGCGGCAGAGGAAGAAAGGCGCGTTTTCCCGGATGAACAGATCACGGTCACGCCTTCCCGTTCGGCGATTGTGCTTTCCGGTCACGTGACCACCGAAGACATTGCCAAGCGCGCCGAGATGATTGCGGCTGCCTACTCGAAGAATGTCGTGAACGTGCTCACCTTCGGTCCGGTTGGCGCGCAGGAAATTCTTCTGGAGGTAAAGTTCGCCGAGGTGGACCGCACGGCGATCACTCAGCTCGGAGTGAATATATTCTCCACGGGAGCGGCAAACACGATTGGGTCATCCACCACCGGCCAGTTCGGCGGGGTTGGTGGACACTCCATTACCGACACGATTCCAGCTCCAGCTCAGAGCGGGTTCACTTCGACTACCGCCATCAACAATGCCCTGAATCTTTTCCTGTTTCGTCCGGACATACATCTCGGGGCCACGATCCAGGCCCTGCAGCAGCAGAATCTGTTGCAGCTTTTGGCCGAGCCGAACTTGATCGCGGTAAACGGGAAGGAAGCCAGTTTCCTGGCAGGCGGAGAATTTCCGTTCCCGATCGTGCAACCGGGCCAGGGTTTCACGGCGGTCACCATCTCGTTCAAGGAGTTCGGAGTCCGGCTGAAATTCACACCCGTGATCATGCCAAATGGGAACATTCACCTGCGAGTGGTGCCGGAGGTAAGCCAACTGGATTTTGCGAACGGGCTGACGATTTCCGGCTTTACCGTGCCTGCATTGAGCACGCGCCGGGCGGACACAGAGTTCGAACTGCAGGATGGGCAGAGCTTTGTGATTGCCGGCCTGATCGACAATCGGGTCACGAATGCCGCGAATAAGATCCCATGGCTGGGCGACGTTCCAATTCTCGGAAATTTTTTCAAGAGTAAGAACGCGCAGAAGAGCAACTCGGAATTGATGGTTTTGTGCACGGTCCACCGCATTTCTCCGAATCCGCAGAGTCCTCCCCTGCCGGAGTATCCTAAGCCGTTTCTGGAGAAGGAAAAGTTCGACGGCAAAAAGCCATCGGGGGCCGGTAAGTAAAATAGGGAACCGCGGCGGAGCAGTCAGGACGGGCTTTGAGGCCGTCGTTTTAGAAGCAGGGAATCTGCAGGAGAAGTGGCAGCACATGCCCGAACTTTCGGTCGCAATCATTGCAGCGGATAATGAACAGCGTGCCGTATTGCAGGTATTGGTAGACGGCACCAGTGTGGCCCGAGGAGTGCACGCGCAAGCCAGCTTTCCGATGGCGGCAAACGACCCGGTGGTGCGCCGGATTCAAAGCACAAATGCGGATGTTGTCCTGATTGACATCCCCGCGGACAACGCAATTCTCGCTTTGCGGGCGATCGAACTGCTGCATCAGGAACTGCCGGGAGTGGCGCTGTTCGCCATCGGCAGCATCTCGCAGCCTCAAGTGATTGTGGGCGCCATGCGCGCGGGAGCTCGAGAATTTGTGGAGCGGCCCACCACTACGACAGATCTTCTGGAGGCGTTTGTTCGTCTCACCGCGGCCCAGCGAAAAGTAAACCGGGAAGGAACCAGCGGCAAGGTCTTTACCGTGGTTAACGCCAAAGGGGGCAGCGGCGCCACTACAGTCGCCGTCAACCTTGCCCTGGCTTTGCAAACCGCCCACGGCAACACGGCGCTGGTGGACATGGCTCCGCTGGGACACAGCGCCCTGCACATGAACCTGAAGCCGCTGTTCAGCGTGACCGATGCGCTGCGCAATTTGCATCGCCTGGACAGTTCCCTGCTGGAAAGTTTCATGACCCGGCACAGCAGCGGATTGCAACTGCTCGCCGGGCCCAATACTCCGGTTGCCGTCGAACCATCTACCGCCGAGTTTGCCAAATTATTCGACATGCTGATGGGACAATTTCGCTATGTGGTGGTCGATGCCTCGACCCGGATCGATCCCGCCACGCGCCTGGTATCTAACCTGTCCCAGGCAGTATTGATGGTAGCGAGCACCGATGTTGCTTCTCTGTGGAGCGCCGCCCGGGTGCAGCAGTACCTGGGAGAAGCCGGCGGGCAGGACAAAGTGAGCCTGGTGCTGAATCGCTTCCGCAAAATGCCGGGCTTCACCGAAGCCGACGCTGAGGCGGCGGCTGGGGCGAAGCTGTTGTGGAAGGTCCCCAATCAATATTTCGCGGTCTCCACCGCCATTGATCGCGGCATACCGGTAATGGCGCAGAACCACACGGAAATCGCGCGCTCCTTCAGCGGACTGGCGGCCCGGCTGACGGAAAACGATTTGGATGTGAAACGCAAGGCTTGGTCCTTATTTAAGACGGTATAAGATTTTAAGACGATCCATCGATTGGGAGAGTTAGGCAGACTTCATGGCGAATTTGCAGGCCTTCGAAAGAACCGAATACCAGCAGGTCAAGGCGGACCTCCACCGCAAGATTCTAGACCGGTTGGACCTGGAGAAACTGGGCAGAACTCCGAGCGATGCGGCGCGCGACGAAGTCCTGCTGCTGATCCGCAATACGGTGAACAGCGAGGCGGTGCCACTCAGCTTCGCCGAGCGGGAAAGGCTGTCGCGGGAGATTCTGGATGAAATTTTCGGACTCGGCCCGCTGGAGCCGCTGCTGAAAGATCCCACGGTTTCCGACATCCTGGTAAACCGCTTTGACCGGGTTTACGTGGAACGCGCGGGTAAGTTGGAACCGACCGGATTGAGTTTCAAAGACGATGCCCACTTAATGCAGATCATCGACCGGATTGTGTCTCGCGTCGGTCGCCGCGTGGATGAATCGTCGCCAATGGTGGACGCGCGCCTGCCCGACGGCTCTCGTGTGAACGCTATTATTCCCCCGCTGGCGATTGACGGGCCATGCCTATCCATCCGGCGTTTCGGTCGCGATCCGATCACGGCTCGTAACATGATCGAAAACAAAACCCTGAGCGAGCCCATGCTGGAATTACTTTCCGCCATGGTCAAAGGACGGCTCAACCTGTTGATCTCGGGTGGAACCGGTGCCGGCAAGACCACGCTACTCAATGTGCTCTCAGGCTATATTCCGAATTCCGAGCGCGTCGTCACCATCGAGGACGCAGCCGAACTGCAGATGAAGCAGGAGCACGTGGTCCGCCTCGAAACCCGTCCGCCCAACATCGAAGGCAAGGGCGCTGTGCGGCAGAGGCAGTTAGTCATTAACAGCTTGCGTATGCGCCCCGACCGCATCGTGGTGGGCGAAGTCCGTGGTGAAGAAGCTTTCGACATGCTGCAGGCCATGAACACCGGTCACGAGGGCTCGCTGACCACGGTGCACGCCAACGCTCACCGTGACGCTCTAGCCCGCCTGGAGAGCATGGTTTCGATGGCTAATCTTAATCTTCCGGAGCGGGCCATGCGGCAACAAATTGCATCCGCCATCCACGGCATTGTGCAGATTGCGCGTTTGTCGGACGGAACCCGTAAAGTGATTTCGGTATCCGAGGTGACCGGAATGGAAGGCGAAGTGATTTCCATGCAGGACATCTTTGTCTTCGAGCGAACCGGAATCGACGAGAGTGGCAAGGTGAAGGGTGCTTTCAAAGCCACCGGAATCCGCCCGCGATTCGCCGAACGCCTGGCCACCGGGGGTTGCAGGCTGCGTCCGGCGCTATTTGATTCGCGGATGGAGGTCTGAGGAACCGGATCGGTCTTTTGAGCGGAAAATCATGCTAGCCATTATTGCCATACTGGTTTTCGCGGTTGTTGCCATGGGCATTTTTGCGGTGGCTTCCCTGTTGGACCAGCGCAGCGCCCAGGCTCGCCTTCTGCGGGAACGGCTGGCCACGGTCAAAGAGACGGCAGCCGGCCAGCCCAACGAAGAACTGGCATTGCTGCGCGATGAGATGTTGAGCCGTATCCCGGCGCTGGACAACCTGCTGCGCCGCTCCTCCAAGATTTCGAATCTGCAGCCCTTCCTCGAACAGGCGAACCTGAAAATACGCGCCGGAAACATCCTGATCCTTTGCATGATCAGCGGCGTGTTGCTGGGCGGGTTAGGCTTCCTGCTGGCAGGGTCGTTGCCACCGAACCAAGCTTTGCTGTTTGCCGTCGTTGGTCTGGTTCTGGGCGGCCTCACTCCCTATTCTTATGCCTCCTATCGCCGGACTAAACGGTTTCAGAAATTCGAAGAGTTGTTCCCGGAAGCCATCGATACTCTGGCCCGGGCAGTGCGCGCCGGCCATGCTTTTACCACTGCGCTGGAGTTGATTGCCAACGAACTCTCCGAGCCGGTCGCATCGGAGTTCCGCAAGCTCTTCGAAGAGCAGAAATTCGGCCTTCCCGTCCGGGACGCGTTGATGAACCTTACCGGGCGCGTACCGCTGGTGGACGTGAAGTTCTTCGTTACGGCGGTAATGCTGCAGCGCGAAACCGGTGGCAATCTCGCGGAAATCCTCGATAACCTTTCTTATGTGATCCGGGAACGGTTCAAAATCATGCGGCAAGTGCGGGTATACACGGCTCAGGGACGGCTCACCATGATGTTGTTGATGGGATTGCCGCCAGTCATCGTGATCACCATGCTGCTGACCAGCCCGGCCTTTATCAAGCCACTGTTCTCGGATCCCATTGGGCATTTCCTGGTTGTAGCGGGAATTGTGTTGCAGACGCTTGGCTACTTTGTGATACGAAAAATTATTCAGATTCAGGTTTAAGCCATGGCATTGGTCCTGACAATTATCCTGTTCCTGACCATCGTCCTGGTCGTGTTCTCCTTTGGGGCGGCGGCCTATGCGCCGTCGTCCGTACTGGGCTCCCGCCTGCGCTCCCTGGGATGGCAGCGGGAGAAGGAACCGGAGAAACCCGCCCTGAAAGAGCGCCTGGAGCAGGCCCTCGATCCTTTCAGTAAGGCAATCCCTCTATCACCGAGCGAGGTGTCGCGAACCCGGCGCTGGCTGATCCAGGCCGGTTACCGGGAACCGCGCCACCTTACTGTGTATGTTGGCAGCCGTCTGGCGACTGCGCTGTTTGCATTGGTGCTGGTGATCGCGGTCAGCGGAGTCGGGTCACCGCTTCTGATGGTTGGCGTTGGCGGGTTTGGTTTCTTTCTACCCCGCTTCATGCTGAAGCGATTGATCAAGGCCCGCCAGCATCGCATCAAGCTGGGGTTACCGGATGCGCTGGACCTTACCGTCATCTGCGTGGAGGCGGGGTTGGCCCTCGATCAGGCGCTCATGCGGGTCGGCCAGGACTTGCATCATGCTCATCCCGAACTCAGCGACGAGTTCCATCTGGTGAATCTGGAGATGCGGGCCGGCAAGCCCCGAGCCGAAGCCCTGCGCAATCTGGTCGAGCGCACGGGCGTGGATGACATTCGTTCGCTGGTGGGGACCTTGATACAAACCGACCGCTTCGGTACAAGCATCGCCCAGGCACTGCGGGTGCACTCCGACTCGCTGCGCACCGAACGCCGCCAGCGGGCGGAAGAACAAGCTGCCAAGACAACCATTAAAATGGTAATTCCCCTGGTTTTATTTGTTCTCCCCTCGATCATCTTTGTCACGCTCGGCCCGGCAATTATTGAGCTGATCCGGACGCTGTCGCCTGTGATGGGACACTGATAAAGCCAACGATCTAAAATCAGAGACTGGATTCAAAGACCCAGATTTCGGAGTGTGATGTTGTTACCGGCTTCCACAGGATATGCGTTCAATCGGACGCGCAATGCTTATCTGGCCACCCGTTTGTCGGTGGCGGGAACCCATTGGTCACGGCTGTGCGGGCTCATGGGCAAAGATGCGGCAAGTTTTCCCGCAGGGAATGGTCTGTGGATCGTTCCCTGCCGTGGTGTGCATACGTTGGCGATGAAGTTTCCGATCGACGTCCTCTATCTGGACAAAAACAAATTTGTGGTCCATGTGGAGCAGAATCTGAAACCGTGGCGGATGGCAAGAGTCAGCATGCGCGCAACGTCCGTGCTTGAGTTGCCGGGCAATACATTAAAGTCAAGCGCGACCGCGGTCGGAGACGAGATCGAGATCGCACTAGAGCCGACACGAACCAGGGAGGCAAGTACGGAGTGAACCACGAACTCAAACTCCTGGTGGAGTGGTCGTCGCCCTGGCGAGAATTCCTCAGCGCCATTCGTCCGGCTCTATCGCGTTCTCCCGAGGCGCTCGCGGGAGAAGCCAGAACCGGCCTGGTTCCCTACCGTGGAATGCTGGCCTCCTGGATAATTGAAGGCGCCATACTGGCATTGGCGATCATGCTCTCCGAGAAGCTCGCCTTGCTGCGGCCTTATGAACCGCCGTCCATGCCCAAGTACGATGTCATCTACTTCTCTGGGGATGAACTGCCACGGACCGAGGATGCCGGAGGAGCCCAGGCCGGCCGCTCTGGCCGGGCGGGCGGGCATGAAGCTCACCACCGCACCCAGACCATCCGCGTGGCGCGTGGCGAGTCCCTTCGTGAGCAGGTCGTGGATGCTCCCAAGCTCCACCTGCCGCAGTCGAATTCCGCGGTTGCCAATCTGTTGGCCTACAAGCCGATCCCCGGGCCGGCGCCCATGGAGGGTTTGAAACCATCGGAGAGGGTTCCTTCCATGAACCAGGCTGCGGTCGCTCCTACCCCGGAAGTTCGAAGTGACCGGGCGCAGCGCACGCTAACGTTGAACGCCAACATTATTCCGCCAACACCCGAGGCTCAGCACGACAAGATCCGATCGTTGCCACCCATGAACGCAGCTATCGTTCCTCCCAGCCCCAGTGCCCCCCAGCGCGATGTAACCGCAATCCGCATTCCGGGCTCGCAAGCTGTAGCTGTGATTCCGCCGCCGGTGTCCGCTCCCGAGCAGGCAACCAATCTGCATCCCAGACTCACGCTTCCACCGCCGTCAGTGGTCGCGCCGCCTCCCGCACAGATCGCACGCGACATCAAGCTCACGGGACCAGGATACGGAGCAGGCGAACTGCAAAACCAAGTAGTGCCACCTCCCGCGTCGATGGCAGACGCTTCCAACGCGCATCGCGCCTTCAACGGTTTAGGCAACGCTGCCGTAGTCCCACCACCGGCTCAGTTGAGCGGCGCCGCGACCGGTAGCCGTGCAGTCGCTGGTTTAGGCAATGCTGAGGTTGTGCCTCCTCCGGTGCAGGTTGGCGGTGGTTCGCTCGGCCGTTCGACAATGACAATGACCAGCCTCGGCGGAGGATCGGCCGCGGTTCCGCCGCCTCCGGCGGTTTCTGGTGGAGGATCACTCGGCGGCATGGGCCGCGGGAATCGCGGCGCTGGACAAGGGGGCCCGATGGACGCTGGTTCGGTGGCCGCGCCCCCATCCAACAACGGCGGAAGCGGAGGCGGGACCGGCATTGTCGTTTCAAGCCAACCCGGATCCAAGATTGGAATGCCCGGCAACGCTGGAGCCGGCTCGCTGGCCATGTCGCCCTCGGGTGGAACAAAGCCAGGGCTGGGCGGGACTGGCACTGGCGCAGGAATCGGTCGCGGCGACGGACCGGGCAGCGGTCTATCCGGTGAAGGCTCTGGCGCGGCGAAGGAAGGCACGGGCCACGGATCCGAAACTACGGCACGCGGTGGAATCTCGCCTTATCCCGGGCCGGGCGGCGCGGGGAACGGAACCACGGGCAAACCGCCGATGCCCGGCGTCTCCGTAAACGGCGGCAGCAACATCGTCACACTTCCCAGTTTTGGCGCCGACGGCGCCGGACCCAACATCGTTGGACATTCATCCGTCGGCAAGGATCATGAGGGACCCGGCATCACCGTCGTGGCCAGCGCCCGCTCGGGTGGTGCGTTTAACTTCTACGGCGCGCTCAAGGGCGACAAGAATTACACGATCTATATCGACACGGTCCTCGGCACGGCGGTCATGCAGTATGCGGATCCGGCATCAGCCTCGCACCCTTACGCGGAAGATTTGGTCGCCCCCACTCCCATGCGCTTCGATTTGCCAGCCAACTTGAAGCCCTCACGGCTGGTAATTGCCTGCATCCTCGACCGGGCGGGCTCGCTGCGAAATCTGCAAGTCCTGGAGCCCGGCGGGAGTGAACTGACTGCCAAGGTGATGGCAGCGCTAACCAGTTGGAAGTTTCGTCCGGTCTACCGCGGTGACCAGCCTATCGAAGTAAACGCGATACTCGGATTCAACATCGACACCCGCTGACGCTACACTCCCGTGGCCGCGTCCGGGCGCTTCTAGTTCTCCCAAATCTTGATGCTGTCATTCCGAGCGCAGCGAGGAATCCCTATAGCCACCCCGGTTCGGGGAATAGGGATTCCTCGCTTCGCTCGCAATGACATGGGGCGCGACGCTGGCTCACGATCCCTCGCGATGGAACAGCACCGCCGTCCCGTCTTCATGGATCAGCTTCCAGGGCGGCGTTTGTTCTAGGATCGTCCCCAGCGACGAATCCTTCTGCACAAGTATCCAGTTGATGTGCCCTTGATCCAAGACTTTGTTCCAATCCGGCTGCACGAAAACAACCTTCAAGTAATTCTTGAAGAATTGATCCCCATACAGGTCATGACGATCATCTACCAGGACTTTGGTCTGCGGGTAGAGTCGGTAGATCAGATACCCGCCCCATTGGTCGGGACAAAAAATTGGTTCCCGAACCTCGCGGTCCGCGATCACTTGGGCGGCTTCCACCGGGAAGCGTTTGTCGTCGAAATAAGCGTTCAATAGCTGGGCCGATCCGAGACGTCCGCCGTGCAGGCAAGCCCACAGGCCGAGGACGAAAACAATCACCAGCCAAAGGTGGCCCTGAAAACGCGCCTCGGTGTTTTCCATGCGAATGCCGAAGCCGTGCATACGTGAAAGCAGCGCTCGCAGCCACGCCGCAATCTCAACATTCTCTCCCGCTTTGGCGACAGTACTCGATAGCAGTGGAGCAACGGTCAAGACCAGGAGCATCGACGACACTGGGAGATTGCGCGAAGCGTAAAGACCGCTGTATGCGGCTAGAAGAATCACCAGCAACTGGGAAGGAGAAAGCTTTCGACGCGCGATCGCCAGTGCCACGACGGTCATCAGCAAGAGGACTGCGAAACATTGCTGGGCCACGCCATGAAAATCTGGGGATAGGAACTCGCTGACGTGGTTCATCAGGAACCGGTCGGAAAGGTACTGGTAAATGTGAAGGTGCAGCTTGTACCCGTAGGGATTGACGAAACTCGCTAGTAACGACAGCGAACTGACCTGGCCCAATCGCCGCAGCCAACGTCCATTTTCTTCCCGTCGCTCACCATCGGTAAAGTATTCAATCGTACCGCCAGCGAGATAAACGCCCAACAATGCGAAGCCGAGCAGGAATCCGCCGTGCAGGTTGACCCAGAGGAGCATCAGAGCCGGCAGCCAAAAAATCCGACGGCTCTTCTCCGGCATCGCCCCGCTCGCCGCCGAATCGAGTAGCTCAAACCAGATCACCGTGAGCAGCCAACTCAAAATGTGTGGCCGAGCCAGGAAATGAATCGCGGAGGCCCCCATCGACAAAACAAGCAGCAAGAACGTAATCGGGAGACTGCCACCTCGACGCATGGCCAGGTAAAACACAAGAACAAACGTGGCCGCCATGATCGCCGCCGAATAAAAAACAACCCCGTTCAGTCCAAAGACTTGGTGAATGGCCGCGATCAGTAGGTCATACAGCCATTCCCAGGCGTACCAGGGTTGCCCGCTCATGGTCGCCGAGAATGAATCGACGCGGGTAATCGAGTGCGTCTGCAGCATCAGTTGCCCGTTGCGGATATGCCAGCCGATGCCCGCATCCCGCAGTAGGAGCCGTCCCAACGCGCCACAGCTGAGGCCCAGCAATACCGCGACAAAAATCAAATCGGCAATCGAAGGAAACAGAAGGTGAAGCCAGCGTGAGGCACCGCCGGGGTGCGACGATGGGTTGATTTGAGGCTCTGTTTGCAGAGGTTTCAAAGCGTGTACTCGCGCCTAACCCGGCAATGTTACCCGATTAAGCCAAGCAGCGTGCGACTCGTCAGCATCGAGGAGAATCTATTAAAGTGTGAACCGGGCATTGCGATGCTGGCTTAGCCAGGACGCCTCGCCCGGGCAGCAGAGCGAAGCTCAGGGTTCTTCGACAAAGGAAATTCGAATGGACAGTATAGCAACACCGCGAATCGTGATCATAGGCGCCGGATTCGGCGGCCTGAACGCCGCCCTCCAGCTCGCCCGTTATCCCGTCCGGATCACTCTGATTGACCGCACCAACCATCACACCTTCCAGCCCCTGCTGTATCAGGTGGCAACGGCTGGACTGTCTCCCGGAGAGATCGCTGCCCCTATCCGCTGGATCATGCGCGGCCGCCACAACATTGAGGTTCTACTGGGAGAAGTTCAGGACATTGATGTCACTCGGCGGATCGTCAAGTTGCCCGACCACGAGCTTCCCTACGATTATCTGATCGTCGCCGCGGGCGCGAGCCACGCCTATTTCGGACATGACGAGTGGGAACCGCTGGCGCCCGGCCTCAAGACGATCGAAGACGCGCTCGAAATCCGCCGCCGGGTGTTGCTCGCCTTCGAACTGGCCGAGCGTCAGGCGGCCAGCGGCGGCGGACAAGTGCAGCTGAATTTCGTCATTGTGGGCGGCGGCCCTACGGGAGTGGAGTTAGCAGGAACGCTTTCAGAAATCGCCCGCCGTGCCCTGGCCGATGAATTCAATTCGATTGATCCCAAGCGCACGCGGATCATCTTGCTGGAAGGCGGCCCACGAATTCTTCCCGCTTACCCCGAAGATCTTTCCAGAAGTGCGGAAGATCAACTACGCGCTCTCGGAGTCGAAGTGCATACTTCGACTCTGGTCACGGGCGTCGAACCCGCTGCTGTTCTCATCGGAAAGACGCGCTTGCCGGCCGTGGTGACTCTGTGGGCCGCCGGAGTGGCCGCGTCACCTTTGGGTACGAAACTCGGCGTGCCGACCGACCGCGCCGGACGCGTTCTGGTGAATCCTGATTTGAGCATTCCCGGGCATCCCGAAATTTTTGTGGTCGGCGATCTCGCATCCCTGAAGGACGAAAAAGGCCAGATGGTCCCGGGCGTTGCTCCGGCCGCGATCCAGCAAGGCAAGGCCACGGCGCGCAATATCGCTCGCGACCTACAGGGAGAACCTCGACAAAACTTCCATTATGTGAACAAGGGCAGCCTGGCCACCATTGGCCGTGCCGCTGCCATCGCGCAGTTTGGCAAGATTCACATTTCCGGATTCATCGCCTGGTTGTCCTGGCTATTCGTCCACATCTTTTTTCTGATTGGGTTCCGCAACCGCATCATTGTGTTGATTCAGTGGGCATGGTCGTACTTCACTTATCAGCGCGGGGCCCGACTGATTACCGGAGATCAAACTCTGCCAAGCTGGCCGGAAATACAACGCGAGGAAAACGGCCTCAGCGACAAAGCAAAGACCGCTTGAGCCAACTCGGTTTCGATCGAGGTTCTCCACACTGTCCGTATTCGGACAGACCCTCGCCAGAATCGAACAGTCACAACCTGCAGTCTCCCGCATTCAAACAGGATCAGACTTGTTTTCATTTGCATAGGAACGATCAAGGTGGCCCGAAATATGCAGTTCCCCAGCGGTCGCTCGGTTCCGCAGCGACAATAGGACGGGAGGAAAAAACTTGATGGGAACCCTGGCGCAGGATCTCAGATACAGCTTCCGCGTGCTCCTCAAGAGCCCGGGGTTCGCTGCGGTTGCGATCGTCGTGCTGGCTTTGGGTATCGGAGCCAATACTGCCATTTTCAGCGTGGTCAATGCGGTCCTGCTTCGGCCGTTGCCCTATCCGGACGCGGACCGATTGGTCAGGATTTGGCATGTGCCCCCGGCAAAGAGTTTTCCCGGCATATCCTTGTTCTCAATTTCGCCTGCCAACTACTTGGATTGGGAGAGTCAGAATCACGTCTTCGCCCAGATGGCGATTTACGGCGGCCGTGATTTCATCTTTACTGGCACTGATCGTCCTGAAGAAGTAGAGGGCAGCGCGGTTTCGTCGCATTTTTTCTCAGTGTTGCAAGTGCAACCCATCCTGGGCCGCCTGTTCACGCCGGAGGAAGATCAACCCGGTCACGGCAATGTGGTGATTCTCAGCCACCGCTTCTGGCAAAATCACTTCGGCTCGAGTCCAGATATTGTTGGCCGTAACATTCATCTGAACGGCGGAAGCTATCTGGTTGCAGGCGTGATGCCGGCCAACATGCGCCTTCCTGACACCGCGCAAATATGGACTCCCATGGGGTGGACTGACCAGGAGCGGGCGGTTCGAGGAAACCACAACTATCTGGCAATCGCGCGGCTAAAGCCCGGCGTGGATTTCAAGGAAGCCCAGGCCGAAATGAACACCATTTCTGCGCGCCTGGAGCAGCAATACCCCGCGGATGACAAAGGCTGGGGCGCGGTGGCGATGCCTTTGCGCGACGATCTGGTAAGTGATGTTCGCCCAGCTTTGCTGGTGCTGCTCGGCGCGGTGGCATTTGTGCTGCTAATTGCATGCGCCAACATTGCGAACCTGGTGCTGGCGAAGACCTTCGCGCGCAAGAAAGAAATCGCAATCCGTGCTGCTCTCGGCGCCAGCAGCAGCCGCGTCCTCAGCCAGGTTCTCTCCGAAACCGTATTGCTCGCACTGGGCGGAGGCGCTCTGGGCCTGATGATGGCGTATTTCGGCGTCCGGCTGCTGGTGTCATTCCTGGCCGACAAACTGCCCCGATCTGCGGAAATTGCCCTGGACGGCCGAGTGCTGGGCTTCACGTTGGCGATCTCTCTGTTTACCGGAATAGTCGCTGGACTCCTGCCCGCCCTGCGTCTGATTAAGACCGATTTGAATGAAGCGCTAAAACAGGGTTTGGGCCGCACTGATACGGACTCCGGCGGACAGCGTGCCCGCAACATACTCGTCGTCTCCGAGGTTGCGCTCTCGCTCATTCTTCTGATCGGCGCTGGCTTGATGATCCGCAGCTTGTGGCAACTTCGGGCAGTGGATCCAGGATTCGATCCGCACCACGTCCTCACCATGACGGTCTCGGTTCCCGCAACCAAATTTCCCCTGCCCGCCCAGCAGGCTAGTTTTTTCGATCAACTGCTGCAGCGCGTGCGGGCCCTCCCGGGTGTCGAATCGGCAAGCGTGATCGACAATCTGCCTCTGGGCGGAGGGGGATCCCATCAGCCCGTTGCCATCGAAGGTCGGAAGGCTGCGCCCATGTCGGAACAGCCGGAAGTTGACGTTCGCCTCATCAGCACCGGCTATTTGAGCTCCATGCGAATACCGTTGCTGCGCGGCCGCGACATCAATGACGCCGACGCTGCAGCACGGCCCGCCGTGGTGCTGATCAGCGCCTCCATGGCCAAGCGTCTCTGGCCGAACGAGGACGCCATCGGCAAACGCCTGACACTGTCGTTCTTCCCGGGTACGGTGCGAGAGGTCGTCGGGATAGTAGCGGATGCAAAACTGGATTCGTTGGATGAAAGCCGGGACACTGCCACGCTCTATTTCCCGCTGGATCAGGTCTCCGCGCCGAGTGGCGGCTGGCAGTCCTTTGGCATGAGCCTGGCGGTGCGCACCGCCTCGAATCCCGCCGGCGCAGTTTCTTCAGTGACCAACGCCGTGCATCAGATCGATCGCGATGCGCCCGTCCTCGATATCCAGAGTATGGATGATTTGATCAATGATTCCCTTTCCCAGCAGAGGTTCAACATGCTGCTGCTGGGCGCATTTGCCGGGCTGGCGCTTCTGCTGGCGGCGGTCGGAATTTACAGCGTGCTGTCGTATAGCGTAAGGCGGCGGGTGCGCGAAATCGGTATCCGCATGGCGCTCGGAGCGCAGGTACGCGATGTGCTGCGGTTGATCGTGATCGAAGGCATGCGGCCCGCTCTGATCGGCGTCGCCATCGGACTGGCCGGCGCGTTGGCTCTCGGCCGGGTTCTGGCCAGCCTTATCTATGGCGTGAAGCCCACGGATCCGATCACCTTCGGAGCAGTCTCGGTCCTGCTGGCTGGGGTGGGCCTGTTCGCCAGCATCATTCCGGCCTACCGTGCAACCAGGGTCGAACCGATGAAAGCTCTGCGGGATGAGTAGTCGGGATGCTTACTCAATTTCGATAGTCTGCACAACCTTCCACGCCAAAGCCGCCGAGGGGTTGTTTTCAAACTCGAGGCTCAGGCTCCCCGCTTCCTGCGGTTCGAACTCGAAATCATAGGTTTCCCCGGTCCATAGCCAGGTCTGCGAACTCTGCATTACCGCCTGCGCCGCTGTGACATCGGCGCCATCCTTGGCGATCGCGCGCCACTGCACTAACCCCGCCGGACTCTTCAGAGAGACCACCGCAGGATTGTTGGGCGTGATATTGATTAGGCGAAGGCGATTGCGTTGTCCCTTCCGCCACTTCAGCGTCGGCGGGTTCGCGCTGCCGTTCAGAAGACGCGAAGCGGTTGCTTCGTCCCCACCTTCCCGGCTTAGCATGAAGATCTTATCGGTCAACGGATCGAACCGCGTTCCCGGCTCAAGCACGATCAGGGGTCCATAGAGTCCGCCAAACATCTGGGCTTCATCGTTCATGTGGGTGTGGTAAATAAAGGTTCCTGCACGAGGCGGCGTGAACCGCACTTGAAAGGACTGGCCCGGATCGATGGCGGGAGTGATTTTCTTCCCGCTTGCTCCCCAACCAACCACGCCGTCGTAGTAACTTTCAAGCTCGATGCCATGCCAATGGACTGCTGTCGGCTCATGAAGTTGATTGACCACGTTGATTTCCACCGGCCGGCCACGTTCCAGAATAAGCGGCGGACCGGGGATGCCCGCAACCTCTGGATTCAACTTGTGCGATTCTTCAATCTGATAGCTGTACCCCGCAGGGGAGCCGTCATGCGCGGGCCGCTCCCGCACCAGCAGTCGGAGTTTCCGTGTCGATCCGTGGGAGACGATCGCGGGACGATCCCCCGTCACCGTAATTCCCATCACCAGTCCTGCCATGTGGTCCGGGCCGTGCTCGTGAATGCGCTCAGTTTTCCCCGCCAGCACATTAGTAAGGTTCATTTCCGGCATCATATGGGCGATCAGATGGCAATGAAAAAGCCATCGACCTGCCACCGGAGTCCAGAATGTTGTCATGGTTGCGCCCTGCACCAGTCCGTGGGTCACGACCATCTGCTGTTGGGCGGGGTCAAAAATCTGATCGCGCTCTCCGTCCCCGACGCTGTCGACGCGGTAATAAGAACCGTGCAGATGCATGGGATGCAGCAAATCGCTGGCATTGATCCAGCGCCAGCGCACACCCTCGCCCGCCGCGTACGTAAGCCGCTCCGTGTAGGGCCAGGACTTCCCGTTAATCACGGGAACATCCTGCGAATGAACCGGACTGATTTGGCTGCGCCAGACTCCGATCACAAAAACACGGTCGGCTGCCACGCTGCCCGGCGGATCAACGACGAACGCACCCGCTAGTTGACTGTCCTCTTTAAAAGGCCTTCCCCGGTTTGTCTGACCGCCAGCAGTTGCCCAGTATTGATAGGTCCCCGCCACGCCCGACGCGAAACGCACTTCGCGGATTTCTCCGGCAGGCACTTGCAGCACGTCGCTGGCATCGCCGGGATGCTGATGTAAGCCATGCACTACGACAGCCGCCGGAAGCGAATTGCGAAGCGTAACGCGAATCTGGGTACCTTGCGGCACACGAATCAGCGGAGCCGGTACTTGCGGTGATTTGCCCTCTTCCGCAAATGCATACACCTTAATGCTCGGCCCGGTATCTGCTTCCGGATACCAATCCGCCTGGCGCAGCTCAAGATGGAGGGTTAAAACACCGTTCTCGAGCGTGCCCGCAGGTGCCCGGTTGGAGTTGGCTTCAATATGCGGAGGGGCAACAACGGTAGAAGTCGATTGTGCGGTCAGGGCAACCGACAGGAGAATAAGGATAGCCAGGGCTGAGCCACTACGGACTGCGCGTGCGCCCCGTGATCTTCGCATCCCGTTAACCCGCCTCTGCTTTTGCCACTGTCAATCAGCGAAATCGGGGTGTTACACCAAAAGTCGTTTCATTTGTACTAAGGGGTGATCTTGAACACCGTTCCGCACATGGAACAGTGGCGAGAGCCGCCAATGCTGGTGGTTCCATAGACGTTGCCCACTTTATCCAATACCACACCTCCGTAGGGTGTTTTCCCTTGGTTACCCTTCCCGAAGTTGGTCAGCACTGTCAACTGGTTGCTCGTATCAAGCTTCCATACGGTTCCACAGCCATAGCTGCGTGGCGAACAGCCACCCCCACCATAGATATTTGTGCCGTAAAGATTGCCTGCAGAATCGCGAACCAAGGTTCCGTAGGGCACGCCGCCTTCCATCCCAGTTCTCCCACCGGCAAAGTCATGCAAGAGAGTGAACGAGCCAGTTTTTTTCGCTATCCGGAACACCGTTCCTGCATCGCTGCTACCGCCCTGTGCGGCGGTGCCGTCGAGGTTCCCTGCTGCATCGGCAATCAAGCCACCGGACGGGCCCTGTCCGTCCGTCCCATCAAAAGTGTGCAGAACCGTCAGATTTCCAGCAGTATCCAACTTCCACACCGTTCCCCAACCCGTACTATAAGATCCACATGTTCCATAGAGGTTGCCCGCAGCGTCACGCACCATACTTCCCGTCGGAGCGGACCCGTCCGCTCCTCCCGTGAAAGTGTAGAGGGTGGTTAACTTGCCGGTTGGATCGAGTTTGAATATCGTTCCCCAGCCGAAGCCCTGAGCAGTCGTGCCGTAGAGGTTGCCGCTCTTATCCCGAACCAAGCTCCCGGACGGACCGTCACCGTCGTTCCCGTTGAAACTGTGCAACACAGTTTCAGTGCCAGAAGCATCTACCTTGTACACCGTTCCGAAGTCTGTCCCGCCATCCACTGTTGTGCCGTAAAGATTGCCCGCCGTATCCCGGAGTAAGACTGACCAAGGATGTTGCCCGTCCGGGTCTCCGGTGAAGTTGTGCAGCACAGTTAACTTATGAGCCTTGTCCACCTTGAATACAGTTCCAACGCCACCAGTTCCCCCCTGGGCGGTAGTGCCATAAAGATTGCCCGCAGAATCTCGGATCAGGGAAGCGTGGGGAGTTGCCCCGTCGGTACCATTGAACGCATGGAGAAGGTGGAGGGTTTGTGCTTCCACTGATTGAGTGGCAACAACTGCAGTCATGGGCAGGCAGGCCAACACTAGTGCCGCCATTGTCAGCTTTGGGGATGGCTTCGTAGTCCAGCGAGAATGGCGCATGTTCGCCCCATTTGAACCTAGCAATTCTACTCCTCCATCGAGTGGCAACTGGCGAAATCAGGCAGTTCGCTCATTGAGAACTAACGACTGCACGCTGCGCTTTCGCTGATGCCCCTAGATTCCACGAATATTACTAGTTAGTTAAGTAGGTCGCTGTTGAAACGCTCTACCTCTTTCTGTCAACGCGAGAACTGCATGCGAGAATAGCTGGGCCAAGGTCTGGGCCGTGGCGCGCGCCGACGCACCCGCTATAATCTACTTGCCTTGAAATTTCTTTCTTTCACCGCAGCCTCGCTTTTGATGTTGTCCATAGCCGCTTTTGCGCAGGCACCGGCTGCCACAGCGGGTCAGACTCTGCTGGTAGTTCCCTTTGAAAATCAGTCCAAGGCGCCAGGCATCGAGTGGATCGGCGACGCCTTTCCTGAACTGCTGCAAGAGCGCCTGAATTCGGCGACCTTATTTGTCTTGTCCCGCGAAGATCGCATTCGCGCCTACGATCGCCTGGGCATCCCTGTCGAGCTTCATCCTTCACGGGCCACCGTCTACCGCATCGCCGAACAACTGGACGTGGACTACGTGGTGCTAGGGTTGTACCGCTTCGATGGCCGGATTTTCGTCGCAACCATGCAACTGCTCGACATGCGCCGCCAACGCCTTCTGCCGGAAATGCACGAGTCTGGCCCGTTGCTGCAACTGATCGACATCCAAACTGCGCTTGCCTGGGATGTTCTGCATACCCTTCGCCCACAGCTTTCCCCGAGCCGTGAGGCGTATGTCTCAGCCGCGCCGCTAATCCGGTTGGACGCATTCGAGAACTACGTTCGAGGAGTTACGGCGCCCACTGCCGAAGAGCAGATTCAGCACCTGCGCGAAGCGATTCGCTTGAATCCAGCGTATCCCGAAGCGCTTCTCCAATTGGGAAAGGTTTACTATCGCGGTCGGCAATACGACCAGGCAGTCTCCTCGCTGGCGCGCATTCCCGAGAACAACCCGCTCGCCCGGGAGGCGAATTTCTATCTTGGACTCGCAGCCTACGGCCAGGGAGACTTTCCCCGCGCCGAGGCGGCATTCCGCTTCGTTGCCGCCCGTTTGCCTCTCGCCGAGGTTTACAACAACCTGGCAGTGGTTACCTCGCGCACCGACAGAAAAACCGCTGCTGAGTTTTTTCAGAAAGCCATCGATGCGGACCCGAGCGATCCCGACTATCACTTCAATCTGGCCGTGGAACTCTACCGTGCAGGCGATGTGGCCGGTGCATCCCGTCAACTGCACGAGGTTCTGTCACTGAAGCCGAGCGATGCCGCAGCCAAGTCATTCCTGGAAACGGTCTCGCCCGGCCCTTCAACTCAGCGGGCAATTGTGCCAGCAAGCCAGAAGATTCCGCTCGAACGCATCCGCGCCAATTATGACGAAAGCCCATTCCGCCAACTGGCATTGAATATCGGGGCCGTTGCCGAGCAGCGTCTGGCCAAGACCGATCCTCGCACTCACGCCCAGTTCCACGCCGATCGTGGGCATCAGTTGCTGACCCAGGGCTTTCTATCCGAGGCGGAAGCCGAATTCCGGGAGGCGATCACTCTTAACCCGTCGAACGCTGAAGCCCATGCTGGGCTGGCGAGCGTGCTCGAAGCCCAAAGCAACTCGACCGCAGCGCGCTCCGAGGCCCAGGAAGCCTTGCGCCTGCGCCAGTTTCCCGAGCCGCTTTTAGTGTTAGCCAGGCTCGATTTGCGAGACAATAGAACCGAGGCGGCCGCGGAAAACGTTGAACGGGCCTTACATCTGGAACCCTCCAATGCAGCCGCGCTGGCGCTTAAACGAGCCGTTGCAGCGAAACTCGCGCAGGAAGCGCAGCCGCTGCCCAATCGATGAAACTGCTTTTCGCTTCACGCATCTGTTTCGGCCTGCTGGCCGTCTTCGCCCTCTGCGCCGCTTCTTCTGCCGAAGTGTTGAAGATCGTGGTGAACGACGCGATACATCCCATCACCGACGAATACATCGGACGCGCCATCGCCGAAGCGGAACGGAACAAAGATCAGGCTTTGCTGATCGAGATCAACACGCCCGGCGGCCTCCTGGATTCCACTCGCGATATCATCGAGAAAATCCTGGCTTCACCCGTTCCCGTGATCATCTACGTCACTCCCAGTGGAAGCCGTGCTGCATCGGCCGGATTCTTCATCCTGGAAAGCGCCGACGTGGCAGCGATGGCGCCCGGGACCAACACTGGCGCGGCTCACCCCGTTAACCTTGGCGGCGGCAAGATGGACGACACGATGAAGGAGAAAATCGAAAACGACTCCGCCGCCCTGATGCGGTCAGTGGTTGCAAAGCGCGGCCGCAATGTCGAGATCGCCGAAACCGCCGTGCGCCAGTCGAAATCGTTCACCGACCAGGAAGCGCTCTCGCAAAAGCTGATCGATTACGTTGCCCCGACTGAAGAAGACTTGTTCAAGCAATTGCAAGGCAAACCGGTGAAACGCTTTAACGGCCAGACGGTCACGCTCAATCTGGCCGGTGGCTCAATTCGTCCTTTTGACATGACACTGAAGCAGCGCATTCTGGCTTATCTGCTGGACCCGAACGTTGCGTTTATCCTGCTCGCTGTCGGCGCGCTCGCCCTCTATGCCGAGTTCAACCATCCCGGCGCCGTGGTGCCCGGAACCGTCGGAGTCGTGTTTATCCTGGTCGCCATCTTTGCGCTGAATCTGCTGCCCACCCGCTTCGCCGCGGTAGTCATGATCTTCGCGTCGTTTATTCTGTTTGCGCTCGAGGCCAAGTTTGCCGCGCACGGAGTGCTCGCCATCGGCGGGATCGTCACGCTCACGCTGGGCGGACTCTTGCTGGTGGACGCTCCCATCCCGGAGATGCGAGTCCATCTGCTGACCGCCCTCGCCGTCAGTATTCCACTGGGAATCATCACCGTCTTTTTGATGACCATCGCCTTAAGGGCGCGAGCCAACAAAGTGGTGACCGGGGTTCAGGGCCTGATTGGAGAAATCGGCCTTGCCCACAGCGCTCTCTCACCGCAGGGAAAAGTCTTCATCCACGGCGAACTCTGGGACGCCGTTTCGTCCTCCCCATTACCCGCGGGACAATCGGTTGTTGTGCGCCAGGTAAAAGGATTGAAATTATCTGTCGACCCAGTTCCATCCGCAACTATGCGAGTCTAACCCGAAGGAGGGCCGGCATCCTCCTTCATCAGTTCTGGAACAACCTCTTGCGCGCTGCTGACTTTCCTAACCCTGCGCTTTCAAGCGCTCGAATTCATTTACCAGTGCCCTTCAGACTCACTTTCTGCGTACCGCCAGGAGCGTTGTCTGTGATGCTCAACTCTCCTGTGCGAATCCCTTTGGCTCGGGGCTTGAAGGTTACTTGAATCGTGCAACTCTTCCCGATGGCCAACGCTTTCCCGCAGTTGTTCTGTTCCAGAAAATCTCCGCTGACCGTAATCGCAGAAATCTTCATCCTGGAGTTGCCGATGTTGCCCAGTTTGACCTTCTTGGGAAGACTCGTCTGCCCCACCGGCACACCGGCAAACTTCAACGCCGTCGGCCACACGTTCGGTGCCGGCGCGCTCAAATACAAATAGACGATGCTCTGGTAATTCCCGTTATAGACCAAAGCGGGTAGGCACAGGTCCCCTACTCCGTCAGAGTTGAAGTCTCCGACGGCGGGAATTGTGCGATAGTTGGAGACGACATCGAACTCCACAGGAGTTCCAAAGGTTCCGTCGCCATTCCCCGGTGCAACGATCGCCCCTGTATTTGGCGGGGTGGCAACCAGATCCGGTCGGCCATCGCCATTCACGTCCGAAACAACGACTAGGCCGGAAAGCTGACTCCCCGGACTGGAATAGACTTGCGTTCCAAACGTGCCATCCCCATTGCCGGGCATAAAAGCTATTCCAACGTTCCCATAAGAATTTGTGGCGATGGCTATATCGGGCTTGCCGTCTCCGTTGAAATCTGCCACCGCTGCCTGCGAGCTATAGGAATCGGCCGGTCCGAACAGCGGATTCGCGAAAGTCCCGTCGCCTTTGCCCAGGAACACCAGCAAATTCGTCGACCCGTAATAGTTCGTCCCTGCCACCACTAGGTCCGGGTTGCCGTCGCCGTTTACATCCGAGACCGTAACGTACGAACTCTGGTACACGACGTTCTGCATGCTCAGTCGAAACGTTCCGTCGCCATTTCCGAGATACACGCTCACACTCTGATTAGAGTTACTGCCGCTCGTCACTACTACATCCGCCTTGCCATCCCGGTTGAAGTCTCCCACCGCCAGGGAGAAGACTGAGTCTGTCAACGGATTGTCCACCGGCGCCCCGAAAGAACCGTTCCCTTTCCCCAGCAGAACCTGAAATCCTGCGCCGTTATCATCCAACACCACCAGGTCCTTCTTCCCGTCGCCATTGAAGTCGCCCGATAACATCAAATACGGGTTTGTCGACGATGAACTCAGCGGCGAAACGATCGGCGTTTTGAACGTACCGTTGCCTTTGCCCCGTTCTAGATAAACCTGGGAATTCGGATAGCCACCTTCTGCAATCGCCAAATCAAGTTTGCCATCTCCGTTGAAGTCGTCCGCAGTTGCTGCATTATCCACGTACGATCCGGAAGTGATACCGACGCTGCTCGAATCGGTAAAGCCGCCCGCCCCATTTCCCAGCTGCACAGAAACTGCGCCGGAAAATGTAAATGCCACCAGATCCAATTCTCCGTCGCCGTTGATATCGGCCACGACTTCCGGGTACGCTCCACTTGACGAATAAACTGGGCCTGTGAATGTGCCGTCGCCGTTGCCCAGCAGCACCGCAATTCCTGCGACCGCGAGATCCAGTTTGTGATCGTGGTTGAAGTCCCCTGCCAGAACCGGCCCAGACGCATTGGGTGCATTGGGGATTGAAGTCGGATTTTGAAAGCTTCCGTCGCCGTTGCCCAACGCGATATACATGGATCCGTAATAATTCATGACCAGATCCAGCTTCCCATCGCGATTGAAATCTCCGAGGACCAGGTTCTGCGCATAAGCCCCTTGCGAGTCCACCTCGGTGAATGTTCCGTCTCCCTTGCTCAGCAATGTCGCGATCGTGCTGCCATTATTGAGTACCACATCGGCCTTACCGTCACCGTTTATGTCACCGCCCACCAGCGCCATCGATCCTTGTGGCACCGGTATCAATGCCTGTACATCGAAAGTCCCATTGCTGTTGCCGAGAAGCAGAGTGAGCGCGTTGTCTCCCGTGCTCAGCGTAGCCAGATCGATACGGCCATCGCCATTAAAGTCGGCGGCAACGATTCCGTCTGGATTCTCACCCACAGGATAGTCGGTGCGCCCTTGTAAAGTGCCGTCGCCGTTACCAAGAAAAATGGAAATCGTTCCTCCACCCGAGTCGACCACCGCGAGGTCGAGTTTCTTGTCGCCATTAAAATCCGCCGCGACCAGCCAAAATGGAGAACTTCCCGTGGCATATGTCCCATTCAGTAAAAAGCCTCCATTCGGAAGCCCGAGCAGGATGGAAACCGTGTTGGTCTGATTGTTTGTCACAGCCATATCGAGTCGGCCGTCTCCATTAAAATCAGCCACCACGACATACGCCGGATTCTGACCTGCCTGGAAATCGGCGCGGCCATACAGATAGGCCTGCGCGCGAGCTGTCGATGGGACGAAAGTGGCAGCCACAGACAGTAGAACTAGGGAGCCCACGATCAGACGCAGCAGCATCGATTTTTGGCTATCCATGTTGATCCTCGATTCAAAAATGGGCCAAATACTATCACAAGCGGGAATGATTGGCAGTGACCAATATCTGAGACCAAAGGTCGATGCTTCTAACCTCCCGATAACCTCAATAGTCACCGCTGTTTGCTGTCCAAGTGCGATACAATCCGCCTCAGAGGCATTCCTGACAATCAGGCATGGAGGCCCAGATGGAAACCCTTGGGTTTGGTTTCACTACCATCGTAATTATCATCGCCGGTTTATATTTTTTGAGTTCGATCAAGATCCTGGCCGAGTACGAGCGCGGAGTCATTTTTCGGCTCGGGCGTCTCCTTCCCGAAGCCAAAGGGCCTGGGCTGATTTTCGTGTTCGCTCCGCTGGACCGCATGGTGCGCATCTCCCTGCGGCAAGAAGCCCTGGAAGTCCCCGCGCAGGACATCATCACTCGAGACAACGTTACCTTGAAAGTGAACGCGGTCATCTTCCTGCGCGTGATCGAACCCCGAAAAGCGGTCGTCGAAGTTTCAAACTACGTTTACCAGACTTCGCAGTTCGCGCAAACCACGCTGCGTTCCGTCCTGGGTGAACAGGAACTCGACGAACTGCTGGCTCATCGCGACAAAATTAATCTTCGCTTGCAGAGCATTCTCGACACTCACACCGCCCCCTGGGGAGTGAAAGTAGCCAACGTCGAAGTGAAGCAGGTGGACATGCCCGAGTCCATGCTGCGCGCTATGGCCAAGCAGGCCGAGGCGGAACGCGAAAAGCGTTCCAAGATCATTCACGCCGAAGGCGAGTTCTCTGCCGCCCAGCGCCTGGTGGACGCCGCGCATTTGCTGGCCACCGAACCTGTCAGTGTGCAGTTGCGATATCTTCAGACCTTAACCGAAATCGGCGTGGAGAAGAACACCACGGTGGTCTTCCCGGTTCCGGTAGATCTTTTTTCCAGTATTCAAAAGCTGTTGGAAAAATCCGACAAAGGCGCTTCGCCAAACGCACCCAGGAACTGAACCAACGATCACGAGGCCGAAATGACAACTACCACTTCTCAAGACACGGAGATCACGCTGGGCACGGGCAAGATGCTCGCCCTGTTTTTTGGCCTGGTGGCGCTGTGCGCGGTTTTCTTCGGAATCGGGTTTTCACTGGGTAGGAGTTCGGTCAGGATCGCATCTCCAGACATCCCGGCCTCGACTGCCGTCACCACCGGCGGTTCACGGCCGTCGGCGGTCAAGACCACCACCAACGCCGCTCCAGACATGACATTTTACAAAGCGGTGCAGAACAAGGACGGAAATAGTCAGCCGGCGGTGAAGGATGCTTCCGCGCCGGTGCCAGAGACGACGTCGCCCGCGGCTCCCGCCGAGGGCAATGCCGACCCTGCCGTGGCCCCGCCCGTGAACGGCTACTACGTGCAGGTCGCCGCAGTCAGCAAACCGGAAGACGCGGAAGCCCTGGTGGATGCGCTCAAGAAGAAACAATATCCCGCATTCTCGACCAACGCCCCAACCGACAAACTCATCCACGTGCAGGTCGGACCCTACGTTGACATCAAAGATGCCGAACTGATGCGCGGCAAACTGGTCAGCGATGGCTACAATCCAATCTTAAAGAAATGACTATCCATCAACCCCGGATTTAATCCTATTCACCATGACCGATCCTGAGCAGGCCTTGAATCGCGCACTGCACGCCATCGCCGATCCCACCCGCCGCCGAATTCTGCAAGCCCTCAAGGAGCGTGGAGCCTGTTCCATCGGCAAGGGCGTGGGCCTGTGCGCCTCCGACATCGAACTGCGCGTTCACCTTTCCCAGCCTACGATCTCCCATCACATGTCGATCCTGCGGCGAGCCGGATTGGTAGAAGCAAAGAAACTGGGCCAGTGGATGTGGTACCGGCGCAATGAGACGGCCTTGCGTGGGTTTGCCCGCAATCTCCGGGCGAGCCTTTAGCCGCACGGCCGCTGGCCACCCGAATGCACAAAGCCCCAGATCGCCGGACGCGGACAGGAGTGTCTTCTAGGTTCTAACTCGCGCTGGCGGCTTGAGCTTTCTGCGTCAGGCGGCGGGCGTGGGCGATCAGGTCAGCGACCTCGAAAGGTTTTACCAGGAAAGGAACGCCTTTCTCCTGTAGAAAACCACGCACTTCCGGTTCGGCCACGCTGGAGAACGTGAACAGCAAGTGCTTCTCCATGCCGGAACGGTTTTCCGCCAGCCAGCCATAGACTTCCCGGGCAGCGCCGTTGCCCTGCGCCTTGCCATCGATGATGACAGCGTCGAATGACTGCTGCTGCAACAGGGCTTTCATCTCTTCGACATTCATCGAAGTAACCACTTCAGCTCCAGCTCCGGTGAGCACGTCGCGCTCGAATTCCAGTACCGCCTCTTCATTCTCGATCAGGAGAACTCGTCCATGAAGAGCCGCATCGCGCCGTGCCGTTGGCGCGGGCTGTTCTGCGGGCGCGCTTTGCCCGGCAGAGGGCAGCACAACTTCAATGATGCCGCCACCGCTCGACTGGTTCTGAGCCCGGATCTGTCCGCCATGCTCCTGGATGATGCCGTAGCAGATGCTCAGACCAAGGCCTGTGCCTTTGCCCACGCTCTTGGTCGTGTAGAACGGCTCAAAAATGCGCTGCGGTTCCTTGATGCCGGGTCCGGAATCGTGGAATTCGGTGTGGACGTTGGCATCTTTCGTGTAGACGCGAACTTTGAGGGTGCCGCCCTGTCCTA
Source organism: uncultured Acidobacteriota bacterium (assembly GCA_963788605.1). Taxonomy (GTDB): domain Bacteria; phylum Acidobacteriota; class Terriglobia; order Terriglobales; family Acidobacteriaceae; genus JABDBE01. Next base: position 76,218 of record CAWBHD010000004.1, on the reverse strand, counting down.
GCTCGAGCATCGCGTCCACGGCATTGTTGATGATGTTAAGAAAGACCTGCTCCAGTTGGTGAGGATCGGCCGTTACAGCAGGCGCCGTGGCTTCAAATTCGCGCTCGAGGTGAATGTTATTTACCTTGAGGTCGTAGTCACGCAGGGTAAGAGTCTCGTCCAGCACTTTGCAGATATCGACTTGCTCTTTTTGCGGTTTACGCTGCCGGGCGAAAGACAACAGGCTTTGCACCACGCGATGGGTGCGCTGCGCTTGCTTGAAAAGCTTGCTCACGAAATCGGCGGAGCGCTCGCTGAGTCCTTCACTCTCGAGAAGCTGCGCGTAGCCGAGAATTGCGGTCAGTGGATTGTTCAGTTCGTGCGCCACGCCTGCAATCAACTGTCCGACCGCCGACATCTTCTCGCTTTGCAGCAACTGTTCCTGAGTCTTCCGCAAATCTTCGTAAGCGCGGCAGGTCTCTTCGTAGAGCCGGACTTTCTCAATGGTCGTGGCCAACTGGCGGCCGATGGCGACCAGCAGGTTTTCATCATTGCTGGTGTAAACCCGGTTCTCGCGGCTGCTGATCCCCATCATGCCAATCGGAATGTCTTTGCTCCACAACAATACCCATATCCAGGAACTCAACCCGTCAGCGCGGATAAACTCCGCGACCAGCGGAGGAAGATGGGGCAGGTATTCCGGCGTGAGCACTTCCGTGCGGGACCGAGTTACCAGATCGCCAAAGCCTCCGTGAAATTGAATCTCGGACAAGCGGGCGCGATCCGCGCTGCGCTGTCCCCAGCCGGCCCGGCGACGGAAAGTAGTCGCGTCCGCGTCCCCCAGATAGATCGATCCCGTTTCCGCGCCCAGCAGCGAAATCACCTGGCGCAACGTCAGGTTCAAGATTTCATCCAGATCGAACGACTGAGTCGCGATGACGGCCATCGCATTTAATGCGTTCAGTTCGCGGTTGCGTTTCCGGATTTCGTCTTCCGCCCGCTTCTTTTCCGTGATATCGAGCAGGAATCCCTGATAGCGTTCTATTTTCCCGGCTGCGTTGCGGGTTGCGAAACTGCTTTCGAGCACCGTCACCAATACGCCGTCCTTGCGGCGCAGCGTGACTTCAAAATTCCGCACGTAGTTGTGAGTTTCGATCTCGCGGTGAAACGCATCTCTCTGCTCAGCGGACGCGCACAGATCGGTCTCCAGATCCATGGCCATCAAGTCGGCTCTGCTGCCGTATCCCAGCATGCGCACGAAGGCGTCATTGCAATCGAGCAATTTGCCGCCGGGAGTGGCAACAAAAACGCCTTCCTGGGCCTGTTCGAAAATCAACCGGTACTTTTCTTCCGCATCATGCCGGTCAGTAGTATCGTGCACCACGTGGATGGTGCCCTTCTGATGACTTCCCTGCTCGCTGTAGGACGAAGTGGAAATCATGCAGTTCCCGCCGAAGCACGGATCCTGAGCTTCCTGAATGCCTTCCTCGGCGATAACACAGTATGGGCAGTTACTCCATTCCCCTTTGCGCGGGAGGACGGCCTCACAGGATTGCCCGATTACATCCGCCGGGGCCTGGCCCAGGCGCTGTAGCAGAGCCATATTCGCTTTCATGACCAGGTATTGAGCGTCATGCACCAGAACCAAGTCCTGGATGGAATCAAAGGTGTTCGCCCATTGCCGATGCGAGCGTAAAATCTGTTCCACCAGCCGGAGATTCTCGACCGCCAGTCCAAGCTGATGCGCGCTGGTGACCAGGAATTCCATATCGTCCGGTGTGTAGGAAAGCCGGTGACGGCTGCCCAGGGACAGAGTTCCCACCACTGATTTCTTTCCCAGCACCGGCAGCATTACGACATGGTGAAAACGTTCCCGCTTCAGATGAGGCCGGCTGGTGTCGGCCGCCGTGGAAGTTTCGATCACCATGGGGACGGTTTCAGACAGCATGCCTTTTAGAGATTCATCCAGAGGCACAGAAAAACGATCCCGCACATAGTCAGAAGAAAGTCCGATCTGGGTGGTGAGCACCAGTTTGTCGCCTTCCAACAGACGGAACCAGGCTGCCTTTGCGCCCATCAGCGTTTTCAACTCTCCCAGCGCGGTTTCCGTCATCGGACCATGCTGCTGGGAGCGGCTGATGGTCGTGGTTAGAGCATTGAGCACGCCCAGACGTCGCATGCGCATCTTGGAGTCATCGAACACAATCAGCAGCATGCTCAATCCGAAGAGCAGATCGACTCCCAAGCTGAATCCTGGAGGCAGGTGGATGGTCAAGGGAGCCCAGTCCAGTTGCACTGCCAGCAAGCTCAGACTCAACATCCAGGGACCAATTTCCCAGCGCGCCCAGCGAAAGCGAATCAACTGCACTGCTGCCCCAACGGTGATGACCCGGTAAGAGACTTCAAGCACTACTCGCAAAGCAAACGAGTCCGGCCACCACAAAGCTCGTACCGCTGCGTATGCGATGACCGCGATGGAAAACGCCAGCAGCGGCACCAGCACTTTGCGGGCATGGCAATAGACAAAGACAGCCGCGGAGAACAAACTCAAGGCCAGAACAAATTGCGATTGCGAAACGGCCACTACGAAGCGTGCGTTTGCATCCACGCCCGGATGATGAATTGTCCAACTGGAAACGAAATAAGCCAGCCAGCCCAGTATCCAGAGCAGCAGGTAACGCTCCCGAAATGTGCGGAATACCAGCAGACCCGCGGCCAGAATGACCAGCGCGGCTGATTCCACGGCCACGAACCTCGGGACCGCAAGGTCTACCAAGGCATACCAGGCAAATAGGGTAGAGCTAGTCATCGCGATAAGGGGGACCAGGCGCTCCCTTTTGATACCATGTTCATGGCCTAGGCCCATGCGGTTTCCGGTCCTGGGTGATTACTTTAGGAACTTTTGGCTTAGTAACTCCTAATCCAAGGCACTCCAAATTGGAGCACAATTCGCGGTACACTGGGGCTTAACCATGCCAACTGAGCGCATTCTGGTCGTCGACGATGAGGATCCCATCCGGGAGATCGTCTGCTCTATGCTGGCCGCCGCCAACTATAAGACCCGGCAGGCTTCCTCTGGACTGAAAGCGTTAGCCTTACTGGATGGCGGCGAAGAGTTTGAGCTCATGCTGTCCGATCTGATGATGGCCGACCTGGACGGACTTGGCCTGCTCGAACGGACCAAGGAAGGCTACCCCGACATGCCCGTGGTGATGGTTACCGCGGTTCACGACATTTCAGTTGCTTTAGCCGCCATTCGCAATGGCGCCTACGATTACCTGCTGAAGCCTTTTGAGCGCGAACAGTTGCTGGCGACAGTGCGCCGTGCGTTGGAAAATCGCCGCCTCAAGATGGAGAACCGCGTCTACCAGACTAATCTCGAAGCTCTGGTCGACGCCCGCACTGAACAACTGCAGAAGACGATGGCCGAATTGGAGCGCTCCTGCGACATCACCATAGAAGCTCTGGGCGACGCGTTGGACATGAAAGACAAGGAGACCGAGGGCCATTCCAGGCGGGTTACCGCATTCACCATCGCCATTGCCCAATCCATGGGACTACCTCGAGATCAGATTGCCGTAATTGCGCGTGGGGCCTTCCTCCACGACATCGGAAAGATGGCGATTCCCGACGAGATTCTGCTTAAACCCGGCCCGTTGACTCCGGATCAGACCATCATCATGCGTGAGCACTGCTACCGCGGCTACCAGGCGGTGAAGAAGATTCCTTTCCTCACGGAAGCGGCAGCGATCGTTTATTCTCATCAGGAGTTCTTCGACGGAAACGGCTATCCCCGCCAGTTGAAGGGCGAGGAGATTCCATTGGGTGCGCGTATTTTTGCAGTTGCTGACACTTTTGATGCTATCACCACCGATCGTGTCTATCGCCCCAAGCGGTCTATTGCAGAGGCACGGGAGGAAATCGTGCGCTGGTCGGGACGCCAATTCGATCCCGCCGTGGTCAAAGCATTTATTAACATTCCGGAGAATATCTGGGAGACTTTGCGTAAGGATATCGATTCCCAAATCAGCCGTTTTACCTACACCGCCAAAAAGAGCGCACCTTGATTCTTAAGACGCAAGTCACGGAGCCTGATGATTGTTTCTGAGCATCTGCAATTCATGGCGACAGTGAACCCCGGGATTCTTGGCTGAGGCTTTCATTCTTCCCGCAAGTTATCCAGTGTTTGGCGTTCTTCTATTTGTTGAGGCGCAAGCGTATAACTTTGTTTGCCATCTTGCGGAGGCGCATTTATGAAAGCTTCAATTACCTTGCTCGCGGTTGTAGTGTTGGCTAGCGCATTTGCAGTGGGACAGGACCACCCCACGATCACGGCGCAACCCAACAGCGTCTTCGTCGGAGCCGATGGAAAATTCGAAGCGAATCCCGATACCGCCATCGTGCAATTCAACATTTCCGCCCAGGAAGCCAATTCGCGCGCGGCCTATGACCGGGCGTCGAAGTCGGCCGAGCAGGTACGCCAGATTCTTCGCACCAACGGCATCGATCCCGCTGCGGCGCAACTCGGATATTTCTCCATTGAACCGGTCTACGACTACCGGCAGGCCAAGCGCAAGCTGATCGCATACCGGGTGAATGTGAATGTATCGCTGAAGCTCAAGGATTTTACGAAGATTGCCCCGATCGTACAGCAGTTGGCCGACGGCGATATTACTGACGAGCAATCCATCAACTACACGCTCGACGATATCGACGCCGCCAAGACAAAAGCCGTGGAGGACGCCTACCGCCGCGCCCGCGCATCCGCCGACGCCGTGGCCCGTGCCGGAGGGCGCACGTTGGGAGAACTGACTTACGCCTCGGTGGATACTTTCGAAAACGTCCGTCCCATGCCTATGCAGCCGATGGCGAAAATGTCGGCTATGGCGCAGGGCGCTGCGCCCACCGAAGAATTCAGCCCGCAGACCACCTCGGTCACAGCCCACGTGAACGCCATGTTTGCGTTGAAATAGCACAGCATTCAGCGCCTGGAGCATTGGGTCTGCTCGATGCGACCGCTGGCGACGCTCTTCCTGTTGACGTAGATGGTGCCGGTACCTCCCTTGCGCACGCCTCCGCCGTCATAGGTGAACTCATAGCGGAGGGTGGTCTTTCCCGCGGGCAATGCCTCGCCGGCGGCGACAGTATATTGGCGCATTCTCGGCGGATGAGGGTGCTGACGTAGGCGCGGATGAGGGTACAGCCGTCGCCGAGGGCTATCAGTTCCCCTTCAAGTTCACCGGCAAAATCGAAAGAGTGACGATCGATCTGAAGGAAATGTCAGGGCCCGTCACCAACGAGACCGACAAAGCCCGCAAAGAAGCGGCTCTGAAGAAGGGGCTGTCCGACTAACTAACCTCGCCAGCTGTTACCAAAGACCTCACACCGCCGGGCTCTGGGCTCTGTACCATGTGCATCTGGAGCCCGCCCAGCACCCTCTTTAAACTCTCGCTGATACCAGCCTCCGGGTGCGCTTGCCGGAGGCCATCGAACCCGGTCACTTTAGTCACCACTCTCGGCGGCGAGGAGCCAAACGGGTCTATGCACATCCAGTGGATGAGCTCGTACGGCGTCCCTTTGTTCAGCCTGGTCAACTACATCCCGCTTGCGGCAACTGTGGTTACTTGTGTTCTTAGCGTGATTCTAGCGCGCGCCACTCTGCGCTACGCCGAGGCCACCGACAAAAGTCTGGCTCTGGCCCGTGAAGAATTCGAGCGCGAATGGTCGCCCGAACTGCACGTCAAGCTGGAGCGAGTTTCTGACAGCGAGACCAGAATCGTAGTCACCAATCTGGCTAAGATTTCCGTCCTGCTGCAGCTCATGCAGTTCCGCAAGATTTCCCAGGCTGTACCCTTCGAGCGCTGTTTCCTAAACGATCCCCTGGTCGGCGGATTGACTTGGACTCAGGACATCGGGAAGCGTCTGCTGGTATGCACCGGCCAGGAATTCGAAGGCCTCATCGCCTCTTCCGTTACTTTCTATTGCTCGGGGCGCATGTTCCGCACGGACTGGTTTCGCTTTTATGTTCAGGTCAACGACGGGCGAATCGTCCGGGTGAACCCGACCAACGTTCCGGCGCGGCGGGTACGCGTCCTCGAAAACCGCAAAGGTCCAGAGCGGCGCCGCGAACTGGCGCAGGATGTGACCGCTGGCGTAGCGGTTCCTAAACATCCGACGGCTACATAGATCAAGGAAACGGATCGGTCTCGCTGTGACCCTAGTGGTTTGCGGGCCTGCTTTTCGACCGGCTAGTGATCTCGCTCTCAGATGGCACCAGACGATCGATGGCCGCGAAAAGCGCCTCGTGGTGGAGAGGTTTTGCCAGGTAGTCATCGGCGCCGGCGGCCAGGCAACGGTCCTGGTCACCTTTCATGGCATGCGCGGTCAAGGCGATGATGGGCAAATGCCTGCCGCTGGATTTTTCTTTGTCTCGGATGGCTGCGGCTGCCTCGAGTCCGTCCATTTCCGGCATCTGCACATCCATCAGGACCAGATCGAATCCGCTGAATGCCGCGTTTTTCAGAATGGCCAGCGCTTCACGGCCGTTGTCTGCCACTACGACCGCATGGCCGCGTTTCTCGAGCAGGCGGACAATCAGCGTCTGGTTCACGGGATTGTCCTCCGCGACCAGTACGCGCAACACTCGTCGCGACTCGCGCAGCGAGTGGCGCGTAACTAATGCGGGCCGGTCATTGCCTTCCGGCTTTCCACCCAGTGAAGTCAAAATCGCCTCCTGCAGTTCAGACCGTTTGATGGGTTTATTGAGATAGCCGGTAATCCCCAACTCGCGGCAGCGAGCGCCGTCTCCCCGCTGCCCCGCGGAAGTCAGCACAATGATGGTTGTCCCCCGCAGGCCGGAATCTTTTTTGATCTGTTCGACCAGCGTGAATCCATCCATGCCCGGCATCTGAATGTCGGTGAGCACCAGAGAGAAAGCTTGGCCCGAGGTTTTGGCATTCTGCAGTTCCACCAAAGCTGCCTGCCCGCCGTCTACGAGGGTCGGCGTCATTTGCCAACCCACCAGAATCTCTTTCAGAATGCGCCGGTTGGTTGCGCTATTGTCCACGACGAGCACACTAAGGCCGCGCAGTTTCGATAACTCCGGCCGGGGATGTTGTGCGGCCGGCGCCTTCGCCACGCCAAAACTTGCGGTCACATTGAACGTGCTGCCCCGGCTGTTCTCACTGTCCACCCAGATGCGTCCGCCCATCAGTTCGACCAGTCGCGCCGTGATCGTCAAACCCAGTCCCGTCCCGCCGTACTTGCGAGTGGTCGAGTTGTCAGCTTGAGTAAACGCGGCAAAAATGAGTTCCTGCCTTTCTTTCGGTATGCCGATGCCCGTATCTCTCACGGAAAAATGCAGCAGCGTACTCTCGCCAGTCTCCGCTTCAGTTTCCACGCGAAGGACGACTTCGCCCTGTTGTGTAAACTTAACCGCATTGCCCAGCAGGTTAATCAGGATCTGGCGCAGGCGGACGGGATCCCCGATCAGCATTTCCGGCACATCCGCTTGAATATCCACGACCAATTCAAGATTCTTTTCGTGAGCCCTGAGCGCCAGCGTTTTCGCCGTGTCTCCGATGCTGTCGCGCAAATTGAACTCAATGGGGTCGAGTTCCAGTTTGCCAGCCTCGATTTTGGAGAAATCCAGAATGTCGTTGATTACACTGAGCAACGAATCCGCCGACGATTTAACGATGCCTAGATATTCCCGCTGCTCGGCGGTGAGCTCCGTGTCCAACGCCAGTTCCGTCATACCAATCACGCCATTCATGGGAGTGCGAATCTCGTGGCTCATGTTGGCCAGAAATTCGCTCTTGGCGCGATCCGCGCTCTCGGCAACTTCTTTCGCCCGTTGCAGTTCGGTCTCCGTGCTCATTCTGACCATGAATTGGGCAATGCTCTCCGCCACGGTTGCTATGGTTTTCAAAGTGTTCTGGGAGAAGGGCGGCCCGGCAAAGGCAGCGATCACGCCCACAACCCGATCCCCCACGATCAAGGGCTGGCCGGCAAAAGCAGTCATCTGCCGGCTTCGAGCCCATTCCTGATTGGAGATGCGGCTGTCCCTGGCAACGTCATTGGTGTAATACGCAGCGCGCTCCATAGCGATGCGGCCGATCTCAAGCGATCCCATCGGCACCCGCGCGTATTCGCTGTCAAGCTCGGTGTGACTTCCCCCGCTGGCCTCGAGTTCCAGAACCCTGGCGGCATCATTGAGAGACCACACCCGGACGCAGGCCACGCTGAGCCGATCGACGAAGGCCGCTACGCAGATTTCCAGGCCTCCACGCAAAGTCCCGCTGCGCGTCAATCCGGCGCCGATCTCAGCCGCAAACGTCGCCAGGCGCGCCTGTTCCAGCAATTCAGCCTCGGCCCGTTTTCGTTCCGTGATATCCGCGCGGATCGCGACATACTGATGCGGTTTCCCATCCTCTCCGCCGAAAGGAACGATCGTTGTGTCTACCCAGTAGATCGACGCATCCTTGGCTCGGTTCTGGATCTCGCCGTGCCATACCTCCCCCCTCGCGATGGTCTGGTACATCTGCTCGAAAAATTCTTTGGAGTGATGGCCAGAGTTCAGGATGCGGTGATTCTGTCCAATCAGTTCATCCTCCGAATATTGGCTGATGACGCGAAACTTGTCGTTGACGTACGTAATCGTCCCCTGGACGTCTGTCACCGCCACGATAGCGTGTTGATCAAGGGCGAATTTCTGGTCAGCCAGTTCGCGGAATGCGGCCTCGCTGGCTGCCAGGCTTTTCTGGACCGCTTGCTCTGCCTGCTGGCGTTCGGTGACCACAGCTCCCACACAAAGGCCGGTTAAGCCGAGCGCCAGCATGGCGAGCTGCAGACGGGGCGACCCCTCCGCCGGGCCATGCGTGAGGTAGGCGGTAAACATCATTCCCGCGTTGATTGCGAACGTGGCCAGCGCCGCTCCAGGCAGCCCGTGGCGAAGCGCAATCCATATAACCGGGATGAAGAGAATATAAAGAGGCTGATAAGGTATGGCAGGCGCGAAATCAAACACCAGCCAGACGGCGGTCAGGATTGAGGCAAACTGCACAGCCATCTCCAGTAAAACTACAGGACGCCGGCGGCCCGCTCTGCACTGCTTGATACTGCCCCCGGCCGCCATCCACGAGTCCAGCCGCGGCGCCACGTATATCAGCATGAAAGGAGTAAAACTGATGAGCGCAATCGAGTCGCTTTCCCACCAATTCACCACCGTCTTCAGGGCGTCGGCGCGGTTGAGCAAACCGTCTCCGAGCAACGTCAGCATTCCAATCACAGCCCCGGGCACCGCCGCGGTCAGTAACACCAGAGCAAACCTGCTAACGTCCCGTACCCTCCCCAGCCGGAGATCAATTCGCCATCTGCCCCGCAACACCATCGCCGCAGCGATGTAGGCCAGGTATATGGAAATCGCTCCCGGACCTCCACACCACGAAATGATTGGCCGATGATAGTTGACCATCGCCGCAATCAGGGAGCCAATGAATACCAGAACCGAGTACCGCAGCCCTCCCCATAACAGCAGCGCCACGCTGAGCCCTACCGGGAGATACCAGGTCGGCGCCCCCGCCCACGCTTGCGACGCCGTAGAGGATCCGTCCAGCAGCAGAAACGCAGCCAGGAAAATCGCCCACAGCAACGACTGCTTACAGAGGGGCGCAAAGCTCCAGTCGCGGAGTTCATCAGACATGGAACTGGGCCCGGGTTCCCGAGGCGCGAACTGGCTTGAAGACTCTGGCTGGCGACGGCGCTGGCCCTCACTCTGGGTGGCCGGGTTCGTCGAACTCACACCCATGCCAGCACCGCTCGTCGTCCTAATCTCGCTGCAGTTGGCCAGGGCATCCGATTTGTTTATCGGCAGGATGATCCCTTGGCTTTAGACATGCTGATCACGCCTCTGCGCAGCGCTTTCTGCGTTTTTGAAGTTTTGCGCAGACCGGCAAACCAAACATCTTAAAGCGCATACGTCGCGGAGCATGGTCCCGGTGTGCGCGATCGGTTCTTGGAAATCGGTGAATCGAGGTTTGTCAGGCGGAACAGCACAGTCATCACTGCGGACTTGTGTAAGCTCTCGTGGCAGCGGGCACGCGGCTGGCGTCGAGCGGAACATCGCGTTGGATGACAATCTCCATGGTTGTGCCAACCGTCAGATTCACATCGTTTCCGCGGGTCAATAGCGCGATGGCCGTTCCGACCGCGCCCCCGACTCCGGCGCCGATCAAGGCTCCCTTGCCACCATCGCTCAGGCCGCCCACCACCGCTCCGGTTCCCGCCGCACTGGCCACCTTCCCAATTTTTTCGGCCTTCTGACTGTCGGCTTGGATCGTGCCCTCGTTATCCGTAACCGATGATTTACCCGCTCCCGGCGCATTTTCGATAGCGCCCGGAAGCAGCACGGTGTAGCCGCTGGGATAGATCAATGTGGTGAAGTGCATCAGCACCTCGGCGCGGCCCTTGATATGCCCGCCACGCTGGATGTGGCTGACCCTGCCCTGCACGTACGTGCCCGCCGGAATCAAAACGCGGCCATTCTCCACGACTGGGAAAGTAGTCTCTGCGTAAACCCCATCACCTTCCCGCGTCCCCTTGCTGGATACGGAGTGCTTCAGAGCCACCGGGACTTTGGTTCCCGCGGGAATGGTGAGCACGCTCGCGCTGTCTGGAGATGCCTTTGCAGCGGCATTTGGCTTGGCGGCGGGATCGGATTGAGCTGCAGCCATCAACCCCAGCAACAAAACCAACGTCGTAACCCGCATGAAAACCTCCCGCAACTTACTCCAACTCATGAAAATCCTCGCTGCCAGGTACGATGCGAGAAAAACAAGAAAAGTTATTCGCCATTCAGGGAGACCGCAATCCTCTTACCTTGCCGATCGTTTGAGCTCGTTGTCCCTCACGTTGCCCATGTACTGCGACTGCAGCTTCTGAGCACAGAGTTCCCCACAAACGTGCAGAGTACCTTCCCGCGCTGCAATTTCCTCGTCCCACGGACACAAGTACAACACCGGGCGGTCGTAGTCCCCAAATGATGTCCACATCAGCCACCAGCGGTCTGTAGACCTTTTCAGCAAGCCGCAGTTTGGGCCGGCGCAACGATAGAAAGAATTGATTGTCGGAATCTTAGGGCTGGCGGCTTCCATCGCGGTCTTGTGCTCCCCGGGCTGACTAGCTGCAAGTCAGGCGCAACCATTCTAGCCAATATGGAGGCCGGGTGCACGTGTGGGGGCAGCCGACTCGGCCGTCCAGGTGCACGAACCGCCAAGTCACGATCGGGCCCGGCAATCTGACTATTTGTAAATCAGGTACTTTTGCCGAGCCTGCTGAAACTTCTCCAATGGCTCCCGCCAGCCCTCCGCAATGCGCCGCGGGTCTTCGCCCTTTGCAATCGCATCGTAAGCCGCCTGATTCACCAGCATATCGATGATCTTCTCCATGTGGAACTGCCCGGGATAGAGCGCATGCAGCGCCGACGCCAGTTCAACCCCGAGCTCCGGAGCATCGAAGGCGTTGCGCTCCAGCAGAATGATATTCACTCCCTGGCACGGTTGTCCGGCGTAGGTGCTGGCGGACGGAGTAAAGCTGGCCGGCACGAAGCGCACTCCCGAAATCTCCCTAGCATTCAGATACTGCGCGAACTCTCCCGCCTTGATCCAGGGCGCCCCCAGCAACTCAAAGGGAGTATCCGTACCTCGTCCCACGGAAACGTTCGTGCCTTCGACCAGCGCGACGCCTGGGTACAACGTCGCTTCGGTGAGGCTGCGGAGATTCGGCGAGGGATTAACCCACGCCAGCCCGGTAGAGTCGTACCAGTCACCCCGCATCCACCCCACCATGGATACGACCTGCAGGCGCGCTTGAATAGTACGCTCGCCATTGAACATTTTTGCCAGTTCGCCCAAAGTCATGCCGTGGCGGACCGGCAGCGGCGCATAGTTGGTAAAGCTCTCCCGTCCAAGGTCAGAAATAGGCCCCTGCACAAACGACCCGGTAATCGGATTGGGCCGGTCCAGCACCACAACTTCGATTCCCGCCTGGGCCGCGCCTTCGAGAAAATATCCCAGCGTAGTCTCGTAGGTATAGAAGCGCGCACCCGCATCCTGAATATCAATGACCACCGCGTCCAGCGTCTTCAATACGTCGAGCGACGGTCGGCGCGCCGCCGCCGTTGCCCCGTACACGCTGTACACCGGGACGCCCGTGGCCGCATCCCTTGAATCCCCAATTTCGGTCGTATCCAGGCTGCCTGTAACCCCGTGCTCCGGGCTGAAGATCGCATCCAGAGAAACTCCCGGGGCTTGGAATAACACATCGATGGTGCGGCGTCCCTGCGAATCCACGCCCGTCTGGTTGGTCAGCAATCCTATTCTCTTCTTTTTTCCTTCTACCTCTCGGATCGATTCGAAGCCATGGGCTTCGAGTACGTCAATTCCTGTCTGCACCGTTCCGTTGCGCGAAGCCAGCCGGCGCGATGCCGTCTGCGTCTCGTTGTACCCCGTAATGCTCTGCCATCGCAGGCTGTCCTTCTCGCCCGTGGTAAGTGACAGGGCAACAGCCGCCGCGGTCGCAATCTTCGATCGCAATGCGATCGCACTTCCCTTCCCGCGAGGATGAACCGCATTGCTCAGAACAATGATGAACGTCCGAGTAGTGGGATCAATCCACAGCGACGTCCCAGTGAACCCGGTGTGCCCAAACGACCCGACCGGCAAAAGATCGCCGCGATTGCTGGAGAACGGAGAATCGATATCCCAGCCAAAACCACGGAGTACCGGGGACGTCGGCGGCTGCTCCGGAGTAGTCATTTTTTCAATCATCAACGGAGAAAGGATGCTGCTGCCATTCAAGATCGCTCCCGCGAACTTCGACAGGTCGTCGGCCGTCGAGAACAAGCCCGCGTGCCCAGCCACTCCGCCCATCCGCCGCGCCGTGGGATCGTGAACCACTCCACGCAACATCTTGTCGTGCTCGTCATACTGCGTGGGCGCAATTTTCTCCGACCATGCCGCCGGAGGCAGAAAACGCGTGCGTGTCATCATCAGCGGAGCAAAGATATTCTTCTGACAGTATTGATCGAGCGACATTCCTGACACTCGTTCAACCACTGCACCCAGCACGATGAAATTGACATCGCTGTAAAGGAATCTCGATCCCGGGGCGGAGATGGGCTTTTCCGCGTACGCCATGCGCAATGCGGTTTCGCGCCCTTGCCACGGCTCGGACAAATCGAGCCCCTCAGGCAATCCGGAATGATGGGTCAGCAACTCGCGAACTGTGATTTCCTCTTTGCCATTTTCCGCAAACTCCGGAATGTACTTCGCCACCGGTTCGTTGACTCGAATCTGACCTCGCTCTACCAGTTGCATCACGGCGGTGGTGGTGGCAACTGCTTTCGTAAGTGATGCCAGGTCAAAGATCGTGTCCACGGTCATGGGCTGGCGCCGCGGCTCGAGCGAACGTTCCCCGAAGGCTTTGCGGTAAATCACCTGGCCATTGTGCCCGATCAGTACGACCGCTCCCGGAATCTGCTCATCGTGAATAGCCTGCTGCACGATCGAATCGAGAACCCCAAGGCCACCAGCCGGCACAACTGTCTTCGCAACCCCCCGCGCACACGGAGAAAGCGTTGCCAGCAGAAGCGCAGCCAACCCCATACTGGGGAAACAATGGCGAAACCGTGAATTTGAGCTAATCATCCGGATATCCTGACTCTACACAACCCCGGCAACCTGCTCAAGAAACTCAAGTAAGGGGGTGCCATCTCTGCCAAATGGAGAAAATTCCGCGTTTCTACTCTTCACGGTACAATGCGTCAGACACGGCGGTCATCATCTTTACCCGCTTCCGGAACTTTGTTATAAACCGAACATCGAACCCAGGAAACCATTGCCCGCGACCAGAACTTCCGCATGCTTTCCCGCTCGAGCCCACGAGCATCAGGACGCGGTATTCACTCCCGCTTTTGACCTGATACGACAGGCGATCACGGATCGCATTTTTCCTGCAGCTTCCGTCGCCGTCACCGACAAAGGCAACCTCGTCGCGCTGAAAGCATTCGGCCGATTTACCTACGAATCGGATTCCCCTGAAGCAACCGCCGCAACCATTTTCGATATTGCCTCGGTAACCAAAGTTGTCGCCACCACAAGCGTAGCGATGATCCTCTACGAACGCGGCCTCCTCGACTTGGACTTACCAGTAGTGACCGTCGTGGCCGAGTTCGCCGGAGAGGATCCCCGCCGTGACGCCGTCACCCTGCGTATGCTGTTGACTCACTCTTCGGGACTACCAGCATACGAAAAGCTTTTTCTGCGAGCAAAAACGAAGGACGAACTTCTTTCCGCCGCCTTCGCAACTCCGCTCACCGCCAACCCTGGAGCTAAAGCGGAATATAGCGATATAGGTTTCATTGTCCTGGGCAAGGCGCTCGAGCGCATCGCCGACGAATCTCTCGATCATTTCTGCCAACATGAAGTCTTCGGGCCACTGGCAATGACACACACCACGTTTAATCCCCCACCGGTCTGGAGAACTGCCATCCCGCCCACGGCTGATGATCAATCTTTCCGCCACCGCATCATTCAAGGCGAAGTCCAGGACGAAAATGCCAGCGTGATGGGCGGCATCGCAGGTCACGCTGGCGTCTTCACGAATGCCGAAGACCTCGCCATCTTCGCCCACGCCATGCTTTCCGGCGGACGTCCCATCTTCCGCCCCGAAACCCTCGCTCTATTCACCCACCGCGAGTCTTCCCCGCCAGGAACATCGAGAGCCCTGGGCTGGGATACGCCATCGTCTCCGTCACAATCCGGAAAATACTTTTCCGTCAACGCCTTCGGTCATCTCGGATACACCGGAACTTCAATCTGGATCGACCCCGACCGCCAGCTCTCCATAACCTTGCTCACCAACCGGACATGGCCCGACTGCAGCAATCAAGCCATCAAACAACTACGCCCCAAGTTTCACGACGCAGTCGTCGAGGCATTGCAAGGCCAATGAACAGCGAACTGGAATCCACGGAGGCCAACGGTTGAAATCTGTGAACAAACTAAGCCACCTCTCCACCGAGAAGGCTAACCCTTCCGCTAGAACTTTGGATCTCAAATCCTCCCTCGATATCGCCCGCCTCATCAACGCCGAGGACCGCAAGGTTGCAGGCGCCGTCAAAGCTGCCTTGCCGCAAATCGCCCGTGCCATCGACCTGATCGCGCAAGCCCTGAAACAAGGAGGCCGCCTGATCTACGTCGGCGCTGGAACCAGCGGCCGCCTCGCCGCCCTCGACGCCTCCGAGTGCCCACCAACATTCAGCACCGATCCCCGGACGGTGCAATTTGTAATCGCAGGTGGAACAAAAGCTCTGCATTCCGCCACCGAAGCCAGCGAAGACTCCCGCGAACTCGGCCGCAAAGAAATGGCAAAGAAGAAGCCCGGCAAGAACGACGTAGTCGTCGGAATCGCCGCCAGCGGACGCACGCCCTTCACTGTCGCCGCCGTGGAGTATGCCCGCGGTCACGGCGCCAAAACGATTGCGGTCACCTGCAACGCCGCATCTCCTTTGGGAAAAGCCGCGCACCTCGCCATCGTCGCCAAAGTCGGTCCCGAAGTTATCGCCGGATCCAGCCGGATGAAAGCCGGCACAGCGCAAAAGATGATTCTCAACATGCTTTCCAGCGGAGCCATGACTCGCCTCGGCTACGTCTACGGGAATCTCATGGTCAACGTCCACGTAAGGAACGAAAAGTTGCGTGAGCGCGGCCTGACCATTCTGCAGCAGGCCGCCGGAGTCGGCCGCCAAGCTGCCGAACGAGCCCTGAAAGCGTCACATAACAACGTTCCCGTAGCACTGATAATGCTGCAAGCCGATGTAACCCAAACCCAGGCCACTCGCGCCCTGAAATCAACCGGTGGCCATGTACGCCAGGCAATCGCCGCAGCCCGAGCTTTCTAGCGCCCACATCCCGCGGGCCCGAAGGACGAGCAAAGCTCGACTTACCATGCCCCACAGTCCGTGCCCTTCCGATTAACAAATTCACACCCACCGCAAACCCGTTTCGCCGTTACAATGTCTCAGCGCCACAGATTGGACGGACCCCCATGGGCCTCGCGGTTGCTCACCGTCTGCCAGCGTACGATAGAGATATGGACAAACTCGTAATTCGAGGCGGCAACCCGCTGCTCGGGACGATTCGCGTCAGCGGCGCCAAAAACGCTGCCCTCCCAGCCATGGCCGCCGCTTTGCTCACGGACGAACCCGTCATCCTCGAAAACATTCCCCAGGTCCGCGACATCGAGACCACGCGCAAACTCCTGGCGGCCATGGGCGCCGAAGTTGAACTCGGCTACGGCCGCGCGCAGCATCGCACCACCATCTGTTGCAAGAACCTGACATCCCCCGAGGCTTCCTACGAACTGGTCAAGACCATGCGCGCCTCCACGCTCGTTCTCGGTCCGCTGGTCGCCCGCTGTGGCCGTGCCCGCGTCTCCCTCCCCGGAGGTTGCGCTATCGGCGTTCGAGGCATCGACTTGCACATCAAGGGACTGGAAACCCTGGGCGCAACCATCACCCAGGATCACGGCTACGTCGAAGCCACCGCCAAGCGCCTCCACGGCGGCGAAATTCTTTTCGACAAGATCACCGTAACTGGCACTGAAGACCTGCTCATGGCGGCCACTCTCGCCGACGGCGAGACCGTGATGCTGAACTGCGCCCGCGAACCCGAAGTCGCCGACCTCGCCGACTTGCTGAATAAAATGGGCGCGCGCATCGAAGGCGCGGGTACTTCGACCATCACAATCAAAGGCGTCGCAAAATTGCATGGCGCCCGCCACCGCATCATTCCCGATCGCATCGAGGCTGCCACGTTCATCATTGCAGGCGCGCTAACCGGCGGAGATCTCAACATCTCGGGCTGCGATCCCCATCATCTGGGAGCGTTGCTGGATAAGTTGAACGAGGTCGGCGTCAAGACGACTCACACCAACGACTCCGTTCGCGTGATGGGCGACAATCCTCCGAAAGCCGCCGACATGATCACCGAGGAATATCCCGGATTCCCGACCGACGTGCAAGCGCAATACATGGCCCTTGCCACACAAGCCGAAGGCACCTCCATCATCACCGAAAACATTTTCGAGAACCGTTTCATGCATGCCCAGGAACTGGTGCGCATGGGCGCAAACATAAAAATTGAAGGACGACGCGCGGTAGTTCGTGGCAAGACACCATTAGGCGCCGCCGCAGTCCTGGCCTCCGACTTGCGTGCTTCCGCATCGCTGGTTCTGGCCGCACTAGTCGCCGACGGAGAAACCATCATCGACCGCGTTTATCACATCGACCGCGGCTACGAAAACATCGAAGAAAAACTGCGTGCCGTGGGCGCGCAAATCCGCCGCATCGGCGAAATCCTGCCCAAAAAAGCCGCCGCCCCCGCCTCCAGAGGATAGCCCTAAGCTTGTGTGGCGCGGGGCTGGTGTGGTCGCGGAGCCCGTGTGGCGCGGGCGCCCTCGCCCGCGTGCTTTCCCTTGTGAACCTTCGTGCCCTTTGTGGTTAATGCCGTCCTGTAAACATCACCAAAAACGAAAGGCCGCCAACCATGGCGGCCTTCCATAAAACCCTGCTCCGCAATCGTGTCGCCTAGAACTCGTACCGTAATGCAAACTGCATTACCCGCGGATTGGTGAGCAGTCCGCTGAAGTTCCCGAATGCCGGACCGGCATCAAGGTTATTGGTGATCGACTGCACATCGAAGCGGGTCAAGTTCAAGACATTGAACACTTCCCATCGAAACTGCACGCTATGCGATTCCGCGTAGGGCATCTGCCAGCGCTTACTGAGGCCTATGTCAAGCCCGGCGTAGCCCGGTCCACGAATCACATTTCGATTGCCAACCTCGCCCGGCATGTTATTCCGGAATGCGCCAATTCCCGTCGGCCCCTGCGGGTCCGGAAACAGGTTAACCGTGCCATCCGGGTTCTTCGTGGTGCTGGTGTGGGGGTGGCCATTCAGGAATCCATCCCCCTCCAACTGCCAGTTTGTCGGCCATGCGCCACCGTTGTCGATCCTGATGGGGAACCCGCTTGTCCAGCGCGCGAGTCCGGAAAATTGCCAGCCGCCGATGAACGCGTCCACAACCCCACCGGAATTACCGCCAATCATCTTCCCCTTGCCGAAGGGCAAGTCGGAAACCCAGTTCAGGTTGAATTGGTGGGTCGTATCAAAACTGGATACTCCCCGTCCCAGGTTCGGCGACCACGCATTGATGATCTGGCCGCCCAGACCACCATACGCATCCACCCGTTCGGCATCGGAATTCAAATCTATCGATTTCGACCACGTGTAGTTGAAATCGAACTGCAGGCCATGCGATAGATGCTTTCGCAGGGTAACCTGCATGGCGTTGTAGTTTGCATTCGCCACCGACCGCCACGCGTACAACGAGTGAAACTGCCTGTTGAAATAGGCATTGGGCCCCAGGATTGATGGATAGTAAGCACCCGATGTGCCCTGAATCCCAGGGTTCCCCGAGTAGTCGGAACCTGCGACGTCCAACTCAAATAACCCCGTCGTCTCGTCACCGTAACCGTTTACTGGACCTCCTCCGCAGCCGAGGAGGTCGTACATCGCCTGCACCGGCGAGGTTGTAGACCCGCCGCTGCAGGCCAGCGTGTATTGATCGCCGGGTTGCAGCGGAGTAATCATGTTCTGCCAGTACGCCGCCGTGGGACCAACCAGGGCGTTTGTGATCGAAGAAGTAGGCGTGCCCGCAAACCCAAGCTGTGACATCCGATGGGCGGCGCTAAAGTAATCAACCTTCGACTTCGGATCCACGATGTCGAGCGGCATCGCCAGATCTTCCTGCGCCAGCAGCCGCCGAGACAGATGCCCCACATACGAGACCTCAAGGCTCATGTTCTTAGGCAACTCGCGCGCGATCGAGAAGTCCAGCGCGTACGAGTAGGGAGTCTTGATGGTGTCATCCAGCCCCCAGTAAATCGCCAGCCCTGTTCCCCCGGACGGCGGGGTATACGGAAAACCCGTCGGCGGCGGTGGCGGGAACCCTTGCGTCGGGATCGTGTGCAGGCCGGTTACGCGCGGCGCTGTGTCTACCGTCGGCGCCAGCGCGTTCGACAACTGGGTGGACAAGCCGAACGACCCGCGTTGATCGAACGTACTCAACAATCCCGCGCCAATGCGGTCATACACCATCCCAAACCCGCCGCGGATGACGGTCTTGTCCCCTTCTCCAACTAGACTCTTCAGCCAGCCGGAATCCGGTCGTGGCGAATAAGAGAAGGCCAGCCGCGGTGCGAAGTTGTGATAGTCCCAGTTGTAGTATCCCTGCTTGCCGTTGGCCGGTCCTGCCAGATTAAAACTGACCGTCGGGTCCGTGTTCGAGCCCAGGCCCTGCAACATCCTTTGCCCGCGGTCCTTGAAGAACTGTCCCATACTGACGTTAGGCGCTACTTGCGTCCCCGTCGTTTCCCATGGCGGCGAGAACAATCCGTAACGCAGCCCGTAAGTCACCGTGAGGTTGGGTTTGACTCGGAATGAGTCTTGTACATAGAACTCGTATTCATCGGCGCCCCAGCGCCGGTTCACCGCCGCCCCCTCTGGCAACACGGCGCCCGTCTTGGTGTAGTTGTAGCTCGCATCCAACTGGCTGACAATCCCCATCAGCGCCATGATCGGGTAATCGTAGGAGTTGGCGAACCCTGAGGCGACGTCCGGAAGTCCCGTGGCCGCCGGATCGAGGGCGGTGCCGGTCCCCGCAATTCCCGCCGATGCCAGCCCGGAAGAGTTCGTGAATCCGTCCGGGAACGAGGTCGAGTAGCTGGACCGTGGATTCCGGATGAATCGGATATTGGTGCCGAACTGGAAGTTGTGCTTCCCCTTCGCCCAAGATACGTCATCCACAAAATTGTTCACCGGGGTCTGGTAGGTCCGGCTCCGCTCCAGCGACAGCGAGGAATTGTTGCTGGTGCTGTTGTCGTTCAATCCGCGGAAGAAAATAAACGGCTGCGTGTTGTTGTTGCCCACAACCCCGATACTCTGTCGCGTATACCCCCAGTGAAAATTGTTGACCAGCGTCGGCTTGAGCGCGGCCGTGTAACCCACGGTAAAGCCTTTGCTGAAGTTCAGGTTCGTCTGCAATGGGAGCTCGCCCGGCAGGTAAGGTACATCCGCGTTATTGTCATTGCGCAGGGCGCCGCGCCAGAAGACAGTATGGTTTCCGCTGTTTGTGACTTTGTAGTCTACCCGCGCAATATACCAGTTGTTGGTGGTCGGCGTAGACCCCCGAAAGCGATACCCCTGGAAATTGTATCCATCCCCTTGCGACACATCGTTCGCATGGGGAAACCCGTTGAAATAGCCCAGCATCACCGAGTTCGGTCCGATACTCAGGGGATCCATGCCGGTGAGATCCGCCTTATTGAGACCATAAAACCCGGCTGGAACCACGTGCGAGCCAGTAATCCCTTGGATGGAGCCTCCCGGACATATCGTTGGGTCGTCACACTGGTACAACATTACTCCATCCCGCAACGAGTCGCTGGGCACAATCCGGAGAACACTGTTTTGCTCCGCCTGCCGGTAGCCCTCATAATTCACAAATACGAATAGCCGATCCTTGATGATTGGCCCGCCAAACGAGCCCCCAAAGATGTTGCGAATCAACTGCAGCGGTTGGTTCGGCTGGCCAGTGCTCAACTCAGATTGTTTTACAAAGTAATCGTTGGCGCTGGTGGCGGTATTGCGAAGGTACTCATACAGCGAGCCGTGAAATTTGTTAGTGCCGCTCTTCGTGATCAGAGACACCTGCGCCCCGGAGGAACGTCCCTCATCGGCGTTGTAGTTGGAGGTCGTGACCCGGAACTCCTGCACCGAGTCCAGCGTGACTGGCAACACCGTGGTAAATGCATAGCCGTTTACCTGGTCATTGACATCCACGCCATCCAGCGTAATGTTGCTTTGGTCGCTGTGCGCTCCATTCACCGCCCCGCTGCGGGTGTCCACATTCTGGTTGATGTCCGGGCGGTTCCCGGTGTATGCGACGCCAGCCTGCAGGCTCAACAGGTCCGGCACGTTTCTCCCTTCCAATGGCAGTTCTTTTACTTGGTGCTCATTGAAAGCGTTCCCCAGTGAGGCGTCCGTAGTATTGACCAGGGACGCCTCGGCGGTCACTTCTACGGTCTCGTTCGTCGTTCCAACTGCCAGCGCCACGTTGGTAGTGGTCGGGGTGTTGACCAGCAATTGCAGGTTTTTATTTTCGTATTTTCGAAAACCCGCCATCTCCACCGTGAGCTGATATGTGCCTGGAGGAAGTTGGACAAACTCGTATCCTCCCACCGCACCGGTTGTCGCCGTACGTTCGATCGAATGCTCCGGGTTCCTGAGTGTCACTTTCGCCCCGGCAACCGCGGCGCCACTCTCGTCCGTCACCGTTCCGTGCAAGGCAGTGGTGGAGGATTGTGCCCAAATGAAGGTGCCTGCCAGGCAGAAAACCGCAAATAGCACAGCGAACAACCTGCAAGAACGCATAGTAGCTCCTTTGAACTGGCTCATGTCTAACCACAGCCCTCGCGAAAGATGTAGTAGGGAGTACTGGCCCGCATTTTGCACTTATCTATCACGATTGACAAGTACTTATTTTTGCTAGTGGGAAACTTTGGTGAAAGACAATTCCGCGATGCGCTTCGAGTCAAAGATAACCGGCAAACTCTTCCTTCAGTCCTCTATCAACATAACAATCCCTTGCAGTGTCAATTGTTGTTTAACCTCGTTAACACAAACAAACAAAGGCCGCGACGTTAGTCGCGGCCTTCTCGCTTCCGTAAACGAATTACATTAATCCGTGGCGATTTTCCTAGTGTCTCGGTCCTCCGCGACCGCCGCCACCGCCCGGTCCACGGCCACGGCCACGACCTCTTCCGCCGCCACCCGGGCGCCCACCTCGTCCGCGATCTCCGCCGCGGTCCGGCCGATCTCCAGGGCCGCGATCGCTCGACGGTGCTACTCCCGCCACTGCATCACGGTTGAAGTTCGGCTCGTCGTCGGGGAAGTCTCCCCCGCCTTCGATGGTCAAAGCTGGCTCCCCTGCCATCTCGGAGTGACCCTCTTCGCCTCCGCCGTCGGGTCCAGGTTCGCCGCCCCCCATCTTCGCCCGTTGTTCCTTGAGGATGGCTTTGCGCGAAAGCCGGATGCGGTTGCCTTCAACCGCCAGCACTTTCACCAGAACCTGATCGCCCTCTTTGAGCTCATCGCGAACGTCCTTGATCCGATGCTCCGCCACTTCACTGATGTGCAGCAGTCCATCGGTCCCCGGAATGATCTCGACGAAAGCGCCGAAATCCGCCAGGCGAGTCACCTTGCCCAAGTAGGTCTTCCCTACTTCGGCCGTTGCCGTCAGATCGCGGATGATCTGCAAAGCCTTATTGGCCGAAGCCTCGTCGTTCGAGGCCACGTTGACCTTGCCCGTGTCTTCGACGTCGATCTTCACCCCGGTCTGCTCAATAATCGAGCGAATCATCTTGCCACCGGGCCCAATCACGTCGCGAATCTTATCCACAGGAATCTGCAAGGTGTAAATTCGCGGAGCATACGCCGAAACTTTCTCGCGATGCCCGGTGATCCCCTCGCTCATCTTCTCCAGGATGTGCAACCGCCCGCGCTGCGCCTGGGCTAGAGCCTCCCGCATAATTTGAGCGGTGATGCCCCCAACCTTAATATCCATCTGCAGCGCCGTGATTCCATCCTTGGTGCCGGCAACTTTGAAATCCATGTCGCCGTAATGATCCTCTGCCCCTGCGATATCAGTAAGGATGGCGTAGTCGTTCCCTTCCTTCACCAACCCCATGGCCACTCCAGCCACCGGAGACCGCAAAGGCACGCCCGCATCCATCAGCGAAAGCGAAGCCCCGCATACCGTAGCCATGGATGAAGACCCATTCGACTCCAGAATGTCCGACACCACGCGCATGGTGTAGGGCCAGTTCTCCTCCGTAGGCAGCATCGCCGATATAGCCCGCTCCGCCAACGCCCCATGGCCTATTTCCCGGCGCCCAGCCCCACGCAAAAACTGCACCTCTCCCACCGAGAACGGCGGGAAATTGTAATGCAGCAGGAAGCGCTTCTTGGCTTCGCCTTCGAAGGTTTCGAGGCGTTGTTTGTCGTCGCTGGTGCCCAGGGTGGTTGTGACCAGGGCTTGGGTTTCGCCGCGGGTAAAGATGGCGCTTCCGTGAGTTCTTGGCAGGACGCCTACTTCCACCCAGATGTCCCTTACTTTGTCGAAGGGGCGGCCATCTGGTCTTCGTTTATTGTTGATGACCTGCTCGCGGAAGATTCTTTCGCGCAGCGTCTCGTAGTAAGTTTTCAGTTTGGCTTGAGCTTCTACGTCTTCTTTGGGGATCGCGGCTTGCAGTTCTTTCTTCAAGTCGCGAACCAAATTGTGGCTTTCCGCCTTTGGATGCTTCTCTGTGTTGAGGCGGTCGGCCAGGTCGGTGCCAATCTTTGCCCGGAGCTGGTTGTAATACGCTTCGTCGAATTCTGGCGGAGTCACGGCGCGCTTCGGTTTTCCCGCTTTTGCTTTCAGCTCATTGATGGCGGCGCAGATCTTCTTTATTTCGGCGTGGGCGAATTCTATGGCATCCACAACCGTTTCTTCCTTTACTTCTTTAGCGCCGGACTCGATCATCACGATTCCGTCAGCGGTGCCGACCACCATGATGTTCAGCAGGCTGTCGCGCATTTCCGTATAGGTCGGATTAATGATGAACTGCCCGCTGACCAGACCCACGCGCACGGCTCCGATGGGGCCGTTAAACGGAATATCAGAAATCGTCAACGCGGCCGATGCGCCATTGATGCCGGCCACGTCGGGATCATTCTCGGTATCCGCCGAAAGAACGAAGGCGATGACCTGAGTCTCGCACTTGAAGCCATCCGGAAACAGCGGCCGAATCGGCCGGTCGATCTGCCGGCTGGTCAGAATTTCGCGTTCACTCGGACGCCCTTCGCGCTTGATAAACCCCCCAGGAATCCGCCCGCCCGCATATGTGTATTCTCGGTAGTCGACGGTTAGGGGGAAGAAATCGATGCCTTCGCGGGGATCGGGATTTGAAGTTGCGGTCGCGAGGACCGTATTTTCGCCCATGCGCACCACGACCGAGCCGTGGGCTTGTTTCGCCAGTTTTCCAGTTTCAAAGGAGAGGCTCTTACCGCCGGTAAGAACAACCGATACGTCTTGTTTCATTTTATTTCCTTCTGGGCAGGAGGGCACGCCGGTGCCGGTCTGGGAGGTTGCACAATGAACAATCAGGCGCCAGTCGTGACTTGGGAAATTACCCTGGAGACGCACCGTCTCCGCTGTTCTCGTTAAACCCCTGCTGTCCTCAGGACGATCAAAGGACCGCAGAACAATTCCGCTGGTTTGGCAATTAAGCCACGAAGCCCAAAAAGCCCGGCTGCCCGCGATTAATGGCGGAGGCCGAGTTTCTGAACCACGGTCTTATAGCGATCGGAACTGTAGGTTTTGAGATAGTCGAGCAGGCGACGCCGCTTGCTGACCAGCATGAGAAGACCGCGGCGCGAGCCATGGTCCTTCTGGTGCATCTTGAAGTGTTCCGTCAATGAACCAATGCGTTCGCTCAACAGAGCGATCTGAACTTCCGGGCTACCGGTATCGGTAGCATGGGTGCCGTACTGGTCGATGAGGGTTTTCTTTTGCTCTCTGGCTAGCACTAACCTGGTGCACTCCTGTCTAATTTTTCAATTGTTTTGTAACGTTTATGAGGTTAACACGGGGGTGGTGGGAGTGTAAAGGCAAGGCGCGTTCACCACCGAGACACAGAGACACAGAGGGAAAGCTGGACGGGTACTCCCTTTAGCGAGGCAAAGAACGCTTGCTCGGGATGACAATCAAGCTGAGCCGCTACCTGAGCAATGGCTGAATTGACAACCCTTCGACGGCGCACTAGGCTGTCTGGCTGAAAGGCTTGGTCAGTTTCAGTAACTCAGAGCATGAAGTTTCGCTGTGCCAGGCACCGATAACCGAACAAGAAGGGGCGTTCCGATGGTTAAGTTATTATCCACCCGGCTGAAATGCGCTGGTTTGTCGATGGCGTACATCGTTTTAGCTATCTGCGTTCTGCAACCGTCTCTTCTCGCCCAGGCACATGACGGATTAGCCGCCAGCGCGCAGGAACTGTCGAGCACCGGAATTAGCCATGCGGCGCCTTCCTCGCGTGCTTGCCAGACGCGAGCGAATAACACCTCGGAAAAGCTTCTGGAGTGCATCCAGGTGCCATCGCTCTGGAGCCATCTCGCGCAGTTTCAGAAAATCTCCGACGAACATAAGGGAACGGACGGTCACGGCAACCGCGATACGGGCACCGCTGGTTACAAAGCGTCCGTGGACTATGTTGCCAAGCTGATGCGGCAGGCAGGGTATCACGTCACCATCCAGACATATCCATACACCAATTCCGGGATCACCCGGCGGCCGCAGTTTGGCATGCCGGGAGAGAGGGATGCTCTGGCCCGCGACTGGTTTGCGGCTCGGCCTTCTGGCCCGTCAGCTGCGGACTACAACTTGATCGCCGAGTCCCCTTTCGGAGATCCCAACCACACCGTGGTGGTCGAGGCGCATCTCGACTCTATCTACGGCGCGGGCATGCTCGATAACGCGTCCGGATCGACAACCATTCTTGAGATTGCCTTGAACATGGCGAAGACGTCGACCCGCAATCGACTCCGCTATATCTGGTTCGGCGGCGAGGAAATCGGGTTGCTCGGCTCCGCCTATTACACCCAGCACTTGAGCAGCGCGCAGCGAAAGAAAATCGCCTTCGACATTGATATGGACGTCACCGCCACTCCGAATTTCGATATGTGGATTGCCGATCCCGCGTTTGCCTACAATGTCAGCCAGTTCCCCCCGAATGTGGTCCCCGAGTCGAAAATCGGCAACAAGTTTTTCGCGGACTTTTTCAAGTCGGCGGGAGTTGTGTCTCAATCTTCAAGTTTTGGAAATAGCGGAACCGACTCGAACTCGTTCGCCCTGATCGGCATCCCCAACAGCGGCATTCTGACGCGTCAGGATTGCTGCAAGGACGCAGCGGAAGTCGCCATATGGGGTGGGTTCCTGGGAAACTACGAAGGCAGCGTCCCCGGTAACGACGGCGGATGCGCGGACTATCCTGGCCGTTGGTGTGACAATCTTTCCAATAATGATCCGTTTGTATTGGGATTAGCCTCGAAAGCCTCAGCATATGTGACCCTCAAGCTGGCCAACCATGTTTTTAAGGCAACCCATCCATGAACTGAGAGGGGAGCAAAACCAGCCTCAGAAAAAAACGCCTCGGGTTAGAAATCTAAATCACAAAGAAAAAAGGGTGCCCCGTCTTTCCGCGTTCTGTGGGAAAAGTCCACTCGGCTCCTCCGCCCCGCTGTCCCGCCCCACTGCCCCGCGCGACAACCATCTACTCGACCGGCGACCAATCGTCGGTCGGATTGAATTCCTGAATGGAAGCGGCGATCTTCGCCGTGTCGGGCCCCAGGTCTCGTTCGTAAACGACGCCGTCGCGACCGGTCATGAAGGTCACGATTCCGGTTTGGGCGTACTTGATGGGTGTTGCAAGGACGGCGAAGCCGCCGGTCATCTTTCCATTTACGATGTAGCTCTTCGCTCCACCAAGTGCGTCGTCACCTTGAGCAGTAAGGATGCGCAGCGTATATCCGTCGATGACCAGAGGATCACCCGGAGAAAGCGAGGCGAGCGAAGACTTCGGGAATTCGCTGAGGTTCGCGAGGGGACTGGGAGGCTGGGTCTCCGACGCAGGCCAATACAGGCCGTCCTGTTTGCCTGCAGTGCTGATGATGCGCTGTGCATATTCAGGTGAGGCGCCACGGTCGTCGAAATAGATCGCCTGTGCAGTGGCGAGAGCGGAGCACGCGTCGATCGTTAACAATTCATTTCGGCCGATATCGCGGGCCCTCACTTCTTGGGCTCCGGCGACGCCGTCGAAGTACCAACTGCCTGACGAGCTCTTCGCGAGCGGCACGGGGAAGGCAAAGTTGTCGGCCCCGATGTAGAGCACGCGGCTGCCATCGGTCATGTCGACCCAACGATTCATCCGGCCGTACTTGGAGGCAAACCCGTCCAGGGCCGCCTTGTCCCCTTCTGTATCTCCAGCAGTCAGGAGGGTTTTGGTCTCGACACCCAGGATTTGTGACAGTGCAGTTTGGTCGCCGGTCTTTGCTGCCTTGGCCAGGGCAGCGCCAGCCTCGGCTGGCGACGAAAACGTAATCGGGGTAAGGGTCTCACCCAGACTGTCTGCATTGCTCGATTCGACTTTTCGAGCCGCTATACCGAGGCCAGCCATGACTAGCGCCCCCACTATCACTACGTACTTCCACTTCGCTGCTTTGTTCGCATTCGATTCCATTGTCAATCTCCTTCTGAAGTTCTGATCTGCCTTCCTTGTGGTATTCGTCTGTTGGATTTGTCGAGACCTTAGCGACGGCCCCCGCCGCCGAAAGAGCGATGTTGAACCGGCGCGTGCTGCTGGGCCATACGCACCTGGGGGCGCCGTCCCGCCATGCTGGCGCGGCCGCGGTTGCTCTCAGCGCGGTTGGCCGCACCGTCGCCGCTCATACGCGAGCGGTTCAGATTGCCGGTATTCGAGCGATCAGCGTTCCTGGCTTCCTGGTTGCGGACAGCGCCGTTACCGCCGATCAGACCGCCGTCGCCGTTGCGGCCACCGTTCGGCTGGTCTTGTGCCGGCACATACCCGGGGGCGTGCTGGATGCCACCGTTGCCGCCAATCATTCCGTTATTGCCGTTGTTTCCGCCGTTGGGCCTCGCCCCGGGCGCGTACTGGGTCGAGCCGGCGTTCGGATTCTGCACACTGCCATTCCCGCCAATCAGACCGTGATTACCGTTATCTCCACCATTGGGCATGTGTGCTGGACCCGTGCCTGGGACATCGGGGTGAAAGCCGCCATCGGGTCCGTAATAGCCATTCGAGTGATATGCGCCATTTGGACCATAGTGTGTATCGACGCCCGGCTTGTAGTTGCCGTCGGGGTGAAAGGTGCCGTTGGCGCCATACCAGGCATGGTTTTGCGAGCCGGTCGCTCCCCCTGCCCAGGGGTGATAGCCGTTGTAGTTGTTGTTGTTCCAAGTGCGGTTATTGATATAGGTGTTGTGGTTGTAGATGATCGTGGTCGAACCTCCACCGCCACAGCAACCCCAGTTCACACCCCAGGCATGCCAGCCCCAACCGAAGCCGCCGCCCCATCCACCGCCTCCGAATGAGGCCCCGATGGTAATGCCACTTCCGAAGTAGAGACCAACCGTTGCCACCGGAACCGGCGGAGGAATATAGAGCGGCACCACTACGGGCACGCCGTAAACCACCGTCGGGTTGTACTGAGGGACATAGACAATTTGGGGATTCGCAGGTTGAATTACGATCGTGCTCGGTGCGGGCTGAGTGACGATGACCTGCGAATTGGACTGCAGTGTTCCTGCCGCCTGAGCTTTGGCGCGCATCGTTTGCACGGCGGCCATCACATCCGACTGCTGGTTAGCGAAGGCCTGTCCGAGGCTCGAAGTCCACGAGAGATTGCGCGCCAGGTTGTTCAGGATCGAAGGAAACTGGGTCAGAGCTTTGACGCTGGGATCCCAATCCTGCTGGTCGACAGCCTGAGCAAGGGAAGCGCCCGTCAGATTTGTGTTTTGTGACAGCCACTCATCTGCAGCCGCCACCTCGTCTGGATTCGTAGCAGCGGCGAGCACTTGTGCCACCAGCGCGTCTGGGTACAGCGCGATGGGTGCAACCAGGGCATCGAGTTGAGCCGCGGTGAGAGACGCCGGTGCCGGTGCAGAGCTGCTTTGTGTGGAGTAGCTTGCGGCCGGCTGTGCAGCCGGCTGCGGCGTGTAGGCAGCTGCGGAGGCCACGGGCTGCAAGACCGGCTGAGAGGCATAGACGGTTCCGGTCGGCGGTGGGACCGCCGTGGTGGTTGTTGCCGGACGCACCGCCTGCCACGGCGCATGCTTGCCGTGAATACCATAATCGCCTGACATTTGGTCGCCATAGATCTGTCCCCGGAAGGTGATGACGTTTCGGGTCGCGGTGCTGAAGACAATGTGATGTACGTCCACCCTTCCTTGAATCGGGCCAGATTGGTCGGGGCCTTCAAAGTATCCCGTAATCCGGTTGCCGTATTGTGCAATCTGGACGTGCTTAACGACCGTCTCGCCGTTCGCTACGCTAGTGGAATAAATCGTCCAGTCACCCTGCACGTTGTCGGGCGGAGCCTCTGCGAACACGGGCCGGCAAACCAACAGAGCCAGAAGAATCACGACCGCAAAGGTCAGGGTCGCGTTGGTTTTTTTCATAACATCCTCCAAATCTATGTCTCGCGACTTACCTTCATTGCGTCGCTAGATCTTCTATAGGCACGGAGGAAGCCAAACCTAAATCACTTATCCGCAGTGACTTATCAGGCTCCCGTGCTCACGGCGCATCGGGAATCCACGAAATCTCGCGAAATAACGGCAGGAAGCGCGACTTAATGTAGAATCGGTCCAAATAGAGAGGTATTGTCGTGCGGGCTGAACCCCTTCTCTCTTTGGCCGTCCGGGTAGCGGGCGAACACCGCGCCGACGATGTCCTGAAAGCGATTGTTGGTGGGTTGGCCGCGCAACCGGCGGTTGCGCTGGCGCGCATTTGGCTGCTGTCGCCGGGCGATCTTTGTAATCAGGATTGCCAGCTACGCGCAGAATGCCCTGATCAGACGCAATGTTTTCACCTGGCCGCCAGTGCCGGATCCTCCAAGGACGGTGCGGAGAACTGGTCGCTGCTGCAGGGAAGTTTTCGGCGGATTCCGAAAGGCCATCGCAAAATCGGGGTAATTGGCGAAACCGGTAACTCAGTCCTTATCGAGGACGTTACCCGGGATAATCCGTGGATCGCGCGGCCCGACTGGGTCAAGCGAGAAGACATCCATAGTTTTGTCGGCCACCCGCTGGTTTCACGCAATGAAATCCTCGGCGTTCTGGGACTCTTCAGCCGTGAGCCGCTTTGCGAACAGGATTCCCGCTGGCTGCGGATGTTCGCGGACCAGGCTGCGGTTGCCATCACCAACGCCCAGGCGTTCGAAGCACTAGAACGAGCGCAAGCACTCGAGCAACAGCATGCGCGGGAACTGAAGCAGGTGATCGATGTAGCTCCCCTGCACATGTTTCTCTGGGAAGCCGATGGGAGTGCTTCGTATGGAAATCGCACGTCGGCCGACTACTTCGGAAACATCCCGCCGAGAGCCCCCATGGTGTTCCTGGAGATGGTTACGCATCCTGAAGATATAAGGGATCTCAAAGAAGGCCTACGCAGCGCCCTGGCACGAGGCGAGTCCTTCTCGATGGAAGCGCGCATGCGCCGGCAGGATGGCGAATACCGCTGGTTCCTGTACCAGACACAACCCTTGCGTGACGAGAGTGGCAAGATCACCCGCTGGTGCGGCACTCGCATCGACATTGAAGATCGCAAGCGGACGGAAGAACGAGCCGAGAAAGAGAATCTCGCTTTGCGCGAGGAAATCGACAAGGCTTCGATGTTCGAAGAGATCGTCGGCGCGTCGCCCGCCCTGCAGGCGGTACTGGCTCGCGTCGCGAAAGTGGCTAAAAGCGATACGACGGTTCTGATCACCGGGGAAACCGGCACGGGGAAGGAATTGATTGCCCGAGCGATTCACAAACGCTCAACACGCTCGGCGCGCGCGTTTGTGAGCGTCAATTGCGCCGCGATTCCTCGCGACCTGATCGCTTCGGAGTTGTTTGGGCATGAAAAGGGAGCCTTTACCGGAGCCCTGCAACGGCGTCTCGGGCGCTTTGAGCTTGCCGAAGGGGGAACGATTTTCCTCGACGAAATCGGTGAATTGAATGCCGAGACGCAGGTGACGCTACTGAGAGTCTTACAGGAACGGGAGTTTGAGCGCGTAGGGGGCGCAACTCCGATCCACGCCAATGTTCGCGTGATTGCCGCCACGCACCGGGATTTGCCAGCCCTGATTGCCGCGGGAACGTTCCGCAGTGATTTGTACTATCGGATCAACGTATTCCCCATCGACGTGCCGCCCTTGCGAAAGAGACAGGAAGATATCCGGCTGCTGGTGGGATACTTCATCGACCGTTACGCCAGCAAGGCCGGCAAGAAAATCCGGAGCATTGACAAACGAACCATGGCGAGCCTGCAGTCTTATCCTTGGCCGGGAAATATCCGCGAATTGCAGAACGTCATCGAGCGCTCGGTCATTGTCAGCGACACCGAAGATTTTGCTATCGACGAGAGCTGGTTGCAGCCCCAACCAGCAAGCGTGCGGTCCCTGGCGGAAGATCTCCTCGGTCGAGAGCGGGAGCAGATTGAAGCCGCACTGCTGCGGAGCAAGGGGCGCGTCTCGGGTCCCACGGGAGCGGCTGCCGCGCTGGGCATCCCGGCGTCCACCCTGGATTCGAAGATCAAGGCCCTGAAGATAAACAAGCGCCGCTATCAAAGCCCTTAAGAGATTCTTGGCAGCGCCCTGTGCCCCGACTCATTTTTTATTGAGAAATAGTTTCGCTAGACGCTCGGTGTGCACTGATCCATTCGTGAATATAAGCAGGACAATTCCGTAAGGTAGCGCCGCTGGCTTCGCAATCTGCCAAGAAACGGACCGCGTCCTGATCGACGATCCTTACGCCAGCCAGATCGAGGATCAGACTCTGAATGGCCCCCGACGCGAAGACATCTTCCAATTCGTCCAACTGCTCACCCTCCAACTGGCCGCTAAATGTCAAGATAATCTGACTTCCGTCTTCTATGCGTTTAACTTTCCACATGAATGCTGTTTACCTTCCCGTTCCCTATTATTCCGGCTTTCGGAGTTGATCCAGGTATTGCAAGTGCGATGCCAACTTTGACGTCATTGAAAAGAAATGGTTTCCGTTTCAGTACTTCATCCAAAGCTGGCCGAGATTCGCGATTCTTCGTGAACCCGATCGGAATGTTCCGGAAGCAAGCTGCGGAGCTTTGCTAGGCCTGAACCCTTCGGCTTCGCTCAGGGCAAGCTCGCGGGGGCGTCCGTCCCACGTGAGTATTGGCGCTACTTTGGTTTCATCAGGTGCCAGGCTTCGCGGTAGGGTTCACGAAAGGCGGAGCCACGGGACCTCTTGGGACGCGTGCCTTTCGCACGGAACCAGATGGAGATGCGGCCGATGGGGGCTTGACAGTTTTCGGCACTGGCCGAATCTTGCGAAAAATTTAGGAAACGGTGGCTGGAGCCGGAAATTTTTCCCAGCCCGTTGCGCCCAGGACTGCATCCTTGCGCCGCTTTCGCCACACAGACAGGCCAGTCGCCCGTCACACGACCTCTCAGTATTTAAACCCCTGGAGGCTGGTTACCGTGAACTCTGCCCCGCCTACGCGGTCGACGTAGCCGGTTCGCTGGGCTGGATTGATGGCGAGGTAGGCTCCGTAGATCGGGATGCGGTCCAGTCCGGTCACCGTGTTCTTGAGGTTTCCCTTTTCGTCGTAGACGTAGATGTGGGGCTGGGGATCGTTGATGTTTCCGGTTGACGTATATTGGCCGACCAGGAAGACGTGGTGGATGGGATCGAACTCAACATCCTCGCCACTCTGGATCTGGCCGCTCGCGCCCGGCAAGGTCACGATGATTCCCGTATGTTTTTTCAGATCATAGAACTCGACGCTGAAATCGATTTCCGTGGTGGTGCAGGCAATTGCGCTGGCTGGGTCAACGGCAATGCCATTGGTACTGCCCAAGCCGAGGCCGGTGAACTCGTCGATTTTGCCCGTGGTCAGATCGACGGTCGCAATCTTGGGGGTGCAGGTGGGGCATCCGAAGGAAGCGGAGAGGACGGCATGATTATTTTTGCTGTCGTAGGCGATCAGGGGGAAGGAAAACTCTCCGTTGTTGAAGATCGACTTCAGCGAAATCTTTGGGCCAAAGGTGTTGGCGGTGACATTCGAACCGAACACCAGGGGGATGCCGCCGCTGGGCGGAGTCTCGATGGCGGCGATGTTGTCCGTGCCCTGGGTGCGGGTGAGCGCGCTGAGATAGGAGCCCTTGGGAATGGGGGGCGTCCAGATGCCGGTGAACTTGTCCCCGGTGAAGGGATTCATGATCCGGAAATGATTGTGCACGTGGAAGAGACTAGTCTCATGCTGGTAAAGAATGATGCCGACGTGGTTGCCGATGATGCCTTCGGTGACGTAGTCGTCCTCGGTGTGAGTCTTTTTGGCGACCACTTTGAGGATTTTACCGGTGGCTTGGTCGAAGGTCTCGGTGGCGACGACGCTGCTTCCTCCGCCGGACTCGGCCACGAACTCGCTCAGCAATCCCTGGGTTCCGGTCTGATCAATGTCGTAGCCGAGAATCTGGCCTCCGAACTTGGTTTGCACGACGATGCCCGTGGCATTGGGGGGATGCTTGGGAGCGGCCCAGAGCGTGTGGGCCAATAGGACTATCGTGGCCAGCCGAGCGAACCTGGCTGGGCCGTGGTCGATGTTTTTCATTTGCTCTCCTTGGAATCGCGGCGTCATGTTCAATGAGACGACTGCGCGACAGAAAAGCTAGGTCCGGAGCCGACCTATGGTGTCACATTCTGGTCAAAAGTTTGTAAATAAAGATGGGGGATGGGGGCGGGGACGGACGAGACGCCCGTCCCCATACTAGGAACGCTCGTCCTAGTGCATGATTTCAAATACCAGGCCCGAGCCCTGGGCTCCACCTGCCTGCGTTGTTCCATACATGTTGCCGGCTGAGTCGAGAATCAGATCGCCGCTGGGACGGTATCCGTCGGCACCCTGCCCGAAGACGTGGATCACTTTGTAATTCCAGGAGTTGCCGGAGAGAGAAAGCCCGAAAAGGGTTCCGCAGGTGGTTCCGCAGGAAGTTTGTTTGCCGCCCGCGAAGGTGGTGCCGAACAGGTTGCCCGACGGGTCCATCACTAGTCCGGCGACCGGGTTGGCGGACGGAGTATTTCCGAAGCTGTGCACCACTCTTTCCTTCCAGCCGCCTTTCGGGTTGGGTACCAACTCGAACACGATGCCGTAGCCCGAACCGCCTCCCTGGAAGGTGGTGCCGTAAATGTTACCGGCGGCGTCGAGGATGAGGTCTCCGTAGGAATGCTGACCGTCGCGTCCACCAGTGAAGGTGTAGAGGACGCTTTGAGTCCAGAGGTTAGAAGTGTAAGAGAGTTTGAATACGACGCCGTTTCCAGAAGCGCCTCCGGCGAACGTGGTGCCGTAAAGATTGCCAGCGGAGTCATGGGCGAGGCCATCGTAGGGGGAAGTACCGTCCGCCGCTCCGGTAAAAGCGTAGAGCACACTCTGGGTCCAGCCGCTAGAAGTTTTGCTCAGCTTGAAGACGGTGCCGCATCCGGTGGTACAGACTGAGTTGATATTTCCACCGAGCATCGTAGTTCCGTAAAGATTGCCGGACGAATCGAACAGCAGGCGGGCATTGGGGGCGCGTCCATCACTGCCGCCGGCAAATGTGTAGAGGACCGACTGAGTCCATGCGCCGGAACCGGGGGTCAACTGGAAGACCGTGCCGCAGCCGAGATTGCAGTTGCCGCCGCCGCCGAGATTCGTCGTGCCGTAGAGATTGCCAGATGCATCGAAGATCAAACCGCCAGAGGGCTGACCTCCGTCGGTGCTGCCGGTAAAGTTGTAGAGAACGGTTTCGGTCCAGGACCCGTCGGAGTTGCGCACCATCTCGAAGACGGTTCCCTGGCCATTGGTCCCGCCGAGTTGCGTGGTCCCGTAGAGATTGCCGGCCTTGTCAAAGACCAGGCCAGCATAAGGAGACTTCGGGTCCGCCCCGCCCGAGAAGTTGTAGAGAGCCTGCTCGGAACCGGAACCGCCGCCGGGGATTACGGCTTCTGTCTGGTTGGAGTAGCCGCTCTCGTTCCCCAGCGAGTCCATCGCTGTAGTGACATAGAAGTAGGTCTGGCCGCCGATCACAGTGCTGTCGGCGAAGTTGGTGGGAACATTCAACGATGTGTTGATTTTGGCATATGGTCCGTTGGCAGAGGGGCCGCGGTAGATGTTGTATCCGACGACGTCCTTGGAAGTGCTGGCGTCCCATGAGAGGTTGACGGTATGAGCGGCTGCGAATGCGGGGAAGATGAGGAAGCTAAGAAAAGTGAGTGCACATGCGATTGCTTTCGACTGCGGCGTGAGGGAGCTCACGGGATCGCCTCTCTTACTCCGTGCTCGCGCACGGCGGGGGTTTGAAGAGCATCTGCACTAGCGATCCTGACCGCGAAAGAATCCGATCAAAGCAACGAAAAGTGCAGCTCCGCCAGTATCCCGTTTTGGACCGGATTCCCATAGGTCACGGAAGTGCACGTGGACATGGCCGTTAGTGCTGGGTGCAAGTTGCCCGGTGGACGCCGGGTTGGTGGTATTTGGCGAACACCAAGGCGGGGGGAAGACACACTCTTGGATGAGGCGGATTTTTCGAGAACGTTAGGGCGCGCTCGCGTCCTGATTGACAAGCACTAGTGCGTGAATGAGTGACAACGGGAAGTGCCGGGATGTCATCCAAGCGGTGTATTCTATGAAGATATCCATGCTGGTTAAGTGTGAAAAGTGCGGTTATGAGAACTTCCCGCAACACCGATTTTGCGGGATGTGCGCGGCGGAACTCGCTCTGCCCACGGCGCCCACCGCTCGGCCTAGCGCAGCGTCCAGCCCGGCGCCGCAGGCACCGGTTCGTAGACCGGTAAGTCAGGCTGCGCCGACCCGCGTGGAGCGTGAACCGCGGGTGGAGCGTGAACCGGTGGATCCGAGAAGTGTGAGTTACCTGCTGGAGGACGAACCGGAACCCAGCCATTGGGGGCGGTATTTGTTGTGGATCTTGCTGGTGGGAGTGTTGGTCGCGGCGGCATGGCACTGGCGGGGCGAATTGGTTTCGCTGGCGGAGAGATTGACGGGTGGCGCGGCGGGCGCGAACGCGCAACCGAACGCTTCCACGCCTGAGGCCGCAGGTTCGGCTTCAGAGACAGCTCCGGTAAACAGCGTGAGTCCAAGCGCGCAGGCCGACAAGCCGAGCACGGCAGCCAGTGGTCAAGCATCCGATCAAACGACGCAGGCGCAAACTCCGCCGGCGTCGGCAGCGGGATCAGCAGGCACGGGGGATGCAACGCAGTCCTCGCAGGCGGATCAGCCCAAGCCATCCGATCAGGCTCAGTCGGGCGACGTTGCACCTGCACCTGCGGCGGTAACTCGGCCGACGCCGCCCGCCGTTGTGACAGCAGATGATCTGGCGGCTCAGGGCGAAAAGTATCTCTATGGAAACGGCGTGCCGGAGAATTGCGGGCTGGCACGGAAGAATCTGATTGCCGCGGCTCAGCGCTCGAACGCTACGGCTCAGAATGTTCTGGGCACGATGTATGCGACAGGTCATTGCGCGACTCGTGATCTGCCGACCGCGTATCGCTGGTTCAGCCGGTCGCTACGCAAAGACCCAAGCAACACCCGTATCGAACAGGACTTGAAAGTTCTGTGGAACCAGATGACGCCAGAGGAGCGAAAGCTGGCGTTGCGCGATCAGCGGTGAGACGGGACCTCTGCGTGAGGGATGAGATGCTGCCCGCACCCGCGCCTTAAGAAACGGGTGTTCCAGTCCTCATGACATCCTTTACAAAACGTCTCGGGACATCCTTTACACTTCCGCGCGAGCGTAGCGAGCGCGGGGAGTGTAAAGGATGCCGTGGAAGACCATGGATGTCGAAGAGCAAAAAGTGAAGTTTGTAGTGGCGGCGACGCGACAAGGGAAGTCGGGTACCGCCTTGTGCCAGGAGTTCGGCATCTCCCGTCCTACGGGATGCCTCTGGCGCGGAAGCGCTATCAAGAAACCGGCCTGGCCGGAATCGCAGAACGCAGCCGGCGTCCGCAGCAGAGTCCCAGCGCGAACCACTGCGGAGTTGTGAGCAGCGCGTGGTCAAGATGCGCCAGCGTTATCCCGACTGGGGAGCACGTAAGCTCCAAGTCCTGCTGGCGCGGGAGCAGGTGGAGCTGACTCGCAGCACCATCCATCGCGTTTTGTTGCGTCACGACCTAGTGCGGGATCGTGACCGGCATCCCCAGGCCGCTGTCGCCGATTTGAACGGAGTACGCCCAACGAGCTGTGGCAGATGGACTTCAAGAGTCCGAAAGGCTGGAACGCGGCGGTCGGTCCATTGTCGGTGCTGGATCGATCACAGCCGCTACTTGCTGGTGTTGCAACGCGGTGTGGAGTGCGCACGGCGAGTTGGTGCGCGAGCAACTGGAGACGGCCTTTGCCAGCTGTGGTGTGCCGGAAGCCATGCTGATGGATCACGGTATCCCATGGTGGAGTGCGCGGGCGCCGACGGGCGCCACGCGATTGACAGTATGGCTGATGAAGCAAGGGATCCAGCTGCATTCGGAGCGGGTTTCGCCATCCCCAGACGCAAGGCAAGGTAGAACGTTCTTCACGGCGCTTTGGAACGGGCGCTGTGGGCGCGGGGCGCGCCGCGAAAAGAACCGCAGCCCTGGCTGGATGCCTATCGCTGGGAGCACAATCATGTGCGTCCGCACGAAGCGTTGGGCATGCAAACTCCCGGCCAGCGTGTGGCATAAGAGCGAGCGTAACTACGATCCCCATCCTGCGCGCTGGGAGTATCCCGTGGGACGCCAGGGTGTTGAAGGTGGGCAGTCGTGGAAATCTCGACGCCTACGGCGCCCGCTGGAAAATCGCCAAAGCGCTACGCGGAGAGTGGGTGCAACTGGAGCAGGTCGAGCAACGAGTCTTGGTGTACTACTGTCGGACTTTGATCCGCGAACTGGACTTGAAAAGTCGTTGCTCGACAGCCGTCGACCGTTCTTCTGAACACCGAAGCCGAGTAAAAACTGTAAAGGATGTCCCGGGACAAACTGTAAAGCATGTCATGGGACTGAACAGAAACAGGCGCAAGGAGCGGGGCACTCGAAACCTGAATTTTCCGTCGGGGCCAGTACCCAGGCAGTATTACTCCGACAGGCGCGCCGCTGCGCTATCTTCGAGAAGTGACGCCGAGTCGAGATGTGAGTGCAAGTAAAGAGGCCTGTCTGTATGGAAATATTTCTTGTACGCGGCGATCCAATCAGAGGCGATTTCGCGCTGCGCCGTAGACAGATCAAGGTCACCGGCGCACACTAACTGGTGAAGATGTTCTTCAAGTGCGTCCTTAGCGTATGCATTCCAGGTTCGCGATGTGGAGGGCTCCGGCCATAGGTTGCGGATGTCTTCCACGCCACCCAACCCGGGTGCAATCAGGTAGTCAACTTCGTAGTCGTCAGGGTGGGCGTTCAGGATGCCGTACTCCCGAAAGACCTCCCGGCGCAACGGCGTCGATACCTGCCCCACGACTTCCTCATGGGCCATCGAGCAAACATCGTTGAGCGCAACTTTTCGAGTTGCGCCCGGGGTCAGCCTGGGGTCGGGTTCAGCTCCGCGCTCCGCAGAGACAACCCCGGATCTCGCACCGCTCATTTTGGAATGATTTAAGAGGAGTTCACCAGCCACAGCGGCGACGACGAATGCGATGCCGATGTAGGCGGCGGCACGCATCGGCGAACTAAACTGGAAGAGCCAGCGCCATGATCTTGCTGGAGGTCTCGACGCCAGTTCCGCCAGCTGCGCCCGCAAATGAGCCCGTGCTCCGCTGATTGGTGGTACTTGCGGATCGAAAGCCTGCCGGTCAGCAAGCGTGAAATCGGCGATCGTCCGTTCGATTTCCGCCATGCGAGCCCGGCAACCCCAGCACTCGGCCAGGTGGTTGCGAACCAGCGCGGCACGGTGCGCCGAGAGTTCGCCGTCCGCCGCCAAAAGCATCTCCTGGTCCGAAAGATGAATTTCCTTGTTCATGGCATTTATCTCCCGTCCGCGCGGATCAACCGTGCCAGCGATCGTGTCAGTGATAGCGATACGGCTCCCAGAGACATACCCAGCACGTCGGCAATTTCCCGGTAGCGAAACCCGTCTGCGCGCAACCGCAAACATGCCTGATCCGCTTCCGGGAGCGCATTCACAACGGCCAGCAGTCGCCGGCGCCTCTGAGCGGACGACAACTGTTCTTCGGGGTTCGGCGACGGATCGAGTTGCTCCTCCGCTGTCGTCCAGTCGGCAGCCGTTTTGGCATGCGACCTGTGACTTGCATAGCGCTGTTTCAGCGCGAGATTATGCGCCACCCGGAAGATCCAACCGCGAAGGTTTTTCCGGGATCTCCCCAGCTGAAGATGGCGGAACAGGGACAGGAACACTTCCTGGATAATTTCTTCGGCGTCATGCACCGAGGTGTCGAGCGAAACCGTATAGCGAAGCAGGGGTGTGCGGAACTGCTCAAAAAGTTCCATAACCTCCTGTTCGATCTCCGAGGGCTTTGCGGCTGACGTCAATTCAGCCGCGCCGGGGAAAAGCTGTCCGTCAATCGAATCCGCAGGAGACATATACTCGGGTTCCTAGAATATATATTCCTTGTCCTCCGTTCCTGTTCAGGGTTTTGTCACGTATTTTCTTGAATTTCTTTCAAGAGACTGAAAATAAAGGTTGAACAAAATGGCAGAAGATGGAATTTTCAAATTGAGGGGCAACACTGTCACGGCCTTGCACCTTCCAGTCTATAGCCAACAACAGGGAGCGTCGCCTTCGTGAAGAAATGGACCGCCATTCTTGTTCTTTCCGCCGCATCGCTGTTTGGGCAAGCCAACAATGGAGAATTGCGGCTGAAGGTTACCGATCCGTCGGGCTTTGCGGTGAAAACCACCGTGCAGATCACCAGCAAGGCGAATCAGTATAGAACCACGTTGCCCACCAGCGATCAGGGCTATCTGAGCGTGCAGCGCCTGCCTTATGGTATCTATCAGCTTGAAATCAAGCAGGCTGGCTTTGGGGATGTCGTGGCAACTGTCGAAATTCATTCATCGGTCCCAACCGATTACTCCATCCAACTTAAGCTGCCTTCAGTCAATGAGTCTGTAACAGTTACCGCGGCGAACACATTGATCGACCCCGATCAGGCTGGCTCTGTCAGTCAGATTGGCAGCGACGAAATCAAGAACCGGTTGACTTCGGTTCCGGGGCGGTCCTTGCAGGATTTGGTGAATTCGCAGCCGGGATGGTTGTACGAGGGCAACGCCGTACTGCACCCGCGCGGCTCCGAATATCAAACTCAGTTCGTGGTCGATGGCATCCCGCTGACGGACAACCGCTCGCCCAGCTTCGGACCTCCAATGGACGCGGACGACCTGCAATCGTTGAGTATCTACACCGCGGGCATTCCCGCGGAGTATGGCCGAAAAATGGGAGGGGTGGTCGAAGTGAACACGCTGCAGAATTCACAGCCGGGTCTTCACGGCCAGGTCGTGCTTTCCGGCGGCAGTTTTGATTCGGCGGGAGCGGCGGCACGCGGCCAATACACATTGGGCAAAAATATTTTCGGGGCAAGCGCTAGCGGCGCCATGACCGATCACTATCTGAATCCAGTCGTTCCGCAGAATTATTCCAACACGGGAACGCTCGGTGTTTTTTCAGGCAATTACGAACGCGATGTGACTCCGAAAGATCGCCTGCGATTCATCGTTAGTCACGAACTGGCACGCTACGATATTCCGAACGAGCAAGTGCAGCAGGCTGCGGGCCAGCGCCAGACTGCCGATAACGTTGAGACAATCGGAATCGCCTCCTACCAGCACACCTTTTCCTCCAATTCGGCCGCCGATTTTCGGGTCATGGCCCGCAACAATGCGAATGGGTTCAATTCCAACCCGCAGTCAGTCCCTATCGAAGTCTTCCAGCAGAATTCTTTTAACGAAGTCTACTTCAAGGGGAGCGCCACCATCAGTCACGGCAGGAATGAGTTCAAATTTGGATTCGAGTCGGACAACACGTTTCTAAACGAGAATTTCCGCTATCACATTACCGACCCCAGCCAATATGATGACGGCACTCCCATTAACTTTAGCTTCGCGGGAAATCGGCCTGATCTCGAACAGTCCGTGTTCGTGCAAGATCAGATCCTCTTCAA
Source organism: uncultured Acidobacteriota bacterium (assembly GCA_963788605.1). Lineage (GTDB taxonomy): Bacteria > Acidobacteriota > Terriglobia > Terriglobales > Acidobacteriaceae > JABDBE01. Next base: position 35,131 of record CAWBHD010000004.1, on the reverse strand, counting down.
AAACTGGACAATCAACGCCGGGCTGCGCTGGGATCACTATCAGCTTTTGCTGAACAGGCAGGCAGTAGGCCCCCGAATTTCCATTTCGCGTTACTTTCCATCCGCTGGCTTGCTTCTACATTTTTCGTATGACAGAGTTTTTCAGACTCCCTCGTCCGAGAACATTCTGCTTTCGAGTTCAACCGCGGTCGAGTCCATCGACCCAACCAATTTCTTCCGCCTGCCCGTCGAACCTTCGCAGGGGAACTACTACGAAGCGGGTTTCACGAAGGTATTCCGCGAAAAGGTGAGGTTGGATGGCAACTACTTCCGGCGGCATGTAAACAACTATGCGGACGACGATCAGATCGATAACACCTCGATCAGCTTTCCGATTGCGTTCGAGAAGGCCATCATCTATGGAGCGGAAGCCAAGCTGGAACTGACTGAATGGCGCCGCCTCACTGGGTTCCTGAGCTATTCCTACCAGGTCGGCAATGCCTGGTTTCCAGTGACCGGCGGTCTATTTCTGGGGGGCAATGCAACCGAAGCCGAGTCGCAGCTTTCCGGTCACTTTCCGGACTCGCAGGACCAGCGCAACACCATCCGCGGCCGCTTGCGTTATCAGGTCAAACCCCGTTTTTGGATCGCTGGCGGAATTCAATACGACACCGGGCTGCCTTTTGAGTTCGGTGGCGACCAAGCCGAGGCGCTCGCCTTGTACGGCCCGCAGGTGCTGGCTCGAATTAACTTCCCCCGCGGACGCATCTATCCTTCGTTCCAGGTCAATGCTTCCGCCGGTGCGGATGTCTACAGGTCAGGGCGCATGAACATGCAGTTTCAAATCGACGGCCAAAACCTCACTAATGTTCTCGCCGTAATTGACTTTGGCGGTCTTTTCTCAGGTAACGCCATAGGGCCGGCGCGAAGTGTTGCCCTGCGGCTCACTACGAATTTCTAGGGCGCGGGGATCGCGGGGAAAACACACTACTCCGCTGCAACACGGATGATTTAACCTTGTGACTGGGGATCTTAGCTTTGTCTCGATTGCTCCGATCCGCGCCCCTCGCCGGTAACGAGAAGATCGGCCTCACCGCGAGCACCCAGACAAGCGGGAAGAAGTTCGGAATCATCTGGAACGACGTGATGGAATCGGGTGAAGTTGCGGTCGCAGATGAGGTCTCGTCGTCCTCGATCAGGGGCTGATCAAGAATGCAAAGCCCGCCAACAAGGTCTCTCTCGCCGGGGATCCGGCAAATCACATCCGATAGTCATCGTCGCTCCGCCGCTTTGTGCGCGCCGGCCGCTTAAGCGCTTCAAAGTCTACCTGCCCGCAAGGAGCCGACATGTCCATCTCAGCAGCATGGGCCTGGTTACATTCCTGTGGGTTTCCCTTGTTTTTAGGCATCACGCAAGACCGTGATGCCGGTCACGGCGGGCATAGCCGAGCTGTCTTAGCTTGGGTTCGAGGTTCCGAGTCCTTCTCGCAAGTAACGCCTCTGTCATATCAAATCAAGGCAACTCGGAAATGTCGGGTTTCCCCGACCCATTCCCTGCATTCTTCGTCGCTCTCCGGGCCGCCGCGAAACCCCGCCAAGGTGCGTGAAGCTGTCGGTTATTGACCAGCTCATTTGTGGATCTTGTTCAAGGCTTGGCCACAAGCGAGCCATTCGCCGTGACTACAACATGAAAACGATGAATACCACACCGGAAAGGCCATCAAGGAGGAGGCGAGAAATGAAGACACTAAGAATGCTTTGCGTTGCGATCATACTCTCACTACTGGTGCCGGGAGGGGCATCGGCAAAGCCACAATGCTCAAACCAGCTCAAACATCTTACGGTAACCGCGTTTATCGATGGAAGAGACCTGCTGTATATCACCCACGGCAGGCTCCATTGGCATCATCTGGACTTCGCTCCGCCCGGCTGGTGGTCAGGTCAAAACTTGCCGACCGGTCTACTGATGAATCACTCGAAGCGCTCCGAGCAGAACATCGATTGGATCCCCCAGTGGAAATGCCCGCCAGAGAACCCTGGGTGCTATAGCCTTGAGGTCGACTCTTCCGCTTTTCTAATGGGACTGCGACTTCCGGCCAAGTATCAGATCACCGATGTGCAGGTAGTTCGGGCTCGCGAATCGATCGGGGTTTACCAGTATCCCAGCGCTGACAACCACTACACGACGATCATCGATTTCAATGATGATGGCTGGGGCGGAGCGGATTGGTACCAGGTGGTCCTTACTTTCGCTCCGGTTAACTAATTTCGATTTCAATCAATAGCCCGCCTGCCACATGCGGGCTTTTTTTCTGAGCGTGAGAACGTCCGTTCGGCGTGTTGCCTGAGGATCTGACTTATATCCATTGTGGGGGGCCCTGTTCTGGCCGTCACTCAAGACGGTGATACCGGTCACGGCGGGTCTAGCGGGATGGTCGTAGTTTGGTTCTGAGGTTCCGAGTCCTTCCTCGTTCAGTAAGCGGGCCCCCGGTTTCGATCCAAATCAAGGCAACTCGGATTTAACGGGTTTTCCCCCGACCCTAGTTTCGGTTCTGCACTCATCATCACTTCTTCGCCGGGCCGCCGCGAAACCCCACCAGCAACGAGTCCTGACCGCCACCCACTGTGGCGAGAAAGGAACATCTGAGGCGCGAGAATCGTGCTTCGCGCCCCATCGAGGGGAATCACTCCTCGACTTGGGAATCATTCGATCGGAAAGATCGGGAGGGAACATCATGAACTATAAGAAACTTCTGGGAGCCGCAAGCGCGGCTCTGATGATCGTCATTGTAGCAATTCTGGTTTTGGCGCCCAGCGCCTGGGCACAAAGCAAATACAAGCTGCTGTACCGATTCGGGGGTGGCGTGGATGGAGGCCGACTCCAAGCCCCGCTCATCTTTGACGCGGCAGGAAACCTCTACGGCACGACGTTCATCGGGGGTGGCCACCATACCGGTGGCACGATCTTCAAGATGGCACCGAACGCGGACGGAAGCTGGACCAAAACGACTCTGTATATCTTCCCCTGCAAGCCGCACAACTGCCCGGCCGCGTACCCCGAGGGCAGCTTGATCCTCGACGCCGCCGGAAATCTTTACGGCACGACATTGTTGGGCGGACCCAACGGCGAGGGAGGCGGTGGCACCGCATTCAAGCTGACGCACAATCCGGACGATACCTGGAGCGCGAGTGTCTTCTATACCTTTTGCACGGTCACGAATTGCCGCGACGGAGCGAACCCCTCTGCCGGCCTGATCTTCGACCAGTCCGGGAACCTCTACGGCACGACGTACAGCGGCGCCCACAAAGACTATGGCATGGTCTTCAAGCTGATGCCGCACTCAAACGGAACCTGGACAGAGAAGGTACTCCATCGATTCATGGGCGGCACTGACGGAGCTAAGCCCCATGCCGGTCTGATCTTCGACCAAGAAGGAAACCTGTACGGCACGACCGAGGCGGGCGGCGATCCCAATTGCCACAGCGGCAAGTGGGGTTGTGGCGTCGTCTTCAAGCTGTCACCGAATCCCGACGGAAGCTGGACAGAGAGTGTGCTGCATCGTTTCGCCGACAAGGATGGAGACAATCCACGGGCTGGCCTAATCTTCGACCAAGGGGGCAGTCTCTATGGCACAACACAGGCCGGTGGCAATCTCAGTGATTGCAACGGTAGTGGCTGTGGTGTCGCGTTCAAGCTGACACCGAGCCCAGACGGAACCTGGACAGAGACTGTGCTCCATCGATTTACCGGCGGGAAGGACGGATCTACTCCGTACGCGAGCCTGACGCTGGATCAGGCGGGGAATCTCCTCGGCACGACGAACCTGGGCGGCATTCCCGGCGACTGCAGCCCCAGCGGTTGTGGTGTCGTCTTCAAACTGACACCGAACGCCAACGGAACATGGGCAGAGAAAGCGGTCCATCGATTTAAGGGTGGCAAGGACGGAGCAAATCCGTACGCCGGCTTGATCGTCGACGCGAGCGGAAATCTCTACGGCACGACCAATGGCGCAAACACCGGAATACGCGGTTCGGTGTTTGAGATCACGCCATAACTGGAGTCTCCCCGACGCTCGGGGTTGGTCACAGATACCCAGTGGCCAAGTCCCGAGCGGGAGGACAACCCTACGAAGCGCGAGGATCGTGCTTCCTAACCCGGTGAGGGATTCGTTTCTCGGCCTGGTTTTCATTCGATCGACAAGAGTAAGGAGAAATCATCATGGCATATAAGAAATTCCTGGGAGCTGCGAGCCCGGCTCTCATGATCGTCATCGCAATTTTCCTATTGACTTCCGGCGCTTCGGCGGCCGGCAAGTACATATCGCTTTACAAGTTCACCGGCGGCACATATGGAACCAGCCCCTCCGGCCTGATCCTCGGCCAGGATGGGAAGCTTTATGGGACGACGTGGAATGGCGGTAATGTGAAGCAGTGTGACGGAAGAGGCTGCGGCATGGTCTTCGCGCTGGCGAAGAACGCCGACGGAAACTGGGCGGAGAGCGTACTCTACACGTTTTCAGGCGGCAACGACGGAGCCGGCCCTGCCAACTTGGTCTTCGACCAAGCCGGCAACCTCTACGGCACGGCCGGGTCTGGCGGCGACCTCAATTATTGCGGCGGGTACGGCTGCGGAGCCATCTTCAAGCTAGTTCCAAATCCGGACGGAAGCTGGACGAAAAGCCAACTCTATGCCTTCACGAGCTATAGCGACGGAGACGACCCCAATAACCTGATCATCGACACGGCCGGGAATCTCTATGGCACGACCTATTATGGCGGCAATCCCGCCTATTGCAACGGGAGCGGCTGCGGTACTGCCTTTAAGCTGACGCCGAATCCGGACGGGAGTTGGACGGAGAGCCTCCTTTACGCCTTTACTGGCGCCAAGTATGGCAGGAACCCCAGCGGCCTTGTCCTCGACGGGGCCGGCAATCTCTACGGCACGTTGGAGGGCGCAGGCGGCCGGCATGGATCTGGCGTTATATACAAGCTGACATCCAATCCTGACGGAAGCTGGACGGAGAGCGTACTGCACAGCTTCTGCTCCCTCCCGAGCTGCAAAGACGGATGGGGGCCGTATGGCGGATTGATCTTCGATGCTGCGGGGAATCTCTACGGCACTACGTTTTATGGCGGCGGCCATAAGGATAGCGGCGTCGCCTACGAACTGACACCGAACCCGGATGGAAGCTGGACTGAGACCGTGCTCCATCGATTCTGCTCCTCCGTCAACTGTCCCGACGGAAGACATTCTTACGCTGGCCTGACATTGGACACGGCAGGGAGTCTCTATGGCACAACGTCGTCGGGCGGCGACCTCAATTATTGCGGCGGGTACGGCTGCGGGCTCGTTTTCAAGCTGGCTCCTACCTCCGGAGGCCGATGGAAAGAAACCGTACTGCATCGCTTCCAAGGGCACCCTGGATCCAATCCTGTGGAAGGTGTGATCTTCGACGCTGCGGGGAATCTCTATGGCACGACCCCCGGGTACAACAGTTCCCGCACGGGCGGCTCGGTGTTTGAGATCACGCCATAACGGAAGTCTCCGGCCGGGTGCCCCAGGTCTCGCTGTATTGCGAGACCTGGGAGTGGCTAAATCCGCTGCGTCCCTCATGAGGTATCGCCGTTTTTGTCGTTATTCTGGCACGCGTCGCGGATGTGGTCCTCGCCCAGGCCTCGCAAGGGCGGCGAGACCTGGGGAACCCGGCTTGTCGAAGGTCGGCAATGCTGTTATGGTTTCGTCGTTCTCAGGTCTATCCGCGGTTGGGTAAGTGGCAGGAACGAAAACGGATCCGGCTGATGCAATCCACCATGGGCTGCCCGTCCGTACTTCAAGGAGAGAGATTAACGGTTTGTCCGGCTCTGAGATAAAAGGAGGAATGGCCGACGCAGAGGTGGTGTCGGCGATCCGTTCCGGCGACGAGAATGGGATGGCAGCGTTGTACGACCGTTACTCTGCCGTCGTCTACTCGGTCGCCCTTCGTGTGCTCGGGGATACCGGCGCGGCCGAGGACGTGTTGCAGGAAGTGTTTATGCAGTTGTGGCGGAATCCGGGACTGTTCGATTCCAGCCGGGGCAGTCTGGGTCCGTGGCTGGCAGTGATTGCGCGGCATCGGGCGATTGATGGGCTGAGGAAGCGGCGTCCGGAGACGGATATTGCGGATGTGGTGGTTTCGGTGGAACCGGATCTGGCGGGCGACGCGGAGCGGGCGCGGGCGATGGAAAAAGTGCGGGGAACGCTGGGCTCGATGCCTTCGGCGCAGCGCCAGGCGCTGGAGATGGCTTATTTCGAAGGACTCTCGCACAGCGAGATTTCTGTTAAGACTGGCGAGCCGTTGGGGACGATCAAGACGCGCATTCGAGCCGGGTTAGTGGCTTTGCGCAAGGCTTTTGCAGCATGAGCGTGCACGAACAATTCGCGGAGGATCTGGCGCTTCACGCCCTGGGCGCTTTGCAGGGTGACGAGCGCGTAGCTCTGGAGAAGCATCTGGAGAGCTGTGCCGGTTGCCGTCGCGAGCTCGAGCTGTTGCGCGGAGACATGGCGTTGATGGCATTGTCGGCGGGTGGTTCTACTCCACCGCGACGGGCGCGGCAGCGTCTGCTGGATGCGGTGACGCGGGAGCCGCGGCGAGCGGCAGTTCCTGTTCGGCGGAATTGGTGGATGCTTGTGCCCTGGGCGGCCGCTGCGGCATTGGCTATGGGATTGGTTGTTTTGTGGTTGCAGAATTCGGATCTCCAGCAGAGGGTCGCGGCCTTGCAGAGTGAAGCAGGCCAGCAGCAGGCAGAACTGCAGCGGGCTCGCGAAGTCGTATCTACGCTGACGGCGACTGACGCGATGCGGGTCACGCTGGTTGCGGCCAAGACTCCTCCGCAGCCGCAAGGAAAAGCGATTTACGTTCGCGACCGGTCGAGCTTGATCTTCCTGGCGAGCAATTTAGAGGCTCTGCCGGCGCAGAAGGCGTATGAGTTGTGGCTGATTCCGACCAGCGGCGCGCCGATTCCCGCCGGAGTGTTCAAACCGGATGCGCATGGCAGCGCGACGGTGATCAATCCGCCGCTGCCGCCGGGAGTGCAGGCCAAGGCTTTCGCGATCACGGTGGAACCGGAGAGCGGCTCGTCGACGCCGACTTTGCCGATTGTGATGTTGGGTGCTGGCGAGTAGAGCGCACGCACAACACGTCGCGGGGTATGGGTCCTTCGACTCCGTAGCTGATTCGCTTTGCGAACAGTTACTGCGCTCAGGATGACATACCCTGGTTTCAATTCGGTGCGTTACGATTCAAGAGGTATACTGGCGCGCCGTCTGAATTGAACGGCTGGCATCTGAGGCATTCGAATGGCAGTGCCTTCACGTACGTCCGAGGCGTCCGCGCAGGCTACGGTCAAACTGGCTGATCACGCCCGCCACCAGATCGCCCTGCGGTTGCTTCCTTTTCTTTTCATTCTTTACATCATCAACTACCTGGACCGCACCAGCGTGGCTTATGCCGCGATTGGGATGTCACGGACACTGGGGTTCAGCGACCGGGTGTTCGGTCTGGGCGCGGGCGTTTTCTTCGTGAGCTATGTGGTGTTGCAGATTCCATGCACCCTGATGATTGAACACTGGGGCGCGCGCCGCTGCATCGCCTCAATCCTGATTGCATGGGGATCATTGACCGTCCTGACCGGATTGATTCACACCCCGGTTCAGCTCTATGGCGCGCGCCTTCTGCTGGGTGCGGCGGAAGCGGGTTTTTTCCCGGGCGTGGTTGTGTATCTGAGTCACTGGTTCATTCAGGAGGATCGCGCCAAGGCGGGGAGCAATTTCATGGCTGCGATTCCCTTGTCGTTCATCGTGGGGTCGCCGCTGGCGGGGTGGATCCTCGGGCATCCGTGGCTGGGTGTGGACGGGTGGCGGTGGTTGTTCGTTCTGGAGGGCATGCCGGCAGTTCTGCTAGGGATGGTGGCGTTTTTCTACCTGACGGACCGGCCCAACGAGGCAGCATGGCTGGCTCCGGAGCAGCGGCGATGGATTGAACAGAAACTGGAGGATGAAAAACCCGTCAGCAGGCAGAAAATCACGATCTGGCAAGCGGTGCGCTCGGGGCCGGTCGTGCTGCTGGCCGCGGTGGCGTTTTTCGAATACTTCGTAGCCTACACGGTGGCCTTCTGGTTGCCGACGATTCTGAAACGGCAATCCGGGTTTTCCGATATGCGGGTCGGCGTGCTGGGCAGCGTGCCCTACATCGTGGCATTCATTGCGATGCAGATCAACGGATGGCATTCGGACAAGACGCGGGAACGGCGCTGGCATTCGGCGGTTCCACAGTTTTTCGGGGCGGCGGCGTTATTCGGCCTCATCGCCTTGCCGGCTTCGATGCCAGTGTCGATCGTACTGTTTGCCGTGGTGTGCAGCATGGTAGCGTTTCTGCCGGTTTTCTGGACCATGCCGAGCGAAATCCTGAGCGAGCGGGGGGCGGCCGCGGGGGTGGGAATGATTAATGCCGTCGGCAACGTAGCCGGCTTCGCCGGTCCTTATCTGTTCGGCTATCTGAATACGCGGACGGGATCACTTTCGTCCGGACTGATGCTGATGATGCTGTCCGCAATAACGGGCGGGTTGCTGGTGCTGCGAGTTCCGAGGGCGCCAACCCCGGCGAAAGTTCTCGAGCGGTGAAGCCGACCGGTTGTCTGAAAAGACATGCCGTCCCGCGGTGACCCCCGAACTTGTTGATGCCCGTCCGGAATTCTTTTCATTCTTGAAACTTTCATGATGCGCTTGTCAGTTTAAATTCACAATTAATTGACACAAACGTGGCACTTGGTTGCGTTCTACGGATGAGACTCTTAGGCAGTGGGGAGGAGAAGGCACTCATGGATGCGAATTATCTGGTTTTGTGCGGGATGGTTTGGGCGCAATTCGGGCAGGAGGATGCCGGCCTCGAATTGATCCGGGCGCTGGCTTCATCGGACGATGGAGTACGGGTGCTGGCGCGCACTCTGCTGGAACATGCTGGTGGAGGCTCAAAGGAGTTGATTGGACAGGCGCTGGCAGCGGATGAGATCAGCGCGAGCATGGCGAGTCTTTGCGGCTTTGAGCAGAATCAGCGATCGAAGCTCAAGAGTTGGGATGGCGGCATGTGGTACCCGGCGGCGGCTGCATAAAAGGAACGCTCGGATGGTTCCTTTGTGGACCTTTGTGTCCTTTGTGGTTAAGGCTTTGTAAAGGCATCAACCACAAAGGACACAAAGAAAGGAAGACCAGATGTCAGTTCTTCGTTCTCGGTCTGGTTACGCTTCTTCGCTCTCTTTCAACTTTGAGATCACGTTGAAATCTTCCAGCGTGGTCATGTCGCCTTTCACTTCGCCGCTGGTCGCTAGTTCGCGCAGGAGACGGCGCATGATTTTGCCGCTGCGGGTCTTGGGCAGCATGTCGGTGAAGCGGATGTCGTCGGGCTTGGCCATGGCGCCGATTTCCTTGGCCACCCAGCGGCGCAGTTCTTCTTTTAATTCCGGGGTTGGCGCCCGGCCCTGCTGGAGGGTGACGAACGCCGAGATTGCCTGGCCTTTGAGCTCATCCGGACGGCCTACGACAGCGGCTTCCGCCACCGCTTCATGCGCGACTAGCGCGGACTCTACTTCCATGGTGCTCAGTCGATGTCCGGAGACATTGATGACGTCATCCACGCGGCCCATGATCCAGAAGTAGCCGTCTTTATCTTTGCGGGCACCGTCTCCGGTGAAATACGCTCCTGGAATTTGCGACCAGTACTGTTTCACGTAGCGGTCGGGATCGCCGTAGATGGTGCGCAGCATTCCCGGCCAGGGTTGCCGAATGATCAGAAACCCTCCTGAACCGTCGGGCACTGGCTTGCCGTGCATGTCGACAACCTCGGCGCACGATTCCGGGGAATGGGCGCGTGGCTGAACCGGGCTTGGCCGCCACCGCGCCGGGCAAGGGCGTGATCATGATTTGCGCCGGTTTCAGTCTGCCACCAGGTATCGACGATCGGGCATCTCTCGTGGCCGATGACTTCGCGATACCACATCCAGGCTTCGGGATTGATCGGCTCGCCGACGGTACCGAGCAGGCGCAGGCTGTCGAGGTCGGTGCTTTCTCGGCCACTGCTCTCCCCACTTGACGAACGTGCGGATTGCGGTCGGTGCGGTGTAGAAAATGCTGACCTGGTGGCGGTCGATGATGCTCCCAGAAGCGATCGGGCTCCGGACAGTTGGGCGCACCTTCGTACATCACGCTGGTGGCGCCATTCTGCAGCGGGCCGTAAACGATATAGCTGTGGCCAGTGACCCATCCGATGTCGGCGGTGCACCAGTACGTGTCTTCTTCCTTGAGATCGAAGACCCATTTCGTCGTGATGTAAGTGGCGACGGAATAGCCGCCGGTCGTATGCACGACGCCCTTCGGTTTGCCGGTCGTGCCAGACGTGTAGAGAATGTAGAGCGGATGTTCGGCGTCGAGTGGTTCAGCTGGACATTCGTCCGACAGCCGAAGCCATCAACTCGTGCCACCAGTGATCGCGTCCGGGCTGCAGATGAATGGACGAACCGGTGCGCTGGTAGACGATGACGTGCTTCACCGAGGGACAGGACTTGCAGGGCTTCCTCGACTGCCGGAAATAATTTGACTTCCGATCCGCGACGATAGGAACCGTCCTGCGTGATCACGGCTACGGCCTGCGAATCGTGGATGCGGTCGACCAGCGCATTCGCGGCAAATCCGCCGAAGACGACCGTATGGGGTGCTCCGATGCGGGCGCAAGCCAGCATCGCGATCGGGAGTTCCGGAGTCATGCCCATATAGATGGCGACCCGATCACCCTTCTTGACTCCGAGCGATTTCAGAACGTTGGCGAACTTCTGTACCTCGCGATGCAGTTGCTGGTAGGTCAGGGTGCGGACTTCTCCGGGTTCGCTCTCCCAGATGATGGCGGCTTTGTTCCTACGCCAGGTTTGCACGTGCCGATCGAGGCAATTGTAGGAGAGGTTGATCTGTCCGCCGACGAACCACTTGGCCCAGGGATGGTTCCATTCCAAAACCTTGTCCCACTTCTTGAACCAGTGCAGTTCCTCCGCGATACCTCCCCAGAATTGTTCGGGATGCTCGACCGAATCGCGATAAACGCGCTCGTAGTCTTCCAGACTGCTGATGTGAGCTTGCTGGCGAAAGTGTTCCGGACATTCGAATCTGCGTTGCTCTTGCAGGACGGAGTCGATATTGGTATCGGAAGAGGCGGAAGGCTTCTCTGACATTTCTGGTCCTCGTGATGCGTGGACTCAACGATGTGAGCCGCATCGCATTTTACTGTGGCGGGGCAGTGCTTGTCTGTAATGAGAGGAAACTCAGCGCAGGGTGCTGGACTTGCGCATCATTTCCGGCACGTATTCTTCGACCGTCGCCTTTTCCAGCAGGTAGACCCCGGGACCTTGTTGGCCTCTCACGGTGCGGCAGAATTCTGCTACCAGGAATCCGGCACTCAGGGCTTCGGTGAAAGCCCATCGCGTTCGCAGGCGCCATTCTCTGGCCAAAGCAGGATCTTTGTGTTCCACGCACGCGATCTCACTGGGAATCTCAATCGCAATCCTCTGGCGACTCAAGGCGGCGGTGAGGTCGGTGCAAACCGGCTTTCCATCCCCGTTAAACTGGACTAATGGAGTCAGGATTGAAATCGCGTCGAGGATTTCGGCGCGGTTTTCCTTACCCTGCAGCCGATCCTGAACCCGGCGACTGGCCAGCGGCCACGTGACCCAGAGGCGATCCGTGCCATTCTGGTGTAGCAGGCTGGAAGTCTCCGGCCCATAGAAATCTTCTTTGTAGCTGTCCGACACCACGCCCAGCTTGGCGAAATTCAGGTGTGCATTCTTACTCTGCAAAGGGTCGAATGTCCAGGTCATCTGATGGATTCGAGCTTCATCGACGCGCAACCCCAAGGCACGCTCGCGCTGAGCCAATTTGAGCTTGTAGCCCAGACGTGAATTGCGATAGGGCTCACGCACAGCCAGCATGTGAGAATGCACAATCAGCTGACCATGTTCCAGCCCGAGAAATCCGAACGCGAAACCGATCAGCCTCGCGCCCTCGAAGGCCCCTATCCAGATGCTGCCTGCCTCCCTGGTAGCGATGGCCAGCGTAAGGGGGGTGGTGTCAATGTCCGAGAGCTTCCAGACTTCCCTTTCGACTTCCTCGACCTGCTTCATGTCTTCGTAGCTTTGCAGGTCGCGAATGGTGACTGCCGATTTTGGTTTGGTGTCGTCCATGTGGGGACTGCGGTAAGGTCGGAACAATATACGCGAGAAGCGGAGCGCGCGCCAACCCAACTGAACCGGTTCCCAGCAACGCCTCTATGCGTAAAGGATGGGTCAACCAAAGTAAATGTTTGTAAAGATCGCAAGTGCTTCTTTTATTTGGGGATAATATTAAATCTGGACGATAATAATCGGCAGCGGGTTAGGTCCGCTGCTGCGACGCAATAATCCGCAACCTGAGATCGGATTCCAACGTCCAACCCTTGGGTACCGAACTAGCAAGAATGATAATTATGCCGAATTCATCACATAAACGTACGGAAATCTGTCTGCGGCTAAAAACTATATTGGCGCGGCAAGGTCTGGCCTCGCCAGCGCTGGTGAGTTTGTTTCTCATAGTTTTACTGGGCGCGGTCTTGACCGCCTGCGGGGGCGGTGATCCTCGCCCCGCGTCCGCCCGGGCGAATGTTGCGCAAACCGTTCCAGTAGCGGTGGCGACAGCTGAGCGCCGCGACATGCCCTACTACCTCACCGGCCTGGGATCGGTTACGGCGTACTACACGGTCAGTGTGAAGAGCCGAGTTGACGGCGAACTGATGCAGGTAAATTTCAAAGAAGGGCAGAATGTTCAAAAAGGAGACCTGCTGGCAGTGATTGATCCGCGTCCTTACCAGGTGGCGCTGGACCAGGCCCAAGCCACGCTCTTCAAAGATCAAGCCGCACTGCGCGACGCCAAGTTGAACTACGAGCGCTATAAAGAGCTTCTGGAGGAATCCGGAGCAATGTCGCAGCAGCAAGTGGATACACAGCATTCGCTGGCGAACCAATTGGAGGGTGCGGTCCGCAACGACCAGGCGACCATCGAAAGCGCCAAGCTGAACCTTCTCTATTGCCACATCACAGCGCCGATAACTGGGCGGATTGGTCTGCGGCAGGTCGATCCCGGCAACATGGTGCACGCCAACGACACCAACTCCCTATTCGTGATCACACAACTGCAGCCGATCGCAGTGCTGTTTACGCTGCCGGAAGACAACCTTCCGGCAGTGTCGAAGCAAATGGCGAAAGGCACTTTGGCAGTGGACGCATACGGCCGGGACAATCAAATCAAATTAGCTCACGGTAACCTGCTGACCATTGACAACCAGATTGATCAGACCACCGGGACGGGGCGACTGAAGGCCGTGTTCGACAACAAAGACAATGCGCTCTGGCCAAACCAGTTCGTGAATATTCGCTTGCTGCTCGAGGTTCGGAAGGACAGTACCGTGATTCCGGCGGCGGCCATTCAACGCGGTCCGCAGGGCACCTACGTGTTCGTTGCAAAATCGGATAACACCGTGGACGTGCGCCCCGTCACCGTCGCCTTCACCCAGGACAATGTGGCGGTAATCGCCAGCGGAGTATCGGCCAGTGAAGTGGTTGTTACCGACGGCCAAGATAAATTGCAGGAAGGCAGCAAGATCGAAATTCGCCCGGCGACCCCCACAGGAAACCGGCCGCAAGCTTCCGGAAGCAATGGTTCCGGAGGCGCGCCTCCGAATGCCCCGCATTCAGGAACACCATGAACCCATCGCGCCTTTTCATTCTCCGGCCCGTGGCCACGGCCCTGCTGATGGTAGCGATCATGCTGGTGGGCATCGTCGCCTACCGGCAGCTTCCGGTATCGGCGCTGCCCGAGGTGGACTATCCGACCATCCAGGTGATGACCTTCTATCCGGGCGCCAATCCGGATGTAATGGCATCATCGGTGACGGCACCGCTGGAACGCCAGTTTGGCCAGGTCCCTGGCCTGAGCCAGATGACATCGACCAGTTCATTTGGCAGCTCGGTCATCACGCTGCAATTCGATCTTGATCAGAACATCGACATCGATGAACAAGAAGTCCAGGCCGCGATCAATGCGGCTCAGACCTATCTGCCGTCAGGACCTGCCGAACCCGCCGATCTATAGCAAGGTAAATCCGGCGGACTCGCCGATTCTGACTCTGGCCCTTACTTCGAAAACTCTGCCACTTTCGCAAAGTCGAGGATCTGGCGGACACCGCGATGGCGCAGAAGATTTCGCAAGTCACGGGCGTGGGCCTGGTCTCGATCAGCGGCGGCCAGAAGCCGGCCGTGCGAATTCAGGCGAATCCTACTGCCCTGGCGTCCTATGGCCTGAGCCTGGAAGATGTGCGCACCGCGCTGGCGGCGGCCAACGTCGACCAGGCCAAAGGAACACTCAACGGTCCGCGCCAGTCGTTCACCATCAGCGCGAATGACCAACTGCTCTCAGGCGATCAGTACCGCCCGATCGTCATTGCATACCGAAACGGCTCTCCAGTACGGCTCGCCGATGTAGCTACCATCACCGACGGAATCGAAAACGTCATGCAGGCCGCGTGGATGAATCTGGACCCCGCAGTCATCGTGAACATTCAACGTCAGCCGGGGGCAAACATCATCGGCGTTGTGGACCGCATCAAGAAGCTCCTGCCACAACTTCAAGCCGGGTTGCCGGCGGCGGTCAACGTGGCCATCCTGACCGACCGCACGATCACAATTCGCGCATCAGTGAAAGATGTTCAGTTTGAGTTGATGCTCACCATCGGCCTGGTAGTGATGGTGATCTTCCTGTTTCTGCGCAATCTCTCCGCGACTGTTATTCCCAGCGTGGCCGTACCGCTCTCCATCGTGGGAACTTTCGGCGTGATGTATTTGCTTGGCTACAGCCTCAACAACCTCACGCTCATGGCTTTGACCATCTCGACCGGCTTTGTGGTGGACGACGCCATTGTCATGATCGAGAACATCGACCGCTATTTAGAGGAAGGCGATTCTCCGCTGGATGCCGCGCTGAAAGGTGCGGGACAGATCGGGTTCACGATCGTCTCGCTGACGGTTTCACTGATCGCCGTGCTGATTCCGCTTTTGTTCATGGGCGATATCGTCGGCCGCCTCTTCCGCGAATTCGCTGTAACCCTGGCCGTGACCATTCTGGTTTCGGCTGCAGTCTCTCTGAGCTTGACGCCGATGATGTGTGCCAAGCTGCTGAAGCACCGAGATCCTGCAAAACGAGGCCGTTTCTATAACCTGTCCGAGAATTTTTACAACCGGGTGATCGCGTTCTACGGCCGGACCCTGAAAGTTCGTGCTTCGGCATCAGACCACCACCCTCCTGGTCACGTTGGAACGCTGGTTCTCACCTTGTTCCTGTACGTGATCGTGCCCAAGGGTTTCTTCCCGGTGCAGGATACGGGCGTGATTCTGGCGATTTCGGATGCGCCGCAGAATATTTCGTTCACGGCGCTGGCGCAACGTCAGCAGGCGCTGGCCCGCGTCATTCTGCAGGATCCGGATGTGGAGAGCTTGTCCTCCTTCATCGGCGTGGACGGCACCAACCTCACGCCCAACAGCGGACGCATCCAGATCAACCTGAAGTCGCGCGATGAGCGCAAAACTGACCGCATCGGACGTCATTCGGCGGCTGCAGCCGCAAGTTGGCGGAAGTCGAAGGCATCACACTGTTCATGCAACCGGTGCAGGACCTGACGGTGGAAGACCGGGTAAGCCGAACCCAGTTTCAGTACACCATGGAAGATGCGGACGCTCGAGAGTTGGCCGCGCTGTCGGCGCGACTGGTGGACAAACTGCGCACTCTGCCGGAACTGCGCGATGTGGCCAGCGACCAGCAAACCGGAGGTCTGCAGGCGGACCTGGTGATCGACCGCGACACGGCGTCCCGGCTGGGCATTCTTCCGCAGCAGATCGACAACACACTTGTACGACGCGTTTGGTCAGCGGCAGGTTTCGACCATCTTCACCCAGTTGAACCAGTACCACGTGATCCTCGAAGTTGATCCGCAATTTCAGCAAAACCCGGGATCGTTCAAGGACCTGTACGTCAAGTCAATCAACGGCACTCAAGTGCCGATTTCGACCTTTACCCAACTACACACTTCCAACGCTTCTTTGGCGGTCAATCATCAGGGACAGTTTCCGGTGGTGACGCTGTCGTTCAATCTGGCCCCGGGAAAGTCTCTGGGCGACGCGACCAAGGCGATTGAGCAGGCCGAACAGGAAATTGGAATACCGCCGAGCGTTCATACTTCATTTCAAGGCACGGCGGCGGCGTTTCGCAATTCGCTTTCCACCGAACCGTGGCTGATCGTGGCCGCGATTGTGACCGTCTACATCGTGCTGGGAGTTCTCTACGAGAGCTACATTCATCCCATCACGATTCTTTCCACGCTGCCCGTCGGCGGGCGTCGGCGCGATTCTCGCCTTGCTGTTGACCGGAAACGATCTCGGAGTGGTGGGGCATGATCGGAATCATTCTGCTGATCGGCATCGTCAAGAAGAACGCAATCATGATGATCGACTTCGCCCTGGAAGCCGAGCGCGTGGAACACAAACCGCCGGAAGAAGCCATCTTCCAGGCATGCCTGCTGCGCTTCCGTCCAATCATGATGACGACGATGGCAGCCTTGCTGGGCGGTCTGCCGCTGGCTCTGGGCGGCGGCACCGGATCGGAACTTCGCCATCCGCTGGGAATCACGATCGTGGGCGGCTTGCTGGTGAGCCAGGCGCTGACGCTGTACACCACGCCCGTGGTTTATCTGTGGTTTGACCGGCTGGCCAAGCGGTTCGAGCAGTTGGGGATCGGCAATCCCGTGGAAGAGCCGGCGGCTGGAGACTGAGTCCATGAATGTCTCCGCTCCCTTCATCAAACGGCCGATTGGAACGTCGCTGCTGACGTTGGCGCTGTTGATGTCAGGTGCGCTGGCCTTCACCTGGCTTCCGGTGGCTCCGCTTCCCCAGGTTGAATTTCCGGTGATCCAAGTGTCGGCGAGTCTGCCGGGCGCGAGTCCGGAGACCATGGCTTCGGCGGTCGCGACTCCGCTGGAGCGGCAATTCGGACGCATCGCCGGCATCAACCAGATGACTTCGGTCAGCCAGCTGGGCGCGACCGGCATCGTCTCTGCAGTTCGACCTCAACCGCAACATCGACGCGGCGGCACGTGACGTGCAAGCCGCCATCAACGCCGCCCGCAGCCAGTTGCCCTCGTATCTTCCCGGCAATCCCTGGTATCGCAAAGTGAATCCGGCGGACGCGCCGATTCTGACTCATGTCCCTGACCTCCGACAGCGTTACGCTGCCGGACATCTACGATCAGGCCAATTCGATCCTGTCGCAAAAGCTGGCGCAGGTGAGTGGCGTGGGCCAAGTGTATGTGGCGGGCGGCGCCAATCCTGCAGTACGAGTCGAGCTCGATCCAAATTTGCTCAACAATGCTGGAATCGGATCTGGACGCCGTGCGCACCGCGCTGGGGGCGGCGAATGCCAACCGGCCCAAAGGACAGGTCGCCAATGACGTGCACACCTGGACGATCACCGACAACGACCAGATGATGCACGCCGACCACTACCGGCCGCTGGTCGTGGCTTACAACAAGAGCACCGGGGCGGCGGTGCGCCTGGGAGATGTGGCCGAAGTGCACGATTCGGTCGAAGACGCGCACATCTACGGCCTCTCCAACGGCAAGCCGCTGTAGTTCTCGTAATTTTCCGCCAGCCGGGCGCCAACATAATTCAGACGGTCGACAACGTGCTCGGCCTGCTTCCCCAGCTTCAAGCGTCGATCTCTCCTGCCATCAAGCTGGAAGTGGTCTCCGATCGAACCACTACAGTTCGCGCTTCCCTGCGCGACATTGAGATCACGCTGCTGCATTTCAGTCGTTCTCGTGATCCTGGTGGTGTTCGTTTTTCTGCGCACGGTGCGCGCCACCATCATTCCCAGCATCTGCAGTGCCCCTATCGCTGATCGGCACATTCGGGGTGATGTACCTCCTGGATACACCCTGGACAATCTGTCGCTGATGGCGCTGGCGATTTCCACCGGCTTCGTGGTCGACGACGCCATTGTGGTGCTGGAAAACATCACCCGCTACCTGGAGCATGGGGATGCATCCGGTTCAGGCGGCGTTTCGGGGCGCTCGCGAGATTGGCTTCACCGTGCTTTCGATGAGCACATCTCTGATCGCCGTGTTCATCCCCATCTTGATGATGGGAGGAATCGTCGGCCGGCTGTTCCGTGAATTCGCCGTGACCTTGAGTGTCGCGATTGCCGTGTCGCTGGCTGTCTCTCTCACCACGACCCCGACGATGTGCGCGCAATTGCTCAAGCCTCTGCAAGAGGAAAAACATGGCCGCGTTATCTGGCTTCAGTCAAAAAGTATTCGACGGAATGCTCGGGATCTATAGCAAGTCCCTGCGCTGGGTCCTGCGCCACCAGTTCGCGGTGCTGCTGATCACGATCGGCACTGCCTGCTTGAGCGTCTACCTTTTCCAGGATGTGCCAAAAGGATTCTTCCCGCAGCAAGACACAGGTCGCATCAACGGATCGATACAGGCCGCGCAGGACATTTCGTTCGACGCCATGAGCCACAAGATGCGCCGCTACGTGGAGATCGGAATGAAAGATCCGAACGTTACCAACATGATCGGCTTCTGCGGCGGCACCACGGCGATGAACCAGGGACGTATGTTCATCACGCTGAAGTCGCCCGCTGAGCGCAAGCTGACTGTCGACAAGGTCATCACCGAACTGAGCCGGAAGTTTGCCGAGGTTCCAGGCGCGACCCTCTACATGCAGGCGCAGCAGGACCTCTGCAGATTGGCGGCCGCCTCAGCCAGGCGCAGTATCAGTACACGCTGCAAGGCGAAGACCTGACGAACTCAATCAATGGGCGCCCCAGTTGCTGCAGAAGATGCGCGCCCTTCCCCTACTCATGCAGGTAAATACCGATCAGCAGGACAAAGGACTCGAAGCCAGCGTGATCGTTGACCGTGATACGGCATCGCGTCTGGGCGTTGCCATGCAGGACATCGATACCGTGCTCTACGACGCGTTTGGGCAACGGCAGGTTTCGACCATCTACGAGCCTCTGAACCAGTATCACGTGGTCATGGAGGTGGCGCCGCAGTTTCAGCAGAGTCCGGAAACACTGCAGAGCGTCTACGTTCACTCTTCCACCGGCACGATGGTGCCGCTCTCGACCTTTGCGCACTTTGGCCCGGCCAATACTTCACTCGCTGTCAACCATCAGGGGCAGTGGCCGGCAGTGACGATATCTTTCAACCTGGCGCCGGAGTTTCTCTCGGTCAGGCCACCACGGCGATCGAGAAAGCGGAACGATCCATTAGCTTTCCTGCAACCATACACGCCAGCTTCCAGGGAACGGCAGCGGCGTTTCAGGATTCGCTGACCAATCAACCAGTTCTGATCATAACGGCGCTGCTGACGGTTTACATCGTGCTGGGAATTCTCTACGAGAGCTACATCCATCCCGTCACGATTCTGTCGACGATTCCCTCTGCCGGGGTGGGCGCTCTTCTGGCATTGAAGCTGACTCATAACGAACTCAATGTGATCGGCTTAATTGGCATTATCCTGCTGATCGGCCTGGTTAAGAAGAACGCCATAATGATGATCGACTTTGCTCTGGATGCTGAACGGCGTGAAGGAAAATCACCCATCGACGCAATTTATGAAGCCTGCGTCCTCCGGTTTCGTCCCATCATGATGACCACAGCAGCGGCACTACTCGGAGGCCTGCCACTTGCCCTCGGCACCGGAACCGGTTCAGAGCTTCGCCGGCCGCTGGGCCTGACTATCGTGGGCGGATTGATCGTAAGTCAGGCGTTGACCCTGTTCACGACGCCGGTTGTGTATCTGTACATGGACCGGCTTCGCCTGCGGTCAAGCCGCAAAAAGGGCCAACTGCCGGGAGCAGTATCCCCTGCCGCAAGCCATGCGGACTAGAACGCGGGCCCCGCTGCAAAGTGCTATCCGTAACCCAATTACCTTCGTGACTTGATGGTCCCTGAAGAATCGCAATACCATCTCCTCAAAGTCAGTGGGGATGTTTAGATCAGCCGTATTCGCGATTTCGGTCGGGGTGTTGTTTTCGCCGATGGCCTACAACGCCGCCGGCCAGGACAGCGAGTACCGCGTTGTGCCCGTAGCCAACGGAGGCGTGATTAAGGGGACAGTCAAGTGGTCAGGACCGGCGCCCCACCTTATTAGCTTCCCCATCACCAAAGATCAGCAAGTTTGCGACCCCGATTCCCACAAGACGCGGGACCTGGAGCGTCTGATTGTCGGTCCCCAGGGGGGCGTCGCAAACACTGTGGTATTCATTAGGAGCATTTCCAGCGGAAAGGCGTTTGATTTGCCTCCCGAGCGCCGTTCCTTAGATCAGCGGTTGTGCCGCTACGAACCTCATATTCTATTGGTTCCTCAACGCAATTCTCTCCAGATGAAGAGTTCAGACGCCACCCTTCACACCATTCACATGGACGGTGCGGCTACGTATAACCTGCCGTTTCCTTTCGTCAATCAGACGGTTTCGCGCGACATGAATACCCCCGGATTGGTCAACTTGAAATGCAACGGCGGG
Organism: uncultured Acidobacteriota bacterium; assembly: GCA_963788605.1. Classification (GTDB taxonomy): domain Bacteria; phylum Acidobacteriota; class Terriglobia; order Terriglobales; family Acidobacteriaceae; genus JABDBE01. Next base: position 14,462 of record CAWBHD010000004.1, on the reverse strand, counting down.
CACGTTTGGATGAATGCCGAGATGTTCGTGGCGCCGCATCCGTACTATGCCGTAACCGACGAAAACGGGACGTTCCAGTTAACCAACGTTCCGCCTGGAGATTACGAGATCGTCGCCTGGCACGAAGGTTGGCAGGTCATGGGCCGGCAGGCCGCATTTGATGTTCTGACAGAAAAGAAGGTTGAGCGCCCCATTTTTTCCGAGCCGCGAACCTGGGAAAAGCAGGTCAGCGTGGGCAAGAACGCAACCGCAGTCTTAGATTTCGTCCTGTCCGCAAAGTAGCTACCCAACATTCTCTGACCTGACCGCTGGTGTCGCTCAGTCTATCTGGCAAACCAATACCGCGACATTTTGATAAGGGCAGTACAGGGCTACGGCCGCCGGTCGTTGCAGAACAACCCAGTTGACCCCATACTCCGTGTGCAGCCTGCGGAAATCCTCGGCCTGAAACCTTCCCCAATTCTTCTGCGCCTGAACTTGCCTGGACCATTCCTCCGCATTGGGTGGAAACATGGTCACGGCGCCCCCGTCCTTGACCGCGTCCGCCAGCATGCTTCTTTGTGCGACGGCTCGAAACCCGTTTTCATCCTCTCCCGGAATGTTCATGTGATAGGGATCAAGGGCAAAAATCGCATCCCGGGGTGTATTCATTCGAACCCACTCGAAGGCTTGCACCCATTGATTCTTCGAGGAGGCTCCCGGCCATTCGATGTGTGCGCTGGACGGAAACAAAGAACGTTGCGCCAGGAACATCCCGGCACAGAGAGGCACAAACAGGACTGCCCATCGCCAGGTCCGATTCTTCAATACGTACTCCCCAAGCAGTCCGCCGGCAAATATCAGGAAAAGCACATAGAGCAGATACAGGCTTCGCATCGGCTGCAACCGCCCCAGGCTCTCAAAGCGCGGGATGGATAGAATGACACCCGCGACCACATAGACAAGTTCGTAAACAATCAACGCCCGGCAGAGCAGGTCCAGATTTCGCAACTGCCGCGAGCGCGCGATCCGGCTGAACCACCACAGCAGCGCCATGGGGCCCACCACACCCAGCCATTCATACCACTGCCACTGCAGCAGATAGAAATAGGAATGCGAAAGCGCCACTTGATGGTAGGCCTGCGAAGGTGGAGCGAAAGATAAGCCGAACGGAACCAGCAGTCCGAGAACGGCAACTCGTCGATCGAATCCCTTGACACACACCAGCATCGCACAATACGACATCGCAAATGCCGACATCAGTGGATGAATGGCTGCCGCAAACACTAGAAATGCCGCCGCCTGAAAATATTTTCGGTCTATGAATTTTGTGATGGCGAAGATCCCGGCGAAGGCGGTAAGGTTTCGCGGGTTGACGTACTCATCCATGATGTAGAGAGCGGTTCCTGCCACCGGCAAAGTCAGCAGTGCCGCGACCAGAGCAACGCTAGCCCACTGAGCGTTCCGATCGGCAAAGCATTTCTCACTCAACTGCCAGCAAGCCAGCAGCAGCAGAAAGATGGAAGTCACTTGCCAGAACAGCAGCACGGCATCCAGGGGCAAGTGGCTGAACTTTACCGACGCTGCAATGAAGTTTGGGAAAAACGTCAGGTGAGCGTGCGATTCGAAGAATTGCGCGTTAAACGGAAACAGTTCCGGATGCAGAATCTTCTGCACGCCGGGAACATAAATCTCCGCGTCCTCGGCCCAGGGATGGTAGCCATGGACCAGCAACGCTCCAAGAGTTAGGAGCGATAGAACACAGAAATTTTTGAGCTTCAAACTTTAGGCTCCGTAAGCAGCACACAAAGTCCGACCGCAGCTTTTTGGTAATGCGGATTGTACATCCTGAGAAGCGTTGCCCCGCCGAGGCGCATCATTGGGAGCGTCTCGGCGTTCGCGGAAAAATCACTGGGCAGCCTCCATCAGCGAATCTCTATTGCACGGTAAAGGTAAAGCTCACGGTGTGGCTGAGTGCGCCACTTGTGGCCTTCACCACGACGGTAGATTTTCCGAACGGAGTTCCCGGATCAGGAACTGGCTTGCTGCTGCCGCCGCTCCCCCCTCCGCAACCAGGAAGAATAAGGATTGCAGCGATTATCAACGAAAGCAGCATACTCGCACGACGCCGCTTGGATGGAACTCCCAGAAGCAGCACGCCTGCCAGGGCCAGTCCGCTGGTCGCAGCCCACCATTCCGGATTCTGCCGATTCTCCCGTCTTAACATTGCGGTCGCCGGAGCCTTGGTCGTGATGGTGAGGGTTGTCGTCCCGCTTCCCGTGAGAGAAGCCGGACTGAAGCTGCACGCGCTTTCCGACGGCAGGCCGCTACAAGATGCGCCGGTGAATTGCATCGCTCCCACGAAGCCATTCATGGCGGTGACCGTCAGAGTCAAAGTTCCCGACGCGCCTTGACTGGGCACAGTCACCGAGGCTGCGCTCTCGGTCAAGGTGAAGTCAGCCACCGCTGAAGAGCTTGATGCTACGTAGTTGGCGTCACCGCTGTAAACCGCCTTGAATGAAGTCTTCGGCGTCGAAGAGAGGGTCATTGTGGCCGTCGCGAAGGCAGGTCGAGACACTACATCGCCGAGAGGGTTGATAACACCGGCCGAACTCGTAACCGGCACCGGGCTTCCAGCCTGGGTACCGTCCGCATAGAAAGTAACTGTTCCGCCGGGTCCGTCACCTCCGCTTTTGGTAGTAACGGTTGCGGTAAGAGCCGTTCCCAAGGCAGTGGCCGTGGTTGTTGTGGCTGCCGGCGTGATGGTGAAATTCACCGGTCCTGAAAAACTGGCATTAAAGCTGGAATCTCCTCCGTAGTTGGCCACGATGGAACGAGTGCCAGCAGGAATATTGAATAATCCATTTGGCGGCGCGGTGTTGCCCTGGCTGTTGAGGTTGTAGGGATTACCGGGAATATTCACGACTGGATCCGTGAAATTTATGCTTCCTGTCGGTTTCCCGAATCCCGATTGGCCTTTCACGTCTGCCCGCAGATAGACAAACGTGCCGTACGGCCCCGACGTGAAGATAGGAAAATTGCCATTCTGATCGGGATAGCCGAGCGCGGTCACGACGGTTGTACTTGGTTCCGGGTTGACAGTGAATGGACCAAAACCAAGAGAAACACTGGGGGCATAAGTCCCGTCTCCCGCGTAGTCGGCCACCGCCGGATAATTTCCGCCGGGCAGCTCATTTGTGGACACGGAGAGGGTCCCTCCGACTAGTGTGTGCGAAGAAAGAGGTACGCCAATTGGCGGTATGCCGGCAATCAGCGCTACTTCACCCGTAGGTGTCCCAGTACCACTCTGGGGCGCCACTGTAATGTCGACATTAACCGCTTGGCCGTGGGTGAAGGTGGTAGGGCTGATACTCAACGTCGTATTAGTCGGCCGGAAGGTGGTCGCGCCCCACTTGGTTACGAGATTTGTGACGTTCACCGAACCAAGACCCGTGGCCAAGTCATAGCCTACCGTGCTCTGGTATTGCGCGTTTGACTTACCATAGTTCACTTCACCCGGAACCGCGTTATTCCCTTTGGTCACATCGTTGAAGATGCAACTGCTCGCGGGTAAACCAGAAGTATTCGAAGCATTGCATTGGGAAAGGTTTTCAGTCGCTGCAAGCTTATAGAGAACGTAATCTGCCTGCCCCTGGCGCACTTCGGAATTGAGATCATGCATTTTCTGATCCACCAATGCCATAATTCCGGCAAAGGAAGGCGCGGAAGCTGAGGTCCCGCTGACAAAATACAAAAAGAAGTTCCCATTCGAATCGGGCACGCAGGAACCTTCGAGACACAACAAATAAGGGTCATGCCCAGCAGCGGTCAGAGAAACGTCAGGGATATCCCGGGCACCGTCCTTGGGGATTCCAGCCACGCCCGATTGCCACGATGGCTTGGGGAAAAACGTACTGAAACCGCCGCTGCCCGCCCAGATGCCCGCGCTCTGTCCGCATTGAGTGGCCGTGCAGCTCTCATTCCAGACATTTTCCGGAATATACGAAACCGCGGATTCGAATCCCTGACCCTCCGTCGGGCTCCAGTACTTGGTCTGCCCGTTCTCATTAAACATGGTGCCGCCGACCGCAACCGTATACGGCGTGGACGCCAAGAGATTGACAGACACCGGACCACTAGCCACTGTTTCGCTGTTCGGGTTGTCGCAGCCCTCGGCTCCAGCATCGCCAGTTGAAACCATATAGGTGATGCCCTGAGCGGCGGCCTGCTCTGCCAAGGTTGCGACGCCTTGAGCCTCGGTGGTGTTGAAAGCTGCTTCGCAACTCCCGAAGCTCTCTGTCATGATGTCCGAAAGATTATTGTCAATGATGTAAAGTTCGGAGAGATCCACGCCATCGGTCGTGTTCGTCGTCGCCGAAACCACAAAATTAACACTTGCCCACGGGGCGATCGCATTTGGCCAAGTTGCGTCCAGGGTAGCCTCGAATCCCTCTCCACCACCTAAATAGCCCGGGTCGGGCCCGTTCAGGACCACCCCTGGAGAAACAGCGCAACATCCGAACACGTTGTCAAAATTGGCCACATCCTGACCACCTTGGTAGAGGTTGCTGCGCGCCACCACGCTGATGCTGACATTCATGCCGTTGATTCCCGCCGAATACAGCGGATTGATGTTGTAAATCGTCGCATAGTCCGCCGGCCCCAGCCCGTGTACACCATTCGAAAAATTAACCTCTGGTCGCTTCCCCGGCACATATTTCGCCGCCACCTTTTCTTCCGAAAAGTGGATCAGCGGCTGCTTCAGGAAATTGTGCAGCGTGTGCACACCCGCCACCACTGGCGTCAAAGCGGTTGGAATCTGCGGGTCACTCGAATTCGCCCAGTGTTCTTTTCCGTCCACCAAGTACTTGTGAATCGAAGTATGCAGCGCCTCCTGAACCTGGGCCACCGTGCCAGAGAACTCGATCATGTTCCTACCCTTGGCGACCGATCCGATGCGAAATCCATGGGACAGCAGCCATGCGGTCACGATCTGGATATCCTGGTCCGCCGGCCCAAACTGTTTTCCGAACTTCTCCGGCGTAAGCCACTTGTGATAGTCAGGTGACGCCCTGTCCTGCTGATCATCGAGCAGTTTGTGCAAGCCGCTCTGCTGCTCAGGGCTGCGCTTGAGCACGAGCAGCATCCGCTCCATCGGCAAATCAGGCGGCGCAACACCCTGATCGAATTGCGGTCGCGCCAGGCGATGAGTATTGCCCGTCAGCACGGTGAGCTTGGCTTCGTCCAGCGGTTGCACAATCCGAGGCTGCACCGAACTGGGCTGCTGCCCTTGCCCGGCTGCCGCCGTGGCAGTGAGGAAGAAAATGAAAACGCAGAGGGACACCAATCCGCAAAGGCGCACGGTACGGGGCCGCATAGACTTCTCCTGGTCCGATTTTTCAACCGGTAGGCCGCTCCCCCCTCGCTAGCAGACCTGCATCCGCGGCGCCAGAGGCATCAGACGCATCGAGCCTCAGACCGCAGACTGGTTGGTTGGTCGAGATAATACCTCAACCAGCGTAGATGTAAAGAGTATTAAGAGCTTCTCCTCGCAAGGTTGTGGGAAAAGTCGAATCAAGCAAAACAGCCTGCCTGGGGAATTGCGTATGAGTTCGCATCCCGGAGGAAAGCCCCGCAAAATTAAGAAGCGCCCCGCAACTCTTTCGAGTCGTGGGACGCCCGAACAGCCCTCCCCCAGAACTGCTCAATGACAAAGTAAGTCTTCTCCCCCTCGAAGTAAATCCCACGTTGGTGCCACCGCTTGGCACGAAATGGCTATGACCTCGCCGCGCCGGGCTGCGTCTGCCTCTCGTCCTGCCAAACGTCGCGCCTTCAACCATTTCCGGGATCGGATTAAAGCCGTCGCCCGGCCGGTCGCTGGTTACCGCCGTAATCTGTCCAGGGGGTATAGCGATTGACGATTGCTTACCACCTCCTTAGATTCGCAGTAGGGGGTTGTATGAAGGACATTCATGAGGTTCTGCGGCGGAAACAGGCGCGGTACGCGCAGTTGAGCAAGCAGATTGAAATGCTGCAGCAGGCAGCGGAAAAGCTGCGTGAAGTGGCTCCTCTGCTGGCTGAAATCGAGGATGACGATGCTGCGGTCTTGACCGAGGTAGACGAGCAGCCCGCCACGGCGAAGGCCGCGTCGGCTGCTGCCAGTCATTCGGCTGCCCCTGCCAAGCCCCGCGGCGTGGCTCCGCGCTGGCCTTAGCCCGCGGGAAGTCCACTCGCCATTGAGCATATGACGTTTCACGCACTATTGGTTTCGAAGGATGAAGAGGCCGCCGCGGTCCTATCACCGGTCCTCGCCCGCTGTGGTGTGGCTATGGCGTCCTGCGGATATCCCGAAGCCATGGTTCGCCTTACCGAAGAGAAATTTGATTCCGTCATCGTAGACTTCGACGATCCGCATAGCGCCTCCCTGGTACTGCAGAACGCCACTCAGTCAACTTCAGGCGTCAAGAGCGTCACCGTCGCGCTGTTGAGCGACAAGACGAAAGTGCGCAACGTGTTCGGAGACGGCGCCAATTTCGTTCTCTACAAACCCTTTTCTACCGAGCAGGCCGAAGCCGGCCTGCGCGCCGCTACTGCCCTGATCAAGCGGGAGCGCCGCCGCTCGTTCCGAGTTCCCGTGCAAGTTCCGATACAGCTGCAAGTCGAGAACGGGCCCGAACTCGAAGGCATCCTTCTCGATCTCAGCGAAGATGGCATGGACGTGCTGGCCGCCCAGCCGCTGTGCCCGGCGCCACCATTAGCGCGCGCTTCAGTCTTCCAGACTCCAACACGGAAATTCAGGCCAGCGGTCAAATCGCCTGGGCCAGTCCTAACGGACAAGCCGGAGTCCGTTTCGTCGATCTTCCCGAACCGCTTCGCAATACGCTGAAAGCCTGGGTAGCGGCCAACGCGCCCGAAATTCCGCCACCCGATCCCGAGCCGGTGTCGCAGTGCAAATTAACCGATCTCAGTCTCGGCGGATGCTACGTCGAAACCGAATCGCCATTTCCTGAGCGCTCCGGCATTACGCTCTGCCTGAACGCCGAAGACATGGAAGTCCAGGCGGAAGGCATGGTGCGAGTAATGCATCCCGGATTCGGCATGGGCATCGAGTTCGCCTCGCGCACTACGGAAGAGCGTGCCCACGTAGCAAGGTTTATTGGATTCTTGACCAGCCGTCCCGGAACGTCTCCGGCATTACTGATCACTCCGCGGATCCTGGCCGCCGGCGACGACTACGACCAACCCGACGCGCCACCCCGGGAAGAACTCGAAGACCCGCTGCTCGAATTGCTGCGCAACCACGAGGCCTTGACTCAAGACGAATTCCTGCAGAAACTCCGCCAGCAACGCAGCTCGGAAGAAGTCACTTCAGCTTAGACATTCAGCCTGTCTCCGCTGATAACATCAGACAACACCGGGTACCCCGTCATCTGTGGAGAAACGTGGGCCAGTTCCCGCTGGTCAAGGAGCAATAAATCCAACTTCACCCTTTACTTCGCCTTGCCGCTTAGATATTGTAAGTGTTGAAGCATTAGCTCTTTGACAAATCGGTTTCGGTTCCGTAGGTAGCAGCCACTAACTCCTTATTCCAGCATATTTTGCGTGTAAGTCCTTATTCCTCTAGGATTTTGGCGGTAGTCCGGCGCTAACCCCATCATTCCAGTAGACCAGGGGGGAGGGGGGGTACCGGTACTGACTGGTAAATTCCCGAAACCGGCGGTTAACCTTGAGTTCGCCCTAAAACACCGAGAGGCCCGCGCGCCGTCTCTCGCGCAGACCTCTGAGTGCCGGGTTATTCCACCTCGAATGATCTCAGTTTAGCGAGCGCCGGCTTCAGCATGATTTCAGCCAAGTTAATTTCCCGTGAAATCACCCGCGCATTTCCACAGACGATTGCAGGCAGGCAATGAATCGGATTCTCATCGCGACCTCGAATGCAGGCAAGCTGCGTGACTTCGCCGGAGCGGCCGCGCCTCTCGGCATCGAGATCGCATCTATTCCAAATTTCGCTTCCCTGCCCGCAGTGGTTGAAGACGGTCTGACGTTCGAGGAGAACGCACGAAAAAAAGCGAAGGCTTACAGCCGCGAAGTTCCCGGTGAGATTGTTCTGGCGGATGATTCTGGCATTGAGGTGGACGCGCTCAAGGGTGCTCCCGGAGTCCACTCCGCGCGCTACGCCGCCGACGCGCCGCATCTGGCGGACAACAACACTGACGATGAAGCCAACAACGCACGCCTGCTGCGGGAATTGAAACGCGTGCCATCTGACAAGCGCAGCGCCCGCTTCGTCTGCGTGATTGCAGCCGCTCGCGATGGAAAAACCTTGGAGACGTTTCGCGGCGAGGCCGAAGGCTCGATCCTGACCCACCCTCGCGGAACGAATGGATTTGGATACGATCCCTTATTCTATTTCCCGCAGATCGAAAAAGCCTTCGCCGAGTTGACTCCGGAAGAAAAAGCGCAATATAGCCATCGCGGCGCAGCCTTCCGCAAGTTCCTGGCCTGGTACAAAGCAACACTCGTGTCATCCTAAGCTACGGAGTCGAAGCATCTCTGCAGTGCTTCTGGCTCGCTAAGAACTCCCTGAGGCACACGCGCCACCTCATCTGGTAGGGATCCTTCGACTGCGTGGTCGTTCGCTTTGCGAACGACCACTTCGCTCAGGATGACAACTTTCTACGAAAGCGCCTCGGCAACTATCGCTTTGGCGTGAATCCTGGTCGTATCGAGAACTGGAATGTCGCGAGCAGTCGCATCGCGCAAGATCAACGACAGTTCTGTGCCTCCGAGAATCAGCCCTTGGATGCTGTCGCGCTGCTTCATTCGATCCACGATGGCAAGCAGTCGCTCGCGTGTTTCCGGCAGAACGATCCCTTTCACCAGTTCGTTGAAGTAAATGCCATGAATGAAAGCCTGATCGTCCTCATCAGGAACAACAATCGCGATCCCTGCTTTAGCGCAAACGTCAGGATAGAATCGCGCCCGCACGGTGTAACTGGCGCCAAACAAGCCCAGCCTTTTCAGCCCCAGAGTCTTCGCTGCTTCGCGCGTTGCCTCAACAATGCTGACGAGCGGGATCGACGACTGGCGACGGACGTCATCAAACACGATGTGAGGCGTATTGGCCGCCACAAGACCGACCTCTGCGCCTGCCCGCGCCAATCTCTCGATTTCACCGGCCAGGAACTCGGTCAGCTTGGCGGGATCGTTGGCCGTAACCAGTTCCAGCAGCCGCGTCAAGTCGATGCTGTTGATGATGATCGAGGGATAGCTTCCGTCCGGAACCCGTTCCCGGTACGAGGAAACGACCGCACGGTAATACTCAATCGTTGACTCCGGCCCAATTCCCCCGACGATTCCAATCCTCTTCATTCCAACCTTCCTTGACTTCCGTTCTCCCGCGACAAGATAATAAAAGGTTCCGTTCTCATACTCGAAGTGATAAGGAGCGTTCTGTGGCAGCAACCGCCAGTCCTGCAGCTCCGATGCCGGTCAAAGGTGGCGTGGCCCCGCTGCGAGCCGGCCAGGGATATTCGTTTCGTGTTGCGCCGCCTGCACTCGCTCACCGGGATCATTCCGGTCGGCGCGTTCCTGTTCGAGCACATTCTGATATCGAACGCGTCGGCAATCGGCGGTCCGGCCGCGTACGCGCGCCAAGTCCGCTTTCTGGCCAGTCTTCCGTTGGTTCCGGTGCTGGAGTTGTTTGGCATCTGGCTGCCGATTCTGTTTCACGCGCTCTATGGCTTCTACATCTGGTATCGCGGCGAAACTAACGTCGGCGAATATCCGTGGACCGGCAACTGGATGTACACGGCGCAGCGTTGGACCGGTGGAATCGCGTTTGCTTACATTCTCTGGCACACCTGGACGATGCGATTCACCGGCATTGATCTGCACGAGTTTCCCGGAGCTTCCTTCGGCAAAGTACAGATCGAAGTATTTCATACGTCCTTGTTCTTGTTCTATGTTGCAGGACTGATTGCGGCTTCGTGGCACTTCGCCTACGGCATCTGGCTGTTTTGCGCGAAGTGGGGCATCATGTCAGGCGAGAAGGCGAGAAAGCGATTCCTGGTTCTGTGTCTGGTGTTTTTCTTTGCGCTGGCGAGCGCGGGTCTGGCGAGCCTGACATCGTTCCGGTCGCAAGCGCAGCAATCCATCGATCCTGCGGGCGCAAGTCTGGTTGAATCGGGACCGGGCGCAGCGAAATAAAGTTTAGGGAAAGCGGTATTCGAACATGGCAGCGAATCCGAAAATTATCGTTATCGGCGGCGGCCTGGCGGGTCTTTCCGCCGTCATCAAGATCGCCGAGATGGGCGGCCAAGTGGATCTGTTCTCCATTGTCCCGGTAAAGCGCTCCCATTCCGTCTGCGCACAGGGCGGCATCAACGCGGCCAAGAACCTGAAGGGCGAAGGCGACTCCACCTGGAAGCACTTCGATGACACGATCTACGGCGGCGACTTCCTGGCCAACCAGCCCCCCGTAAAAGCCATGTGCGACGCCGCGCCCGGCATCATCGACCTGCTCGACCGCATGGGCGTTCCTTTCAACCGCACGCCCGAAGGCCTGCTCGATTTCCGCCGCTTTGGCGGGACGCTTTACAACCGCACCGCCTTCGCCGGCGCCACCACCGGGCAGCAACTTCTCTACGCGCTCGATGAGCAGGTGCGCCGCTACGAGTCCGAAGGCAAAGTCAAGAAGTATCGAGCACTGGGAATTCCTCTCGGCCGTGCTCGATTCGAACAAAGTCTGCCGCGGCATCTGCGCCATGGATCTGCGCTCCATGGAGGTGCGGACGTTCCCGGCCGACGCGATCATTATCGCAACCGGCGGCATCGGCGCGATCTTCGGCAAGTCCACCAACTCCGTGGTCTGCACCGGCTCGGCGCAGTCGGCGCTCTATCAGCAGGGCTGCTTCTACGCCAACGGCGAGTTCATCCAGGTTCATCCCACCTCCATTCCCGGCGAAGACAAGCTGCGCCTGATGTCGGAATCGGCGCGCGGCGAAGGCGGACGCGTCTGGGTGCCGAAGACGCCGGGCGACAAGCGCGATCCGCTAGTCGCATCCCGGAAACCGAGCGCTGGTACTTCCTCGAAGAGTGGTATCCCAAGTACGGCAACCTGGTGCCGCGCGATGTCGCCACCCGCGCGATTTTCAAGGTGGTCTACGAGCACAACCTGGGCATCGACGGCAAGCCGATGGTCTACCTCGACCTGACCCACATCGACCGCAAGATTCTGGATCGCAAGCTGGAAGGCATCCTCGAAATTTACGAGAAGTTCGTGGGCGACGACCCGCGCAACGTCCCCATGAAGATTTTCCCCGGCATGCACTACACCATGGGCGGCCTGTGGGTGGATTTCAATCAGGCAACCAACATTCCGGGGATCTTATGCGGCGGGCGAATGCGAATATCAGTACCACGGCGCCAACCGGCTGGGCGCGAATTCGCTGGTGTCGTGCATCTTTGGCGGATTCATCGCCGGGCCAGCGGCCGTGCAGTACGCGTGCAACGCAGAAGGCTGCGGCCGGCAACGGCGTACTTCGACGCGGAACGCAAGCGGCAGGAAGAAAACAATGCCATGCTCATGACAGTCGGACGGCAAGGAGAACCCGTTCCGGCTGTGGCGCGAACTGGGCGACATGATGACGCGCAACTGCACCGTCATCCGCTACAACAAGAACCTGCAGGAAACCGACGTCAAGCTGGTGGAGTTGCTGGAGCGATTCCGGCACATCAACCTGAGCGACCGATCGCAGTGGGCCAACACCAGCGTGGTGTTCGCGCGCCAGCTTTACAACATGCTGCAACTGGCGCGCGTGATCGCGCAGGGCGCGGCGATGCGCGACGAATCGCGCGGGGCGCACTACAAGCCGGACTTCCCGGAGCGCGACGACAAGAACTGGCTGAAGACGACGAAGGCATACTTCGCGCCGGATGCGGACGAGCCGAAGTTTGAGTTCGAGCCGGTGGATATTTCGCTGATTCCGCCGCGTGCGAGGAAGTACTGACGTGGCAAAGTAATGGCGTTGATCCGACAGTGACGCACTGAGCGAGGCGAAGGATTTGCTGCATTCTGATGGCGTCCGCAGAGTACAGAGATTCTTCACTGCGCTCAGAAGACAAGGGTCTGAAAGCAATGGCAACAAAAGACCGTCATTATTAAGATCAAGCGCCAGGACAATCCCCAGCCCAACCGCACTGGGAAGAGTTCGAACTGCCCTACAAGCCGGAATGAACGTGATCTCCGTCCTGATGGAGATCGCGCCAACCCGGTCACGCGTGACGGCAAGCCGACCACGCCCATCACCTACGACTCCAATTGCCTGGAGGAAGTCTGCGGCTCGTGCGCCATGCTGCATCAACGGCCGCGCCCGCATGGCCTGCTCCGCGCTGATCGACCAACTCGACCAACCGATCCGGCTGGAGCCGTTCTCCAAGTTTCCCGTGGTCCGCGATCTGGCGGTTGACCGCAGCGTTCTGTTCGAAAACCTGAAAGCGGTGAAGGCCTGGGTTCCGATCGACGGCACCTACGACCTGGGCTCCGGCCCGCGCATGACGCCCGAGGAGCAGGAGGCGGCCTATCCCCTTTCGCGCTGCATCTCGTGCTGCTGCTGCATGGAGGCCTGTCCGCAGTTCAACGAGTACACCGGCTTTGTGGGCGCGGCGACCATCTCCCAGGTGCGCCTTGTTCAACACCCATCCCACCGGGCGCGGCGCTGAAACGCGAGCGCCTGCCCGCCCTGATGGGCGATGGCGGCATCCAGGAATGCGGCTATGCCCAGAACTGCGTCGAAGTCTGTCCCAAGGACATCCCGCTGACCCGCTCCATTTCCGAGGTCGGTGGCGAAGTCATGAAACAGGCGATCGGCGACCTCTTCCGGAAGTGACAGAAATGGGCCAAAATGCCCATTGATGACGTTTTCTGTCCCAACCCAGTCAAACGATGGTATAGTCCGCACTCAGTTTCAGGGCGGCAAGCGTGCAATCGCTTGTTTCTTAGGCACATAGATCGGGCGACGTGGACCGGGGAACGGCCTGTAACCTGCAGCCATCCTGAGGTAGCGGGCATAACGGGCGAGCGAGAGTAATCAGCGGTAATCTGGGCTGGATACTCTTTGGTAACCTCGCAGCCGAAAGCCAGCTTGCCAGACGAGGTCGGTCATTTAAAATAACCGCCTGCGTGGGCGTTATCGTATTTGAGGAGTTGAGGCCACTTGGTAAAGGGTAAAACAGAGCGAGCTTTGCTGTTGGCGGTTATGGCGGTTGCCGTGTGCGGCCAGGCTTTTGGGCTGCATCAGTACGTTCCCAGCCACCACCGCGCCAGCAAACGCCGGGTTCATACCCGCCGGGTCCTCTGGAATCCGATGTTCCGGCCTTCGCGCGATTCACTGCTGCGTCAGAACGAAGAGATAGACCGTCTGGAACTGCCGCGCATCCAGAACGACGCTGAACTCGAGGATCTGATCGCCAGCGAGGATCTGGTTCCGATTGTTGCCGGGGAAACATTGCGCTTCGATCCGCGGCTTGATCCGGATCGCCGCTATTGCCGTCCCTGGACGCGCGATTTTCTTGACGACCTTAGCGAGCGCATACTACAAACAGTTCCACGGCCAGATCCAGGTCAACTCGGCGGTGCGAACCGTACAGGTGCAGAAGAAGCTGCGCCGGCACAACCGCAACGCCGCGCCGGAAAAGGGCGAAACCGCGTCGTCTCACCTGGCTGGCATCACCGTGGACATCCAACGCCGGGGCATGACCGCGGCAACAGGTGCAAGTGGATGGAGGACTACATGCTCCCACTTAAGAATCAGGGCTTGGTCGAACCCGAAGAAGAACGCCACCAGTGGGTGTTCCACGTGGCAGTCTCCGGCCGCTACGCGTGACTGGCGCGACTCGAAGACGCTGGCAGGCGAACCCCAGGATGAAGCGGAAGCCGACCAATTCATGGCGCCGCCGACCCTTCTACCAGCAGCGACCCGCAACCGTAGTTCCCCCTCTACATGCGCCTCGTTCAATTGTGATCCTGAGCAGAGTTCTGCGAAAAACAGATCCTTGTCACGCCTGACTGAAACCCCTTATCATTCGAGATGGGTTAACGCAGCGCTGGAAGCGCTGCACCACCCAAAAGCGGAGTTTTTCCGCAGCCTGTTTCCATTCGCACCCTAAGATCTTTCGGAAGCGATGTGCGGCGGAGGTGAACACTGCGCCGCTTTGCGACTGCCCAAAGAACCCAGTCTGACAAGTAAATATTGGTGCCACTGTCGTACAATTCAAAGATTCCGGACTTACCAAACTCAAGGAGCCACTCATGCGCAAGTGCTTGATCCTCGTTTCGGTCATTCTTCTGTCGTCACTGACGTTATGGTCCCAGGCCAAGCCAGCGGCAGCCTCGGGCAAAATGACCGCGGTAATCGATACCACGGCCGGAAAGCTGACCTGCACGCTTTTAGCAAGACCAACCGAACCGAAGGTATACATAA
>CAWBHD010000003.1:0-49194 GCA_963788605.1 uncultured Acidobacteriota bacterium | reverse complement strand
CAAAGAAGTAGGCGACTTTTCGCGAGGTACGTCTCGTTTGCCCCTCGACGCTGGCGGTAGGCTGGGTACGTTCATCTGCTACGAATCCATCTTCCCCGATGAAATCCGTCAATTCGCCAACAACGGGGCGCAGGTGTTGGTGAACATCTCGAACGATGGCTGGTATGGCGACAGCGGAGCCTACGCCCAGCATCTCAAGCAGTCCCGCATGCGTGCCGTCGAAAATAACCGCTGGCTACTGCTTGACACGAATACCGGCGTGACTGCCTCGATTGACCCCTACGGACGAATCGTGACCAGCGCGCCTCGCAAGACGCGCACCGTGCTGCGGGCCCCTTACGCGCTGACGAGCGCAACCACGTTCTATACCCGCCACGGAGACTGGTTCGCCTACCTGTGTGCGATAATTTCAGTAGTCGCCCTGCTCAAACAGTTGTTGTTTCGCAAGCGAAACGAGACATAGCAAGCAGCGTCTCCCGCGACAATTTCAAGAGGACAACATGATGGTCGAAGATTTCGAAAAAGAATATACACCCCTGAAAGATAAAGTCCGCGAACTTCGGGAGTATCTTTGACGCAGGTAATCTGCGGCAACGGCTGACCGAGATCGAAAAGCAAGCCTCCGACCCGAATCTGTGGTCGAATCCACAAAAGTCCCAGCAAGTCATGCGCGAGAAAAAGCGCCTGGAAGACATGTTGGGAAACGAAGCTGCCCTGATCCGCCACAGCGATGATATTTCCGCCTACTTTGACCTCGCCCGGGAAGGCGAAAGCGTCGATGCCGACCTGCGCCGCGAAATCGATTCTCTCCGCCAGTTGGTCGACCGCCTGGAGACGGAGACTCTGCTCTCCGGCGAGAACGATGCTCGCAATGCGATCGTGACGATCCATCCGGGCGCCGGCGGCACGGAATCGCAGGATTGGGCTGACATGCTGCTGCGTATGTATTTGAGATGGGCCGAACGCCAGGGATTCGAGACGGTGCTCTATGACTACCAGCCTGGTGAAGAAGCGGGACTCAAGTCAGCAACGTTTGCGGTCAACGGAGAATATGCTTTTGGCCTGCTGACCAGCGAAATCGGGGTGCACCGACTGGTGCGAATTTCGCCATTCGATCAAGCCAAACGCCGCCACACGTCTTTCTCCAGCGTCTACGTCTCTCCGGAAATCGATGACAGTATCGAAATCGTTATCAAGCCCGAAGACTTGCGGATTGATACGTACCGCTCCAGCGGCAAAGGTGGACAGCACGTCAATACTACCGATTCCGCCGTGCGCATCACGCATATCCCGACCGGGCTTGTCGCCGCCTGCCAGAATGAGCGCTCGCAGCACAAGAACAAAGATCGCGCCATGAGCATGCTCCGCTCCAAGCTCTACGAGAACGAACTGGAAAAGAAGCGCGCCGCCACGAAGAAGATTGAAGACTCAAAACTCGACATCGACTTCGGCTCGCAGATTCGTTCCTACGTCCTGCAACCCTATCGTCTGATCAAAGACCATCGCACAAAAATGGAAGTTGGCGACGTGGACCGCGTCATCGATGGCGACCTGCAACCCTTCATCCGCGCGTATCTGCAAATGCGCCGAGGAGAAAAACAAGCCTAGAAATCACGTGGGGACAGCCGCCACCGGCTGTCCAGTTGAGGCAAGCTCGGCGGGACTACCGGTAAGCATTCCACATATCATCAATGAATGTGTATTGTGGGAATTCCCCTTGCAGCCAGAATCGGGTCTGACCTTGGCGATCCCAGTTCGCGCTGTAATCAAATCCACTCTGCGCCTTGATATCCGCGACTGCTTGGGCATCGTCTTCGGTCATCCAGCGATCGACGTAATCGAAGAACGCAGGATAATTCCACACGTTCTCGGAGTGCATGAGATGAATGGCGAGCGCCTCGCCCACCCACGAGACCGAGGTACAACAGCGCCGATACGCTTCCCCTAACTGCTCGTTCCCATTGATCAGCGGCCAGTTCGCGGGTTGCAGTTGCTCGTAAGGCCCATATAACCCAGCGCTGACCGGCGTGCCATCGGTTTTCACCCCGTAGTGGCCACCATAAATCACGGTCGCTCCCTGCCAGGCTTGCGTGAAGTTTCCGGGGATCTGGGTAATGTAAACGGTCTGCATATCTTCGCCAAACTGGTCGGGATAGGTCGCCGAGGCGTTTTTCATTCCTTCGTCATTCAACAGAACACCAGCCATGACAATTGGCAGTTTTCTACCACTGCGATGTCCGCCGAACGCCGGCCATCCATAACCGGCCTGCAGGCAGCCGTAAAGATCAATCCCATACTGCACAAAGTAATTCGTCAGATTAACTTTCTGTGCGGCGGAGAAATTCAACATCAATAGCAGCGATGCGTACGAATCAGCAAAGGCGATATGCTGCCCGTAGCTGGGCATATATTCAGCCGGCGCATCGAACAGAAACGCATTGGTGTCGATCCAGGGCCGCCGGTACAAAGCCTCGAATTGCGCTAGCGTCGGCGTACCCGCGGGATTCGGGGGTGTGAGGGAGGGCAAAAGCGATCTCTGCAAAGCGCCGGCGTGATATTCCGTTTGACTCCTGTCGCAATAAGATGGCCGGAACGCGTCCGCGGAAGGCGCCGCCGAAAGAACGGTGAGCACGGAGATTGTCCGCACCGGACTCGCGCTCTTGTCGGAAGCACGCATCACTTCGGGAAGGGAATGTATCTGCGCCAGGCTGATAGAGGAAACGAGCGAGTCGCCCGGCTTCAAAGCGATCGGCGGATACGATCGAAGCGATGCATCGAACCACCAAGATTCGTCAGTACCATCATTGAGTCGCGAATCGAATCCACTCTTGCCATTGCTCGCCGGCAGATTCAGTACCGATCCATTTTCGTACGGCGAAGAAGTGGTTGGGGGCGGATCGATGGCGGTGACGGTGACCGGGCCTACGACATAGTAATCGCCAGTCACAAACTGTCCCACGGGAACCGGTTGGCTGAAGGTCCAGGTGATGCCGTCTTTCGTGATCGAAGACGCGGTTCCGGCCGCGGTGACGGTCACCTTGGCCTGTGCTGACTTCGAATTATCCGCCACGCTGGTGGCCGTAACTGCATAAGTTCCGGCTGTGCTCCCAGCGGTATAAAGTCCGGTCGAAGAAATTGTGCCGCCGGTAGCCGACCATACGACCCCGGCATTCGACGTCCCCGTAACTGTGGCAGAGAATTGTTGCTTGCCTCCAGTCGTGATCGACGCGGCGCTGGGGCTGATAGCGACCACTATTGTCCGAACATTAGAATTCGCCGCGGAGGAACCCGAAGAGACTCCGCAACCGGCAAGAATTGATGTTGCCAGCAGCACGCAGGTGAAACCGGTCACCATGCAGAGGCGGTGACCGTTGCTTCCGTCGCGTAGCGCGTTACTGAACCAGCGTTGCCGAGCGGCCATAGTCCTGCTATCAGGATGCAACAATCGAACTGCCCGCCCAAGTATCCAAAGTGCATGCCGATCAAGGCCAATTGACCGTAGAGAGAGGACGCCCGTAAACTCGTTTCGCCGGTACGGATTCCACAAATGAGTCCTTCACGGCAGGCCACCAAATGAACTCCGGTAAACCACCGCTCAAGAAGCTAGGCCCGCGCTTTGAACAGGCGTTGCTCCTCGCCACACGAAAACACGCCGGGCAGCACCGCAAGGGCACGGACATTCCCTACGTTTCACATCTCTTAAGCGTCGCCGGCCTGGTGCTCGAAGCTGGAGGTGATGAGGATCTGGCCATCGCCGCGCTTTTGCACGACGTCGTCGAAGATTGCGGTGGTGCTCCCATGCTTCAGGAGATACGCCACCAGTTTGGCGAGCGTGTAGCTCATGTCGTGGATGGCTGCACCGATACTGACCTCACTCCCAAACCGCCGTGGCGGCAGCGCAAGGAAGACTACCTCAAGCATCTGCGAACTGCCGACGCGGACACTTGCCTGGTCTCCGCCGCCGACAAACTGCACAACGCCCGTTCTATCCTTGCGGATCATCGCGAACTTGGCGAACCCGTCTGGGAGAGGTTTCAGGGAAAGCGCGATGGCACGATCTGGTACTACCGCGCCTTGGTGGACGAATTCAAACGCCGGAAGACCAACCGACTGGTAGATCAATTGGAGCGCATTGTCATCGAACTGGAAGCCCTTTCAGGCCCGGAGAAATAGTCGTGCCTGCCTGTACCCCAACGTGCCTTTGGTAACGTTACCCGCCCTGAAAGCTCTGGCAAAAACGCCTGCTTCTGCCTGATCCTATACTGTCCAGCATTTTCGGAGCTAAGGAAACGAATATCTATGCCCCGCATGATCGAAGTCATACGCTCCTCGACGGCATCTTCCCATGTAATGCAGACCGCAGCCCGGGGAGCTCTTTCCGTGCCTCCTCAGGAGATGATCGAGATCCTGGTGTACCTGGCGACTCAGACCAAGATCTTTGCCGAGCGTGCCCGCCTTACTTTGGCCGGATGGGATGAAACCTCTTCGCGCGCTGCTGCAACCGACCCGCGTACCACGAAGGAAGTGCTGGCCTACATGATCACGCCTGGCAATCTGCGGCCTTCCTTGCTTCCGGCGTTGCTGGAGAATCCCAGCGTCCCTGAAGACTCGCTGGCGGATCTC
Source organism: uncultured Acidobacteriota bacterium (assembly GCA_963788605.1). GTDB lineage: Bacteria > Acidobacteriota > Terriglobia > Terriglobales > Acidobacteriaceae > JABDBE01. The sequence goes on along the minus strand of CAWBHD010000003.1, from coordinate 44,571 downwards.
GCGGCTTCGGCTTCTCGCTACATGGTGGAGACCTTCGTTAAAAGCGTGCGCGTCAGCCAGTCTCACAAGATCCTGAATTCGCTGAGCACGAACCCACACTTGATCCCGGCTCAATCAACGGCCATCACGGAAAAACTTTCTTTCTTCGCTCCGGCGCCCACCGTAGATACCCAGGCTCCACCACCAACTTCCCCGGAAATCGCTCCGGCGGCGCGAGAACTTGAGCCCGCTGAAATTGCCAGTCATATCGCCAGCACGGATGCCGACTCCGACGCAGTCCCCGAGGAATTGATTACCGCATACCTGGCAGAGCACACCGCTGAAATCTCTGCCGATGCGGACAAGCCGTTTCACGCGATTGGCGGAGTGGAGGAACTTGCGCCCGCGGCCGAAACCCATGCCGCAGTGCTTTCGTCCGAATCTAAAGCTGAAGCAGTCGCTTCCAGCGCCTCGTCCGGTGCAGCTACTGCAGCCAAGAGGGCCCCGATAAAAAAGGTTTTCCTCAGCACCGATGAGCAACGCGGCAGTGCTCTACAGAAAATCTCCAAGCTGGACATCAAAGGGCGTATTCAACTGGCAATGAAAGGCAGCAAGGAAGAACGGTCCCTGCTGATTCGCGACGGGACCAAGGTCGTTGCCCTGGCGGTGTTGGAATCACCAAAAATTACCGACAGCGAAGTCGAGAAGTTCGCCAATCAGAAGAATGTGCTCGAAGCCGTGCTTCGTGGCATAACCCTCAAGCGGCGATTTATTAAGCAATACGCAATCATGCGCAATCTCACGTTCAATCCCCGCACTCCCATCGACGTTTCCCTCGGACTAATTAAGCATCTGCTGACCGCGGATCTTCGAAATCTGTCAGGAAACAAGGAAGTCTCGGACACAGTGCGTAAAATGGCGACGAGAATGTTCCGTCAGAAACTGGAAGTGACCGATAAAGACTAGCAATCTGCTGGCACGCCTTGCCTAGACGCGGACGTTCGCGGTGTTCGATGAGGCAGGAACTTCACTAACGGCAGCCCATTGGATTCCCCGACTACCGCCGCTACAATGTTTCTGTATGTCCTCATCGCCCCATCTTGATCCCATTGCCGATCTGCTGAAGCGGTCCAAGACCATCGCCGTCGTCGGACTCTCGAACAGCCCGCTGCGCCCGAGCCACGGCGTCTCGGCATATATGCAGACCAACGGTTACCGCATCATTCCGGTAAATCCTAAGATCAATGGATCCCTGGGGGAAAAAGCCTACGCATCACTGCTGGATGTGCCGGGAAAAATTGACATCGTGAATGTGTTTCGGCGCTCGGAGTTTGTGGAAGAAATCGTCGATCAGGCCATTGAACTCAAAATTCCCGCCATCTGGATGCAGGAAGAAGTCATCAACGAAAAAGGTGCGGAGAAGGCGCGCAAAGCGGGGATCTTCGTGATCATGGACCGTTGCATCCTCAAAGAACACAAGGCCCACTTCGGATAGCAGGTGTGGCGCGGGCGCCCCCGCCCGTGCAGTGGCGGCGACGAACTAAGCCTTGACCAGAATAACAGTAGCGTCGTCGTGTAGCCCAGCCCCGTCGGCGAACAAGCGCACATCTTTCAGAATGCTCTCCGCAGACGCGCCGCTCTCGCGGAAATGTTTCTCCAGCCTTTCCGCGCCGTACTCTTCGCCTCCCGGCCCCGTTGCCTCGGTAATGCCGTCACTGTAGAACAGCAGGCGTGCTCCCATTGGCAGTTCCACTTGCGCTTCCGAGTACTCTCCAAGTCCGATCCCGAGCGGCAACCCTCGCTCCGTATCTAGAAAACGCGCCTGGGAGTTCTCGACCAGGAGTGGTCGCAAGTGTCCCGCGCTAGCGAACTTGAGAGTCCGGGAGGCAGGGTCGAGGATCGCGTAAACCATGGTGACGAACCGGCCAGAAGGAAAATCGTTGACCAATAACTGGTTGAGCTTGGTCAGTACCTCGCTCGGGCAGCACGCGGTCGCCAAAGAGCGAAGCATGCCACGCGTAGCGGACATCAGCAGAGCCGCCGCGGTACCCTTCCCGGATACGTCGGCCAGCACCAGTCCCCAGCGGCCATCGTCGAAAGGAATGAAATCGTACCAGTCTCCGCCTACGGCGCCTGCCGGAGTCGAGAGTCCGGTCACGGCAAAGCCTGGAATATAGGGTGAACTCCTCGGAAGCAGAGCTTCCTGAATCTTGCGAGCCTCGTTGGCTTCGCGGCTCATCTCCTCTCGCTCGCTGCGCTCCTGCTGGAAACGGCGGGCATTGTGAACCGCGACTGCGACGTGGCTGCACAGCGCCTGCAACAGCCGGAGTTGCTCCGAGGGAAACGCGTCCAGTTCAGGATGCGAAGCGGTGAACACTCCAATCAGCTTTCCATCGGCATGCAACGGAATCGCCACTTCGGAAAGCGTGCACTCCTGGCATCCGATGTAGTACGGATCTTTTCTTACATCGGGCGCATAGCGCATCTGGCCCGTGCCTGCGACGTAGCCGACCATGCCTTCTTTCCCGATCTTCAGACTGTGGCCCTTACCGCAGACGTCGCAGCCGGCGCAACCGTGCGCGCAGGCCAGAACCAGTTCACCGCGCCCTTCGTCGTGCAAGTAGACATCTGCCTCAACGCACCCGAACGAACGCGCCACATCGTTTACGACTTTATCGATTAGTCGATCGAGGTCGAGGATCGAGCTGATTTTTTGCGCCGCCCTCTGCAGTTTCAGCAGGTCTTCCACTTGACTGAATGCGAGTTGATGCGCGGTGGCGTGGTCCCCTGCCACGGTTCTCGGAATGGTTGCCACGGCCGGTTCTCCTAGGTATGGTAAATACAAGCAACAATTGTACTTAGCGCTTTATATAGGATGCTCCTGGGCGGCCTTGCGATTCATTTTGAAGGTCCGGCACCTTCCTAGCGCCTGCCTTCGTGCACCTTCGTATCCTTTGTGGTTCAAGCATTTGAACCTCATAAACCACAAAGGACACGAAGGTACACAAAGGAAGAATTACAAAGAGCGCGCTAGTCTTTGATACGGGTTGGCCGCCAGTTCTCAACTTTGTCCCGAATCCGGCGATTCAGCCTTTCCCACTTGCGTCCGGCGGCGTTTGATCTCTTCCATGCGCTCGCGGATTCGCCTTTCGATGCCTTCGTTGGTCGGATGGTAATACCTGCGATCTAACAGATTGTCGGGCAGGCATTGCATGTCCGCGATCTTGCCCTCGACGTCGTGGGCGTATTGATAGCCCTGGCCGTATCCCATGCCCTTCATTAATCCCGTGGGCGCGTTGCGCAGGTGCAGCGGAACGGATTCAGCGGCGGTTTGTTCCACGTCCCGCTGTACTTCGGCGTAGGCGGTGTACAGCGCATTCGACTTGGGTGCCAGCGCGAGATAGACGACAGCTTGTGCCAGCGCGAGATTGCCTTCAGGCATGCCGATGAAGTCAACCGCATCACGGGCCGCCATGCAAAGCGACAGCGCATTCGGATCGGCGAGGCCGATGTCTTCGACCGCCATGCGCACCACGCGTCGTGCGATGTATAGCGGATCCTCGCCGGCTTCGAGCATTCGGCCCAGCCAGTAGAGCGAAGCATCAGGATCGCTGTTGCGAACTGATTTGTGCAGAGCGGAAATCAGGTTGTAGTGTTCTTCGCCGGCTTTGTCGTAGCGCAGCACGCGTTTTTGCAGCGCGTCGTGGACGATGTCGTCGGAAATCTCAACGCCAACTTCTGTGGCCGCGTTCCCGCGCGCGAGGCTGGCGGCAACTTCGAGGACGTTGTAGGCGCTGCGCGCGTCGCCGCTGGAATAGGATGCGATCTTTGCCAAGACCGCGTCGGAGGCTCGGAGCCTCATCGCTCCCAGCCCGCGCTCTTCATCCGCAAGCGCGCGCTTGAGCAGCAAGACAACCTGCTCCTCGGTCAGCGGCTTCAGCACATAGACGCGGCTGCGCGACAGCAACGCAGAAATGATTTCGAACGAGGGATTTTCGGTAGTCGCACCGATCAGGCGGATGTTGCCTTTCTCGACGTGCGGCAGGAACGCGTCTTGCTGTGCTTTGTTGAAGCGATGAATCTCGTCGATGAAGACGATGGTGCGGGTGCCGTACTGGCGGGCGCGCTCGGCATCCGCCATGACCTGCTTGATTTCCTTGATGCCGGTGAGCACGGCGGAAAACTCGATAAATTCTGCCTTGGTCATGCGCGCGATGATCTGGGCGAGCGTGGTTTTGCCCGTCCCCGGCGGTCCCCAGAAGATGAGCGAGCCAATATCGTCGCGTTCAAGCTGCGTACGCAGCGGCTTGCCGGAGGCCACCAGATGCTCCTGCCCCACAAACTCATCCAGCGTCCGCGGACGCATGCGGTCTGCGAGTGGCCGGGTTCGGTCGTTGTCGCTCGGGATGGCTTGTCGGAAAAGGCTCACATCCTATTTCACCACAGAGTCACAGAGACACAGAGAAAAATGGCATTTCATAACGGCCTCGGAGAGGCAGACTGACAACATCAAGAGTTTTGCGCTCTCTGTGGCCCTGTGGCTCTGTGGTCAAATGAAGTTACAGAACCCGTCGGATGATCCCTTGGGTCAAGAGCGGGACATTGAAATTGATCAGCAGACCTACCCGCTTGTGAGCCAGTTTCAGGTAGGTAAGGAGTTGGGCTTGGTGAATAGGCAGCAGTTTTTCTACGGCTTTCAATTCCAAAACTACTTCGTCTTGTATGAGGAGATCAATCTTGTAACCACAACTCAACTTCAGCCCCTTGTACTCGACCGGAAGTTCCACCTGCCGCTGAAAGTGCAATCCGCGAAGGCAAAGTTCGTGGCAAAGACACTCCTCGTATGCCGATTCCAAGAGTCCGGGGCCGAGGCAGCGATGGACCTCGATGGCCGCGCCAAGAATAGGGCTCGTCCGGGCGTCTCGATCTTCGTATTTGTGCGCCTGAACCCCTACGTGAATAGGATGGACGCTGCTCACGGGACCATCTCATCACAGGACTATGTCAGATGGAGAGGAAATCGAAGAGATCACAACACGCTCGTCCCATATCGGGATAGGCATTGCCGCCTTTCCAAGAAAACCAAGCTATCGATTTCTCTGTGACTCTGTGACTCTGTGGTGAGCGCCTTGGCGGGCGATTTCATACAACACAATGCTCGCGGCGACGCCCGCGTTCAGGGATTCGACGGTTGGCGAGTGCGGGATGGCGACGGTCTCGGTCATTTCCGCGAGCAGTTCACGCGGCAGGCCTGCACCCTCGCTGCCGATGAATACCGCTAGTGGTCCAGTCAGCGTGGCTTGGTCGAGGGGCGTGCCTTTGTGCGACGAAGTGGCGACGAGGCGCAGGCCAAGTTTGCGCATCTGGTCAAGAACACCCGCCAGCTTAGCCTCCGCGATCGGAAGCCGGAAGACTGACCCTGCCGAAGCTCGCACAACTTTGGAGTTGAACGGGCTGACCGTGCCTTCTCCGAGCAGCACGCCTCCGGCCCCGAAGGCCTCCGCAGAGCGCAGGATTGTGCCCAGGTTTCCGGGGTCCTGCACTCCGGCGATGGCCAACAACGGGCCCGCCTGCGACTTGGCCAGAACGTCTTCCAACTTGAACGCTTTGCATCGCACCAGAGCCGCCACGCCTTGCGGACTCTCACTGGGGACGGCGTTGGCAAACAGTTTATCGGGGAGCAGCAGAGTCTCGACGTGCGCGGCGAGTTGCGGCAGCAGGCGTTCCGCGCGGTTCTCGGCGGAGGCGCGGAAGAATACGGCCTTGAACTTCAGCCCGCTGCGGATGGCTTCTTCCAGAATGCGCATGCCTTCGATGGCGCAATAACCGTCAGGCGTGAGTTCGCCGTGCGAAAAAGCTCCCCGCAACTCTTTGACGAGGGCATTGTGGCGTCCCTCGATGCGTCGCAGGCGGCCATGAGTGGTCTGGTCGTGATTGGGCGTTTTCTTCAAGACGCCTCCTGCGAAATCATACGCGTTTGTCGCCCTTGCACTTCTGCCTCGTGGTATGTTAGGTTTCGCGGATTCAGAACATGGGTTGGGAAGGAAACGTGTGCGCGCGGAAATCGTCAAGATAAACAGTGAGAAGCCGGAGTCGTCGCTCATCCGGTATGCAGCGGACCAGATTCGTGCAGGTGAAGTGCTTGGCATGCCGACTGACACATTTTACGGGCTGGCCGCCGACCCCTTTAACCTCCGCGCGGTCGATCGCGTGTATGACATTAAGTCACGATCGCGGCACAAGCCATTGTCACTGCTGATCGAAAGCGAAGAGCAAGCCGAAGAGTTAGCTCGGCCGCTGCCTGACGAGTTCTATAAACTAGCGCGCCGATTCTGGCCGGGGCCGTTGACGATCATTGTCAGAGCTGCATCGCGCCTTCCGCTCAAAGTGACCGCCAACACCGGCAATGTGGCCCTGCGGATACCCAGCGCCAAAATTCCGTTGGCCGTGGTGCAGGCTGCCGGAATTCCAATTACCGCGACCTCGGCGAATCTGAGTGGGGAGTCGGAGTGCACTACGGCGGAAGCGGTTCGCGATCAGTTGCAGGATCGCATCGCGATCATCGTGGACGGGGGCACTTCGCCGCGCGAAACGGCTTCGACCATCGTCGACCTGACCGACGAGGAAGCGCGCTGGCGCATCATGCGGGAAGGTGCAATCTCGGCTCAGGATATCTCTGAATTCTTCGCACAAGGATGACCGAAGCAGCTGCGAAACGGCCTTCGCGACGCCACTGGCTGCTGTGGCCAGGGGCTCGTAACTGCAGCGGCAGGGCTCATTTGGCTGTCCACAATCTGCGTGGGAATCGTGAGCCAGGCTACGCGCCAGGATTCCAGTTCTGCTGATGCCATCGTGGTCTTCGGTGCCGCGGAGTATGCCGGCCGTCCATCCCCCGTGTACCGCGCCCGGCTCGACCACGCCTTCGACTTATTTCAGCGAGGTCTCGCGCCGGTGGTTATCACTACCGGCGGAGCGGCTGCGGATCCCCGTTACAACGAAGGCGGGGTCGGCCACGACTACCTGATGCACCGCGGGATTCCCGACTCCAGCCTGATTGCGGAAACCCAGGGTGCCGATACCGCGCAATCCGCCGAGCGGATTGGGGTGATCATGCGCGCCAATCATATGCGCAGTTGCGTCGCGGTCAGCGATGCCTATCATGTTTTCCGCATCCGCAAACTGCTGGAGCATGAAGGGATGCAGGTATACGTTTCGCCGCGCCCCGATTCGCGTCCGCGTTCAGCGTGGCAGCGCGCGGAGGCGGTCCTGCGCGAGGCGGCCGGCTATGTGGTGTGGCGGTTGCACCTGCCGCTGTAGACTCTCCGCTCTTGCGGCCTGCTTCCCTCGGGGTGACAAGCTAGACTGTATGGCAAACGGAGGTTGGGAAACGTTTACCACGCCATCCTGTTTCGCAATTCCGTGATGTGTGCGACGTGATGCCGTCCGTGCCAGGAGTAGAGCGCGAGATTCCTCTCCAGCGGCATGAGACCCATTTCTGGATGGCGAAAAGTCCGTTTCCAATCCCCCGGTTGAAGGGAGCGCAGGAGTCGCACCCACCGGTCATGCAATGAGTCCAACATCACCAGGGAAACTTCCAGAGGCGTTGCGTGCACCTCCGGAGTGTCCGCCCAGCGGCCTTCCATGTAGGGTTTGATCGTGGGATCGTCTTCGGTGAGCGCCAGCTTGAATCGAATGTAAGCGTTCATGTGACTTTCCGGAACGTGGTGCACCACTTGGCGGACTGTCCAACCGCCGTCACGGTAGGGCGTTTCGATCTGCTCCGGGGAAAGATTTGCGATTGCGGAGCGCAGTGCTGCCGGAGTTCGCTCAATGTCATCGATGAATTGGTTTCGTTGTGCTTCGCTGGGTGGGGCGTTGAAGGTGAATTTTCCAATGGGATAACGTGGATCGCTCATGCTGGCCTCGGTAGGGATTGGCGTACAAGTGTCAGATGAAAGCGACGAGAGGAAAGCCGCAAGAATTTTCGTAACGGCCGGCGAATGCTTGAACCACAAAGGACACAAAGGTTCGCAAAGGTTCTTCAGCGTAGCAGGGCGAGGATGCGAACCGGGCCGGAGGAACCGCTTTCCAGCTTTGTCGGAGCGACAACGGCCACTCCACCCGTGACCGGAACACGATCCAGATTGGCGACGTTTTCCAGTTGGTAGACACTATGCGCCAGCGTGTACTCGCGCACGGGGAAGTCCTTCGACGACCCGTGGTCAATGCTCAAGGTGTCGATGCCGATGCCCAGGGCGGTGCGTCCCTCGACGAGGAACCTCGCCGCATCCGGAGAATATCCGGGATAATGCATCACGCCTTTGAGGTCGGCATTGCGATAGTTTTTGGGCGAGTTCCAGCGTGCATCCCACCCGGTGCGTGCCACCACGATGGAGCCCAAGGGAATCTGGCCGTGGAGTTGCTCCCACCTGACAATGTCTTCGACCCCAATCTGGTAATCCGGTTGGTTCTTTGTCTGGGCGCTCACATCGAGCACAACCAGGGACGCGATCAGGCGCTCGGTTGGAATCTGGTCAACCGTCCAGAGCCCGCGCGCGAAACGAGCAGGAGCGTCGATGCGGGTTTCAAATTGCCGGGGTGACGAACTGTTCTGCGCAACGTATCCGGTTCTCTCGAGGCGCGCAACCGTCGTAGCTTGATAAGCCGATCTCCCGGACGAACCATCTGCCGGAGAGGCGATCGAGTGGGTCAAATCTACGACCGAGCGGAATCCGGTCGGTGACGACGAATCAGGATGACGCTGCGCGAAAAGGAAAAGCGCCAGTGCCAGCACGTACCCCACAATGAGTGTCCGAGTCTTCATCAGTATCAGTGTCTTTAGATGCTGGCAGTTGCAGCAAAGGTGCTCCCTACATTCTCCGTTGCGGGAAAAGAAGCTTCAAGGAACCGGGGTACATGAACTAATGGACGGACGTTTCTGCAGAGTATTCAAACCAGCAGAAAAGCAACACCTGCCGCGATCAGCGTGCCCAAGAAATTTACCATGTCGTTGTTCAGTAGTTTTCGACGTTCCAGCAATGCCCCAAGGAAGCTGTCCGCGGTCATACCTGCCACGGCGGCGGCGATTGAAATGCCCAACCACTTGAGCGGTACCATGGCGGCTGAAACGCATACCAGACTTACCACGCTGGCGGCTCCGATCCCAGCAAAAGTCCCCGCCCAGCTTAAGCCTCCGTCCGTGCCCGGAGCTACCTCCTCCCACGTGGTGATCAATCGTGCCTTTGCGCCTCGAACCTGACCTACCTCGCTTGAGACTGTATCCGCGGCTGCTTCCGACAGGGCTGCTGATGCGGCCAGCAGCAGAGCGGGATTTTTCGAGGCGAGGGCGAATAACCCAGCACAAATCGCAGCCACCGAAAGATTGGCTAAAACCTGTAAGGCGGTCCTGCCGTCACGTTTTTCAGCGGTGCCCAACCTCTTCTTCCGTTGATAGCCCATGCGAGTGGAGATCCAAGTCAGAGCAAAGACGGAAACCAGAGCGGCAAATGCGCCAGGTCCGGCACCGACATAGAGCACAAAACAGACCACGGCCCCGGCCACAGCGCCCGAAGAACTCACCCCTCTCAGCCAGCGAGCCAAGGCGGTAAAGGCCAGGGTTACGGCCATGGCGGTCCAGAGAGGGCGCGCCGAGCCCAGGTCTACGAGAGTCTCTGCGGTTCGGGCCAGGTCAGACACAGGTAAGATTCTCGCTCCAATCGGGATCAGTACCGCAGGTACCCGGACAGATACTACAACGGATGGGGTTGCGCCCCGTCCGGCCCCAGTGTATCGTGCTTTCACTCTGGGTTACCGGCGCGACCTTTGTGCATCAAACGGTTGGATGTAGTTTAGACTCACGGTCGCTAGCTGGTGGAGCCAACCCGGCTCTATACGCGTCCCAGTCACAAGGGTGAACTATGGCAGCTTCGGTTTGGTCTGGCTATCTTACCTTCGGCTTGATTTCAATGCCGGTGAAGTTGTTTTCTGGCGCGCGCAGCTCGGGCATTTCCTTCAACATGCTGCATCGCGATGACCTGTCCCGCCTGAAGCAGCAATATGTTTGTCTCGCCGACGGCAAAGTGGTGGAGCGCAGCGAGATTGTGAAGGGCTATGAGTTCCGCAAAGACGAGTACGTTGTTGTCGAGCCCGAGGAAATCAAGAAGATCGAGCCCAGGACCGCCAAGACCATGGAGATTCTGGAATTCGTTAAATCCAGCGAAGTCGATCCGGTGTTCTTCGAATCCTCTTATTACATGGTTCCGGATGAGGCTGGACGCCGACCTTACGCCCTGCTCACTAAGGCGATGGAAGAGAGCGAGTACGTTGCCATCGCGCAGCTCACCATGCACAACCGCGAGTACACGGTTTTTCTGCGCCCGCACGAAGGCGGCATGATGTTGCATACCATGTACTACGCGGAAGAAGTCCGGAAACTGGAAGGGTTCGGCGCGCCCGATGTTGAACTCAAAGACGCGGAAGTCAAAGTCGCGCACCAATTGATTGAGGCGCTGGCAGCCGAATGGGAACCAGAGAAGTATCACGACAGCTTCCAGGACAATCTCAAGAACCTGATCCAGACCAAGTTGGAGGGCGGTAAGATCGCTGAAGTTGAAAAACCAAAGAAACTCGCCCCGGTCGTTGACTTGATGTCAGCGCTTAAGCAAAGTCTGGCTGAGATGGAAGGTAAGAAGAAGCCAGCGGCGCCTGCATCGCGCGAAGCTTCCAGCGCCCGGAAGCGATCACGCGGGGGGGCCTGAAGCGAGCAATTGGCACTTGGCATTTACATTTAGCCCCACCCACTATTGAGGAACGGCCGTTGCCGTATACTCCGTCCTATATGATTTTCAATGCAACCTTGTGGTCATCCTTCGACACTAACCCTGAAGTGCTGAGTGCTAGGTGATAGTGCTGCATCTCTGGCGCTTATCGCTGCCAGCCGTTAGAATAGACAATTCTTCTTGAATTCCCAAAGAAAGAGATGGATTTGGGGCTGGGGTGTCGATGACTGGAAGGTCGATGACTGGGGCGCGTGTAGGCGCCATTTTGGTTCTAATCGTTATCTGTATCAATTGCGGCCAGACCTACCGGCCGGTTGCTACTCCAATCATCCCGAACCCTCCCAACCCCGATTTTTCCCACCTTGAGTTTGTGGTCACAGGCAATGGTCCCAGTCACCCGGGTGCCAGCACAGCCATTGACGTGTCGGGTGATACCGCGGTATCGCAAGCCACTGTAGGCCTCCTGCCCGTGCACCTGGCGGTGGTGCAAAATGGGTTCAGGGTCTTTGTGGCGAACAGTGGGGATGGCACCGTTTCGTCGTTCGCGCCGTCAAGTCCAACGCCGGTATCGACGGTAAGCCTGCCTGAGGGACCCTTTCCCGCAGTCCCGGTGTTTGTTCACACCACGCAGAACGATTTGGTATGGATCGCGGACGCAGCCAACAACCGAGTGGACGCGATCCTCGCCAACAACAATTTTGTTGCCTACCAGGTTGCCGTCGGTACTAATCCCGTCTCTCTCGCGGAGACACCCAATCAACTTAAGCTTTATTCGGCCAATATGGGCACGGGTGGCGCTGGAGGTTCCGTGACCAGCATCAACCCCAGCGATCGAACCGTAAACCCACCCATCGGTGGTGCCGTCTGGGTTTCTCCGATATCGGTTGTGGCCCGCGCGGACAGTGGCAGGGTTTATGTGCTAGATCAGGGCAGCGGATTAGTTTCTGCGATTGATCCCGCTTCCGACTCGGTGGTCAGCAGCATTTCGGTCGGCGTGGGAGCCAACCTCCTGGTCTACGATCCAAAGCGAAATCGCCTCTATGTGTCCAACCCTGTCGCGAATACGGTTACGTATCTGGACGCCACGACTGACGCGCTTTCTCCTGTGGTCATAGCGGTGCCCAATCCGATCTCGGTGGCGGTTCTGCCCGATGGCACTCGTGCCTATGTCACCAGCGCCGCGGTGAGTGGCGGGAATGTGACTTCCCGAGTCACGGTTATCAACGCCTCGAACGGAACGATCCGGTCCACGATTCCTTTGACCACTGCGGCCCAGGTGTGTGCTTCGAACCCCTTCGAGTTGTCCATCGCGGCAGCAGCGGATAGTTCGAGAGTCTACGTGGGCAATTGTGATGTGGGAAATGTGGCGATTATTCTGACCTCGAGTGACACGCTGCTGTTGCAGATGCCGGCCCCAGTGAGCGCTGCCCAGCCGTCCACGGTGGGCGTCACCGGGGCATCGCAAAACGGTTTGAACACTACCTACACTTTCACTCTTGTCTCCGGACCCTCTCCGCGGGTCGGCATGAGCATGACGATTCAGAGTATGGCAGACCCCGGGAATGACGGAACCTTCACCATCATCGCTGTGGGAAGCGGAACATTCACGGTTCGCAATCCATACGGGGTTGGGGCAAGCTCTCAGCATGGGGCGGGGACGGCTGTGACGCCGCAGAACCCAGTGTTTGTTGTGGCTGGAACGTAGCGGTTGGTGGGTTGTTGACGACTCACTTCGCCGTGGCGAAGAGGCAATCTACAATCATCGGTGTAAGCGCTACTCCCCTACTGCTGCCGCCCGCTGGGGTTGTTGGGCGCGGCTGTGCCGCAAAGCAATATTCAGAAAAACATTGCCGATTCGGGTTTCGAAGCATATGACCAGCGCCTCGGTGTCTTCCGTGCTTTTGGGGCCATGCTCGGAGGTGTGGAGCACGGGCGGGTGGACGCGAAAATGGAATCCCTGGTCGTTAAGCGATGTGACCGCGTTGCCGATCACCTGATTTGCCAGTTCGCACACGGTTTCCCGCACCAGGTCGTCGGATTCCGGCAATTCGGCGCCCGCGAAACGGCTGGCCACGCGCACCGCGGTTTCCGGGTCGAGATCGATGACGATGCGTCCTTCGATGTCTCCGGTCACCCAAATCAACGCCGCCACTCCCTTACGGCGATAGGCTTCCTGCTCCATGCTGAGGTTCGCGATGGAGATAGGACACTGCAATCCCTGCGCCAGCACGGCATCCGCCGCGTTGATGAAGGGCTGGATCAGCTCCATTTTCATTTCAGGCTCCCGCGCCCGCGGCATGGGCCGCAGTGCCATCCTCACCCATCACGTACTTAATGACTTCGTATAGAACTTCCGGCTTCACCGGTTTCTGCACGAAATGACGCGCTCCGCGTTGCAGTGCCGCCACAATGTTTTCCTGGTACCCGACCGAGGACACCATGACAATGCGCGCATCAGGATGTTGCTGCACGATCTTCTCGGCAGCCTCGATCCCCTCCATTTGAGGCATCGTGATATCCATCAGCACGATGTCTGGTGTGGTGCGCTCATATTCTGCGATTGCGGTCACGCCGTCTCCGGCTTCGCCCGCCACCTGGCCGCCGAAAGTTTCTATCATCCGGGCCAGATTCTTACGCGCGAAAACGGAATCGTCCACTACCAGGTAGCGGACCGGTTGACCATCCTTAGTGCGTTTTACTGGTGCAAACTGCTCCATATACAACCTCCCGCAACATTCTTTTCCGGCAGCCTGTTCTTGCCTGCCGGTTAACTTAGTCCCTGCCGGCTCCAGCGGCTTTGCCGCTGTCTTCGGGCCCTGCTTTGCTTCCGGTCTTGCGATCGTGCATGCACTGGGCTTGCAACGTATTGGCAAGCGCTTCGAGCGCTACAACGCGAGTTGCAAAACCACGCTCGATGGCCGCCTTGGGCATACCAAACACCACGCAGGATTCCTCACTTTGCGCGATTGTCATCCCGCCCGCTGCTTTTATCATGCCCAGCCCCTGGGCCCCATCTTCACCCATTCCGGTCATGAGTACCCCAATGCTTTTCTCTCCAAATTCTTCCGCGACACTCTTGAACAGCACGTCCACCGAGGGTCGGTGTCCGTTGACGCGTGGTTCATCGTTAAGCACGGCGACGTCGCCCAGCGGCAATCGCTTCACCTTGAGGTGACGGTTTCCGGGACAGATAAGGGCACGGCCGGCCAGGAGAAGGTCACCCGATTGCACTTCTTTGACCGCGATGGAGCAGATTTCCTCCAATCGCCGGGAAAACATTTCGGTAAAGCCTTCGGGCATGTGCTGCACGATCAGGATGGTTCCAGGAAAATTCTTGGGCAACTGTGGCAGGACGTACTGCAGTGCCTGCGGCCCTCCGGTCGACACTCCAATGGCCACGATTCGAGTGGCTCGAGTCTTAGCGTCCGGAGTGGTCTTGGGATCCGGCTTGGGAGATTCGCTGGGCGCGGCGATTGTGACCCGCCGGCTCTTGGCCGCAGCCTTGATCTTGGCGATGAGTTCACGCGCGATTTCCGGCATGCTGGCCGAGACATCGCTGGGTTTGGCAACGAAATCAAATGCTCCCATGGAAAGCGCCTGCAGGGTTACCGCCGCGCCTTGGGTGCTGTGGGAGCTTACTACGATGACCGGCAGCCGATGCCGCAACATGATCTCCTTCAGCATGTCCAGCCCACCCATGCCCGGCATGTCGAGATCGAGAGTTATCACTTGCGGTTTCATTTCTTCGATCTTCTTGAGGCCGAAGTTCCCATCCATGGCAGTGCCGACAACCTGAATCGAGCTGTCGGTCTGAAGGATCTGGGGAATCAGCTTGCGCATGAGCGCCGAATCGTCGACCACGAGCACGCGTACGGGAGGTGTCATAGCTGTCCTCCGGCTGCGCTCTGCGCGAAACCCGCCCGCTCCGACTGTGACAGCAGCAGGCCCACGCCCGATGCGTTCGCGGTGCCGGGCCGTGACTTGGAAAACCGTTCGACGATGGCAGCGAGGTTCAGAATCAGTACGACGTGACCATTGCCGAGAATGGATGCTCCGCTCACCAGGTCGGTTTCCGCGGTGCGATCATCCAACGCCTTGATGACCAATTCCTCTTCGCCTTCGATCGTATTCACCAGCAATCCGAGTTTGCGTTCGCCCATGGAAATCACAAGCACAAAAACCTTTTCCAGCCGGCCTTCCACGCGCTCTTCTGGCGGACGGCCCAGGCGCGCCACCGGCAGGACACGATCCCGCAGCTGCAAGACTTCACAGTTGTCCACGCGGTGTATGTCGGATTCATGCGCGCGGGCGATCTCCGCCACGGCATTCAACGGAATTGCGTAAAGTCGGTGCTCCACGCGAAACAGCAGAGCTTTGATGATGGCCAGAGTGAGCGGCAATTGCAGGCGGAACGTCGAACCTTGTCCTGCGCGACTGGTCACGTGCACCGTGCCTTTCAGCCGATGCAGGACGCTTTGCACCACGTCCAGACCCACGCCCCGGCCGGAGATTTCGGTAATCTCATCTGCCGTACTGAATCCGGGGCGGAAGATGAAGTCCAGAATGTCAGCTTCGCCAAGCCGGCCCGCTTCTTCCGGCTTCAGGAGACCTCGTTCGATCGCCCGAGCCTTTACTTTCTGGGCATCGATGCCGCGCCCGTCATCGCTGATTTCGACGATAACCTGATTGCCCTGGTGGTAGGCTTCGAGACGGATGGTTCCCTTCGCTGGCTTGCCGCAGCGGGTCCGCTCCTCCGCGCTTTCAAGGCCGTGGCCGATCGCGTTTCGAACCAGATGAGTCAGCGGCTCCGCGATGGCGTCGAGCAGTGTTTTGTCCAGGGCGGTGTCTTGCCCGTTCAGAACCAGTTCGACCTGCCGGTCACATTGCTTGGCGACGTCCCGGATCATGCGGGGAAACCGGCGGAATAATTGTTCGACCGGCACCATCCGAACCTTCATCACCGATCGCTGCAGGTCATTCAACACCCGCGACTGAAAAGCCATGGCATCGGCAAATCGGCCGCGCAGGGCTTCTTTGGGATAGTGCACGGCGAATTCATTGAGCGCCTGCTGCAACATCGACTTCCCGATAATCAGCTCACCTACGAGGTTGAGCACGTTGTCGATCCGCTCGGCATCCACTCGCAAGACATTTTCCGTATGCAAGGGAGTGGATTTGACCGGCTCGTGTTCGACCGGCTGCGGGATCGGAATCGTTTCCACCCCTTCGGCTGTTTCAGTTGCGGCCTTCGGTTCAGGATTCTCCTCTGACGGGGCGAGGCTTGCCGTCTGAGGCGCTGCTTCACTAATCTTTGCTTTCTGAATCGCCTTCGGCGCCGCGACTCCGACGCTCTCTATCTTTACTTGCGATGTGATGGTCGGGATACGGCACTTGGTGGTCAGATACTCCGCCGTCTGCTGGCTCGCCAGCAGCACCTGGAATTGCATTGCGTTCAAGGCGGATCCCGCCTCCGGCCGCGTGCCCAGCACCTCTCCGGCCTCGGATAGCGCCTTCAGGATCAACTGCTGAGCGGCAATGGGCATGGCGCAGTTCGGATCGATCTGTGCCGTGATGTGATATACGTGCTTACCCTGCTTGAGCGCTCCCTGCATAGCCAGCTTTTCGTACTCCGTCCACTTGACTTGCGAAGTGGATGCGGTCTGGGCTTTTGATTTCCGCACTTTTGGATCTCGCGCCAGCTTGCGGATCATCTTCCGCACCGCTTCGGCCGAGGGCAGCCGTGTGCCATTGCGGTAGGAATTCAGCATCGCGCTGAATGTATCGGCTGCGGCAAAAGCCACTTCCGCGAGAGAATTGAGGGACGCCCCCGCCTCCACGGCCAATGCGTCTTCCAGTTCGTGCGCCAGTTCGCTGAGTTCGGGAAACCCGACCGCCGCAGAGTCGCCTTTCAGGGTATGCACAATTCTCCGAATCGTGCGCACGGTTTCGAGATCGCCCGGCTGCTTTTCGAGCTTCAGCGTCTCTTCGTTGAGCGACTGCAGTAATTCCTGGGCAGTCTCAAAGAAAAGCTCTTTCAACTCCGCCGCGCGCTCGTCCGGGAACTGAGTCACGAAGTCACCTCAATCTGCTGATACGCTGTCCCGGTTTCGCGGTAGATCATGTTGAACTTGTCGGTCAGGCCCAACAGACTTTCCGCGTGTCCGACGAACAGGTAGCCTCCTGGATTCAGGCAGCGGGAAAACTTTTCCACCAGGCGCTTCTGCTCGGCTTCGTCGAAATACATCATCACGTTGCGGCAGAAAATTACGTCGTTCCGTTGGGGCAGGTATTCGGTTTTCAAATTATGGAAATCGAAGTGAACCAGTTCCTTCAGGGGCTTCTTGACAGCATAGCGGTCGCCAACCTTGTCGAAGTGACGCAGCCGGTAGCTGTAGTCCACGGACGACATTTGACTCTCCGAGTAGATACCTTCCTGACCCGCGCGCAGGACCGAGTAACTGATGTCGCTGGCCAGAATCTCCAGTTTCCAGGGTGGAGGAATCAAGGGCTTGGGGAAGGGCGTGTCGTAAGTCGAAGCGTTGCGCAGCGCGTGATAGGAAAGCGCGTCGGCAACCTGCATAGCCATGGTGTACGCCTCCTGGCCGGTCGAACAGCCCGCGCTCCACAAGCGCAGGGAAAAATCCTTGCGTTCCTGTTTGCGGCGAAGCAGGTCATCGAGAACGTGTTTATGGAACAGATCCAGTTGCGCTTTGTTGCGGAAGAAACTGGTCTCGTTCACCGTAAGATTTTCCAGCAGCCGGGCTAGTTCCTCTTTCCCTTCCTTGCTGATCAGCAGGCGGTAATAACTGTAAAAGGAGTCCAGTTGGCATTCTTTGAGGCGGCGCTGCAAACGGTCCTGCAGGAAATCGGCGCGCCGCGAGTCGAAGTGCATGCCGCACTCCTGATAGACCAGCGCCTGCAAGAGTTTCAGCTCGGGTTCGGTGAGTTGCGCTTGTACGCCTGCTGTTGCCATGCGTTTCCTTGTCACCTGATCTTGCTACTTCGAAGCTGCAGCGCCCCGCACATCCGCGGAAATTGCGGGACTCGGACTCTTAACCGCTTCGCCCTGCTTCCGGGTTCCACTGAACTCGAGCACTTTGGCGATATCCAGCAAAACGATCAGCCGGCCCTGGTACTTGCCCAATCCGGTCACGCAGTTGAGTCCGCCTTCCACAAACTCAGTGGGAGAAGGGTCGATGTCTGAAGCGGGAATCTTGAGCACATCGGATGCTGAGTCGACGATCAATCCACAGAGCCGTCCCCGGTGTTCAACCACCAGGATCCGATTGCGTTTGCTGGGAGCGATCGCAGCTTCTCCGAGCCGCTTTCGCAGATCGAGGACTGAAACAATCTTCCCCCGCAGATTGATCACACCTTCCACGTAATCCGGAGCATCCGGCACGGCCGTGATTTCCGGCACGCGAACGATTTCATGAAGGGAAGTGATGGGAACGCCGTAGGTCTCACGTCCCACCTTGAAGCCGACAATGTGTTGTTCGCCATTCATCAGTGAGTTCCGGAGATCACTTGCCCGATCCGGCGGCTGCCTGCCGTGTCCTGCCGCGGTTGCCTGCTTTCTCGTCGTGATGGAACGCCGCTGCTTCCATCTGCTCCAGTGCGAACCGGTCCATGGAGTCGAGCAGGTCGCGCGACATCTTCGACATCTGTTCCGCCGAGGCGGCCAATTCGGTCGAGCCTGAGGTGGTGTTCTGAACCAGTTCGCGCATCCGTTCCATCGCTTTGACGACGGCATGCGCCCCGGAGGCCTGCTCTTCCACCGCCGAGTTGATTTCATGGGTTATTTCGTTCAGCCGGGTGGTGGCGCGGGCGATCTGCGAAGAGCCATGCGACTGTTCGTTGGTGGCTGCGCCAATTTCCTGCGCGAATTTGTACACTTCCGTGACCACGTTGGAAATCTTGCGCAGCGCCGAATTCAGTTCTTCTCCGTGTCCCAGCCCTTCGTTCACGATGCTGGTGCTGCGGTCCATGTTCTCGACGGCCTTGCGGGATTCCTTCTGAATGCTCTGGATCAGTTCAGAAATTTCCTTGGTGGACTGAGCCGACTTTTCCGCCAGCTTCCTTACTTCGTCAGCCACCACGGCGAAGCCCAACCCGTGTTCTCCCGCGCGGGCTGCCTCAATCGCGGCGTTCAGCGCCAGCAGGTTGGTCTGTTCCGCGAGGTCGTCGATCACTTCAATGATCTTGCCGATGTCGTCGGCTCGCTGGCCGAGAACGTCGATGATTTCACCCGAGGATCGGATAGTGGTGTTGATGCGATTCAATCCGTCCGTCGCCTTCTCCATGGTGGCGATGCCGCTGTGGACTTCTTCGCGCGAACGGTTGGAAATGTCGAGCAGCACTTTGGCCGTGTCCGCCACGCGCTGAATGGAAGCCACCATCTGATCGATCGAGGCCGAAGTCTCGCTCACGCTCGATGCCTGCACCTTGGTGCTCTTCACCATGTTCTGCACGTTGACGCTCATTTCGTGCATGGTGCTGGTGACTTCGTCGATGGCAGACGACGTCTGCAGGCTGATCTTGGCGGATTCGTCGGAGGCTCCCGCCACCTGATTGGACGCGCTGGCCACTTGCTGCGCGGCATCGCGCCCGTTGCGCACCAGTTTTCGCAAGCCCTCGATCATTCGCACGAAAGCCTTGCCCAGAGTGTCGTTCTTGGACCTGGGTTGGACGTCCACACCCAGGTTCCCACCCGCAATGGCCTCCGAAACCGATGCCATCTCTCTCAGGTAAGTGACCATGTTGGCAAAAGTCCTGGCCAGTTCACCGATCTCATCGCTGCGATGGATGTCAATCTCATGGTCCAGATCGCCGGCATCGGCGATCTGCCGAGCGATCCTCATCAGATCGTTGAGTGACGTGGTGATGGATTTAGCGGTGGTGTAGGCGATGACGACGCCCAATGTCAGCGCCAGGAGCGTGCTCAATAAAGCGATTACGGTGGTTGCCGTGGCCGCAGTCTCGTCGGACTTTCGCCTGGCTTCCAGTACTTTGGTGTTTTCGAGGTCAGCCGCATCGAGATATTCGGTGGCGCTCTTCACCCACGAAGAAGCGTCCTTTTGCAGATAAAAAATCTGCAGTTCCGCCACGGTGGCGTTTCCACTGTCCACTTCCTTGCGCTTGTCCATTAGGGGCCCGGCAAATTCGCGCCCCCAGCTTTGCTCGCTGGTCTGCACCTTAGCCAGTGCGCTGCGCTGCTGTTCTGATGTGGTAAGGTTTTCGCCCGCCTGCAGTTTTTCCTCGAGCACCCGCATGCCATCGCTGAGCCGTTCGACCTCGCGGGTGTCGCCGCTCAACAAGTAGTTGCTCAGATACAAGCGGTTCTGCATCATCTGGAATCGAATCTTGTCGGTGGTAGACGCCATCTGCAATGCCTGCGAAGCCGCGGCTTTGGCACTGTGCTCCCGCTGCACAGCGACCAGATTCACCAGGAACAGCACCACCACCATCGCCAGGACGGCTCCGAAGTTCAGGTAGAGTTTCTTGCCAATCTTCATTCGCTGTTCCTCCGCTCGTCTGCGATCCTTCCGGCCCGTGCTCGCCTGTGCATGGTCAACGGATCGGGTGATTCGTCTCCAGTAAAACTCCGGTCATACCTGCCGGTTTAGTCCTGAGGCTGAAACTTGAACTCCACCGTTCCGCTGCTCTCGGAGTCGGCGGGTTCGAACTTCCATTTCTTCAATGCATCCATGGCCGCATTCACCAGCAGCGGATTGCCTCCCACTACCTTGGTATCCTTTAGGGTGCCGCTGGCCGCAACTACGACCAACACTTTGACAGTGCCCGTGATATTCATCCGCCGGGCCAGTTCCGGATAGGTGGGAGCTACCTTGGTTTTCGCTTTCCGTGTCAACTCTCCCTGCGCCACGGCGGGCATGGCTTGGAACATTCCGGTTGCACCCATGAGCAAAGCCAAGAGCCCTGCGGCTGGCCATTGCCGTATCTTTTTGAAAGACACTGCTCCTCCTCGTGACGTACCCAGACTTTGCAAGAGCAATGCCCTTGCCATGCTGCAAGCATCGCCGTGGGATAGACGGGTTCCATGTAACGTATTTATAATCAACCGGTTGTGTCCTTCAGGAGCTTCGGCAGGCGCCTTCACATGGCCTTGGATTCGTCTCATGTGGGCTCTTGGCTCTCAGACTGAGACAGTTTTGGATCCTGCCGTGAGGATTTCACAGTTCGGCACCTCGGACGCTATTCGCTTGACTCAAATTGAGATGGCAGGCTATTTTTCCTGTATATTCAATTACTTGTAATGTAGCGGAGCTAGGCGGTGTCTTTCTGACCATACGCGCGGGAGATACGACGGTATTGGAAAATCCCGGCCCTCGCTCGGACGATGCTTTTCAGAAGCTGCTGCTGCGATTCTCTGAGGCGGCGGCGCAGGGAACTCCAGGCCCTGACTTAATTCGCCTCTTCTGTCGGGATACGCGCGTCTTTTTTCAAGTGGATGGTGCGTATTTCTGGCGCTGCGCTTCTCCGGGGGAACTCGTGGGGGTGGAAGCTGAGGGCTTAATGGCCGCTGATTTTCTCGGCCGCCGCCTGAAGGCGCGCGAGGGTTCGGTTGCCATGGAGGCGATTCGTCAGCGCAGAACGCTTTATGTGAGTGACCCTGATCCCGGCAGCCATCCCTTAGCAGCCGAGTTCAACGCAAAATCCCTAATGGCTTCGCCGCTGGTAGTTTCGAACGAGGCAATCGGGGCCTTGGTATTTCTGCGGGCATCGGATGCGGACTATTTTGACGACGATCTGGCGGACAAAGCCACCATTCTTGCTGGTCAGTTGGGCAGTCTGCTGGAAGCCAGCCGTTTGACGGTGGTATCGCGAGACGATCGCCGCCGAGCCGCACCCCAGGTGGGAATCGACCTCACGGTTCCCGTCGTGCCCGAAGGCTCCTCGGTGGCCCAGGCCTTGGCGGATCGTCTGCGGATATTGCTGCGCGCCCGGCTGGTGTGCATTTTCTTACGCCAGGGGACGGCCGTGGAGTTGCATGCTCTGGCCGCCGAAACTTCGCAACAGGCAGTTTCCGCCCGTGTCCGCTTTGACCGGAAGGGACTGCAATTTGCCGCTGACCTCACCGCCCGCGCGGTTGCTGCCGGTGAGCCCATCGCGGTGGCCATCGATCCCGTCAACCACGCTCTCGGCGACTGGCTGCCTGCCGGCATGTTGTTGGCCGCTCCGATTCGCACTTCGCGCGCGGAGGGCGCTGTCCTCATCTATCCGCGAGAGGCGGGGGTGTTCAGTATCGAGGAAAAATCGTTGCTCGCGGCGGTGGCGGGGTTCGGAGCGGTCGCCATGGCCAACGCCGAGCTTTACACAACCGCCCGCACTCAGGCTCACCAGTTGGAGCAACTGCTCGATATCCTCTCGGAACTGAGCTCGGTAGGAAATCTGGATGAGTTCTTGCGTCAATTTGTAGTTCGCGCCGCCGACTTTCTGGGCTTTGGCCGCGCCTTTGTCGGACTGCTCGAAGGGGGAGTGTTTCGGGTCCGCTGGGGAGCCGAGAATGGTCAGCCCGGCCCCGTCGACCAAACCTTTCCCGAGGGTGTTGCCAGCCGCGCTCTACTCAATAAGGAGACTTTCTGGGCCAATGATCCGGCCAAGGTTCCCGGCGCCAACCTGGAGATGATTGAGAAGTTCAACGTACATCAACTCCTTGCCGTACCCCTGCTGGGAGCCGGCGGCCGGGTATTGGGCTTGCTGGGAGTGCTCGACCGCCTCGACGGTACCGGAATTTCGCAGGAGAACGTGCGTTCGGCGCAAGCGCTAGCGGCACAGGTTGCCGTGACGCTGGAGGCCGCACGCAATCTCCACTTGTCGGAACAACACCGGCAACGCGCGGAATCCCTGAAGGGGCTGGCTCTGGAGTTGAACTCTCAGCTTCGTCTTCCTGAGTGCGCCAGAAATTTTGTTACCCGGGCAGCAGACCTGATGGGAGCGCAAGGCGCCGCATTGGCTGTCCAACAGGGGTCCGATCTGGAGACCCTCGTGCTTCATGGCCCGGCCATCGCCGGCCATAGGCTGAACTCGCTGATGCGCCGCTTCGATCACGCCCTGATCGGTGCGCTCGAACAACATCTCCCCGCGATCGTTTCCGGCAATGCCGCCGATCTTTTCGGTTCGGAACTCAGTGCCCTTCTGGGCTGGAACAATTGCACGTTTATCCGGCTGCTCGGTTCGTCGGGCGATCTGGTCGGCGTTTTGTGTCTGGCGAACCGTGAGAAGCCTTCGCGGGACCAGGATGAGGATACGGAACTTCTGCAAGCAATTGCCGCTCATGCCTCGGTTGCTCTGGAGAATGCCCGCCTGTTTACCCGCATGGACCAGGCCAACCGGCATTGGATCGAGATTTTCGACGCCATCACCGACTTCATCGTGGCCCACGATCAATCGGATCAGATTCTCAGGGTAAACCGCTCTCTGGCCGACTTCATAGGAGTTCAGCCGAATGAACTCATAGGCGTCAACATGGGTGCCCTGTTGGCGATGGGGAACGACGCGCCCCTGCAGTCCTGTCCCTTCTGCCGCTCGACCACCGACGTAGGGACTGATGAATATGTTCTGCCGGTGCTCGACCGGACTTATCTGGTTTCCACTTCACGCGTTCACGGAGCAAACAGCGAAGGTCTGCAGACCATCCATGTGCTCAAGGACATCACCGACCGCCGTGAAGCCGAACGCCGCTATCGCGAGTTGTTTGACAACATTCAGGAAGGAGTATTTTTCTCCACCCCGGATGGGCGCTTCATTGAAGTCAACGACGCCCTCGTGCGCATTCTCGGTTATCGCAATCGTGAAGACCTTCTGCAAGCTGATGTTCGCTCTCAGGTATGTTTCTCGCCCGACCAATACGAAGAATTGGCCGCGCAGATGCAGCAGCATGGCGCGGTGCGAAACCATGAGGAAACTCTTTGCCGGCAGGACGGGTCTCCTGTCCAGGTACTGATCAATGCCTTCGCCGTGCGTGATGCCCAGCAACGCATAGTGCAATACCGCGGGGTCATGCTGGATATCAGTGGACTAAAAACTTTCCAATCAGAATTGCAACGCGAACGCGACTTCTCCGGCAAGATTCTGAACAATACCCAGAGCCTAATCCTGGTGGCAGATACCGCCGGGCTTGTCAGTTACGCGAATCGTCGCTGGTATGACATGGGATACCAACAGAATCAATTATTGAGCCGGCCCTTGGAAGAACTCATCGTTCCGGCGCGACGTCAGGCGCTCAACGAGGCATTCGCCTCAACCTTGGCAGGCCAGCAGATTGACAACCTGGAAGTGCAGATCGCGCACGGCGAGGGGCGGGTGGGATACTTCTCCATGAATTTGAGTCCCATGCGCGATGAGCAGGGCCACGTCGCCAGCATTGTCGTGGTCATGAGCGACATCACCGATGCCGCCACGCTGCAGGCGAAACTGTTGCACACCGAGAAAATGGCGGCCGTGGGGCAGTTGGTCTCCGGGGTCGCCCATGAAGTCAACAACCCGCTCACTGCGATTCTTGGCTTCACCGATCTTCTCATGGAGAATTCTGACGTCCCGGAGAGCGCCCGCAAGGATCTGCGCGTCATCCTGGAGCAAGCTCAGCGCACCAAGCAGATTGTGCAGAACCTGCTCAGCTTCGCGCGCCAAATGCCGCCACAGCGCAAGCCCGTCCAACTGAATACCATTCTCAGCCGAACCATCCAGTTGCGAGCCTATGATCTCCACAGCCGCGGAGTGCAGGTGGTCGAGCAACTCGATCCGGATTTGCCGCAGGCCATCGGCGACGCGCATCAGTTGCAACAAGTTTTCCTGAATATCCTGAACAATGCATACGACGCGGTCCGCGATACCGGCCGTCCCGCGCGCATTGAAATTAAAACTATGAACCTGGGGGGAGTTGTGGAAGTTTTGTTCCGCGATAACGGATACGGCATTTCTTTTCCCGAGCGAATCTTCGATCCATTCTTTACCACCAAGGAAATTGGCAAGGGTACGGGCCTGGGTCTGAGCATCTGCTACGGCATCGTGCGAGAACATGGAGGCGAAATTCTGTGTCACAACAATACTGGCGGGGAAGGCGCGACCTTTGTCGTACGCCTCCCAACCGGGGACGCAGCGTCGCTCGGGGCCGCAGCCGGGGTGACGCCGCAATGACCCTGCCCGCCATGAAACCTGAGCCACTGCCCGTGCTGCTCATCGAAGATGATCCCGCAGTGATGGTGTTGGTTCGCACTACTCTGGAGCGCAGCGGCTACACCGTCGTGTGCGTCGATTCCGGTGCCGAGGGCTTGCGCCTCCTCCAGTCGGGCGACTTCCTTGGCGTCGTTTCCGATATGCAAACTCCCGGAGGTGTCGATGGCGCTGACGTGCATGCCTGGGTGTCCCGTTACCGGCCCGAACTGGCTGAGCGAATTGTCTTCATCACCGGCGACATCGCCAACGAAGATACCGTGGCCACGCTGCGCAAGACTGGCGCGCCATGTGTGTGGAAACCTTTTCGGGTT
This sequence comes from uncultured Acidobacteriota bacterium, assembly GCA_963788605.1. Classification (GTDB taxonomy): domain Bacteria; phylum Acidobacteriota; class Terriglobia; order Terriglobales; family Acidobacteriaceae; genus JABDBE01. The sequence continues at coordinate 19,304 of CAWBHD010000003.1, read as the reverse complement.
CAGCAGTTTGTTGAAGTCATCGAGAAGACCATAGGAAAAGAACCGTGAGCGACGACTTAAGAATTCGCCTGCTGATTGTCGACGACGAGCAGAGCATCCGCCGGTTGTGCATGACCGTGGGTGAGGCTCTCGGCTTTATCTGCATGGAAGCCAACAGTGGCGAAACCGCCCTGGCCCTGCTCGAAGAGCAACCCGCGCATATGATTCTGACCGACATGGTCATGCCCAATATGTCGGGCCTTGAGTTTCTGGAGAAGGTAAAGAAACTGCTGCCCCGCAGCGAAGTTGCGGTCATGACCGGCCATGGCTCGGTTGAAACAGCCGTACAGGCCATGAAGCTGGGCGCTTACGACTACATCAGCAAACCGTTTTCTCCGCTGGAAGAGTTGCGCCTCTTCCTGCGTAGGATGGCAGAAAAAGTTCATCTCGTCGAAGAAAACCAGTTTCTCCGCGCACGCGTGGATACCGAATCCGATCTCCATGGCATCGTGGGTTCCTCGGCCAAGATTCAGGACGTGCTGCGCATGATATCGAGGCTGAAAGACACGCGAACCCCAGTCCTCATCTCCGGGGAAAGCGGTACTGGCAAGGAACTAGTCGCTCGCGCCATTCACTTCCGCGGTTCCTTCGCCAATCGTCCGTTCGTCGCTGTCGACTGTGGATCGCTGGTTCCCACGCTCATCGAGAGCGAGCTGTTCGGCTACGAAAAAGGCGCGTTTACCGGCGCGTTGCGCTCGAAGACTGGATTATTTCAATCCGCCACTGGCGGCACCATTTTCCTCGACGAAATCGGTGAGTTGCCTTTGGAAATGCAAGCCAAACTGCTGCGCGTTTTGCAGGAGAAGGAAATTCGTCCGGTGGGCAGCAATCAGAAAATCAAAGTTGACGTCCGCGTCGTAGCTGCCACCAACCGCGATCTGGAGGCGGAATATCGCAACGGCACTTTCCGCAAGGATCTTTACTTTCGTCTGAATGTGGTTACTGTTCATCTTCCGTCCCTGCGCGAACGCCGCTCTGATATCCCCATGCTCACGCACTGGTTCCTCGACCGGCATGCGCCCGACAGCGCGATTCAGGTCACCAACGCCGCCATGAAATGCCTGCTGCAATACGATTGGCCGGGAAACGTACGTGAACTGGAAAATTGCATCGAGCGCGCCGTGGCGCTGGGTGATCGCAAGAACATTGATCTCGGCGATCTGCCTTCGACCATCGCGTCCGCCTCGCCTTCCTCGGAACCTTTGTCCAGCCCCAGCGCGGGGCCGGTTTCGTCGAATGATTTGGAGGACATCGAACGGGCAACGATTGAGCGTGTCTTCGAACAAGTAAAGGGTGATAAGGCCCTCGCCGGCAAGATGCTCGGCATCAGCCGCGCCACTCTGTATCGCAAGCTCAAACGCTACAACATCGGTGGCCGTCCGGAGTTGGGACCGACCCAGGCGCTGCAGTAGGGTTTACGATTTGCCGGCATATAGTTCTGTGTTTCTTAAACCTGGCGCTGCCTGGCAGTCGTGCCTGTCCGCTACAATCGAGAGAGATGGCAGTTTCCGTTCAGACTCCAGCCATTGAGGAGAAGACCTTCGATTGTCATTTCTAAGCAGGCGGAGGTTTCTTCAAGTGGGCGCAGGCGTTGTCGCCACGGGTGCCCTGGCCCTCGGCGAAGACGCCGCAATTCTCGAGCCGAACCGGCCAGTTCTGACAGCGATGGAACTTACGCTGGCCCGTCTGCCGGCTGCTTTCGATGGCTTTACCATCGCGCTACTCAGCGATTTCCATTACGACGAATATTTTTCCGCGGTGCCAATCAGATCCGCGATTGAGATCGTGAACCGGCTGCATCCGGACTTGATCGTCTTGACCGGCGACTTTGTCACGGTTCCGATATTTCATCGCCAGTTGCACAATGCCAAGCGCGCTGCCAGCGCCGCCGAACCCTGCGTCACCCTTTTGGCACAACTGCATTCGCGCCTTGGGATGGTCGCAGTTCTCGGAAATCACGATATGGAGTCGGACCCCCCGAGGATCACCGAGGCGATCCAGTCGAAAGGCATCCCTGTGCTCCGCAACCGGGTCATGCCACTTGAGCAGGGAGGGGCGCGAGTCTGGTTGTGCGGGTTGGATTCCGTGTGGCACTCATCGCCAATCCTGAGCCGGGCCCTGAAGGGACTTCCCAGCAATGAACTGGTCATCTTGCTGGTGCACGAGCCCGACTTCGCCGACAGAGCGGCTCATTTCCCCGTAGACCTTCAGCTCTCGGGACACTCCCATGGGGGGCAAGTCTGGATTCCAGGCATTGGCGCCCCCTGGTTGCCGGAGCTTGCCCGCAAGTATCCACGCGGCCTCTACCAGGTTGGCCCTTTGACCCTGTACACCAACTTCGGACTGGGCACGATCCGCTTGCCGATCCGCTTGAACTGTCCTCCAGAAGTCACCTTGTTTACGCTACGCTCGCCAAACTCCCGAGCTTAGTGAAATAGCAGCCAATGTTAGCGCACGAAAAATTCACGCTGTCGCTGGAGTTTGTACAAGGCCTTCCGTAATCTCCTATTCTGCTTCAACGCAGCCCATACTCGGCTTCGGACATGATTCCCTCCCCCAGTCGCTACCGTCCCGCCGCGCATCTGCGTTTCGCGGAGAATTCTCGCCAACCTCCACTCCGCTACAGTCTTGGATTCCCGGTCTTATCTGAGAAGCAAAGGAGATTTACCCGATGCCAGTCCCCCATCTACTCAGCAAATTCCTAAGCCGAAAAGCTCAAGCACTCGTGATGCTCGCCTTGACAGCAGGCGTTCCCCACTTAATGGCCGCGACCAAGCTGGTGGGAACCGATGCGAACAGCGGGAAGCTGCTCTACATCGTGACTCCAAAGACGGTGGTCACAATCGCAAACACCGGTGCCAAACCGGACGGCGTTGTGATCGCGCCGAATCAGTTGATTATCTATGCCCTCAGCGGCGCGGGAGAGATTCACAGCTTCAATCCCTATACCCAGACGGACGCGACGCTGGCTACGGGTCTGACTACCCCGGTCAACATCGTTCTGGAGCCCGGCTGCAAGTCGATCCTGGTGAGCGATATCGGAGTCAACAAGATCTTCCGAATCATTCTGTCTACCCAGGCGCTCACGACTTTTTACGACGGTCCCGACAAGATGGTGGGAGTGGTTTACGACAGCAATGGCGACCTCTTCGTCAACGACGACACCTTGAATGCCATTGTTGAGTTCAATGCGACTGGCGCCATCATTGGCCAGACGCCGAGCAACTCTCCGCTGACTACGCCGGACGGGCTCACCTATGATCACAAGGCGAATGCGCTTTTCGCGACCTCTGACACCGCGCAGGTGATTTACAGAGTCTCGATGGACTTGTCCACGGTTACGCCCATCGGTTTTCCCGGCGCCCCGATGCTGGAGGGAATTGTGAGCGACGGCCACGGCACGCTCTACGTCGTTGGGGTGAACGGGACTACCAGCACACTCTTCAAGTACGTTATCGCCACATCGACCCAGACAACTCAGAACACCGTCCCCGGCTTGGACGCCGTCGCCCTGATACCCTTCGGTCCATGCATCAGAGTCAGGGGCACGGATTCAGTTTGCGAAGACACGCTGGACGAGGAGGACACTCCGCCCGGGAGTTCACCTCAGTGAGCGCTTCGCGCCGCTGGGGTTGGGCTGGGACTGAAAACCCGGATTCACTTTGAAAAGCGGTCCCCGCAGCGCTGGAAGCGCTGCGCCGCCCAAAATCGGAGGTTTCCCCGGCCCGTTGTCTAAGGACTGATCGTTCTGCGTATCACAGGGTTGCCGCGTCCGCTGACGGCCACTGACCAAGGCGCACCCTGCATTCCTCGCCTTCGACAGCCAGCGCGCCCCGCAAATCCGGGCCTAGATCCAGGCGCCACATCGACCACCGCTTTGACTCTTCCGGGTCTTTGTAAACCTTCAACTGCAACTCGGAGCTTTGCGGGATTGGCAGGACTCCAAAGCTGTCGAGCGGGAGCGACAGGCCTTCGCCTTGCGCCTTGATGTAGGCCTCTTTTGCGGTCCAGCAACTGAAGAACGATGCGAGGTGGTCGGACGCGGGTTGCGCTCGCAGCCACTCGACCTCCTGCGGCGAGAAGAAACGCTCGGCCAACTCCAGTGCATTCGTATCTTTGCGAATGCGTTCCACGTCCACTCCCACTTGCCGATGGCGGGCAATCGCGAACACGGTTACGCCTGCGGTGTGGGACAGATTGAAACGGATATCCGAACTCTCGGCGAGTTCTGGCTTGCTATTTCCTGTGGTGCGGAAATGAATATCGCGTGGCTCGACTTGCAGGTAGCGGCCCAGGGCTCGCCTTAGTAGCGCCCGGCTGATTACAAATTGATTGCGTGGAGGCGGAAACTTGAATCGCGCTGCCCGCTCGCGCTCTTCTGGGTTGAGCAACTCGAAGAGGGAACTGGCTTCTTTCTCCCAGGCGTCGAGGTCAACCTGCCAGACGTGGACTTCATCATTCGGCAAGACGCCGTCGAGATGCAGTTGACCTGACATTCGGGGTTTTTCTCCTGTGCAGCTATATCACAGTTTAGCTGCATCCAAAGTTTAGAGCAGGTTTCGGGGATTGCTTTGGCTGAAGAGAGGCTGCGGAATGATACATCTTTGCTATCTCTGGGCTGCCCCGCGTTTTTAGCTGCCGGAAATCACGGACCGGGACGAAGCTGCGAAGTTACTAATTTTTCCGGATGCGGTTTGGACAAATTGTGTATACAATCGGCTCAATCCAGCCGGAAAAGTTACACGCAGCGCATGCAGGCAAAAATTATTTCAGACCTCAACAGGCCCTGTGCCGGAGCTCGACGGCTATGAAAAATATTTACGAAGTACTGCGGGAAAAAGAAACGGTTCTGGCGCGGTTGCGCGCCGAGGTCGAGGCCCTTCGGTATGTCGCCCCGCTGCTCGCCGATCGCGGCGATGATCAAGTTGCCGCTCAGCCCGATCTCGCTTGGGTTCCTGCGCCTGGGCGAAATAAATGGCCGCTCAAAGTGGATGATCCGTTGCCAAGTTACCTGCAGTCCTAGGCACGCATTCAAGTCCCAGTGGCCCGGCATTCATGCCTCTGCCATGAGGACTGAGCCCAAAAGCCTTGCCCCGAGCGGCGCGGAAGCTGCAATGGTTTTCACTCCGCGTAGTTAGCTCTGACCTTCACGAATCCTTAACCCACGCTTCCTCAATCACTTATATACATCAAACGCTGGTACGCGGATTGCCCTTGAAGAGCCTGGGTTGGAGTGTGGCTCCTCGTCTTTCGGCCAGGCTCCCGGGAATGCTTGGACATGCGAGTCCGCGGATTATGGGCAATTTTTCTGATGGCGGTAGCGCTCTTCACCTTTTCAGCGTCAGCTCTCGGATCCAGGTCGCGAGCTTACTCGTGGCCGGCGTCGACATCGTTGTCCTCCCGCGAGGAGCAGGTCTGGGTCTTTCCGCTGCGCGATTCGAGGTTTGCCGCCATGCTCCGTACCGCAGGCGCGGGTTGTGAAGCCTCGGAACCCCCGGAACCTTTGGCCACGCCGAATCCGCTACTCGATATTGCCGAGCCTAACTCGAGGGTAAGCGTTAGCTTTATTATTGGCACGGACGGACGCGTGCATTCCCCACTCATCCTTCAGAGTGCGGGCCCAACCGAAGATCGAACCATTCTCGACACCGTACGTTCCTGGCGATATCGTCCGGCGATGTGCAACGGCGCCGCTACCGAAACCGAAGCCAAGGTGGAGTTTTCAAGCCGCTAGTCGTTTTTTTCAAATAGAATGACCACTGATTGAGCCTGCGCTATGGATCATGAAAAGCCAACTGGGCCGGGGCGAAATTTGCCCGAGACGGGGCCTGAGGGAGAACTCGCGCATAATCCGTCGGTCGATGATTTCTTCCGGCGGTTGAAGCAGGACCTGCACCATCCCAAGCCGGGGACGGAGGCCATCGCCGCGGCTTTGCAGGCGGTGCAGCGGATGGCTTCGCAGACCGACGCGGACAACTCCGTAAGCGACCTGGCCGAAGGTGCGGAGTCGCGCGCTTGCCTGGCTTGCGGCAGCCTGAATCCGGCGGAAAACAAATTCTGCGCCATCTGTGGCGTTCCCCAGCAGGATGCTCCATCGCGAGCAGCGATGTTACCCGCGGGTAGTTCGACGCCAGCCCCGCCGGCGCCCGGGCAGCACCACTATCATCATCATTATCATCACCACTATTTCACTTCTCCGGAAGCAGGCGGCCCCGTTGCCGGTCCCGAGCAACGTACTGCGACTGTTGCGCCTGCAGTGCGCGATGCCCGGGCACGCGCGCAATTGGGGGGACTTTCTTTAAGCCGGGTTGAAACCGCGGCGCGAAAGTTGATGCAGGACTGGGTGCACGCCTGCAACAGCAAGCATCTGGATGATCTGGTCGAACTCTACGCAGTCGATGCCGTGGTGCTGCGTCCGAATGTTCCTCCGGTCCGCGGCACGGCGGCGATTCGCGAATTTTTCTTTGGCGTGCTGGATGCCGGACTTGGAGAAGTCGAGATGGATCCGCTGCGGCTGGAAGTGTTTGGAGACATCGCCTACGAAGCCGGCCGCTGCAAGATGCTGGTTCCATTCACCATGGGAAAACGCCGCGAAGAGCGTGGCAAGTATCTTCTGATTCTGGCCCGACAGGCAGGCGACTGGAAGGTGCTCGCTGACTGCTGGTCCAGCGATTTGAGTTTGGGAATGAATGTGGATTCGGGCCCGCTCAAACCCAGTGTACAGATCCCGCCCAACCCCGCTTTCAAACCACCGCGCAAAGGCCCGTGAGTTTGTTCCGAGTGTCGCCCTCCGTGTCTATGAGGCGATGCCCAGTTTCACGAATTCCCGGCGCAACTGCTCTGCCTTTTCCATGTGGATAACCTGCATTCCCAGCTTGGACGCGCTTTCCAGGTTCAGCTCGCGATCGTCAACAAAACAGCATTCGCCGGGATCCCTCTGCGTAATCTCCAGGGCCAGGCGGTAGATGCCATCCTCCGGCTTGCGCAGTCCGACAAAACAGGAGCTTACGAAAAGGCTGAAGATTTCGCGTAAGCCGAAGGTTCGAATCCGGAACAGATTCAATTCTTTCGATTCGTTGTTGATGGTAGACATTAGATATTTGCCCGACCGGGCTAACTCTCCCGCAAGCTTTAGCGTCTCGGTGTCGGGCTGCGACAGGGAAAACATGTACTCAGTGAAAACTTCCTGGGTGAAGGGCCGGGCGCGATAGAAGATCGTGCGCTCCAGATATTCCTGCAGGCTGATCTTGCCTCGTTCGAAAGAGGAAATCAGCATGTCATGACGGTCGTCGAACTCGACTTCGTCGAGACCGAAGTGTTGCAGTGTTCGCTGGCGCTGCTCGCGGTCCCAGGCGTTGCTGAGGAGAACGCCACCGACATCCCAGAAAATAGCGCTGATCTTTGCCAAACCTGCCTCCGGAGCTGCGATTGGTTGCGACTGGATATCTTACAGGCTGTGGGATGGCGGTTGCAGAGATCCTGCCGCTCCCGCACCGGCGGGGGTGCTCGTGCCACACAGGAAAAAGCCCCGATCCTGCGTTTGCAGGATCGGGGCTGGTTGAACCGCGGTTTGGTTTAGTAGCAGCCGGTGTGCGGCGTGAAGCTCTGCCGGTAGCTCAAGTTGTCGATGTCGCGGAACATCGGCGTTCCTGGCGGCAGGTTCTGCGGCTTGGTGAACAGCGGGTCGAAAGTGTAGTTTCGAATTGGAGGCGAGTACGTCGTATTGCCGCCGTCTCTATCGACGCCGGTGTTATAGGTCGAATAGTACATGCTGACCAGAGATCCCTTGTAGTTGAGGGTGTCGCCGCCCCAGTTTTCCAGCAGGCGCAGGAAGTTGTGCAATCCGCCGTCGGTGCCGAAGTCGCCGCCGGCCCAGCCCAGTCCGTTAACTGGGAAGTTGATGTTCTTGCCACCGGAGATGGCTACCCGGTAGTAGGTGGTCAGGGCATTGCGTCCGCCGATGTTGGTCGGATTCGTGCAGGCTGTTCAGATCGGACCAGTCGTTGGACAGCAGGGTCACGGCTATCGGCAATCACGGCTGCCGCTGCGTGTGCTGGCTCTGCAGCCGCCGGATTTCCCCACGTCGGATCGGCAGCGTTGCTGTTGTAGTCTCCGTAGATGTAAACCGGATTCTCCGAGCCGACGGTGAACCCGCCCTGGCCGTTGTCCAGACGGACGGGCACGTTGCCCAGGGAGCCGTCCACCAGCTTCAGCACGTGCCGTGCGCCGCTGATCCAGTTCTTCTGGCCGGTGACCGCGCAATTCGCGATGCGGCCAGCGGTCAGATATGGGTCGTCCGCGCCGCCACCGTTGAGCACCTTGTTGTTCACGCTGTTGGCTGGCGTGTACGCAGCTCCGATGTAGCCGAGGCCCAGACCGAGGTTTCCAGCTCCAAAGTTATCCAACAAGCCGTTGTTGTTGACATCTTCAGGAGACTGGGTTTTGCCGGCAGGTATTGCCTGCAGCACGCCATCGGGCGTGCCGTTGGCATTGGCGGTGTTGATGGAATCTTCCAAACCGGAGTCGCCGGTCTTGGTGTTGGGAGGATCCACCTGGGTGCCGTTGGGATTCGGAAGCATTCCTCGGCGATCGGAGAAATACAGTACGTATCCGTTCTGAAATGTGAAGTCGACCAAGTCGCCGCTGCCGGGGATTGTCCCGTTCAACCATCTGCGCAAGTTGCCCACATCCAGTTCCACGGCGTTCATGAGGCCGGCAGGAGTGCAGGTGGCCGCGCCACCTGCCACGGCGTCGCGGGGTTCACCTTCGCGAGATTCGTAGAAGTTGATGGGGTACCAGTTGTTCATGGTGACGCTTTGCAGAGCAGCCTTACTGTCGCCGTACCAGGCAGACGTGGTGGTAGTGTCAACCGTGGCCTCAGGTGGTCTGGCTTTGATGCAGTTCCAGACGCCGGCTACCTTCACGCAACCAGTAGGCCCGGTGCCCTTTAGATCGATCACGCCGTCTCTGTTGCGATCCGCGGGTTGCTGGAAAATCAGAATGGCGTTCGGATTGATTGGGTTCGGAGCAGGAGGGGCAGCGGCAAGGTTGGGCGGTACGATACTGCGCGCAAATCCCAGGCTCAACCACTCCGCTGTGACCGGAACATAGGCTCCGCCTGGAGTTCGATACTCGACGCGCAGGTAGCCATCGAGCAAGTTCCAAGTATTGGTCGCGTTAGCGGCCGTCTGGGCGTAATAAGGATAAGGGGCATTCCAAAAGTTCGGAGCAGGTGCTCCCGGGCACACCGGGGGATTGGCATTGGTGCAGGGAGTGAGCGCGAGCGCGGGAGGGGCAGCGGTCAGCCCGTTGTTGTTGGTATTCGCGACCAGCGTGGTCAGCGGTGCGGCCGGAGGCCCTTGGTCATTGGTGAACGTGATGTCGGCAGCGATTGGCTGCAACGGCGCGTAGGGCCAGTCGGGAGCAAGGGTTGGACCCACGACCGGGAAAAGTGCGTTCGTCCAGGTACTGGTGTCCGGGTACGAGGTGTTTCCAGCGGCAAAGTATGTATTGTAAGTACCGCCGCTGGCTAAACCAGGAAGCCCCGCAGGCACCGAGGCGGGCACTCCCTCAGCGTAAGCTCCAATGTTGGCGAGGCGAATGTTGTTGGCGTCTCCTGCGCCGCCGGGCAGGTCCGCAGGCGTATCGGAAAGCAGCACGCGAATTTCAGCTTCATTGTAGAGCCGAGACGCCCCTAGAGGCGTAGATGGTATTTCTCCCACCGGAGGACGCCGGATGATTTCATACGGCTGCGGCTGGTTGGCCGCTCCCGTGGTGCCGTTGATGAAAGGAAGCGATAGTTTTCTGGCTCCTGTACCTCCCGGGAGCCCGTAGTTTCCATCGATAATCCAGGTGTTGTAAGTGCCTCCGGAAATTCCAGGCCAGGCATTGTTCTGGCCGCCGGTCGTCCAGGTAGCGGGCGCAGATCCGGGAAGCACGCTGCTCTCGTCGACTCCGTTGGTTGTGTCAAAGCCCATGTCTCGGCAGTTCGGTCGCACGCCATCACAGCCCGATGCCGCGGTTAGTATGTCAACACTTCCCAGGTGACCGGAGGCAGCCGCCGTAACTCCGTTGGGAAGCTCCCAGCGGATGACGTTGCCCCACGCCGTGACCTTGTCATGGAACGTCACCGCAGCGCCACCGCCCTCAAGGAGATACAGGTCGCCGTTGGTATGGACGCGGCCCGCAAAGTCCAGGTTCGGGCCCGCGAAGAAGCTCAGGTCGCCATCGGAAAACACACCGAACTGGAACACGGGCACCAGCGCAACTTCCACGCGGCGTGACATGTTCACTTCATCGCCCACTGTCCCCAGACCGGCGAGGGAAGTGGTGGCCGTCACTTGGAGCGTCACCGGAAGAATTTGTGCATACAGGCCCTGATAAGGGCCGGTCGAGACCTGCCCGAAGTTGGTGGCCAGACTTCCGTCCGCTTTTGTGGCCGGCGTAAGTGTGTAAACCGGATAGCTCATGTACGCAGAATTGGTGGGTGCCATTGCGCTCAAGGCCGTGATGTCGGCGGCCGTGGGCGACATAATGTTCTGAAACATGTTCGACAGGTCCGAGGTCATGTGTTCGATTCCACCTTCGGCGGCGTGGAAGGCCAAGGCATTTTTCGTGTCTTGTCCTCCCACCTTGCCTTCGGTGTCAACCATCATGAGCAGACCAATCGCGACGCCCGACATGATCAACAGCAACATCAGCGTAGCGATCAGGGTAAATCCTCGTGAATCAGATTTTCTGCTGTACATCGTTCCGCTCCTTCAGTTCCGTCTCAATCGTTGGCTTCCCGGCTTAATGACAGCTTTGGCCGGGTTATTAAGTTCCTTAAAAGTACCGATTCTGAAAGCTCAAGTTGCGCGCGCTGATCGAAGTCTGGAAGTCAAAACTTTGATAGCCGGCTGCCGACATCAACGACGTTCGCGCTCCCGCCTGCTGGCCCCGAATCGTGAGATGAACGACATTGGTCTTGCGAATCAGGTTGAGCGGAGTAACGGGATATCCCGCGTCCCCTCGGGAGTTGAGGAGGTTGCCCAGCGCGTCGTAGGTGTCATATGTGAACTGTAGGTTCACCACATTCTCCGCCACGGGCACGGGCGTGTGGCCGTTCACCTGCCGCATCAAAACCGGTATGCCGGGGCCGACGCCCAGAGGATCAGGTTGCATTTTCAGGTAATACGAGATCACGAAAATTCGCGTGGCCGTGGTGTTGTTCCCCGTAATAATCTGTTTCAAGTCGCCGGCGCCTGCGGCACTCTGATTGAGTTGCAGCGGATCCGCGTCCACGAAGGTGACGGCGTAAGCGGGACCACCACCCGCCGCAGTCGAGACTTCCGCAATCGCCTGCCCGGTCCCCGTGGGGAGCGTATTTTGAAAGAGCACGAGATCTCCGGCTTTTAGACCTACAACTGGGTCAGTGACGGCCTGGGGAGCAACCAGTGGTGCGGTCAATTGACAAGTCGGAGGTACTGGAGCCGGCGCTGTGAAGGTCACGGGATTCACTGCACCGCCTCCGGGAAATGCCACTGTGTAACAATTCAAGGCGAACAATGAGTCGGAATAAACGATCGTGATGATATCGCTCCGCGTCGCATTCCCTGGCACTGCAATGCCTTTCTGAAAACCGGGGATCAGCCCGTACAAAGTCGGAATGCAAGGTGGCGCAGCGGTCGAGCATGGATAGGCAATGCCCCCGCCGGGAATGCATGTGCCCGCCTGGTCGCAACCGTACATAGGAAGGGTTCCAGTGCCCGAAGGCAAGGCTACGCCTTGTCCCTGCGGCATTCCCGCGCCCGCCAGACTAATGTCTGTCACCAGCAGGTTGGAGGCGGCGCGCAGATCCTGCTGCATCTCCGCTCGCTGTGAAACCACGAACGTCGCACCCATGGCCTGGGTGAACAGTTTCAGAGCGGTACCCAATACCAGCATGCCCAGAGCAAGCGAGACCATAAGCTCGATCAGGGTGAAACCGCGTTTCGAATTGGAAGATGTGTACCCCATGATTTCCTCTTTACCGGTATTGTGAGATATATGTATTCATCACGTAGTTTCGAGGGACCTTAAACTGGGGCGTGGCGTACTGGATCGTGATCGTGATCTGACGCAGGGATGCGATCGGGGGGCCGCCGCCCGCAGGCAGTACCGGTAGAATGTCCACCTTGCGCTGGAAGTTGGTCAGTGGCACACACACGTCGGGAGGACACGCGCCCGCATACACGCCCGTCGGTCCCGGTTGCTCGAGAACTCTGGGGCCGCAGGCGGCGTCATCTCCGGTGCCGATGATTCCGTCCACCCCGGGACAATTGATCGTCTGGTAGCCAGGCAGAAAGATGCCACCCGAGCCCGTGTTCTGAATCTGGGTCCAAGTGACATTGGCGGTCTCGCGCGCAGTCAGAATACTTTCCATGGCTTCATTGGCCAACTGCTTGGCGATCGCATTCTGCTGCGAGGTCTGGGTCGTGGCCATGGCCACGCCGAATACTCCCAACATGCTGACAAGGCCGATGACCAGAAGTGCAATCGAAATCATCACTTCGATCAGAGAAAAACCCCTCTGGGTTCGGCACCGACGCATCCGGAAAGCGCTTTGACCGATGGCTTTCACATTTGCCTCCAGTAATAAGTTGCCCCGTTCTTGTAGGCATGCCAGCCGCGCAACCGCCCGGTGGCGCCCCAAAGAGTGATGGCACGCGAGGAGTCAATAAATCCGGGTCGCGCAATATATACGACGCCGTTATTGATATTTCCCAGCACGTCCGTGGCCGAGCCGTCCGGGTAGAAATAAATTACATTCTTCGCGCCTGCTGCGATGCCTTGATCGAAGTCTATGGCCAGTGCGCCCGTGCCGAAGCCGTCGGGTGTTGTCGGCGGCGCCACGGGCGAGTTCGGCAGGCCAGGCTCGGCATCAAAGGCGACATCATCGGGAAGCGCATAGCGCGCCGTTACGATACCGGTCGATCCTTGGGTGATTGTGATGGTGTTGGGCTGCACTGCATTGTTCAAGGTCACGAAGTAAATCTGACGCTGCGCGACCGAGATGTCTCGCGCTTGCCGTAGCGTCGTCAAGGTTCGGTTGTAGCCTTCGGTCACGTGGCCCTGACGGAGGGCAGGCTGGATGGCCATGATGGAGAAGCCAGTCACGATCAAGATCAGGCAAATCACCACCAGCATCTCGATCATCGAAAACCCGCGCATCCTGCGTGAGAACATGAACCCTTTCTTTCTTCGGGGGAGTTCCTGAGGCTAACTGAACGCCATGGCTATTCCGTCCCTCTGGTCCGACCCGCCATCTTGGGGTTCAGCCTGGCGCCCTTCGTCGCGCGTGTTACGCCGGAAGGGAGGCGTTTTCCCCATGGGAAAGGCCGCTGGCTAACCCGCATGCAAGCTCATCCTATGGAGGCGACGGGAGAGCGTCAAAGTACTAAAGGACGAGGTGAAGTTCTTGGACTTACGTAACGTAATTGGACGAGGTAACTCCAGTAACTTTGGCAGTGCGCCAAACTGGATGGGCGTGAAGGCCCGCGCGTTACTATGCGCCCCGGGCGTTTGCGGCCAGGGTTCTGCCGCCCCGGTTGGTGGCCGTGCGGCTGGTCGGCACGAAAGCACAGGAGCGAACGTCGTAGTGCTGCGCCAAACAGGTTCCGCAGAGATGAAGCTGGTGGACTTTGCATTGCACCACTGGAGCTTCGGTTCCGCACAGGTCACAACCACCGCGCCCGCGCTGGGTGGAGGTCGCCGCTTCTCGGGGCAAGGCCCCGGACGCGATCGCGGCTTGCACAATTCGTGCTTTCGCGTAAATTCCCGTGGCCACGATGAGTGCGCCTAACGAGAACTGGCAAGCTCCAAGCTCCAGCATGTCCGCATCGGGATGGTCGCCCAAGGCGCCAGGCAGAAGGCAGAGGCCAATGAACATCAAGAGTGCGCCTCCTGCGATGATCCAATTGGAAGTCTTCGAAGACATGATCCTTTAATCCTTCAGGCGGACGCGACGAACTGGTGGTGCCGAAACATGTGTAACCCTTCACCGGTTACATCCCCGAACATAGCTGGTTACCTGCTTAAACTCCAGATGACTAAAGTCATGAACCTGGTCCAGGCGTGACCCAGGTAACCTTGTGAGCCGTTCCCGGCACGCCCTACCATGGTTGTGAATATGGCGCTCACATCGCTATTGGTGTGCCCGGACGCCCAGGCGGTCCAGGTGCTTAGCCGGATTCTGCAGGATATGGGCATCGCGGTCGAAGCCTGCGGAAACCTGCAAATGGCGCGAGCCCGGCTGGACGACCGTCGCTTCGATGCTCTTCTGGTGGATTGTCAGGACGAAAGTGGGGCGCTCGGACTGGTCGCTCATGCCCGAAACACACCGCTCAACAAGACCATCGTCGCGATTGCGATTGTGAGCGGGCGGAACGAAGTGCGAGATATTTTCGCGAATGGCGCAAATTTTGTCCTGTACAAACCGATTTCCCGGGAGCGTGCCGCCCACAGCATGCGCGCAGCGCGCAGTTTGATGCAAAGCGAAAGGCGAGTTCGACCCCGTATCGCATTGCAGGCTGACGCCTCGATCGATTATGCCGGAAAGGAAAACGTTCCCGCTGCGCTGGTGGATTTGAGCGAGGAGGGCATTGCGTTCCGGTCCGACAGCAAGCTGCCGCCCCGCTGCAAAGTTTATTTCCAGTTTGCGCTGCCGGGAAGCTCGTCGCTGGTTCGCCTTTCGGGCGAAGTCATGTGGCAGGATTCGGCTGGCCGAGTTGGAATCCGATTCGCGCATGTGCCTCAGACTTCGCGCCGCGTGCTGAACGATTGGCTGCAAACGAATCTTTCATCACGGACTGAAACTGTGGCGGAAGCGGCGCTGGCCTCATCTACCGGCGACGATGCGGTTGTGCAACTCTCGGCCGGCCTCGGATTGCTCTCGGTTTCCGCCGCCGATCGCCGCGACATTTCGCGACGCGGCTGCTGTATGGGAGCTGAAGTGTATCGTGCCAGCGTTAGTGCCCCAACGCGATGTACTTTGATCGACGTTAGCCCAGGCGGTTGCTACCTTGAAACCACCGAAACGTTTCCCAACGGGACACCTCTTGAGATTGTCGTGCGTACGCAGGATCTCAAGTTGCGGGTTCACGGAAAAGTGCAAAGCACGAATCCCGGGTTCGGCATGGGAGTGAAGTTCGATCTGAGGACCGAGGACCACCGGAAGCAGGTGGAACAGTTGATTGCTTGCGCGAAAGCCGAGCCGAAGTTGCTGAGTTAGCGTGGGCCCATGCCGAGATAGGGATCCTTCGACTCCGCATATGCTTCGCTATCCCAAGCACAGCGAATTGAAAAACTCAGGGCTGGAGGACTTTGTCTTCGAGGGCGGCTTTGCGGAAGTAATCCAGGGACATGCGGAGGCCGGTTTCGAGGTCGATCTTTGGTTCCCAGGCCAGCAGGGTTTTCGCCTTGGTGATGTCGGGACGGCGTTGTTTGGGATCGTCCACGGGCAGGGCTTCGTAGCGGATTTTGCTTTTCGATCCCGTGACCTTCAGCACCCGCTGGGCGCATTCGAGAATCGTGAACTCGGTCGGATTGCCGATGTTCACCGGCAGATGTTCCTCTGATTTCGACAGCCGCATGAATCCGTCAATCTCATCGCTGACGTAGCAGAAGCTGCGCGTCTGGCTGCCATCGCCGTACACCGTCAAATCCTCGCCGCGCAGCGCCTGCTTCATGAAGTTCGGCACTACGCGTCCGTCGTTCAGCTGCATGCGCGGCCCGTAGGTGTTGAAGATTCGCACGATCCGCGTGTCCACTTTGTAGTAGCGGTGGTAAGCCATGGTCACGGCTTCGCTGAAACGCTTGGCTTCGTCGTACACCGAACGCGGGCCGATCGGGTTCACATGTCCCCAGTAAGTTTCTTTCTGCGGATGTTCGAGAGGATCGCCGTAACACTCCGAGGTCGAAGACGTCAGATACTTCGCACCGTACTTGCGCGCCACATCGAGGGCATGAAACGTGCCCAGCGAACCGACCTGCAGAGTTTCGATTCCGTGCTCGGTGTAGTCGACCGGACTGGCCGGGCTGGCAAAATGAAATACGTAATCCACCGGGCCGCAATCGAAAGGCTGGTTGATGTCGATCTGCTGAAATTCAAAACGCGAGTCGTTGCGCAGATGATCGAGGTTGGACAGCCGTCCGGTCAGCAGATTGTCCACGACCACGACCGAGTAACCTTCTCCCAGCAGGGCGTCACACAGGTGGGAACCGAGGAACCCGGCGCCGCCAGTGACCAGAGCGCGTGGCGGGTTCACGAGTGGCCAGCCTTCCGCGGAGGCGTGCCGGCTTCGAGCGGCAGCGTTTCCGGCGTTGCCGCGATTCGACCCACGCTGTAATAGGTGAATCCGCGCGCTGCCATGGCTTCGGGATCGTACAGATTGCGTCCATCGATCACGATGGGGTATTTCAGCAACGGATGCAGTCGCTCGAGATCGAGGCTGGCGAACTCATCCCACTCGGTGAGGATCAGCAATGCGTCGGCGCCGCGCGCGGCTTCGTAGGCGTCCGTGGCAAACTCGACGCTGGAGTTCAAAACTTCCCGCGCCCGCTCCTGCGCCGCCGGATCGTAAACCGCAATCTTGCAGCCTTCCTGCAGAAAGTCTGCACCAGTGCCAGCGCCGGCGATTCGCGAATGTCGTCCGTGCCTCCCTTGAACGCCAGGCCCAGCACGCCCAGACGCTTGCCGCGCAACGTCCACAGCGCGTTGCGCACTTTGCGCAAAAAACGGTGCCGCTGTTCTTCGTTGATGCGCATCACTTCATCCAGCAACCGGAACTCGTAGCCACACTCCCGCGCCACCGCGCGAAACGCCATCAGATCTTTCGGAAAACACGACCCGCCATAACCGATTCCGGGATTCAGAAAGCGCGTGCCGATCCGGCTGTCGCTGCCAATCCCCTGACACACCTGCTGCACATCCGCGCCCACCGATTCGCACACCGAGGCCACTGCATTGATAAACGAAATCTTCATCGCCAGAAACGCGTTGCAGGCATGCTTGATCAGTTCCGCACTCTTGGTGCTGGTGATGATCAGGGGCGGAGGAACCTGCGCCCGGTCGGGCGGCGGAATCGCACCCGCGCGCTGGTAGTAACTTCCGTCGGTCAGTGGCGCGTAGATGGCGCGCAACACATCGGCGCAGCGTTCATTGTCGGCGCCCACCACGATGCGGTCGGGATAGAAAAAGTCCGTGACCGCCGTGCCTTCCCGCAGAAACTCCGGATTCGAAGCCACGTCGAAAGAATCCGGCGGCGCCGCATTGCGCAGAATAATCTTGCGAATCCATTCGCTGGTGTACACCGGGACCGTGCTCTTTTCGACGACGACTTTGTAACCGTTGATCGCCGCGGGAATAATCCGGGCCACCGATTCCACATACGACAGATCGGCGTCGCCGCTCGGTGGGCGGCGTTCCTACCGCGATGAACACGGCCGCGCTGGCTTCAACCGCCGCCCGCAGATCGTCGGAAAACGTCAGACTCCGCCCGCGATGCCGCTCCAGCAACTCCGGCAGAAACTTTTCGTGGATCGGGACTTCGCCATTTTTCAGCGCCGCCAGCTTCTGCTGGTCGTTGTCCACCAGAATCACCTGATGGCCCATGTCCGCAAAACACGCCCCCGCCACCAACCCGACATACCCAGACCCCACGATCGCTATCCGCATTCAAATCTCCCGGTGTTCGTGCCCACATCCGATGCAAAAAGTGCGAATCCTGAGTTCAAAAACCTACTTTACCAGCTTTCCTTGCCCGGCAGGGAATTGGCATATGAGTTTCGCGCGACACGATGCAGAAATGGGAACAACCCGGGCCACGATCGAAGCTCAGAGACATCAGGCGTTCCGAAAGGTGACCGGGATCACATTGATGAGGTCAGCCCATCGCTTTCTTTCAAGAACGGCTGCAGTAGAATTATTGTGCGTGAGCGCGCAATGTCGTCCGCTCCGCGCGAGTTCGCGGTTGCTTGGAGGACGCTATGAAATCGGGTCAGACTCTCATTTTGGCATTCCTGGCTTTGGTTATGACCGGCGGTCTGGTATTGTCTGCCGCGCAAAAAAGCTCGAGTGTCTTGCCAATTGGCAAGCCGGTTCAGATCAATGCCCCGCTTGGTCTTCCACCCGTACCCATTCCGGCCGATAATCCACCGACCGCGGAAACCATAGCTCTGGGCCGCCGGCTCTATTACGATCCGGCGCTCTCGGCGGACAATACTGTCTCTTGCGCAACTTGCCACGATCCCCGGTTTGGTTTCGCCGATCCCAAGCCAGTTTCCGAAGGTGTGGGAAAAAAGACCGGCACCAGAAATTCGCCGACGGTACTGAATTCCGCGTATTTCCAGGTTCAGTTCTGGGATGGCCGCGCTCCCAGTCTTGAGAAGCAGGCAGAAGGTCCGGTGCAGAATCCAGTGGAAATGACGAACACGCTGCCCGCTGTCGAGCAAAAACTGAACGCCGACCCAAGCTACCGTGCTGAGTTCGCGAAAGCATGGGGACCCGGGCCGATCACCTACGAGATGGTCGAGAAAAGCATCGCCTCCTTCGAGCGTACCATCATCAGCGGCAACTCGCCGTTCGACCGTTGGAAGTATGGGCATGACGAGAAGGCCGTGGACAGCTCGGTCAAGCGAGGCTACATTGTTTTCACTTCCAAAAAGAAGGCCAACTGCGCGGTGTGCCACGTTGTGGGAGACAAGTATGCCCTTTTTACCGACAACAAATTCCACGACATAGGCGTGGGCGTGGATATGGGAAACATAATCGACCCCGGCCTTATCGCCGTCACCCACAATCCAGCCGATGCGGCGAAATTCAAGACGCCGTCGCTACGCAATATCGCGCAAACTGCACCCTATATGAGCGATGGCAGCCTGAAAGACTTGAAGCAAGTCATGGACTTCTACATTGGGGCAGGGAACTCCAACCCTAACCTGGACAAAGAGATTCACGCTTTGGACTTTCTGACCGGGCAGGAACGCAGTGACCTGCTGGCTTTCCTGAACTCACTGACAGGAGAGATTCCGCCCAACCTAGGGCCGCCCGAAGTCGCGAGAACACAGGCTCAGAGATAGCCAGTTCGGGCCCATATCGAAGCCATACCACAGGGCCAAGCACCCGGCTATCAAGGCCGAATCGCTACCGCCGAAACCTATTTGGGGTCGACAAGGCGGTTTTTTCGCGGGAAACTCCGCACAAGGTCTAAACTGGAAGCCGCAACCTCAGTGCCAGGGCTGCTTAA
>CAWBHD010000002.1:0-506247 GCA_963788605.1 uncultured Acidobacteriota bacterium | reverse complement strand
AGGAAATGCTAGCGAGAATTCCTGAATTGCTGTTGGACAGCGATCTGGGGGGCGGCAACAAGGGAATCACTCTGGTCCTTCTTTGATTCTCTTTCAACTGTCAAGACGGCGTGTATGATCAGCGCGTGATTGATGAAGCAGGGTTCGAGGTGACAGCCTTCGTTCTGGCGGGTGGTAAGAGTTCCCGCATGGGAAGCGATAAGGCGTTCCTTCAGTTAGGAGACGAGAATCTTCTTTCGCGAGCAATCAAACTGGCAGGTGCGGTTGCGAAAGAAGTTCGGATTGTTGGACATGCCCGGACGTTTGCTGGCTTTGGCGAGGTGGTTGAAGATGTGTATCGCGACCGGGGACCGCTGGGAGGGATTCATGCTGCGCTGTCGAGTTCCGCGAACGAGTGGAATCTGATGCTGGCAGTCGATCTCCCTTTCGTCCAGCCGGAGTTTTTGAGGTATCTGCTTCAACGGGCGCGGGAATCGAATGCAACGGTTACAGTTCCGCGGGCGGGTGGGGGTTTGCAGCCGCTTTGTGCAGTCTATCGGGATAGCTTTGCGAAGTTGGCGGAAGCGGCGTTGCGCGACGGGAAAAACAAGATTGATCTGCTGTTCGAGAAAGTTGCAACTTGTGTGATTGAGGAGGATGAGTTGGAGCGAGGGGGCTTCTCGGGGAAGATGTTTCGAAACCTGAACACTCCGGAAGAATGGGAGAAGGCAAAGGCACTGCATCCGGACTGATAAATTATGGCGGGTACACTGCTGACCTTTGATCGGTTGGACGGGAGGGCCGCCCGTCCCTACGTGATTCGTTTGTCATTTAGCATTTGAGCACGATCATCTATGATCCGAAGGAACGCTTGGAGAGGACCTAACGACTGGACATGAGCAGCGACGCACAACCCGGCCCGTATATCGAGTTCAAGGAAGTTTCCAAAGCCTTCGGTGAGAACCTCGTGCTCGATCATGTCAGCTTCGACGTCATGCCCGGAGAGACCGTGTGCATTCTCGGGCGGAGCGGTGTCGGCAAGTCGGTCTCACTCCATAACATCATGGGATTTCTCAAGCCGGATTCAGGGCGAGTGATCGTGGCCTACCAGGACGTCACCGATTACACCGAGCCAGAACTGGACGAAATCCGCAAGAAGGTCACCATGGTGTTCCAGAACGGCGCCCTCTTCGACTCACTCACGGTCGGCGAGAACGTGGCCTTCCCCTTGCGCGAGCACCGGGAACTCAGCGAACAGCAAATATTTCAGGTCGTCGATGGCTTGCTGGACATGGTGGGAGTCAAGGAAATGCGCGATCTGCTGCCCTCCGACCTCTCGACCGGGATGAAGCGATCGGTGGCCATCGCGCGCGCGCTGGCAGCGCGGCCCGACTGCGTGCTCTTCGACGAACCTACCACCATGGTCGACCCGCTCATGGCCCAGTTGCTCGGTGACTTGATCAAGAGACTCAAGGCGCAATTGCACCTGACCAGCGTCGTGGTCACACATGACATGCGCTTGGCCAAGAAACTGGCCGATCGAATCGTGTTCCTGCACGAGGCCAAATCGCTATTCTTTGGCACCTACGCAGAAATGGAGAAATGTGATGAGCCGATCGTTCAGGAATTCCTCACACTCGATGAACTGACCCTGAAAGCGACAGGCGGAACAGGCATCAACTCGATATGCTAGAACCCCGCTTTCACCAACTTCTCCAACGTAATCGAGCTGCTGACGGTTTCCCCTTCATCATCTTCTCGACGTACTTCGCGATCATGTCCACTTCGAGATTCACGGGATCGCCGGGGTGGAGCGATTTCAGGTTCGTCAATGCGACGGTGTGAGGGATGATGGCGACCGTCACTTCGGTCCCGTCGATCTTGGCGACCGTCAGGCTGATTCCTTCAATCGAGAGCGACCCCTTGGAGATGACGTAGCGCGCCAGTTCTGAAGGGATCTCAATCCGTAACCAATAGTCCTCCGCGCCCTCGGCGGATTTCTTCGAGGCCACGAACTTGCCGGTGCCATCAACGTGGCCCTGGACGATGTGTCCGTCGAAGCGGCCGTCCGCGCGCATCGGGAGCTCGAGATTCACCAAAGCGCCTTCTTTGATGCGGGAAAATGAAGTCCGCCGCCACGTCTCCTCCGCCAGATCAGCCCCTAACGACTCCGGCCCGATCTCAACTGCGGTCAGGCAAACGCCGCTCACCGCGATGCTGTCGCCCTTTTCGGAGTTCTTTCAGCAGATGTTTGCAGCGACACGGTGAGACCGCGCGTGCCGCTTCCTTGCGCGATTCGGATGACGTGTCCGACTTCTTCAATGATGCCCGTGAACATGAGAACTCCGAGCAAGAACGGTGTTAATTCACCACAGATCGACACAGATCACAGACGAACCGCAACAGAAATGCAAGAATAACCCTGTATGAGTCTCTGTGTCTCTGTGGTGAAAGTTCTCAATCCGCATACGGATCCCTCAAGTATCCCTCGACTGCGAAATCCTCTCCAAAACGGTGCAGCCGAATCGACTTTACGCGCGCCGCCTCCGCCGATGCGCGAAATCCGGGCCGGCGGCAAACGGAATGGAAGCAGCGCCTCCGAGAATGCGCGGCGCGTAGTAGAGAAAGACCTTATCGACAATACCTGAGGCCAGCGTGGCCCCGTTTACCAGGGAGCCGCCTTCGATCATCAGGCTGGTGATCTCCATTTCGCCAAGGAAGCGAACGACTGCAGGCAGGTCCGGATGTCCATCCTGGGATGCGGTGGGCAACTGGTGCACGCGGATGCCCAGGCCCAACAATTGTTTCTTCTTTTTCTCCTCGGCGAACGCGCACACCACCAGCACGTCATCATCAGCGGTCTTAACCAATCGCGACTCGAGTGGCAGGCGCAGGCGCGAATCGAGAATCACTCGCAAGAGCGGACGGCGCCGAGGCCGGCCACTGCGATCGGTGAGCAGCGGATCGTCGGCAATCACCGTGCCAACGCCGACCAGAATAGCGTCGTCTGATGGCGAAGTTCCTGGACGTGCGCGCGCGCCTGTTCACCCGTGATCCAGTTATCCCGTTTGAGTTCCCGGCCTTGCTCGCTGCGGAATGTCCTTGGAGGCGGCGCGATCTTGCCGTCAAGCGTCATCGCGGCCTTCAGAGTAACCAGCGGAGTCTGTTGGCGAATGTACTTGGCGAAGGTCTCGTTCAGCGCTTTGGCTTCTTCTTCAAACAGGCCTGACGAGACATGATTCCGGCGGTGCGAAGCTTGGCGAACCCCTGGCCGCTGACTGAGGGATTGGGATCTTGCATGCATGCAACTACACGGCGAGATTCCGGCGGCAATGACGGCATCGGCACACGGCGCCGGTACGTCCCTGATGGGAGCAGGGCTCGAGGTTGATGTACAGAGTGGCGCCGCGAGCGTTTTCGCCGGCCCGTTCGAGGGCGAGGATCTCGGCATGCTTCACGCCGTCGTAAGTGTGCGTGCCTGTGCCGGCGACGGAGCCGGTTGCGTCCACGATTACTGCGCCCACACGCGGATTGGGCGAAGTCAGACCGATTCCTTGCCGGGCCAGGTCGAGCGCTTGGCGGAGGAAGAGTTCGTCAGTGTCGCGATCTGGCATTCAGAGTCTTTCACCACAGAGTCACAGAGAAAGGCACTAAACGATGAGCGTCATTTTTCTGCCTGCGACTAGACTTTCACTTAGCAATACGTTCTTCTCTATCTCTGTGGCGAAAGAACCTACGCAAACAGCGAATCCACAAAATCCTTGGCATCGAACGGCAGCAGGTCGCCGGCCTTTTCGCCTACGCCTACGTAGCGCACCGGCAGTCCCAGTTCGCGGGAAATCGCGACTACCACTCCGCCTTTGGCTGTGCCGTCGAGTTTGGTGAGTACGATGCCGGTTACTCCGGCCGCTTCGGTGAATTGACGAGCCTGCTGCAAACCGTTCTGGCCGGTGGTGGCATCCATTACCAGCAAGGTCTCGTGCGGCGCTCCGGGGATGATCCGCTGGGCCGTGCGCCGCATCTTATCCAACTCCAGCCATCAGGTCTGGTTTTGGTGTGCAGACGGCCTGCAGTGTCGACGATGACGTAATCGCTATGGCGTGCGGTGGCGGCTTGCAGTGCGTCGAAGAGGACGGCCGAAGGATCTCCGCCGGCTTTGGTTCGAATGACTTCGGTTCCAGTGCGTTCTCCCCAGATTTCCAGTTGCTCGATAGCGGCGGCGCGGAAGGTGTCGGCGGCGCACAGCAGAACAGTTTTTCCTTGCGAACGAAAAACCTGCGACAACTTGCCGATGGTCGTGGTCTTGCCGGTGCCGTTAACGCCGACCACAAGAATGACTTCGGGCGTTCCGTCAACTCTCTGCACGGGACGCGTGTTCACGACGTTCAGGATGCTGAGCAGTTCCTCTTTCAACAGGCGTTTCAGTTCGTCGACATTCTTGATCTGCTTGCGGTCGGCTTTGTCGCGAAGTTTTTCCAGGACTTCGCGAGTGGTGGTGTTGCCCAGATCGGCGCCAATCAGGGTGGCTTCAAGGTCGTCCAGAGTGTTGCGGTCAATTTCCTTGCCGATGGAAACGACGTCCTCGATGCGCTGGCTGAGGTTTTCGCGGGTACGGGTTACCGCCTCTTTCATGCGGTCGAAGAGGCCCGGCTTCTGCTCTTCGTCGAGGCTGCCAAAAAGGGTCTGAATCATAGATCTTGGGAGGCGTGCGCTAAACATCAATTATAGCGGCAGGCGAAGATTTTCGAAGGAGATTGGGAGCGTTGCGAAGGTTAGACGCGACTGGCTTGGACTGCGGCCGCTGTCTGCACGGAGGCTTCCGCGACGGCTGGAGTGGGCGCGGGAGCAGGCGGCGCAACCACGATCGGGGCAGGCACCGCCTGGCGTGGGATACGAATCTCGCCACGCTCGTAGATGGCGGTGATCGCCGCAACGGCGGTTGGATCGAGGCGCTTTCCGGATAGATTGTGAATAATCTTCAATGCGTCCTTGGGGTCATGCGCGTGCTGGTAGGGACGGTTCGTGGTGAGCGCATCGAAAGTATCGGCTACGGCAATGATTCGGGGCAGCAGAGGGATTTCATCTCCCTTAAGGCCGTGCGGGTATCCGCGGCCGTCGAGCGATTCGTGATGCAGTTCGATTCCCGGAATCATGTCCTTCAACTGCGCCACCGGACGCAGGATGTTGGCGCCCTTGGTGGTATGCGTTTTCATGATGTCGAATTCTTCGGGAGTGAGTGCGCCCGGCTTTTTCAGGATGCGGTCTTCGATTCCGATCTTGCCGACGTCGTGCAGTTGGGCGGAGATGCGGACGGTTTCGATGAAATCTTCAGACACGCCCAGTTCTTTCGCAATCATGATGGAATAGCGCGTGACCCGGTCGGAGTGACCGCGAGTGTAGGGATCCTTTTCGTCGACTGCGCCGGCGAGCATTTGAATGGAGCCCATGAACAACTCGAGGTTCTCATTGGCGGCGCGTTTGAGGTCGAGCACGAAATGCTCGAGCTCTTCGGACATGACGTTAAACGTTTCGGCCAGCTCCCCGATTTCGGTGCGGCTCTTCACGTGTACCCGCTGAGAAAAGTCTCCACCGGCAATCGCCCGGCTGAAATGAGTGAGGACCTCCAGCGGATTCGTAATCCGGCGCGCGGCAAAAATGCTGATACCGATGCTGAGCACGATCGCCATTATTGCCAGATTGCGGGCGTTGCGTTGCATTTCGTACACGCCACGGTAAGCCTCGGCGCGGGGCTTTTGCACGACCACGGCCCAGTCCAGGTTCGACACCGGACTGTAGGTGCCCAGCATTTTTATGTTGGTGTTGCCACTGCGGAGGTTAAATTCGCGGGTCGCGGCTACCAGTTGCACCTTGGTCCCTGCCTCGACAAAATTGCGTACGATCTCCAGGTTGGACATATCCTGACCGGTGGCATAGTCGGAGGTGGCTCCTGCGACCAGCCGTCCCTGGCTGTCCACGACATACGGGGTTAAACCGCCGCGGTTGACTTCTTGCAGGCGGCGAATCAGGAATTGCAAATCAACCACGGAGCCAATCATGCCGAGGAAGCTGCCGCCATACATCACCGGAGTGCTGACCAGCATGACGGTGCGGGCGGACTTCCCGGTGCCTACGACCAGCGCCTGGCCGTTGTACACGCGGCCTTCGCGGGCAGCGGCGTAAGCGCGTTCCAGTTCACGCTGCAGGAAAGCGTCGGGAGCGATTCGTCCGGCGGAAATCCCCTTGGCATCCGCATTCAATAGAGTGGCGTAGGCGAGATCGTCCGAAGAGGAAACAAAGTTCTCGAGCAGCGCCCGCAGTTCGGGAGCTTCCACGTGTTCGGATGTAATGTCCCCGCCGCTCGTGACCTGCAGCGCGGACGACAGATTTGCCTGCATCATCCGAAGCGATTGCTGGTGCTGCGAGATGTCGTCCGCCAGAGAGCGGGTGACGGTGTTCTGCAGCAGCCTTTCATTGGTGATCAGGCGGTCGCGATTGATGGACTCCACCTGCGCCGAATAAAAGTACATAGGCACGACGCTGATCAGCACGAGCACACTTAGGATGACGTACAGAATCGGCAGGCGAGATGGCGATGGCAAATTCAGCGACAAATGACCCCTGCGGGGCGTTAATACGCGGCCCGGCGCTCGGACAAGTACCCTAAAAGTGTAGCGTGAGATGGCGACTGGCGCGGATTACGAAGGTACCCCGAAAAATGGTACCTTTCGGGTTGGCCACTGCATTGAAATCAAAGAGGATGCTGGGGCCGTCCGCCTTCCGGGATTCGCTGGAAGGTAGCGGATTCATGCGTTGCTCGGGAGCTTAGGCCAGTGGATCTTGCACTGACAAGCGGCGACAAAGAGCTTGACAGGGGGGCCAATTTCGCGAAAAATATAGTGCAGAATGTTGCGGTCGCGTTGGCGGCCGGTTGAAGTGTTTTCCCCTGTTAAATGTAGCCCCCGGTCTTCCATTTGACCCTGCATTTCTCTAATCGATAATTCGGAAGTGAGTCTGAGGAGGATGTCCATGCTGTCCCGTAGTCATTTGTTTTGTTTGGTTTGCGTGTTCGTTGTACTCGTCAGCGTGCAGGCGCTGGGGCAGAGCTTTGCCCCGGCTGTAGCCTACGGGCCAGGCGGAAACGGTCCCAACGCGGTAGCTGTCGGGGATGTGAACGGAGATGGCTTCCCTGACCTTGTCGTGGCAAATTGGTGCACAGATGTCAATTGCACGGGCAGTTCAGTGGCGGTGCTGCTGGGCACGGGCGACGGAACCTTCCAGCCAGCCTCGGCCTACCCTTCGGGCGGCCTTTATGCGGATGCGGTCGCGGTAGCGGACGTCGACGGCGATGGGTTCCTTGACATTGTGGTGGGGAACTGCGGCTTTCCAAAAGTGACCAAGTGTGCAAATGGCAATGTGGGTGTGCTGTGGGGCAACGGCGACGGAACCTTCCAGGCGGTGAGTGCTCTCGGCTTGGGCGGATCTGGCGCCGCCTCGGTGGCGGTAGCGGACGTGAACGGGGATGGCAATCTCGACCTGCTGGTAGCAACCGGCTCTGCCAGCGGCAGTTTTGTGGACGTCCTGCTGGGTGGTGGTAGCAGGACCTTCCCGACGGTGGTCCCCTATTCTACGGGCGGACTTACTGCCCTATCGGTGGCGGTAGGGGATGTGAACGGAGATGGAAATCCCGACCTGGTGGTGGGGAACTGGTGCACAGATAGCAACTGCACCGCCAACACTGTGGGGGTGTTGTTAGGCAATGGCGACGGAACCTTTCAAGCAGCGGTAACCTACGATTCGGGCGGCCTCTTTGCCAACTCGGTCGTAGTCGATGACGTGAATGGGGATGGCAAGCTCGATCTGGTTGTGGCGAACGGCAGCAGCAGCCCGAGTGTAGCTTTAGGCAATGTAAGCGTGCTGCTGGGCAACGGCGACGGAACCTTCCAGACTGCGGTTTCTTATGACCGGGGCGGATATGGCGCCGGCTCGGTTGTGGTGACGGATGCGAATGGAGACGGGAAACATGACGTAGTCGTCGCGAACTGCTCGACTAGCGCCATCGGGTGCGTCGGTGCGAACGGCGATTTAGCGTTGCTGTTGGGCAACGGCGATGGAACGTTCCAGACAGCGACAAGTTTCGGCTCGGGTGGAAGCACCCCCTTCGGAGTGGCAGTGGGGGATGTGAACGGGGACAAAAAGCCCGACATTGTGGCAGCTAACTGCGCCAGCAATCAATGCGGTTCGGGTGCCGGAGCCGTGGGCGTGCTCTTAAACACTACCTTGACGGCGACGGCGACCGCGCTTACCTCTTCAGCGAACCCGGCCAAGTTCGGGCAAGCGGTGATTTTCACGGCCACGGTGACGGCACAGCCAGGCTTTGACAAGGGCACGCCGACGGGAACAGTGAAGTTCTTTAACGGAACGACGAGTATAGGTAGCTCGGCCCTCAACGGCAGCGGAGTGGCAACTTTGACGATATTGACGCTTCCGGGAGGCACGGACAGCATCACGGCGACTTACAGCGGAGACACGAATTTCGTGTCCAGCACATCCAGCCCGCTGCAGCAAGGGGTACAGGGGCAGCCCGACTACACGCTGACCGCCAACCCCCCTAGCTCGACCGTGAACCCGGGGAGTTCGGCAAATTACGTCATCACTTTGACTCCTTCGAACGGCTACGACGGGACGGTCACCATCACTTGTCCGCCCAGCCTGCCGGCTGGAGTCACTTGTAACGCTCCCACCATTGGCCCGGGCCAGACTCAGGCCACACTGACAGTCCACACAACCGGACCGAGCGCTGCTCTGGTTACCCCGGATCTGAATTCGCGTAAGGGCGGTTCAAATCTGTTGGCTAGCCTTGGCGGATTAGGGCTGGTTGGCATGATTCTGGCTGGCGACTGGAAGAAACGCAACCGGCGTCGCATGGCAATCATGCTCGGAGTTCTTGCCGTGGTAATGATTCTCGCGCTGGTCGGCTGCGGGGGCAGCAGTAGCAACTCAGGTGGTGGCGGAGGCGGAGGGGGCGGCACGGCTGCTGGCACCTACAAGTTGCAGGTCGTTGGCACTGGTACCGCGGGGACACACCAAGGCAGCACTGCGCCTCACAAAATCCTCGTCACTCTGGTCGTCAACTAGGAGCACTACTCGCGGAGGGGCTGATGGGATAACCGTGTCGGCCCTTGCGCGTTTGTAGACTTTGGAAGTGCTGAAAGCGATCAAGGCTCGGCAGAAGGAGCCGGGCGATGTGCTTCATAACGACGGACAACCCCCGGTTTCACTTTTCGCAGTGCGGGTCATCAGGTCGTAGATGGCGTCCCGGGGCGACTTGCCGCGGTGCAGGATGGCATCCATCTGAGCGGTGATGGGCATTTCAATGCCTCTCGAGCGAGCGAGTTCGACGGCGGCGTGAGTGGTAAAGACGCCTTCGGCAACCATGCCATGCATGCCGGCGATGATCTCGGGCAGTTTGCGGCCGCGGCCCAGTTCGACCCCGACACTGCGATTGCGTGAAAGGCCACCGGTGCAGGTGAGGACGAGGTCGCCAAGTCCGGCGAGTCCAGCCATGGTGTCCTGACGGCCGCCACAGGCCACGACCAGGCGGGTAATCTCCGCCAGGCCACGAGTAATCAGGGCAGCGATGGAGTTGTGTCCCAGACCGAGGCCATGGCAAACCCCTGCGGCGATGGCAATGATGTTCTTTAGCGCGCCCCCGAGTTCAACACCCGTGACATCGCTGTTGGTGTAGACGCGGAAAGAGGGATCGCTGAACTCGCGCTGGATGGTTTCTGCCAGAGCGGCATCTTGTGACGCGATAGTGATTGCCGTCGGATCGCCGCGCGCAACTTCCTTGGCGAAAGTTGGTCCGCTCAACGCTCCCACGCGCGGTTGGAACGCTCCGTCCGATCCGACCACCTGCGAGATCACTTCCGTCATGCGGAGAAGAGTCGTTTCCTCAAGACCCTTGCTGGCGCTTACGAACAACATGCCGGGATGGAGATACGGATGCATCTCCTGGAATAGACTGCGGCAATGTTGCGAGGGCATGACGCTCACGACAATCCCGGCACCCTGAAGAGCTTCCTCAAAACTGCCGGTTGCGGAAACACGGTCGGGAATAACTTGTTCGGGAAGAAAGAGTTCATTCACCCGGCGTGATGCAATAGAGTCGCGTACTTCCTTCTCGTGTGCCCAGAGACGAACGCGGTGCGTGCCTTTCCTTCCAAGGGCGATGGAAAGACTTGTCCCCCAGGCGCCAGCGCCGACGACGGCGATCTCGCTCATCGCCGGCTCCATTGAAACCGCGATTCGGAATGGGCGAGCAGACGGCGGATGTTTTCGTGATGCTTGGCAATGATGAGCAGGGAAGCAGCGGTGATGAGCCCGAGCATTTGAATTGAGTCGCCGTAAGGTTCAAGTATCCAGACCAGGAACGGGAAGAGAGCAACGGTGAGGATCGAGGCAAGAGACACGTAACGGAAGGCGAGAAAAATTACGGCGAAGACCGCAATCATGACCAGAATAGTTTTGGGCGTGAGCACGATAAATGAGCCCAATCCCGTGGCCACACCCTTTCCTCCGCGGAAGCCCAACCATACCGGAAACATGTGACCGACAATAGCGAACAGCGCCGCTACGCCAAGCAGAGTGTTGTGGCCGGGAAAAAGCATGCGCGTCACTGTTACAGCGCTCGCTCCCTTCACCGCATCGAGTACCAGTGTGAGCACGCCTAGCACCGGGGATGTGCGGGAAACGTTGGTTGCGCCTATGTTGCCGCTGCCGGTTTGGCGGACATCCTGTCCGCGAAACGTGCGCACCAGAATGTACCCGAACGGAATCGAACCCAGGAGGTAGCTGTACGCGGCAGTGAGGATGAAAGCGGTCATTACTCAAGCGTGAAACTTGCTATCTTCGTGTAACGCGAGCCTCCTCGCGAAAGCTGGCTCTGGTACAGAAAAAACTCGCGGGCAGCCATGGTACCAAACTCAGAAGTGGGCAGGGCGGCCAATTTTTCCTGCAAATGCTGGAAGTTTTTGTTGGGAGTATCGCGCGGGTTCGGGCGGGGACTGCCGGAGCGGCCACCACCACGCGCCAGCGTAAGGTGAGGAGCGAACGGATGATCTTCTTTCGGAACCCCGAGAACGGAGGTGGCCTCATCGACGGTTTTCGCCAGGGAAGAGAGCGCTGGGCCCGATTCGATTCCCACCCAGAAGACGCGGGCAGTTTTCGGAGTCGGGAAGAATCCGTAGCCCCGAAAAGTGATCTCGAAAGGCTTAGCTCGGATGCCGGAGAGGGCGCGCTTGATTTCCTCCACAGCCTCGTCCGGTTTCTCTCCGATGAATTTCAAGGTTACGTGCAGTGATTCGGGACGAACCCAGCGGGCGTCCGGGGCGAATCCGGCCGCACCTTCCATTAGGCGCCGAATGCGCTGGCGGATGGCGTCGTCGATGTCGAGGGCAACGAAAATTCGCATGCGGTCGCCGGTCGTTGGTTGTTAGTCGTTGGCCTGGGCTGCGGACCAACGACCATCGGCTGATGACCGCTCTACATCAGCTTTCTTCTCACCATATCGAGCGCCTGCTGGCTGGCGAAGCGGCGGATGCGTTTGCGATCTCCGGCAAAAGTGCGTTCTACGACTTCGGTTCCATGGTCGCTGGCGAGAGCGTGGAAGACGAGTCCCACGGGTTTCGCGTCAGTTCCGCCGGTGGGCCCTGCGACGCCGGTCACGCCCAGGCCTAAGGTTGAGCCACTGCGTTTGCGGATTCCTTCCGCGAGAGCGGCCGCTACTTCACGGCTTACGGCTCCGTGCTTCTCAATCAACGCGGCCGGGACATCGGCGAACGCGGTCTTTAGTTGGTTGGAATAAACGACGGCTCCGCCGACAAAGTAGCGCGAGCTTCCACTTACCGAAGTGATGCGCTCGGCTAGCAGGCCGCCGGTGCAGGACTCCGCCACCGACAGGGTGGCATTGCGCATCTGCAAATAGTAGCCAATGATCTGTTCCATGGAATCGCCGTTGTCAGAAAAGACGTTATCGCCGAGTTCTTCTTCCAATTTCTCGGCCAGTTGATCGACTCGGGCCTGGGCGGCTTCGAGGGACGCGGCACTAGTCTTCAGATGTAACTGAATTTCGCCGGCTCCAGCCAGAATGGTGGTTTGCACGTCAGTACAAGGCTTGTAAATGGGAGCGACGCGGGCATCGCATTGCGACTCACCCAGTCCAGTGATTTTCAGTTCGCGGGTGGCAATGAATTGTGGCGGCAATTTGGCGCGCAGGCGCTCCCGGCACTGTTCCTCGAAGAGAGCTTCTAGTTCGTGCGGAGGACCGGGCAGCAAGATGATGATTCTCTCGCGGCCATCGTATTTGCCGCTCATCCACTGTCCGGGAGCGCTGCCATTAGCGTTCGGCAGAACCGTGGCTCCGGTGATGACGTCGGCTTGCTTAATGTTGTTGGCCGCCATTTTCCATCCGCGTGCGGCGAAACGCTGTTCGAGGCTGGTGACAAGCGCAGGATCGCGCTGAAGTTCAAGTCCGAGCGCGTCAGCGACGGCTTCGCGGGTGAGATCGTCCTCAGTTGGGCCAAGGCCTCCCATGAAAATGACGATCCCGGCGCGGGACACGGCAAGACTGGCCGCCTGGGTGAGATGCTCACGGCTATCGCCGACGATGGTCTTGAAAATTACTTCAACGCCAAGTTGGTTGAGCTTTGCGGTCAGGTAAAGCGAGTTCGTGTCTCGCCGAAAAGGCGTCAGCAGCTCGGAGCCAATGGCGATGATCTCGGCGTTCACAAGTAAAAGTGTAAACGATTAAGAGGCGAAGCAACGTCAGCTGCGGATTGCGCGGATTTAGACAGATCCTTTTACGGCTGAATGCTAAGTGCTGAATGCTGAGTGCCAGCTTCAGGCCGGCAGGTCTGCCAAGGGCAATCCCTGCACGTTCCAGGCGAGATGATGGACTGCGCTAGTTGTGGCCAGAACAGCCGAGCGTCCTGGGGCGAATGCAAGGCCGACCAGACCGGCGCCGGCAACCGCTATCGATGCCTGGCCCGCAGGGGTGATTTTGACGATGCCGCGTTTGCCCGAGAGCGAAGCCGCCACATAGAGATTGCCTTCCGCATCAAAGGCGATGCCCTGGGGGCGTCCGAGACCACGGTAAAAGGTCGAGACGTTGCCTTGAGGCGTGATTTTGTATACGCAATCAAAACTGGAGGTGGTCGGTCCGGTCACGAACAAATCTCCGTGCGGGCCAAAGGCCAGATGGTAAGCGGAAATGCTCGGCTCCAGAGTTGCGAACACAAAGATCTGGCGATCGGCGCCGATCTTGAAAATCGTGCCACTGCGATCGCCCACGTAAAGATTTTGAGTACGATCGAATGCGATACCCGTAGCGATCCCCATGCCTTCGGCATACGAAGACATGGTCCCATTCGGAGCGACCCGGTAAACGGTTCCATCGAATCGCGAGGAAACGTACATCTGGCCGCTGCGGTCAAACGCGATGGAGGTCGCATTCATCAGGTCGGCAAGGAAGGGTTTGACGTTGTAGTTGGTATCAATCTTGTAAATAGAGACCGGAACCTTTTGTCCGCGGCTGCCGGACAAACTGACATAGAGATTGCCTTCAGCGTCGAGCGCCGGGTTGGTGACGGGGTGGAGATTCTCCGCAATGAGCACCGCGACCTTGATCAGATGGGGATTGCTCGAATGTCCATTGGTCGAAACTACGATGGGCCCAGAGGATGCTTCGGGAGGCACGCGCGCCACCAGGAAATCATCGGAACTAATAACGACCGCTCCCTCGACTTCTCCGAAGCGCACCCGCGGCCGTCGCAAATCCTGGGGACGCAATCCGTGCCCGGTGATTCGCACTTCGCCGCCGGGCAGGGCAGCAGATGGAAATACCGCTTCGATGTGCGGCTTTCCGTTGACATTCGTCTTTCCCAGCAAGCGGTCCGAAATTCCCATGAACTCCCGATTTCACTTATTGTGGCAAGAGGCCGAAATGCAGTGCGACTTGCATGATGGCGAGAGCGTACAGCCCCGCCCCCACGTCATCTAATACGATGCCGAATCCCTCCGGAAGGTTCTCAAGCTGACGCACCGGCGGAGGTTTCACGATATCGAATCCCCGGAAAAGTATAAAGCCGAGCAATAGAGATTTCCATGAGACCGGGACGGCAATCAGCGCGATGAGTTGGCCGGCGACCTCGTCGATTACCACGAATTGAGGGTCTTTGAGGCGAGCCGCGCGCGCTACCCGCGTGGCCGCGGGAATGCCGACGGCCACGGCCACCGCTGCCAAGAACAGCGCAGCGGGGGGCTGCCAATTGGGGCTGATCCAGCGGCTCAGCAGCCACCAAAGCAGTACAGTGGCGGCCGAGCCCCAACTTCCCGGCCCTGGATGGAGGAGGCCTGCGCCAAAGAAAGTGGCGACCAGCTTGGCCCATAACGGGGCTCGCGGGCGGGGCGCCCCCACGCCAACCGGCGGAACGCCGCCGTTACCGAGGCTCGGATTCTTTTCCTGGGTCATTCTCTAGGCTGCTTAAGACTCATCATCCGAATCCTCGATGGGGTCGCTGGTGTCGGTTACGGGCGATGAGATTACATAGGCGCCGCTCGCCCACTTGCCGAGATCGATTCGGCGGCAGCGGTCGCTACAGAATGGAAATTCCGCGCCGTTGCTCTTTACCGGCTTCTTGCAGATGGGGCACCGCAGGTTCAGAGTGCGCTGGCGAGCCATAGATCCCTAAATGATCTTCGCGACCAGATCATAGTCATGAGCTTCGGTAATCTGGCAGCGGTAGAATTCGCCGGGGACGGGTTGCAGTCCCTCAGGAACGTCGTTAACGAAGACCTTGCCATCGATCTCCGGGGCGTGCATCGGAGTGCGTCCTTCGAGTAGCAGGTCGCTCTCCTCCGATACGCCTTCGAGCAGCAGGTCGAGTTCCTGGCCGACCAGGGCTTTCTTTCTTTTCTTACTGATCCGCCGCTGAATCTGCATCAGGTGTTTGCGCCGCTGTTCGATCTCGCGGTTAGGAAGCTTCTCGTCCAGGGCAAACGCGTTCGCGCCTTCCTGATCGGAGTAGCCGAAAACGCCCATCCAATCAAACTCTGCCTGGCGGACGAATTCGCAGAGCTGTTCGAATTCGGTTTCGGTCTCGCCGGGGAATCCGACAATGAAAGATGTACGCAAAGTGACGTCTGGAATCGTGCGCCTCATCTTCTCAATCGAACGCAGGAACACGTCTGCGCCGCCACCGCGCTTCATCCGCTTGAGAACGGAAGACGAAGCGTGCTGCAGAGGCACATCAACATAGGCGCAAATTTTCTCGTGAGAGGCAATAGTTTCGAGCAGGCGACCGGTAACCTTGTTGGGATAGGCATACAAGAAGCGAATCCAGCGCAAGTCCTTAATCGCGGCCAGCTTTTCGAGCAGCAGCGCGAGCCCATCCTTCAGCCCAAAATCTTCGCCATAGCAGGTCGTGTCCTGACCGATGAGTGTGATCTCGCGCACCCCGGAGAGAGCCAGGCGTTCAGCCTCGGCAATCACCGATTCGAAACGGCGAGAGCGAAACTTGCCACGCAATTGGGGAATAATGCAGAACGTGCAAGGATGATCGCAGCCTTCGGCGATCTTGATGTACGCGGTGTAGCCCGGCGTGGCCAGGACGCGAGGCGTGGCTTCATCGTAAAGATAGTTTGGCAGATCGGCGATGGCTCCGTTCCACGACTCGCGGGAGAACCGTCCCTGCGCCTCGCGTGCATCGCCCTCGGGGCGGGATGTCAGAATATTGAATGGCGAGGTCCTGGCTGGAGCGGGGGCGACCCCGGCTGCGGCCAGAATCTTCTCAAGTTCGCCAGTGCCTACTACGGCATCTACTTCCGGAATATCTTTCTGAATGTCACCGCGGAAACGTTCTACCAGGCATCCGGCGACAATTAATTTCCGGGCGCGGCCGCCAGTTTTGTGGCGGGCCATTTCCAGGATGGTGTTCACGGATTCCTGCTGGGCGCTGGCAATGAATGAACAGGTGTTTACTACGATGACATCGGCATCTTCGGCGCGCGGAATCAACTCAGCTCCGGCCTGTGCCAGCATCCCCATCATGACTTCGCTATCCACCAAATTTTTGGGGCACCCGAGGCTGACGAAGCCGACCTTTGGCCGAACGGTCGTCTGGACATCTGCGGGCGCGTCATCGGTGGCTACTGTAGGCTTCAGATGTGGCATGGAATCTATCCATTTTAGCATTTGCGGCTGTGTTTCCGTGTTCTTGTGAGCCAAGCCTGGACAGGAATTAGAGGATCGTTGAAGGATTGGACATGAAGCGAGGAGCTTATAGGTGGATCGACTGACGTGGTTCGGGCTGTTTGCGGTTATGGCAATGCTGGTGTGTTACGCCTTCGAGAATCGAAGCCGATGGTTCATTCTGGCATTCGGTGTCGCGTGCCTGTTGGGTTCGGCTTATGGGTTTCTCCAGGGCGCCTGGCCGTTCGGCGTGGTTGAGGCTGTTTGGTCGGTAGTGGCAGTGCGGCGCTGGTGGCTCGCCGGGAGCTCACGGTAGGGGCTAGCGGCGAGCCGCCGTCGAGATTTCTTCGTACAACTCCGGTAGACGCCTGGCGTCCGGCACCGAACCGCCGAACCGGGCGGACTCATAGTGGCGGGTGAACTTCGCCACTGACTCACGCATGTTTCCATCCTGAATAATGTCCAGAAATTCCGCGGGAGTGTGTGTCGGGGCTTTTCGCCACCCCTTCCGTGCGAGCATGCGCGTCAGGCGTTCGTACCAGACGGTTGCAGCCAGGCTCGGCGAGTGTTCCGGATGAGCTGCCAGCCGGCGAGTCCGAAACATTCGCCACAATCGACGTGCATTACCCGCCAGCAGAAGCAAAAGCCCCGCGGCCGCTCCCCCAACGATCCAGCGCGTGGGTGAGCTCGAGACGGTGCGCTGAGTGCGGCGAGCCGCGCCGAGCAAGTCCTCGTGGCTTCGTTGCGCCCACGTGCGTATTCGCTCGAACCATTGCAGGCTGCCACGTGTGGCCTCACGGCCCAGATTGTACTGATGGCCGACGTCGTAGTTGATGACCCATTCCCGCCAGAACGATGCCAACGCATCCAGGTAGAGCGTACTTCGGCCCCAGCCGGTATGGGTCTGCGAGAGGGCTGCCGGGGTGGGGTCAAAACTGATCCAGCCATAGTTGGGAAAATAGGCTTCCACCCAGGAGTGAGCATTGCTGGCGCGAACCAGATATTGCGCTGTCAGGTCGTTAAACTCGCCGGTTCGGAAGCCGTTGACCACGCGCGAGGGAATGCCGAGGGTGCGTAGCATAATGGCCATGGAGGAAGCGAAATACTCGCAGTGCCCTTGCTTGCGCTCGAAAAGAAAATTGGCCACGGGATCGGGTGGGACGCTGCTGGGCAGTTGCAAGGTGTACCCGAATTTCGTGCGCAAGTAAGTCTCGATGGCCACCGCCTTGTCGAAGTTGTTGTTGCCTGAAGCGGCGATTCGTTGGGCCAGCGGTACGACGCGCGGGTCCAGCCGTGGCAGTTGCAGATAGTTCAACAGGATCTCTGGCGGATAAGCATCGGGAGAGCTGCGCAACTCGTCGGGGCTCGGTTGGGCGATATTCGAGGTCGCTTCATAACGATTGATGGGGTGTTCGGGGTCGATGTCATAAACCGCATCTCCGGCATCCAGCGAAACCATACGGTAGTTGCCTTGCAGAACGATAGCCGTTGGCGCCAGGAAGAACACGTTGCTGACCAGTGGTTCCATCAGAACGTGGTAGTGGACTAACTGTGCGGCTCCAACAGGGGGTTGTGACACCACAAATTGTCCACTGCCAGGACTGGACACGGCACGCTGAACGTGCGGGTTGAACCAGGTCTTGCCGTCGAACAGGTTCAGGGTCACGCCACGCCACTTCAAGTCGTAATTGCCATGGGGATCGCCGTTGATCTGGATGTGCATCACTAGCGAATTGGACTGCTGTATCTCGCCGATCTGGCCAAGTTGCACCCGATCGCTGAAGCCAGTAGAGATCTCGCGGCTGCGGGCGAAGGCGCTCAGGTACCCATTAGATATGCGCGGGAGAACAAAGAAGATTGCCGACGCCCCCAGCAATATCAGGAATACAAGGGCGGGCGAGGTGCCGGCCAGAGAGAAGCCCATCTTCCGGTAAACCAGATCCGCGCTCGATGAGCTGGCGCGGATCGTGGATTTAGTCGAGGCGTGCTGCATCTCCATCAGGATGCAGGTGACCACCGCCATCAGCATGAATATGGCAAATGCCAGCAAGAAAGTGCTGTCCACGGTGAGCACGGCCGCAGCCAGCACCATGAGGAATGAGATGACAGCTAGAAAGTAATAATCGCGATCGCGAGTCGTCGAGAACAGACGAACGATCATCACAAAGAGCACGAGATGCACCGTGGCAGTTACGAACACGCCGGAGAATACGAAGTAATCCGCGAGATAGAAGGCGATATAAGCGAGGGTGAGTGTGGTGATCCAACGCTCAGGAATTCGCAGAGTGCGGCGGGTGGCGAGAAGATATCCGCGAAACAAAATCGCCGCTCCCACCAGCAAAACCGTGGGAGCGTCCAGACCCCCGGTAGCAACCAGGGTCCCAAAACCAGTCAGCACAAGCAGATAAAGCGCTACTTCAAAGTAACGCTGGACCGCCGGGGGAAGTGGCGTGATCTCGGGCTGCAAGGCAGATGCCATGTGTTTGTATTGTTGGCGATTTCGCCGGGAAAGGGAAGAGTACAACCGGGTTCACCTGGAAGCGACACTTTGAGCGGATCGGTTGTGCAGTCTTTCGAAGGTCTGGAAGTCGACGGGGCAAAGTAGCGATCTCACAATTATTTCAAGCGTGGGTCGTCTCACGGGCAAGGATGCTCGCGTCTACATTGAGCTCCAGGAATGTTAGAATCAACAAGGTCAGGCATCGGTCCCGCGCGACGTACTCTCGCCAACCCCGCCAGGTCCGGAAGGAAGCAACGGTAACGGGCTCTTGCGTGTGCAGTGGGTCGCCGGTGTCTGGCTTTTTCTGTTTCGCTGAAATCCATCCAGAGACAAGCACCGCCGTTTGCAGGCGTGCTGCTGCGGTTCAGCCTCGAAAGTTGGACATTGCCCGCCGCCTGCGTCAGAATAACTGTTTCATACTTCACCCTGGAGAACTTATCGAGTGAGCCAACTTGTGCGCGCTAGTGTGGCCAGAGCGAAAATCAGCGCTCTTGGGACGTACGTCCCGCCCCGTCTGTTGACCAATGCAGACCTGGAGAAGTTGGTGAGCACCACCGACGAGTGGATCACCAATCGCACCGGGATCCGGGAGCGGCACATCGTGGACAAGGGTGTTGCAACCAGTGATCTGGCATTTGAAGCCGCCAAGAAGGCTCTTGCGCAACGTGGACTTGCACCCTCCGATCTGGAAGCGATCATCGTCGGCACGGTTACTCCCGACATGTTTTTCCCTTCAACCGCCTGTCTGGTGCAACACAAACTTGGGGCCGCCGGGGTGTGGGGATTCGACGTATCGGCAGCCTGCTCGGCTTTTGTCTATGCTCTTCAAGCAGGCGCGCAGTTTATACAAAGCGGCGCTCACAAAAAGGTAATGGTGATTGGAGCCGATACGATGTCTTCGATCATCGACTACACCGACCGGGCGACCTGCATCATTTTTGGCGATGGCGCGGGCGCCGTGATCCTTGAACCGGCAGAGAACGATTCCGAGGGAATGATCGATTTCATCCACGAGGTGGACGGCTCCGGAGGAGGTTCGCTGTACATGCCTGGCGGTGGCAGCCTGCATCCTTCGACCCATGAGACCGTCGATCAGAAAATGCACTGTGTCCACCAGGATGGCCAGGCGGTCTTCAAGTTTGCCGTCCGCAAGATGGCGGAAGTCTGCGAGACAATTCTGCAGCGAAATGGGATGAAGGGCAGCGACGTTGACGCATTCATTCCGCACCAGGCTAATCTGCGGATTATTACAGCAACGGCCGAGCGGTTGACGATGAACCCGGACCGGGTCATCGTCAATATCGACCGCTATGGAAATACCACTGCCGCCACCATCCCTTTGGCAATGCAGACGGCTCGCCAGGAAGGCAAACTCAAGAAAGGCGACCTGGTATTGCTGGCGTCGGTGGGAGCGGGATTCACGGTCGGAGCCACGCTGTTGCGGTGGGCCTACTAGAGATCTTCTGCACTGGCTCCTTTGTGAACCTTCCTTTGTGGTTGTTGAAGTTCAAAATGCTTCAACCACGAAGGACACAACGGCACACAAAAGGAACCTGCACTACCCGTTTTTCTTTTGCTGCTCGAAAGGCTTTTGCAGATACTTCCGGGCTTCCTCCAGCGCACCTTGGGTGTTGTCGTTGGTTTGTAACGCTTGGCGGTACTCGTTGGTGGCGCGTTCGCGCTGGCCCGTCAGATCAAAGATCTTGCCTAACTGGATGTGACTCCAAACCTCAGTCCACCGGGGATCGCCGTCGCCGTTTAGAGCATCGCGATAAGCATTGGCTGACGCCTGGTAATTCTTCTGCGAGAAAAACACCTCGGCAATGCGATAGTGCGCCAGCGAACTATTCTTATTGACATCGAGGGCCTTGTTGAATTCCGAGAGCGCTCCCGCCAGATCGCCTTGCTGCACCAGTGCC
This sequence comes from uncultured Acidobacteriota bacterium, assembly GCA_963788605.1. Lineage (GTDB taxonomy): Bacteria > Acidobacteriota > Terriglobia > Terriglobales > Acidobacteriaceae > JABDBE01. The sequence continues at coordinate 485,603 of CAWBHD010000002.1, read as the reverse complement.
TGCCCTCGCTGTATGGATGCGCGCAGCTTTACGTCGGCTGAGTTTCTCAAAACACGGTTTTCGGGATCAATGGAAATCCGGCGCGGCTTTCCGAAGGTTTCTATGGTGAAGGCCGAATCGGTGCCCACGACGTCGATACGCTTGTTTTCGGTTTTGCCGTCGGTATCAATTCTCAGGTCCACCGGCATGCGAAACAGATCAAGGTCCTGATTGATCTGCCCCACCACGCGGAATCCCGGGCAGTGTTCCGAGGGGGGACATTTATTTCCCAGCCGAAAAACCGTGTACTTGGTTTTGAATTCAGGTGCGCCAGTGGAATTGAGCCACTGGGTGAAGAACCATGTGAGCTTGTCGCCGTAGGTCTGCTCCGCTACCGCCGTAAAGTCATCCAGGGATGCAGGCTTGCCGGCGTACTTTGAGGCAAACGTGCGCATGGTCTGATCAAATTTCTGATCCCCCTCCACCCAGCGCAGCATGTGCAAAATCATGGCGCCCTTGTCGGTTGCGAGCGACTGGAATTCCGGGGAAAACATATCCAGCTTACCGATGGTCGCAAGCGGCACCGAGTCGTAGGCCAAGGCCCCGACCGACATGTCTTTGACCACTTCTTCCAATCCCGCTGCGCCGGCGGCGGTTTCCACGTATCGAGCTTCGGAGTACCGGGCAAATCCGTCGCACAGCCACCAGTCGTCGATGGAATCGGGACTCACGGAAGCTCCCCACCACTGATGCGCGATAGTATTAGCTAGCAACCGGTAGTTCACCTTCTCGGTCACCGCGCGGCCTGCAACGGCTGCAATTTCCGGAGCCCATGCGGCGGGTACGGTATCGTCTGGGATCTCAACCACGCGCAGAGTAGTTGAAGGCGCGGTGCCATACAGCGTGACGTAGTAAGTGAATTCTTTGAGCGCGGTTTCGGCATACATCGCTCCCAGGTTCTGGTGCAGCGGCTTGAAGAAAACGTGCAAGTCCACGCCCGCTTCGTCAGTCTTAAACTCCTGAAATGTCCCAGCAATGATGGTGCCGGGAAAACTGGGCTTGTCCCAGATGAAGGTGTAGGTCTTCCCGGGTAATGCCCCTGCACCGCCTTTTTTTGTCGAAGAAGGCGTGCCGACCGTTTGTCTCCCGCTGCCAATGACTACCATGTGGGCAGGCACGGTGATGTTCATCGTCGCCGTGAAGCGGTTAACCCCGAAAGCGTTTACCGGGAACCAGCGGCCGGCGTATAGGAGATAACTGGTGTCATCGCTGATCGACGCCAGCTTCAATCCCTGTACCGGACTGTCGTCGGCGGAATCGAGGGTGCCATCGTATTCAAAGGTCAGGGTAGTCGAACTATCTTTGCTAAGCGGCCTCACGAGTTGCACCCGCACGGTGAAGTCCTGGGTGACTCGTTCGGCGGATAACGTCTGGCCAGTTTCATCAGTCACCTTGGTGACCCGCAAGCCGTTATGGAGCTCAAATGTTGCGGCGTTGATGTCCTCGAGGGCGGTGATCTTCACCCTGGCCCGTGCGGAGATTTTGTGAATGTGGGGCGTGAGTTCTGCGTCGATCTGATAGTCGTCCACCCGCAACCGCGTCCTGTCAGCGGCCCATGCAGGCAATGAGACTAGCAAAAGCAACAAGGCAAGAACGTTTGTCAGGGCCCGACGCTGGCGCCGAGGTTGAAAGAACATTAAGGACGGTCTCCCGGGAAATCCCGAAGGTCTCAATCTCTATGATGAAGATTGTTACGCAAAAGATGCTGGTAGGACAAGGGTTAGGTGTTTTTTCGCGGCAGACACGCGGTTTTGCTCATTCCCGGCGAGCGATGTGGTTGGGGGAGACGTCGCCGCCTACGTCTCTACTCTGGGACGTGGAAGGAGCGCGAAGATGGCTTCCGCTGCGCGTTCCGACGGATGAAGCAGGTCCGGATTTGGGCCGCGAAGGGAGTCCTTGACGTTTGCCAGGCCTTCGATCACCTTCGTCCGCAGGGAACCGTCGGGGATGATTGCTTTGAGCCGTGCAACCACGTTCCCGGCGGTAAAGTCGTGCTGTACCAGTTCTGGAACGATTTCCCTGCCGGCGATCAAGTTGACCATTGCGAAGTGTGAGACTTTAACGCGCGGTCGCCCCAAAACATAAGTTAGCGGAGAGACTCGATACACCATGACGAAGGGCGTGCCCATCATCGCGGCTTCCACAGTAGCCGTACCGCTGGCGACGATACCGGCGCGGGAGTATGCCAGAGCGGGCAGGGCATCCGAGACCAGTTGGACCGAGCGGTGGGCGCCCAGAAGCGATTCCAGAAAACTGCGATCCAGGGTAGGTGCGACCGGGAGCAGGAATTCGTACCCTGTGCCCAATTTCGAAGCTGAGTCCAAAATCGCAGGCAGGTTCATCCGGACTTCCTTCATCCGGCTGCCGGGCATGATTGTGATCCACGGCTTGCTTGCGTCGAGGTTGTGCGTAGCCGCGTAGGCTTCGCGATTCGACGCGGGTGGAGAAAGATCGGCGAGCGGATGTCCGACGAAGGTCGCATCCACTCCACGGTCGCGGTAAAACTTTTCTTCGAAAGGGAAAATCACCAGCGCTTTGTCGATGTATTTGCGCAACAAGCGGACGCGCCCTTGCCGCCATGCCCAGAATTGCGGACAAACGTAGTACACGACAGGAATGCCGCGCTTATGCATCTGGCGGGCAACACGCCAGTTGAACGCCGGCGAGTCAATGACGACGGCCAGATCGGGCCGGCGTCGATCGGCCTCGGCGATCAAGTGACGGAATCGCGCATAGATCGTTGGCAGATGGCTGACGATTTCGGAGATGCCAACTACCGCGAGATCTTTGCGTGTCCACCACGGTGTCACAGCCTGCGGCGCGCATGCGGTTTCCACCGACCCCAAAGAATTGCAGGGACGGGTCACGGCGACTTAAAGCTTCGATGAGTTGGGCGCCATACATTTCACCGGAGGCTTCACCGGCAGAGATCAGAATTCGCACGGGACATTGTAGCGCCGCCGTCCCGGGGATGCCCTCGAGGCGTCCTCGTCCCACAGGCAGCGGCAAGATGCAGGTACTACAGGGGTGTTCTAACGTCCGGCGGACGCGGCTTTAGCGCGGTTCTGGCTGGCCAGTAGTTTCGACATGGCGTGGTGATCGGCGGGGCGGGAGAAAAAATATCCCTGGGCCATTTCGCAATTGAGTTGCGCAAGCTGGTGCAGGTGTTCCTCGGATTCGGTCCCCTCGGCAACTACCTTCAAACCCAGATTGTGGGCTAGCATGATAATCGTCCGCACGATCTCCCGGTTTTCCGAGTCGGTGTCCATATTCATGATGAAGGCCCGATCGATTTTCAGAGTATCCACGGGGATTCGGCGCAAACGGCTGAGCGAAGAATAGCCGGTGCCAAAATCATCGATGCTCAGGCCAACGCCCAGGGCCTTCAGTTGGGCCAGCACCTGCCCCGATTTCTCCGCATCTCCCATGGCGATGGTCTCGATGATTTCAAGTTGTAAACAGGCAGGATCAAAGCCGATCTCGGCAAGTGTGGCCCCGATTTCGCTGGCCAAGTCGGGTTGTGCAAATTCCTTTGGGGTGATGTTCACACTCATGGTCAGCGGTGGTGTTCGCGGGAAATTCGGTCTGCCAACTTTGCAGTTGCATGCAGGCTTCGCGCCGCAGTTGCCGATTCATGGGGATGATTAGCCCGATTTCCTCCGCAACCGCAATGAACTCGCTCGGGGGAAGTACGCCCTCCGGGCGCTGCCACCGGGTCAGGGCTTCGAAGCCCGTGATTTTCGCCGTCTGCAACGAAACAATGGGCTGGTAGTAAACGCGAAATTCTCCCTGATCGAGCGCTTTGCGCAGGTCCGTCTCCAGTTTCAAACGCTTCACAGCGCTGGCATGCATAGCGGTGTCAGAAACTTCGCAACGCGCCTTTCCGGTTCGTTTGGCACGGTACATCGCGATGTCCGCATCGCGCAGCAAGTCCTCGGCCTGGGTGTGAGGGCTGGTGCTGGCGGCGATTCCGATACTCGCGGAAATTACGATCTCCTGTTGGTTGACGGAGAAGGGCGTCGCAAGTTCGTTTTGTACCCGCTCCGCAACGCGGACGGCTTCAATGGGGTCCCGGATATCGTCAAGAAGGATGGTGAATTCATCTCCGCCGAGTCTGGCCAAGGTGTCGTCATTGATAGGTTTGTCGGGCACGCCGTTAGTGCGCGGGCGCGAGACGGTGTCAGCGCGCCGCACTGCGTCCTTCAATCTTTGCCCGATCTTGATCAGCAGTTCATCGCCGGCCGAGTGTCCAAGGCTGTCATTGACGATTTTGAATTCATCGATATCGATCAGTAGCACGGCGAATTTGTAGTGTGAGTGCCTCTTGGATAGCGTTAGAGCATGTTGCAACCGGTCCAGGAAAAGAGCGCGGTTGGGGAGATTGGTGAGCCCGTCGTGGAATGCGTTGTGAGCCAGCATTTCCTCGGCTCGTTTTCGCTCGGTGATGTCCCGGTTCACGATCACCAGTTTGTCGGTCTGCCCTTTGGCGTCCCGGATCGGGCTTGCGGTGGACTCCAGAGTCCGCCACGAGCCGTCCTTATGGCGGATGCGGTACTCCAGTCGTTCTCCGTGGCCGCTTAGCCGGGCATTCTCGGCGGCTTTCAGAACGCGCGGACGATCGTCCGGGTGGACTTGGTCGAACGATGACGTGGTTTTCAGATCCTCCGCGGAATATCCCAGGACTCTTTCATAAGCTGGACTGTTGTAAAGGCGGCGGCCATCGCTACCGACCAGGGCGATCATGTCAGCGGCATTTTCGCTGATGAGTTGAAAGAGTTGATCCCGCTCGGCCAGTTGGCGGCGCATGCGGTGAAGCTGAAAGTGCTGGTAGACGGTGTAGAAGTCGAAAAGCAACACCAGAGCCGCCAGACCGCGCACCCATTCCCTGAGGTCGAACCAATAGGACTGCGTCCGGATCCCAGCGAAACCAGGGAAAAGTGAAAGAGATAATGCCCAGCGTCAAGGCCAGAGTCACCGCGACAGCGAAACCCCACAGCCACCATTCCCGACCTTCGATCTGGCGCATCTGCACCGGAATCGCCTCGGGGCTGTTCTGGTTCACTTCCTGGAATGCCTGCTGATCCATGCGATTTGACGCTGCTCCGACAACTTTACGGATTCTAATCTGCGGAGAAACGTGGGCAGGAGTTACGAAAGTCAGGCGTCCGTGCTGGGACCATCAGGCTGGAAGGCTAGTCGTCTGCGCCAGCGGTTACCTGGGGGCTGGTGCCGACTTCCTGATCTTTGTATTGCAGTTGATAGAGCCTGTAATAAATGCCGCGCTGGGCGAGCAGTTGCTGGTGGGAACCCATTTCGCGAACCTGGCCTTTGTGCATCACGATGATCTTATCGGCGCGCTGGATAGTGGAGAGCCGGTGAGCGATGATTACCGAAGTGCGGCCTTCGACCATGCGGCTTGAGGGCATCACGCACCCGGAATTCGGTCTCTGTATCAACGCTGGATGTGGCTTCGTCCAGGATCAGAATCTTAGGATCATGAGCCAGGGCGCGGGCAAACGAGATCAGCTGTTTTTGTCCCGTCGACAGCGTGCTGCCGCGCTCGCGGACTTCTTCCTTGAATCCGTTTGGAAGAGTACGGACAAAGTCGGCAAGGTTCACGTCTTCTGCAGCCTTTTCTACATCTTCGTCGCGAATCCCGCCGGTGCCCAGGCGAATGTTGCTGGCAACCGTGCCGCTGAACAGGAACGGGTCCTGCAGGACCACGCCAAAACGACGGCGAAGATCGGAAAGGTCCATCTCTTTAACGTCCACTCCGTCAATCTTGATCGCTCCTTTCTGCACGTCGTAAAAGCGCATCAGGAGTGAGATGATCGTGGTCTTGCCAGCTCCGGTATGCCCGACAATGGCGACGGTTTCCCCGGGTTCGATCGCAAAGCTGACATCGCGGAGGATCCAGTCGGGGCCGCAGATAGCCGCGCTTTTCTCGAGCGCACGGCCGGGGGCGGCAGTTACCCCCTGATCACTGGCTGGGATCGAGCGGTAGGCGAACCAAACGTGATCGAATTCAATACGGCCGGGGCCTTGTGGAGACTTGGTTGTGTCTGGCGATGTGATCTCGACTGGGGTGTCGAGGAGCTTAAAAATTCGCTCGCTGGAGGCCATTGCGGACTGGAGGATGTTGTATTTCTCACTGAGATCCTGAATAGGCCGGAAGAAGCGCTGCGCATACTGGATGAAGGCAACCAGCACGCCAAGCGTGGTCACCCCATGCATTACGCCGTTGCCGCCAAACCAGATAACGCAGGCAATGGCAATCGCTGAGAGAACTTCGACCACCGGGTAATAGACTGCGTGGGCCATGATGGCGTCTTTGAACGCGTCCATGTGCACAGCGTTCACGTCGGAAAATTTTTCGAAGGCGCGTTCTTCACGATTGAACAGTTGCAGCACCACCATCCCGCTCACGTGCTCTTGCAGATATGCATTGATCCGAGCGATGGCCACACGAATACGCCGGTAGGAGTCGCGGACCTTATCGCGGAAGATCTTGGTGGCGATGCCAATCAGGGGCAGCACGGCAAAGGCGATCAGAGCCAGCTCCCAGTTCATGCGCAGCATGATGGCAATAATGCCGGCCAACACAAAAACATCCTCGAAAATCGAAACCACGCCGGAGGTGAACATTTCGTTCACCGCATCCACGTCGGTAGTAACCCGCGTGACCAGGCGGCCAACCGGATTCTTATCGTAGAAACCAATGTGCATACGCTGCAGATGACGGAAAATCTGGGCGCGCATATCGAACATGGTCTTCTGGCCTGTCCACTGCATGAAATACGTCTGGAGGTATTCCAGCAGGAAGCTGAAGACCAGCAGGCAAACATACAGGGCGGCAATCTGGGCGATTCCCACCAGCGCCGTATTGCTCAGGAAGCGATCGAGCGGAGTGCGCAGCCCATGCACTGGCGCCAGGTAGCGATCCACGACGATTTTGGTGAGGTAGGGACCAAGAACGTCAGCGCCGGCCTTGATCAGGATCGAGATCAGAGCAATAGCGACCTGCCATTTGTAGGGACGCAGATACGTAAGCAGCCGCTTCATCAGCCGGCTGTCATACGCTTTGCCTAATACTTCTTCTTCGGAGGCCATGGGACGGCTAGCTTCAAAGATACCTTACATAGATGGGAAAGAAACAGGCGAGGATGGAAAAGGTTTTAGGCGATCTTCTTTACGACCAGCGCTGAGTTCTTGGATCCGAATCCCACGCAGTTGCAGATCGCGTGTTCGATTTGAGCTTTGCGGCCCACCTCGGGCACATAATCCAGGTCACACTCGGGGTCGGAGACGTCGAGATTGATGGTTGGCGGAATCTTTCCGTGTTCCATTGCGATCAGGGTTGCAGCCAGGCTGGCCGACCCGCAGGCGCCCTGGGCATGTCCGATCTGCGACTTGAGCCCAGACATTGGAATCCGGCTGGCGTGAGCGCCCAGAGCTAGTTTCAGGGCACGGGTCTCCACCCGGTCGTTCATTTCCGTCGAAGTACCATGCAGGTTCACGTATTGGACGTTCTCCGCCGCGATCCCAGCTTCTTCGAGGGCCAAAGTGATCGCGCGGGCGGGTTCTTCCGGCGAGTCGCTCATGCGGACCCGGTGGAATGCCTCACAAGTGGAAGCGTAGCCAGTGATCTCCGCGTAGATGCGGGCGCCGCGAGCCTGGGCATGTTCGTACTCCTCGAGGATAAACATCCAGGAGCCCTCGGCAATCACAAATCCATCGCGGTCGGCGGAAAAAGGTCGCGAAGCACGTTCGGGCGCGTGGTTCCAGGACTGAGTCAGCGCGCGCAACAAGGTGTAGCCCTTGATAATTCCTGGGGTGATGGGCGAATCGACGCCGCCCACCAGAAACATGGGTTGCACCCCGGCTTGAATGTGCTGGTAGGCATATCCGAGCGCATCCGTGGACGACGTGCATCCGGCGGTGACCACGTGACTGTATCCGCGAAATCCGAAGCGCATACTGATTTCGCTGGGAATCGTGCCCATAGTTCCGCTCGGGATGCAGAACAGGCTGACTTGCTTGACGTGTCCGGAATGCCACAACCGGTACTGCTCTTCGGAGAATTCCTGCGCCCCGCCGCCGGTTCCCAGGATCACGCCGATTTCGCGTTTCTCGTCCATGGACATTGCCGCCGGGTCGAGGCCGGCGTCCCCGATGGCCTCGTGGGAGGCGGCTACTGCCAGGGGAACAACGCGGGAAACATGCTTGCGCTCGCGAGCATCTACCCAGGCGAGTTCGTCAAACTGGGGAATTTCGCCGGCGATGTGTACAGGGAGTTCAGACGGATCAAAGCGTGAAATTCGTTTTACTCCCGACACTCCCGCGAGGACGGCGTTACAGAAAGCTTCCTTTCCGATGCCGTTCGGGCTGACCACGCCCATGCCGGTAATCACCACGCGAGGAAGCGTCATCAGTTTGTGGTACCCACTTGCACGGATGTCCCTGCATCCCGTTGAAATGGGATAATCATCGAGGTGCCTCTCGGACTGTACATCTCCGTGCCGTTCTGTCGAACCAAGTGCAGCTATTGCAACTTTGCCTCGGACGTGTTTTCCCACTCCGTCTTTCAGCGCTACGTAGATCGCGTATGCGGTGACATGGAACGTGCCACCGAGACTGTAGCACAGATTGGCGGACGCACTGACCGGGCCGTCGATTCCGTCTATCTGGGCGGCGGAACCCCTACCGTATTGGATATAGCGCAACTGCAGCGGCTGTTTGTCACGATTTCGCAAAATTTCAAACTCCAGCCGGCCGCTGAGATTACGGTCGAATGTGCTCCGGGCACACTTGCTCCCGGCGTGATTGAGGCGCTCCAGTGCTGTGGTGTAAACCGCGTCAGCCTGGGTGTGCAATCCTTCGTCGATCAGGAGGCAGCCTCGGTCGGGCGCCTGCACGATCGGCGGACGGTTCTCGACGACATTGCCCGCTTGCGAGCAGCGGGAATTACAAATATCAACATTGATCTTATTGCTGGGTTGCCACACCAGACTATCGACAGCTGGGTGTTCTCACTGGAGCAGACGATTGCGACCCAGGCGCCTCACGCCAGTGTTTACATGCTTGAAGTGGACGAGGATTCGCGCTTGGGCCGCGAACTGATTGCTGGCGGAACAAAATACCACGCTCACTTCGTCCCGAATGACGATCTCACGGCAGATTTTTACACGATGGCATGTGAGCGGCTGGAAGCGGCAGGAGTGCGGCAGTACGAGATATCCAACTTCGCGCGGCCAGGTTACGAGTCTCGCCATAATCTGAAGTATTGGACGCGGCAGCCGTACCTGGGATTTGGCGTGGATGCTCACTCGATGCTGCCAGGTTCAGAGCGGGAAGTGGATGCGGTGCGATTCTCGAATCCCGACTCACTGGAGGCGTATGTTGCCGGAGCGCAACTGAATTGCGCCAGGATTTTAGCCGGAGCAGCCCTTGAGGAAACATTCTTCTTAGGCCTCCGCCTAACCTCTGGTCTGAATTTGCGCGAAGTTGCAGAGCAGTTTGGGGAGGACTCGATCGCTGGTTGCTCTGGATCCGTCGCCGAATTTGTTGGGACTGGCTTGATGGAAAGGCAGGGGGACGTGGTTCGTCTAACCCAGCAGGGCCGCCTCCTTTCTAACGAAGTCTTCGAGCGATTTATCGCAGTGCAAACTGGCGAAGCCCCAGTCCCATGAAAAAAGGGAGAAGCTGATCCGTTGTGAGGCCTGCGCCCGGAGGAGTGGTGCTGCGATGTCTTTCCTTTGTGTACCTTTGTGGTTAAGACTTTAAAAGGCGTTAACCACAAAGGACACAAAGGAAGTCTAACTTGGCAGTTTCGCGAGAGTCGGCGCTGCGGTATTGCTTCCACGTTCCTGAGTTTGGCTGATCGTTTTGGGCTCCGGGGTAACTTTCACTCGATGTTCTCTCTATGTTCTAATCAAGTGTTTTGCATCTGCCGCCTCAGGCTTGAATCGGAGGAAGTTTGGATTTCTTACTGAACGAAGAGCAACTTCATCTTAAGAAGAGTGTGCGGGAGTTTGCCGAACGCGAAATCGCCCCCCATGTCATGAAATGGGATGAGGCTGGCGAATTTCCCCTGGCCATCATCAAGGAGCTTGGCAAACTGGGCCTGCTGGGTACGGTTTTTCCGGCGGAATACGGCGGCGCCGGGATGGGCTACATCGAGTACGTGACTGCAATCGAGGAACTCTCACGTGTGGACGGCTCCGTGGGCATCATTGTGGCCGCTCACACTTCGCTGTGTTCAAATCATATTTTTATCGCCGGCACCGAGGACCAGAAGAAGAAGTACGTCAGCAAGTTAGCGACCGGTGAACACATCGGCGCTTGGGGGCTGACTGAACCTTCGGCGGGGTCGGATGCCGGAAGCGCACGTATGACCGCGGTGCGTAAGGGAAACAACTGGGTGCTGAATGGCACCAAGACTTTCTGCACCAATGGACACTACGCCGACACGTTAGTCGTGATTGCGGTGACCGACCGCGCGGCGCACACGCATGGACTTTCGGCGTTCATCGTGGAAAAGGGAGCTAAAGGATTCCGTCCGGGAAAGAAGGAAAACAAGCTGGGATTGCGGGCCAGCGATACGGCCGAACTGATCTTTGAAGATTGCGTTATTCCCGCTGAGAATCTTCTCGGGAAGGAAGGCGACGGATTTATCGACGCCATGCGGGTGCTGGATGGCGGCCGTATTTCGATTGCGGCTTTGTCGCTCGGCATGGCCGAGGGTGCATATGAAGCCGCTCTGAAGTATTCCAAGCAGCGCAAGCAGTTTGGCAAGGCGATCAGCGAATTCCAGGCGATCCAGTGGAAACTGGCGGACATGGCCACAGAAATCGAAGCGGCGAAGCTGTTGACGTTCCGCGCGGCATCAATGAAAGATGCTGGTTCGAAGAGCACGCTGGAGTCGTCCATGGCAAAGCTGTATGCCAGTGAAGTGGCCGTGCGCTGTGCGAACGAGGGCGTACAGATTCACGGCGGATACGGATTCATCAAGGACTATCCGGCAGAGAAGTTCTATCGCGACGTCAAGCTGTGCACCATCGGCGAGGGGACGAGCGAAGTACAGCGGTTGGTGATTGCGCGGCAGTTGCTGAAGGATTAAACCTCAATTCGCCACGGACCACCACGGATTAGAGCAGATATTGGATTTCTCATTCGGAGCAGGGAAGATCTCTGCATTCTTTCGCCAACCCCAAATGCAAGACCTTCTTGGGCCGGAAACAGAGTCAGGCTGAGAATCGCCGAAAAAGTTCCCGCCTGCCCAACTCTGCTTTACACTGACAGATTGAGCCTCGACTTCCAACCATGGATTGAGCGCCTCCGCTCCGGCGATGCGCGGACTCTGGCGCGGGCCATCAGCATGGTCGAGAACCGCTCGCCGGGCTGGCCGGAGCTGCTGAAAGCATTGTTCCCGCAAACTGGGCACGCGCGGATTTTGGGCCTCACCGGTGCACCCGGCGCGGGCAAGAGCACGCTGGTCGATCAACTGGCGAAGTACTATCGCAAAGAGAATCGTACGGTCGGAATCATCGCGGTTGATCCCACCAGTCCTTACACGGGCGGGGCGATTCTGGGGGACCGCATCCGCATGCAGGATCATTTTTCTGATCCTGGAATTTACATCCGCAGCATGGCTACGCGGGGTTCCCTGGGCGGGTTGGCGCGAGCCACGGCCGATGTGGCCACGGTCATGGACGCTTCCGGACGCGACTTGGTAATGATCGAAACGGTGGGCGTCGGGCAGGATGAAGTCGATATCGTTCGGTTGGCCGATGTCACGATTGTGATCCTGATGCCGGGAATGGGTGACGATGTGCAGAGCATCAAGGCCGGTATCATGGAGATCGCCGACATTTTTGTGATCAACAAGAGTGATCGCGAAGGCGCCGAGCGCGTGGAGCGGGAAATTCGCGCCTTGCAATCGCTGGCCATTCGCAAAGATCATTGGACGCCCTCGATTGTGAAGACCGTGGCCAGCGACGGGACCGGAATCGGTGAACTGGTGGCCGCAATTGCCGAGTATGAGGCGTATTTGCAGAGGGAAAAATTGGTACTGCAGCATCGAGTTGAGAACTGGCAGCAGCGATTGATCGAGATGCTGCGCGACGCCATGCTGGAGAAAGCTCGCGAACAAATGCAGGACGGCAATGTCGCGCGCTACGCCGCCGAAGTCGCCGAGCACAAGCGCGACCCGTACACGTTGGTGGAGGAGATTGTAGGTAATCTGGGTCAGCGCTAGGGGAATCGCAGTGGAAACGACCGACAAGATCCTGCTCGCACTCCTAGTGCTCGCTTTCGCGGCATTCCCGGTCGCGGTGCTCCTCTATTTGCGCACCGCCTATCGGAAGGGTGGATGGACCGAGGTGAAGGGAGACGCTATTGTAGCGGGCGTCACGCTTCTGATCTGGGTGGGAGCAAGTCTGTGGCCGGAATTCGAGCTTCGACACATTTGGCGGGCTATCCAACACCCGCTAGCAATGGGCAGTATCGTTTTCCTTGTTCTGATTGGATTGGCGCATGTTGCTTTGAAAGCGTGGATCGAGACGCATGATATCCATTGATCATTTGGGCATTGCGGTTAAGTCGCTAGCAGCGGCGAAAGGCTTCTACGAGAACCTGGGCATGACCGCTTCTGCGGAAGAGGTGGTGGAAGGCGAGCAGGTGCGGGTGGCGATGTTGCCGGTCGGAGAGAGCCGTCTGGAGTTGCTGGAGGCGACTTCCGAAACCTCCGCGATTGCGAAATTCATCGCCAAGCGTGGCGAAGGGCTGCATCACGTTTGCCTGCGAGTTCCCAACTTGACGGTGGTAGTCGAACGTCTCAAAAAAGACGGAATCAGGCTGGTCTCAAATGAAATCAAGGTCGGGGCGGGCGGACATCGATATGTGTTTGTGCATCCTTCGAGCGCTGGAGGAGTGCTGCTCGAGCTAGTCGAGGCCGGGCACTAGTCCAACGCAGCCCAATTTCCCAGTTCATGCTTCTTCTCGCGGTCGACACTTCCGGAAAACATGGCAGCATCGCACTCGCGCGATGTGGGCGGGACGGTGCATGCGAAGTCGTCGAGACCGCCACACTCTCGGGAGGAACATTCTCCGCCTCGCTCGTTCCCGAAATAGCGGCTCTGCTTAAGAAGCACGGATTGGGCAGGGAGGACATCGGCGCACTCGCCGCTGTATCCGGCCCGGGATCCTTTACCGGGCTGCGAATCGGCCTGGCGGTGATCAAGGGGTTGGCGGATGTGCTGGCCACGCCGATCGCGGAGGTATCTCTCCTGGAAGCACTGGCAATCTCCAGTCGTTTCCAAGGAAGAGTCATGGCGGCGCTCGATGCGGGACGAAATGAAGTGTTTGTTGGCGTGTATGAGGTCGGCGGCGATGAGGCCAACCCCATCGGTGAATACTTGCTTGCCCGCGAAAAATGGTTGGGATTGGTGGGTGAGGGAACAATCGTGTCGCCCGACAGCAACATTGGTGAAGAAGCGCGGGCCAAGGGACTTCGCGTGCTGGAAGTCGAGCGGCCTCGCGCCGATGCAATTGCACGGCTCGGATGCAGGAAGATTGCTTCTGGAGATGCGGTTTCGGCGGAGGCGTTGGACGCGAAATACATTGGGCAATCCGACTCGGAGATTTTCGTCAAAAGTGGTTCTTAGGGCAACTTGCCGGCGAGACGCCAGCGCTAATCATGCTCATTCGTCGCGCCACTGCCGCCGACATTCCCGCCATGATGAGCTTGGAGCAGAATGCTCCCACGGCTGCGCATTGGACTGCGGAGCAGTATCGATCCGCTTTCTCAAGTGAAGCGCAATTCCGGATTGTGCTGGTTGTCGAAGCGGAGGGCGGTGTACAGGGCTTCATTGTCGGCAGAGGATTAGAGGAAGAGTGGGAGATCGAGAATATCGCCGTCGCCGGGCCCGCACGGCGTCGTGGGCTGGGGACACGTCTGCTCGAAGGATTTCTCAATCTGGCTCGAAGCCAAGGCGCGCAGGCGGTATTTCTTGAGGCTAGGGAGTCAAACCTGGCGGCACAAAAGCTTTATGAAAAGTGGGCTTTTGTTGAAGCAGGCAGGCGCAAGCTTTACTATCGCGATCCGGAGGAGGACGCTATCATTTTTCGCCTGGGCACGCCCTGAGAATTGCATCATTCTTGGTGCACCCTTGGGAAACTGCTGAGAACTCAGGAGATGCCTCCGCAAGATTTCACGTTGAAGCAGCCGAAGTCCTGTGGTAACTTTTAACTCTGAAAACCCGGTTAGGAGGTCTGCTGGATGCTAACTTCTAGGGACCAGCTCTTCGCCAATCATGATGAATTCCGGAAATTGGCGCTGGAGCATACGCTCTACGAAAAACGTCTTGATTCGCTCACTGAAAAACGCTATCTCACCGACGACGAAAAACTGGAAGAAGTACGGCTCAAGAAACTGAAGCTCCGTCTTAAAGATCAGATGGAGAGTATCGAACGGGAGTACCGGCAACAGCCGCAGCAAAACCAAGTAGCCTAATTCAGCTCCAATCATGTGCGGCATAGCCGCAGGCGGGGATTATTTGCCTCTGTGTAGGGCGCTCATAAGCGCTTTTTTTGTTTGCATTTGACAGTAAAGAATGACCTGCGACCGTAAGCCTGCTCTATAATTCTCCGTACCTCCCAAAATGGTTCGCGACGCTTATTACTACGCGCTTCCGCTGCTGGCTGCCGCGGCGCTGATTGGTTGGCTAACCAGTCCGCTCTGGGCTTTACCCGCCGTGCTGTTGTCCGCGTTCTTTTTGTGGTTCTTTCGCGACCCGGATCGTGCTATCCCGGACGGGGCCGACGCGCTGGTATCGCCGGCCGACGGCAAGGTCACCGCTATCCTACCGGTGATGTCAAACGGCGTCCCCTGTCTTCGCATTAGCATATTCTTGAATGTGTTTGACGTGCACGTGAACCGCGCTCCCATGGCTGGCATCATTCGCCACGTTCAGTACCAGAAAGGAAAGTTTCTGAATGCCATGAATCCGGCCTCTGCCGAGCAAAACGAACAGAATGTGGTAACTGTTGAAGGCGAAGGCCAGACCGTGGTCTTCAAGCAGATTGCGGGGCTTCTGGCGCGCAGGATCGTCTTCAACAAGAAAGTCGGCGATCGGGTGGATCGGGGCGAGCGTGTAGGTTTGATCAAATTTGGCTCCCGTGTGGATGTCTTTCTGGATGCCGCGGCGGCCATCGAAGTCAAAGTCGGAGACCGCGTAAAGGGCGGATCGACCGTGCTCGCTCAAACACGGGCAAGAGCACAAGTATTAACGGCAAGCAAGGCCGGACAGATGAGGCAAGGAGCGCTGTAGTGGAGTCCGACGATCCAGTAACTCTAAAGCGACGCAGGGAAGACCGCCCCTCGGGCAAGTTGCGCAAGGGCTTGTATATTTTGCCGTCGCTTTTTACTACCGCGAACATTGCCATGGGTTACTACGCCATTTTGCAGGTGACGCACGCGACATCTGCGGAGCCATGGCATTTCGACTTTGCTGCCAAGGCCATCGGATTCGCCGTCTTGTTTGACGGCTTGGACGGGCGCATTGCCCGCATGACCCATACCAGCAGCGAATTTGGCCGCGAGTTGGATTCGTTAGCGGATGTTGTCACCTTCGGCGTTGCCCCCGCCATGTTGGCGTGGATGTGGGGGTTCCGGCAATTGCCGGAACTTCTGTCATCGCCGGACCTGACTGGCAAGATGATTCAGCTAGGCGCTATCGCCAGTTTCCTGTTTCTGATGGCTGGAGCCAGCCGCCTGGCACGCTTTAATATCACCTCGAATCCGCAGCCTTCGAATCCGGGGCGTCCCGGAAAAAAATATTTTGTGGGTATGCCGATTCCGGCAGGGGCTGGAGTAATCGCCGCGGTCGTACACTCTTCGCTGGGGGACCCGATTTCATCGTTATGGAGTTGCATTGCCTGGATGCTCATTATTGTCGCGGCCGGATATCTGATGGTCAGCACATGGCGCTTTTACAGTTTTAAGGACATTGATTTCCGCTCCCGTCAGCCCTTTCGGCTCATCGTCCTGCTGGGCCTGTTGTTTGCCGCGATCTGGTTTTTCTCGCGCTGGGTCTTGTTCGTGGTTGCGTTGACCTACATGTTTTCGGGCGTGCTCTGGCGCTTGCAATGGGTGTTTCGCAGGAAGCGGAACCCACCCCCGCCCGCGTACAAAGAGGCGTCACAGACTTCATGAGTTCCAATTTCAAAGCTGCTCCGGCGGTACACCCGGAACCGGTACGCGGTGGAAGCTCCTATCACGTCGCGATCGTCGGCGCAGGTTCACTCAAGGGCAAGGAAGTTGCGGATGTGCTGAACGAGCGGAATTTCCCCGCAACGGATGTCAAGCTTTTGGATGACGACGACGCGCTGGGGAAACTGGAGACGGTAGGAGAAGAGGTCACCTTCATTCAGAGCGTTCGCAGCGAGCAGTTTCAGAATGTCGACTTTACTTTTTTTGCTTCGGACGCGGAATCCACGCGCAAGCACTGGAAAACGGCACGCCATGCGGGTAGCGCCATCGTTGACCTTTCCTCCGCGCTGGAGGATGAACCGGACGCTGCCGTGCGTTCTCCTTGGATCGAACGGCAACTGGCGCAGGCTTTGATTCCTGAATTGCAGCCTGGGCCGGCGGTGGTCGCGCATCCTGCATCGGTCGTGCTGGCGCTGCTTCTACTGCGCATACAGAAGGCCGGGCACGTTCAACGGGCGGTGGCCCTGGTATTTGAGCCCGCCTCTGAACACGGACAGAAAGGCATGGACGAACTGCATGAGCAGACCGTGAACTTGCTATCGTTCCAACCGCTGCCGAAGAAGGTTTTTGATGCGCAAGTGGCTTTCAACATGTTGGCCCGTTACGGCGAACAGTCGGCGCCTACGCTGGCGGCGGTCGAGAGCCAGGTATTGAGGCACTACCAGCGAATCGCCAGCAAGGATGCTCCAGTGCTAGCGCTGATGGTGGTGCAGGCCCCGATCTTTCACGGGCATGCCTTCGCGGTGCACGTTGACCTCGAAGAGGAGGCCGATATCGAGAACATTTCGCGGGCGTTGTCCGGCGAGCATGTAAGCCTGACCCACGGCCCCGAGGACGCTCCCAGCAACGTGAATGCGGCGGGACAGGCCATGATTCAGGTCTCGATTACCGCGGATGCAAGCCAACGGAACGGATTGTGGGTGTGGGCGTCGTCAGACAATCTCCGTATTGCGGCCACTACCGCAGTCGAGTGCGCGGAGACGATGGCGGCTAGCCGGCCTCGAGGCAAGATCCAGTGAGACGAATGGCATCCCTGGCCAGCCTCGTCTGCCTGCTCAGCGCGGGATGCGGCTACCACACCGCCGGGCACGCGGTAACCATTCCTGATAACGTCCGGACTATTGCAATCCCGGCATTTGTCAACCAAACTCAAACCTTCAAGATCGAACAGATGCTGACCGCCGCCGTGGTAAAAGAGTTTGTCACGCGTACTCATTATCACGTTATCAATCAGGTCAACGACGATTCGGATGCGGCCTTGCATGGGACCGTGCTCTCAACCTACGCCACACCCGTTACCTATGATTCGCAGACCGGGCGCGCCGCCAGCGTGATGGTTGTGATCTCGATAAAAGTGTCATTGCTCGATAAGCAGGGCAAAGTGCTGTACCAGAATCCTTCGTATTTGTTTCGCGAGCAGTATGAAGTCTCGCGCGATGTGAACAGTTTTTTTGAGGAAGACTCACCGGCATTTCAACGTCTGTCGCGGGACTTTGCGCAAACTCTGGTCTCGAATATCCTCGAGGGGTTCTGATGCGAGGCTTCGCCCAGGCCGACCGGTTTGTTTCCGACGTTCAAGCCCGCAAGCTGCGCCCCGCTTACGTGTTCGTAGGTGACGAGGTCTTTTTCCGCAAACGCTGTCGTGAAGCGATCCTCGAACATTTAGTCACTCCCGATCTGCGCGACTTCAGCCTCTTTGAGTTCGACCTTGGGGAGACGGGACTGGCGGAGGTTCTGGACCGCGCGCGCACTCCATCGTTGATGGCCCCCTTTCAGGTTTTCTTTGTTCGCGGAGTCAAGAGCCTGTTCGGGCGCGGGTCGAACGAGGAGAAACTGGCGGCCATCGAGGAATACTGCAAGGATCCAAACCCCGACGCAGTGTTGATTTTCGTTGCCGATCACATCAACATTCCCGCCGATGCCCGTCGTATGGACCTGACCGACAAGGAACGCTATGAGCGTATCCGCGAGACGTTGGGACAGTATTGCGCCATCGTGGAACTGGCGCGGGTGGAAGAAAGCGAGGCGGTTCGCTGGATTGGCGAATACGGTGCGACACGCGATGTCAAAATCGATGCCGATGCTTCCCGCGAACTCGTAGATGCGCTGGGCGGCGACATGATGATGGTCTCGAACGAACTGGAGAAGCTGATTCTCTACGTCGGCGAAAAGAAGCGCATCACGTTGGGCGATGTCGAGACCATGGTGCTGGCGGCAAAACAAAGATCGCTGTATGAACTGACCGATGCCATTTCTGCAAAAGACCGGGTGCGGGCGCTGGAAATGCTCGATGCAATTCTCACTACGGGTGAAGGCGATGAGGCTGCCATTGGACATCTTTATATGTTGGCGAAGACTTTTCGCCAGATGCTGGTGATCCTGGAGCGGAACGTACGCGATCAGCGCATGCTGTGGGCGGCGTTGTGGCAGGGTTTCCGGGTGCCTCCTTTTGCCGCGGACGACATCATCAAGCAGGCTCGGCGCTACAAGTCGAAGCGAGAGCTGACGCGCGCCATCCGCTTGGTCGCAAAAACCGACCTGGCATTGCGCTCGAATCCTCCGAGCAAACGAATGATGCTGGAAAAATTGGTTCTGGATCTGACATCAGAGCCGAAACCAGAATCCGCTTGGATGCAGGAAGAGCTACCGGTGTGAAGCAGTCGTTGGCCGTTAGCATTCGGTACTTAGCATTTAGCACTTGGCATTTAGCCCCTCCGGTTCGCTAGTACCAGTCACGACCATGCCCCAACCCGGCGATGTAGTTTCTTATACCGAGATGTGTGCCGAGGAGGGTGTCAACCTTCAGCGCGGGATGAATTTTCGGCTCCGCCAAGATCGAAGTTTGATTCTAATGAGTCTTCGTAAAGGAGCCCCCTACGCGGACCGTGTGGAGGGCGGCGGCCGGGTCCTTATCTACGAAGGGCACGATGTGGCGAGAAGCCAGGGCGGTCCGGATCCCAAGCGGGTTGACCAGCCAGAGTTCTATCCGAGCGGGCGCCCTACACAAAACGGCCTATTCTGCGAAGCCGTGAAGCGATTCAAACGCAGTGAATCACCCCCCGAACAAGTAAAAGTCTTTGAAAAAATCCGTGCCGGCATCTGGGTCTACAACGGGTTATTTGCCTTGACGGACGCGTGGCAAGAAGAATCAGACGGGCGCAAAGTCTTCAAGTTCAAGTTGGAGTTGGTGGAAAATCTGGCAGGTTTGGGGGTCCCGGACGTCGCCGCGATAGAGCATGACCGCGTGATTCCGAGTGCCGTAAAGCTGGAGGTGTGGAAGCGCGATAAGGGAAGATGCGTGGTTTGTGGCGATCAAACAAATCTCCACTTCGATCATGTCATTCCATACTCACAGGGCGGGTCGTCGAAAGACGCGAAGAACGTACAGATTCTTTGTGCGAAGCACAATCTTGCAAAGCGGGATAGGATCATGTAGACGTTCTCGTCACCATGCTCCACGTCCCCGCTTATCTCGACCGCATCGCATATAACGGACCTGTTGCCCCCACGCCCGAGGTGCTGCAGAACCTGCATCGCGCCCACATGCTCAGTGTTCCCTTTGAGAACCTTGACATCGCGCTGGGCCGACAGATCGTGTGCGATGAGGGCGCCTTCATCCAAAAGATCGTGGAGCAGCGACGCGGTGGCTTCTGCTACGAACTGAATGGGGCGCTCGCGGCGTTGCTGCGTGCAATCGGGTTTCGCGTGACGCTCCTGTCTGCCTGCGTCCCGCGCGAAGATGGCAGCGACGGTCCCGATTTTGACCATCTCGCGCTAAGAATCGACTTGAACAAACCGTGGCTCGCGGACGTGGGATTCGGCGACTCCTTTCTGGAACCTCTTCCGCTGGAGTCCGCTGCCGAGCAGTCGCATGACGGTTGGACATACCGAGTAGTGGATCGGGGTAGTTCCCTGTATATGGAGAGGACTGAGTCGGGCGGGTTTTGGAAACAGCAGTATTCCTTCACCATGAAGCCCCGGAACCTCGACGAGTTCTCCGCCATGTGCCACTACCATCAGACCTCGCCGGAGTCTCCGTTCACTCGAAAAAGCGTGTGTTCGATGGCCACACCAGAGGGGAGAACTACCGTGGCTGACGGGAAGCTGATCCTCACACGAAACGGGATCCGCGAAGAGCGACTCCTGGGTTCGGAATTAGAACGGCGGGCGGCGCTTAAAGAGCACTTCGAAATTGTGCTGTGAAGCGCCTAAAGTCGAGGTCCAATGGAAACGGCAGGCGAATGCCTGCCGTCACTAAAAGGCAAACTGTTTGAAGGCGTTACTTTTTTCCGACCGCGTTCAACCGGACACCCAAGCGGGATTTGTAGCGCGATGCGGTATTCGCGTGCAGGACACCCTTTTGGACCGCCTTGTCGAGGGCAGATACTGTCTGCCGAAAAACCTGCTCGGCGCCCTGCTTGTCGCCCTTCGCGAGCGACTCGCGCAAGTCGCGCAGCGCGCTGCGCAGGCGGGAAGTGTTGGCGCGGTTCCGAACCGTGCGCTTCTCGGTTTGACGGGCGCGTTTCAGCGCTGAAAAATGATTTGCCATTGAGTTCGTTTACCTTCGTTCTCTGGTTTTCTCCCGCCGGGTAGCAGCAGAGAGTTCTTCGGGGTAGGTCCGAATAAGTTATTGTACGGGACTAAATCCCTGCCGGTCAAACGGATAAGACGCAAACAAGCTTCGCGTGGCGAGCCGGTCTTTGACCGGTCGGAAGGATCTAAGGGGCTGTCGCCAGTGAAATGATCCTGCGGGCTAAGACTGGTAAGGGGCGTGCAGGTGGCATTAAGGTGTAACGCCACCTGCTTCTAATTTACTCGAAAGGACCATTCAGCATGTACATGGTTTCCGTTCGCCGCCCCGTTGCCTTCCTCCGTCAGTTAACAATGTGGAAGCTCAAACATGCTGGATGCGTCGCAGGAGCGATATTCGCGGTTATGACAAAGCTAGTCCCGGCCGTCCGCGCCGTTACTGTGTACGTTCTGCCTCCGGTTATGTTGCAGGTAACCCCCAAGGCTAGACCGAGGGTTGCATCTTCTTGGACATAGATCTCGCTACTTGCGGTGACTGCCATTGTGCTCACCGTAACTGTTGGCGCGCCAGTAGCGATGGTCACTCTACCGGCAGCGAAACTACCTGATCCGCAACTCCCGGTAGCGCTCGCGCAGTTTAAAGTGGTCCCGTAAGTCGCTGCTTTCACCCCACTGCCGAACTGGTTCGTGGTAGATGGGTCCGTGGTCAAGATGTTCGTGGTCGTAGTTGAAGGAGTGTTGTTGACCCCACTCGCCCATGTGTAGAGAGCGGTGAACGTGTCATTGTTACCGTTGCCGAGCGTTATCCCGTTGACATCGTCCTGGATGGTGTTGGTGAAATTATTTCGCCGCGCGTTCTGAATCGTGTAGTCGGTGTTGTTGGGATAGTTGTTGCTGATGTGCACAACGTTGCACGTGGTACCCAATGCACATACAGGTCCACCAGCAATCGTCGATATCTTCTGGCTTGATGCACCGATGGCACCTCCGCCTGGGGCGTTGTTCGCCCCCATCAGGATACAGTTGGTAAAGCCTTCGCAATGCCCATTGCTCACTTCTGTGTTGGGTGCGTCAAACAAGATCGCGTTGTTGGGCCGGTTGTTGCAGAATGGAGTTGGATTGGGGCTCTCCGCGCTCTGGTTAATGGTCCACCCGTTGAGTCCGCGCATCTGGGAATCGCCAATGTAGATTCCGGTCGTGCCGAAATCGCAATTTACGTTGTTCGCTCCTGTCAGGATTTCGGCGTTGAGCACCGGACCGAAGTTTTGCGTTCCATTCTTGGGTCCGCCATGAATGTCCACTCCTACAAAGTTGAAGTTACTCACAAGAAACGGGTCTGCCCCTCCCTCCTCCTCTGCATAGAGATTTTGCCACCCTATGCAGCCCTCGATGTCCCCGGCCGGTTGCAAGCCCGCACCCTGGCAGTTGAACCCCAGATTCTTGATGTGCTGCCCAAACCCGCTGCACAACTGGGCAAAACAGACGGGATCGTTATATGCGTTGTTGCTATTGGCAAAGCCTAGAATCGGAGTGCCCAGGTACAAGGTGCCGCAATTTTGCGGAGCATGGCATACCCCGGTTCCACTCGGAACCGTCACTGTCACCGCCCCGGAAGCACCGTTGGTGATGCTTTGAATCTTGTAGGTTCCATTCTCGTTGACGGTATCGCTTCCCTTCACCATCGCAAGCTCGGCGGGATAGACGTTTGTGCCCGAGGTCAGGGACCCGGAGAGAGTGATCGTCATGGTGTTGCCGACTACATTGGTAGTTAGAATTGGAAACGACCGAACCGGGAAGGAGTTGTGGCAGATCGGTGACCCGGTAGCGGCGTTCGACGAATCCACTGGAGTGCCATTCCCGGTGCAAACCGACAAGAACGTACCCGGCCCTGCCGGTGGATGAGTGCCGGTGGTTCCTGCGCTTGCTCCCCGGCTTACGCCCTCAATGCCCCAGAAGAAGCTGGGGATAATCAGTGCGGGCGTGCCAATGCCGGACGTACCATCGCTATAATTCCCGCCAGCTCCGGCCAACGGGCCGTCGGCGTAGAGGTTGACTTCACCTAGCAAGAGTTTGCCGCTAGTGGCACCAGTGCTGGACCCTTGGGGAACACACTTGAAGAGCATTTTTGTAATGGTGCTAGCTGAACATACCTGATTGCCAGTGAACCCACGTGCGTCGATGGTGGCACCAGCCGGGTAGGTCGTCGATGTCGCGTTGAGCTTCGAACAAGCGGTAGTGATGGCGTCGCACATGTCCGTCACCAGAAATTGTGTTGCATCGATGAACATCTGGCTGGGAGCAGGAGTCGTAGTGTTCTTTCCCACAGTTGCTTCGCCTTGAACATACTGACCGTATGCGCTAGTGGCCGAAAAAGCTAGCAGCACGATGAGCACAACGGCTACGACCTGAAAGTTAGATTCTGGCACGTGGATACGACTTACTTTGGATGTCATGGTCTTCTCCTCGCTCGATTCGGGTTGAGTTACAGCTCAGTGCTCCCCCCTCACCGCGGAGAACCGCGTTCCGGGCCCACCCTCCTTCGGAGCGACCCAGTGAGTCCTGTGCTGACAGCCCACGCTACCGCACACGGGAAGTATCAGTAAGTGCCTTGCCTGATGCGCCAACGGCAGCAATTCAAAGCGCAAAACCTTGCATCTTGACTGAACGACGGTGCGAGGCAGACACTCTCAGCTGAGGAATGCAATCGTGATTCATGCGGTGCGGAGCCTTCTACTGGGTCTTGCCACGCTGTCAGTTGGGGCAAGTATTGCCTCCGCCGGGCAGTTCCAGAAAACCGTCTACTACCGAGCTGGACAGACACCGTACAAGGTGTTGGCGGCGCACTTCACTCAAAGTGGCAATCTCGACCTTGCTTTAGCCGACTGGCTCGTCAACCGAGTTGTAATTCTTTTGGGAAACGGTGACGGAACGTTCCAGTCGCCCCAGACCTTCTCGGTACCCAGCCCAATCGGTATCGCAACTGGAGACTTCAATGAGGACGGGAATGAAGACTTGGCAGTGGTCGAGAGCAACGGGACTGGGGCCGGATCAGTCGCCATTTTTGTAGGTGATGGCAAGGGCGGGTTCAAGTTGTCCGCTAGCTATCTCATCGGAGTTCTATCCAATTCGGCGACCGTTGCTGACTTCAACGGCGACGGGCACCTTGACGTTGCCGTTACGAACCGAGGCTTCAACAAGCCCGGAAACATAATGGTCTTTTTCGGCGATGGGCACGGCAAGCTTGGGAATCTGGCGACCTATAAGATGCCTGGCGCACCGCTGGGTATCAGTGCAGGCGATCTCAACGGAGACCATTATCCTGATCTGGCGGTCGCCGATGTCACTGCAGGGAACGCCGTCGTGCTGCTGAATGACGGTACGGGAAAGTTCCAGAAGCCAGTCTCCTATAGTGCCACGGGCGGCGAAGTGGTGGATGTAAAGATTGCTGACCTGCGTAACAACGGTAAGCAGGACTTAATTGTTGCCAATCTTTCGGCGGGAATGATTATCCTGCTCAACAAAGGCGACGGCACCTTCGGCAAGCCGACGACCTACGTGCCAACCTGCCACAACTGCCAGGCTCCTGAGGCTTGCGTGGCCGCCGATTTCAATCTCGATGGCAAGCTCGACGTGGCTTGTGCTACCAATAGCGTCGATTCGTACTTTTTTTATGGCAAGGGTAACGGCAAATTCGGCCCCTCGATCCCCATCAACGACACCATCAGGACTGACGGCGGCTTCTCCATCGCAGCGGGCGACTTTAACAACGACAACGCCCCCGACCTCGCCATTCCGATCCAAGACCACGGCAAAGTCGCCATCCTGCTCAACACGAAGTAGCGACCCACAGTATGCGGAGGATCCACGCGCCTATGCGGTCAAGACACTCTCTCAACGCTTCCGTCAGTATCTCCTGAATCGTGCGCCTTGGTGGTTGCTCTCGAATGACTCAGTCTGACGAAGGTCTTGGTATCGACCTCCACCGAGGAATTCCCAACGGCATTGACTCCAGTCCGACGCTAGGGGTACCCTTACCTCAATGGCAGTAGCTTGCGCGTCGGGAGCGAGCATTCCGGCTGGTTCCACCTGCAGAGAGAACAATTTTGTTGTCGCTGAGACAGGGACAGGTGTGCCGTTCTACGCGGCAATGGCATCCAAGCACCCGCGGGTAGACAGCAAACCGCAAAGCCGGCGCGCGGAGGGACCCACCAAAACTGAATGAAGAAGAGCATCGAGATCACTCCTCACATCGAAACCCTGTTCGGCACCCGGGACGAAAACCTGCATGTGCTCGAAGACGGCCTGAACATCACCATCGACCTGCGCTCGAATGCCATTGAACTGGAAGGCGCCGCCCGCGACGTGAGCCCGCGCCGAGCAAGTCTTCGCCGACTACGATCACCTGCACCGCTCCGGCCACGTCTTCAACAACGGCGACCTGAACAGCATGCTGCGCGTGCTGATGGCCGATCCCAAGGCCACGCTGCGCGGATTGGCCGAAGCCGGACGGCAGCGCTCGTTCGGGCGCCGCACCGTCCAGCCCAAGAGCCTGAACCAGCGCCGCTATCTGGAAGCCATCGAGAAACACGACATGGTCTTCGGCATCGGCCCGGCGGGCACCGGCAAGACTTACCTCGCCGTCGCCATGGCGATCTCGGCGCTGCTGGCGAAGCGCGTGAACCGCATCATCCTGGCGCGTCCGGCGGTCGAAGCCGGCGAGCGCCTGGGATTTCTGCCGGGGACGTTGCAGGACAAGATCGATCCCTACCTGCGCCCGCTGTACGACGCGCTCTACGACATGCTCGATCCGGAGAAGGTGGATCGCTATCTGGAGAAGAACGTCATCGAGATCGCTCCCATCGCCTTCATGCGCGGGCGCACGTCTGAACGATTCCTTCGTCATTCTCGACGAAGCGCAGAACACGACTTCCGAGCAGATGAAGATGTTCGTCACCCGCCTGGGCTTCAACTCCAAGGCCGTGATCACCGGCGACGTCACGCAGATCGATCTGCCCAACGCCCGCCGCAGCGGGCTGCTCGAAGTCGTCGATGTCCTGAAAAGCGTCGAGGGCCTGACCTTCGTCTACTTCGATGAAAGCGACGTGGTGCGCCATCACCTGGTGCAGCGCATCATCCGCGCCTACGACGAGCACAAGAACCGGGTTGCGGAACAGCAACTGTCGTTGCTCGATCCGAAGCCGCGCAAATCAGCAAGTCGAACGGCGGCGGACAGCGCGCCTCCGCAGAGAGACTATCGCGATGCCCAGTGAAACCGAAGACGAGATAGAACTAAGAGATAGAGACTAGGATTCGGCAGGAGGGCGTGCCTCGCGGCGGCCCTCCTGTTCTTTTGGGCGAGTTTTACACCGCAAGCAGCAACCGGGATCCGGAGACAGGTTTGGTCATCATTCAAGAACCCGTGCCCGGGTTGACTGAGGCAGCGCTGGCCCAGTTTGTGGCGCGCGCCCGGCGGGCAACGCGGACTGCGCGGGGCAGTCGAGCGTCCTGGTGACCAGCAGCCGGGAACTTGCGCGCACTGAACCGTCGCTTCCGCGGAAAGAACAAGCCCACCGACGTGCTATCGTTTCCCGCAGTGCGCTGGAATCCGCGCGAAGGGCTTCGCCGGGGATATCGCCATCTCCGTGGAAATTGCGACACAGAACGCAACGCCTCGGCCATACCGCCGCCGACGAAATCAAGATTCTCGCGCTTGCATGGAGTGCTGCATCTCGCCGGCTTCGACCATGAACACGATCACGGGGCAGATGGCGCGCAAAGAAGCGCAGCCTGCGAAAATCGATGGGCCTGCCGGTTGGATTGATTGAAAGAAGTGGGCGTCGAGCGCGCGGGACCGCGAAGAGCAACAACAAGTCAAGCGATCGAGTTCGGACGCCAGTTGTTGCCGGGCACACCACACTCAGATCTTCCCGCGCACACGGTCCTCCCAATGAACTTCATCATCGCAGTCGTGCTGCTGGCGCTCCTGCGGACTGCTGACCCTGGTCTCCTACGTGGACCGCCTGTACTCCGAGATCGGCAAATTCCTTTCGCGCGAATTCCAGGACAATATCGACGCCTTCGAGCAGAGCGTCGAACCCCGGCTGCAGTTCAGCCGTGACGCGTGCCTCGCTGTCGATGGCTGTGCTGGCCCAGATGACCACGGCCGCCATCGCCATGCTGGTGGGTTTCGCCGTATTCCGCGACCGGGCTCTGGAGCATCTACGAAATTCTGCCAGGCGACGCTGGGCCTGATCCTGATCGTGATTATCTTGCAACCGGTTTCTTGCCCTTTGTCTTTTTCTCGCGGACCAAGGGCCAATGGCTGATCCGCTGGGCGCCCGTTCTTGCGCATTCTCATCTACCTTGTGCTTGCCCGTAACCCTGGTGCTGGGTTTCCTGCAGTCGGTGACCGCCCTGACCAAGGAGCATTCTGAGGAGCAACCCGAAACCCAGGCGGAAGCCGTGGACGCGCTGATCGAAGCTGGCCAGGAAGAAGGCATTCTGGACGAAAGCAACCGCGACCTCATTCAGTCGGTGGTGGAGTTCGGCGAAAAGACTGTTCGCGAAGCCATGAAGCCCCGGCCCGAAATCGTCGCCGTCCCCACCAACACCACAGTCGAACAGTTCGTCGAACTGCTGCGCGAGAAACCCTTCTCCCGCGTGCCGGTTTTCGAAGGCACCATTCACAACATCAAGGGGATCGTCTACGCCCAGGATGTGCTGCAAGTCCCCGACACCGAAGCCCACACCCGCACGCGTCGACACACTGATGCGCAAGGACGTCTATTTCGTCCCCGAGAGCAAGCTCGGAAGCGATCTTCTGCGCGAGATGCAGAAGAACAACGTCCGCATGGCCATTGTGGTCGACGAATACGGCGGAGTGGCTGGCCTGGTCACCATCGAAGACCTGGTCGAAGAAATTGTGGGCGAAATTCGCTGACGAGCATGAGAAGGCCGAAGTCGTCCGCGAAAGCGATCACTCCTATGTCGTCGCCGGAAACATGGATGTCGACCGGCTGGATGAATTGTTGGGCATGCGTCCCGAGGGCAAAGAGTCGGCCACGGTTGCCGGCTTGGTGAGCTGAGACTGGCTGGCCGGATTCCGCAGAGAGGCGAGGTCATCGAAGAAGACGGCCTGCGCTTCGAAGTGTTGGAGTCAACCGAGCGGCGAGTCGAGCGCGTCCGCATCTCGCTAGTCGAGCCAAAGCAGATGCGGCTGATATAGTCATTGAGCAAGTCAGTGATTTATCGATTTGGAAATGTAACGATTGCCAGGGCTGTAGCGAAGCAATCGCCAAATTACCAAAAGTTCTCAATTACTCGATTCCTATGGCCTTTCACTCCGGATTCGTTTGCATTCTTGGCCGGCCCAACGCCGGCAAGTCCACCCTGCTGAACGCCCTGGTGGGCGAGAAATTGGCCATCGTCAGTCCCAAGCCCCAGACCACGCGCAACCGCATCCTGGGGATCGTGCAAATCCCCAAGCAAAGGCAAGAAGTCCGGTGGGCAGATTGTCCTCATCGATACGCCGGGCGTACACCAGCCCGACAGTTCGCTTGGCCGTAAGATGATGTCTGAAGTCCGGGAGGCTCTCGAAGGCTGCGATCTGCTGCTACTGATTGTCGATGTAACCCGGAAATTTGGCCAGGGCGACCAGTGTGTGCTGGCATGGCAAAGAAATCAGGAACTCCAGTATTCCTGCTGCTGAACAAGATCGACCTGCTGTCGAAGTCAGAAAGACAAACTGCTGCCCATCATCGATGAATACCAGAAGCTTCTACGATTTTAAGGAAGTCATTCCGCTCTCCGCCCGCAAACCTGAAGGGTTGGACGTTCTGCTGGAGAAGGTGATTAGCATCTTGCCTGCGGGCGCGCCGCTACTTTCCCGAGGACCAGGTGACCGATCAACCCACCCGTTTCATGGTGGCAGAGATCATCCGTGAACAGGTATTGATCGAGACCACCGAAGAGGTGCCATACGCCACCACGGTATTGGTTGAGCAGTTTGAGGAAGGGGCCAAACTGACGCGTATTGCGGCCGCAATCTACTGTGAGCGGGAAGGGCAGAAGCGAATTCTGATCGGCAAGCAGGCCCAGATGCTGAAGAAGATCGGCACTGCGGCCCGCCTGCAGATCGAAAAAATGGTCGGAACCCGTGTGTTTCTGGAGCTTTTCGTCAAAGTAAGCCCGGATTGGCGGGAGTCGCACGCTTTTATCGAGGAGTTGGACTGGCGCCGCCAACTGGAGTTGCTGACTCAGTCTGGTGGAATTCGGGAGTCGCGATGAGAGCCCGATTCTACGCAAACGTTTTCACATTGCCGAAGGGGCAACAGATTTGTAGAATCGCAAGCGCCAGGGTTGAAATCTAGCGAACACGAAAGAGCCCGATTAATGTCCCCAGATTCTCAACCGACCTTCGACTTCCTGGCCGACCAGTTACTTTTCAAGCTTCAGGTTACCCTCTCCGCAGATCAGGCAGCCGTCGATGGCGTTGTGCAGCGGGTCATGGAGTCCCTCCGGGAGAAAGACTGTGCCGGAGGGAAGGAACATGCGATTGAGTTGGCCCTCTCAGAAGCGCTGGCCAATGCGGTGGTGCACGGAGCCAAGTCCGACCCCTCCAAAATCGTCGAATGCGATGTGGCTTGTGACCAGAACCGCAGCCTGCTGATCGTAGTCCGTGACCCCGGAGATGGTTTCGACCCCGCAAGATTACCGTCCCCGGTCCAGGGTGAAAACATCTATTCCGGCCACGGTCGCGGAGTCTATCTGATCACCCAACTCATGGATGAAGTGAAGTTCCTGAAGAACGGGACCGAGATCCACATGATCAAGCGGTAAGCGCTACCAGGCAGCGTACCAAGCCGATTACTCTTTCGCGGCAATTCCCAGCGTCTTCATCTTGCGGTAGAGGTGGCTGCGCTCCAAGCCCAGAACTTCAGCCGTGCGGCTCACGTTGCCGTGGTTTTCGTCCAGCTTTTTCAGAATGTAATCACGCTCGTAAGCGGCGCGCGCCTGATGGAGGGTAGAGAAGTCGCCTGCCGCAGCCCGGCGGGTGCCATCGCGGTGAACTAGCGGAGGCAAGTGTTTGCGCTCGAATCGTATGGTTGTCGGATTCATGATTACGATGCGTTCCATCACATTCTTTAGTTCCCGCACATTCCCTGGCCAGGAATAGCGCATCAGGGTTTCAATCGCATCATCGGTGATCTCTCGAGGACGGCGGCCATAGGTAGCGGAAAATTCCTTCAGAAAGTGGCGAGCCAGCAGCGGTACATCCTCCTTGCGTTCCCGTAGAGGCGGCACCGAAAAAGGGATTACGTTAAGCCGGTAAAACAGATCTTCACGAAAATTGCCCCGCGAAATCTCTTCTTCCAGATCCTTGTTGGTCGAAGCAATCACGCGCGCATCGACGGTGATTGGCTCATCACCGCCGACCGGGACAAAGCGTTGCTCGTCGAGGGTCCGAAGTACCTTCGATTGTGTTTTCAGGCTCATGTCGCCGATCTCATCGAGAAAAAGCGTCCCGCCGTGAGCCTTCTGGAATGTGCCCTCTTTGTCTGCCGTCGCGCCCGGGAACGATCCTTTACGATGACCAAAGAGTTCGCTCTCGATCAGATCTTCGGGAATCGCCGCACAATTCACCTCGACGAACATCTCCTCCTTCCGCAATCCCTGAGCATGAATGGCATGGGCAACCAGTTCCTTGCCTGTTCCGGACTCTCCGTAGATGAGAACCCGGCCGTTGGTCGGTGCCATGATTAGGATCTGCTGGCGGAGTGCCTTCATCGGGATACTGTCGCCCACGATCACACTTTTCGGTATGAGTTGCTTCTTAAGTTCCCGGTTCTCCTCGCGCAACCGCTTCGCGTCGATCGCGTTTTTGATAAGGATGAGTGTCTTTTCAATCGAAAGCGGCTTTTCCAGGAAGTCGTAAGCCCCCAGCTTGGTGGCGCGAACCGCGGTTTCAATCGTGCCGTGTC
This sequence comes from uncultured Acidobacteriota bacterium, assembly GCA_963788605.1. Lineage (GTDB taxonomy): Bacteria > Acidobacteriota > Terriglobia > Terriglobales > Acidobacteriaceae > JABDBE01. The sequence continues at coordinate 454,784 of CAWBHD010000002.1, read as the reverse complement.
CGGAAATCATGATGACCTCGGGGGCGTTTTGCAGATCGCGAATTCTCTCCAGAGTTTCAAGGCCGTCGAGTCCGGGCAGCCACACATCAAGAAGGACTACATCGAACGCATGTCTGTTGAGAGCTTCGAGACCGGCCTCGCCACTTTCCGCCGTCGCGGCCTGAAAACCTTCATCTTCCAGTACGCCCTTGAGCGACTGGCGGATAGTGGGTTCATCGTCAACGATCAGGATGTTATGCATGCTGGTTGAGGGAGGGAGCGACGACCGAGTCCGAGACAATCGGTAGTTCAACTACGAACCGGGCGCCCACCGGCTGATTCTCTTCCACACGAATGGAGCCGTGGTGATCTTCAATAATGCGGTTCACGATGGCCAGTCCGAGACCGGTTCCACGTTTCTTGGTCGAAAAGTACGGCAGGAACAGACGCTCCTTTAGCTCCCGCGTGACTCCATGACCGGTATCGGCAACCATGATTTCCACCACATCGCGGCTGGCTACCAGCGCCGTGGAAATCTGAATCTCGCGGTAGAGAGCGTTCTGCATCGCCTCTGCGGCGTTGTCCACCAGGTTCGCGAGCGCTCGCTTGATAGCTTCAGGATCGGCCATTACATTAGGCAACTCTGGCGACAATGAGGTGCTCACCCGGATGTTGTCCAGTCGCCCATTGAACATGGCCAGTGTGTTTTCCACGATGGAGTTGATGTTCGCCGACTGCGGTTGGGCGGTCGGAAAGCGAGCCAGGGTGGAAAACTCATCCACCAGAGTGCGAACCGTCTCTACTGCTCCAGCAATCGTTTCGACGCAGCTGTTGAGCAGTTGAGAAGAAGCTGCGTCGCGAGGCGCACTGCGCTCCAGGTGACGGCGAATGCGCTCCGCGGAGAGCGCGATCGGGGTCAGCGGGTTCTTGATTTCATGGGCAACGCGTCGGGCTACTTCGCGCCATGCCGCCTGCTTCTGCGCCTTTAGCAACTCCGAGAGATCTTCGAACACCAGAACGTAGCCCAACCCCTGCCCATCGTGCTTTAGGGTCGCCACCGTTACCGCGACGTTCACCGTGGCCCGTTGAACCACCATTTCCATCTGGGTCGTGGTGGTGCCCATGCGGTCGGCTCGGCGCAGCAGCGGTTCAAGGTCTTCGAGGACTTCGGGCGCAAAAACTTCACGCAAAGGTGCACCAATCAGCACACCGGGCGTTCCAGATTCCGCACCCACGGGATGAAACAAGCGCAACAGAGCATGGTTGGCATGGGTGATGCGCCGGTCGGCATTCAACGAAAGAACTCCGTTCGGAATGCTTTCCAGGATGGTTTCGATCTGGCGGCGGCGCTGTTCCAAAGCGACGTTGGCAGCGCCAAGCTCCCGGCTTGAGGCATCGATCTGGCGGCGGCTGGATTCCAATTCCTCCGCCATGCGATTGAAAGAGTGCACCAGATCACCGATTTCATCCGCCGCCCGCACTTCTACCCGATAGTCGAGCCGCCCACGGGAAATCTCCTGCGTGGCCTCGGCAAGCGCGACCACGGGGCGTGTCACCAATTTCGAGAGAAAAAGGGCGAACCAGGTCGTCGCGAAAAGCACCACCACGGTGAGAAGCAGCAGCACCTCCATGTAGGTGCGCCGTACCAGTCGCCGTTCATGCGCAAGGTCAAGGTAGCGCTGCTGGCTGGCCTCGACTTGTTTCACGGTCTCAGAGAATTGTTTCGGCAAGGGGATTCCCACCAGGATCAAACCATCATCGCCGACCGGTGCGCTGCCCAGAATGTAGTCGGATTGCGCCCACGTAAAGGGCGTCGGCGTCTCCGACCGCACCCGCTCCAGGAGAATCTTGCTTTTCATTTCCGGCCATGGCGCCGGCGCCCCAAAACTAGCCGCGGCGACGTCGTCAACAAGGGCAATGGCAAAACCGCCCTGCAACGTCGGCGTGTGCCGCCGGAATTCGTTGTTGACGGCGGAGAAATTGCGGCTCGCAAAAGCGGACTGTGTGTCTGGTGAGGCCGCGATCGCTTCGGCCTCGGCTCGAGTGTTCTGGGCAGCATAGTTGGAAAGCAGCGAAGCCATGGTCGCCGTATCCCGCCGCACTTCCTCCACCGGCGTGGAAAACCACTTGTCGATCGACCGGTTCATGAGTACATAGGCAAAGAAGAACATACCTATGACCGGGAGAAACGAAAGCAAGAGACTTCCCACCACCAGACGGGTACGGAATTTCGATCCAAGAACTCCCAACCTTCTTTCCGCAAATAGTTTCAGCAGGTTGCGGGCAAGAACGAATGTCAGGAGCACAAACAGAACAAAGATCAACATCGCCAGAGAAGCAAAAAACAGCAGTTGCTGGTTCGTGCCCGGATTCAGCGGCAGGTCAAAAGATGTCAGCGCAAGAAGGACGCCAAAAAGCAAGGTGATTCCCACGGCGAGCGCGATGATGAGTTTCTTCCGGCCGGAAGGCTTTTGATTCAGTCGAGTTGGATCGGAAGCAGACACATTCGTCCGTGATTTACCCAGTTTGCCCGACTTCATTATATTGGACGGGTCCCCCGAACGGGCACGCCGATGATACGAAATAACCGCCGAAATAGGTCTTTCTAAATGCTGGCCTCGGGAAGAAATGTCCGCAGCGGGCAATGCATACAGTTAGGGTTTGACTTGAAGCAGTAGTGTTTTCCCGCTGTAACGATCAATGCATGCATTTCGTTGTAAACCTGGGCGAGTGGTGAGCGTCGAGTAAGACTCATGGGCGAAGGAGAATGGGGAACGGGGCGTGCCGCTGTGCTCATTTTCTGAGCATCTGTGCGTAATTTCGTGAAGCGGGACTCCCGGGTCTCACTAGCCAGCGCTCGCTCGAAGAGTCGTCGCAATTCTTCGTAGTTGGCGTCTGCGGGTTCGATCCGATGGCGATCCAAGATCCGGCGGGCGTAAGCATCCACAACAAAAACGGGATGCTGGCCGGCATAGAGCAAGATGGAATCCGCGGTTTCCGGCCCCACGCCGTTCAAGGAGAGCAATTCCTCCCGCAACTTCTCCGTGGGTTGGGCGAACACCCGCCGCAGCGATCCACCGTAGCGGCGATCAACAAAGGTAACAAACGTCTTTAGCCGAGCCGCTTTCTGGCGGAAATATCCAGCCGGGCGGATCATTGTTTCAAGTCGCTCCCGGTGCATTTTGCGAATTGCAGCGAGATTCAACAGGCCCGCGGTGCGCAAGGCACGCAGCGCGATTTCGGCATTCGTCCACGAGGTGTTTTGGGTGAGATAGGCGCCGACGATGACTTCAAAGGGAGTCCGAGCCGGCCACCAATGCTGGCTTCCGAAGGCATCGAAGAGGACGCGGTAGTAGGCGCTGAGTTGCTGCTCTGAGGAGGCGGGGGGCATGGTACGGCGTACAGTGTAGCGGATTGCAAGTTGGATTTGTCCAAGCTTAAGTAGCCTCTAATTTCTCGAAAATGGCTAACTGCTCGACGCCTTGAGTTACCTAAGTTCATGCCCGCTCAAGGCCTCAGCTCTACAAAAACTCGTCGAACCGCCCATTTCAAAGGTGTCCGACGCGTTTGGCGCCGTCCGTCGCAGAGTACAAGTACCAAAGTTACTGGTGAAGTAACGCTTCTGCTGTGACAATTTGTGTCAACGCGATAGGCTGCAACTTCTCCCCTAGAACGCAGCGCTTTCGCGCGAGCACGCGAAGTCGACGTCATCCCTCTGCCGCTCAGATAGGAGATCGAGGTATGTCTCAACGGCTGGGTGACCTTCTGGTCAAAGAGAAGGTCATTACCCCAGAGCAGTTGGAACAAGCAACGAAGAGTCAGAAGGAAACCAACGTTCGCCTGGGCACCGCCCTGGTGAAGCTGGGATTTCTGACTGATGAAGACGTCACCAACTTTCTCTCGCGGCAATACGGTGTTCCCGCCATCAATCTTTCCTACTTCGAGATTGATCCTGCGGTGGTCAAGCTGATTCCTTTTGAAACCGCCAAACGCTATCAAATCCTTCCACTCAGCCGGGTCGGCGCTTCCTTGACGATCGCGATGGTGGATCCCACCAACGTATTCGCCATGGACGATATCAAGTTCATGACGGGATTCAATATCGAGCCCGTGGTCGCATCGGAAAGCTCGATTCTCGAGGGGATCGATAAGGCATACGGCAACACCAAGGAAGAAGACCTTGAGCAGGTGATGTTGTCGATGTCGGAAATGGATGAATCCGACGTCGAACTGCAAGCCGATCAGGCCGAATTAGGGCTTGCCGACTTGGAGCGGGCTGCCGATGAAGCTCCTATCGTCAAACTGGTGAACCTGGTGCTAACCGACGCCGTCAAGCGTGGGGCAAGCGATATTCACATGGAGCCGTACGAGAGAGAGTTTCGCGTGCGTTTCCGTATTGACGGTGTGCTGCAAAGCATCATGACCCCGCCCCTCAAATTGAAGGATGCCATCATTTCGCGTCTGAAAATCATGTCGAAACTCGACATCAGCGAAAAGCGGTTGCCGCAAGACGGCCGCATCATGCTGAAGATGAATATCGGCGGACGCAAGAAGCAACTGGATTTTCGTGTCAGCACTCTGCCCACTTTGTGGGGAGAAAAAATCGTGCTGCGCTTGCTCGACAAAGAAAACCTCCGCCTCGATATGACCAAGCTGGGCTTCGAACCGGAGTCGCTGACCAAGTTTGAAAAAGCCATTCTGAAGCCTTACGGAATGGTCCTGGTCACCGGACCAACCGGATCGGGCAAGACCAATACGCTCTACTCCTCAATCTCTCAATTAAACAAACCCGATACCAACATCATGACCGCCGAAGACCCAGTCGAATTCCAGTTGGCGGGCGTCAATCAGGTTCAGATGAAGGAGCAGATCGGATTAAACTTCGCCACCGCCCTTCGCGCTTTTCTGCGCCAGGACCCCAACATCATTCTGGTCGGCGAAATCAGAGACTTTGAAACCGCTGAAATTGCCATCAAAGCCGCGCTTACAGGTCACTTGGTGCTGTCAACGCTACATACCAACGGCGCCCCGGAAACCATCACCCGGCTGATGAACATGGGCATTGAACCCTTCCTGGTGGCGACTTCGGTTCACTTGATTTGCGCCCAACGCCTGGTTCGCCGCATATGCAAGGAATGCACCGAGACCGTCGATGTACCCCATCAGACCCTGCTCGAAGAAGGCTTCACTCCGGAAGAAGCCAAGACGGTGAAGATCCAAAAGGGCAAAGGATGCGGAGTTTGCAACAACACTGGCTACAAGGGCCGCTGCGGCTTGTACGAAGTCATGGAAGTGGACGACGAAATCAAGGAACTGGTTCTGGTGGGTGCTTCCGCCGTGGAACTGAAGAAGAAAGCGATCGAGCGCGGGATGATTACGCTGCGTCGCAGCGGGTTGATCAAGGTTGCGGCCGGAATGACAACGCTCGAAGAAGTGGCTCGCGAGACTATTCACTAAGAGTTTGCAAGAAAGGGAATAAAAGATGTCGCTCGCACTAAGTGATCTGCTGAAAAGAATGCTGGAGATGTCGGGAAGCGATCTTCACCTCACCACGAACTCGCCACCGCAGATCCGCGTACACGGGCACCTGGTGCCGCTGGACTTGCCGCAGATGACGCCGGCGGAAACCAAGCAGTTGGCCTACAGCGTCATGACGGATTCGCAGAAGCACCGCTTCGAAGAGAACCTCGAACTGGATTTCTCGTTCGGCTTGAAAGGCCTGGCTCGCTTCCGCGCCAACGTATTCAACCAGCGCGGAGCGACTTCTGCCGTGTTCCGTCTCATTCCCTTCGAAATCAAGTCCTTCAATCAGTTGGGGCTGCCCACCGTGGTGAGCAAGATGTGCGACAAGCCGCGCGGTCTGGTGCTGGTTACGGGGCCAACCGGATCGGGTAAATCCACCACGCTTGCCGCCATGATCGACAAGATCAATACCGAGCGACACGATCACATCCTCACCATTGAGGATCCAATCGAATTCGTGCATATGAACAAGAATTGCGTGGTCAATCAACGCGAGTTGCACGCGGACACCAAGAGTTTCTCCGATGCGCTGCGAGCCGCGCTTCGTGAAGATCCCGATGTGGTGCTGATCGGCGAAATGCGCGATCTGGAAACCATTGAATCGGCGTTGCGTATCGCTGAAACCGGCCACCTTACGTTCGGCACGCTGCATACCAACTCGGCGTCCTCGACCATTAACAGAATCATCGACGTGTTCCCAGCTCACCAGCAGCCTCAGATTCGAGCCCAGTTGTCGCTGGTACTGGAAGGCATCATGTGCCAAAGCCTGCTGCCCAAGGCAGACGGCAAGGGCCGAGCCATGGGTATGGAGATTCTGGTGCCCAACGCAGCGGTTCGCAACCTGATTCGGGAAGACAAAATCCATCAGATCTACTCTTCCATGCAGTCCGGTCAGGACAAGTTTGGCATGCAGACATTCAACCAGGCGCTGGCCACGCTATATCACCAGAAGCAGATCACGCTGGAGGTCGCGATGGCGCGATCCAGCAATGTGGACGAGTTGCAGGAGATGATCAACCGTGGCACCGGACTCCTGAACCGCAACCAGTCCACTGCGGCGGCCAAGGGCACCGCGACGGGAAAGCACTAACCGATTTTCGAGTGAGGATGTAGTCAGGGTCCGAGTAGAAAGTTTGCGATGTGGTTCCGGAGCGCGAACGAACCAGTGCACCGGAAGGAATGCTAGGGAAGCAAGGAGAGGTCCACCATGCCAGTCTTTACATTTTCTGGAAAGAGCGAAAACGGAGAGAAGATCAGCGGGGAGAGGGTTGCGCCCAATAAGCAAGCCTTGGCCGCTCAGCTACGCAAAGAGCGTATCAGCGCGGGAGCCATCCGGGAAAAGGGCAAAGAGTTCGCCATGCCGACCTTCGGTTCGGGCAAGGTCAAGACCAAGGAAATCGCCATTTTCTTCCGGCAGTTCTCGGTCATGATCGACGCCGGCCTGCCGCTGGTGCAATGTCTGGAAATTCTGGCGGCGAACCAGGACAACCAGGCATTCCAAAAGACGCTGACAGGCGTCCGGACCACGGTGGAAGGTGGTTCGACCCTGGCCAACGCCATGAGGCAGTTTCCCAAGATCTTCGACGACTTGTCCACCAACATGATCGAAGCGGGAGAGACTGGCGGTATTCTGGACATTATTCTGCAACGGCTGGCGACCTACGTCGAAAAAGCCGTGAAACTGAAGGGCGCGGTGAAATCCGCACTGATCTACCCGGTCTCGGTCATCAGTATGGCGGTCCTGATCGTGGCTGCGCTGTTGAAGTGGGTCGTTCCCATCTTCGCCAACCTGTTCGCGGGCTTGGGTGTAGCTCTGCCATTGCCGACCCGCATCGTGGTCGGCCTAAGCGCATTTGTGGGTCAATTCTGGTGGTTCTTCATCGTTGGCGTCGTGGCTGCGGTTTTTGGCGTCAAACAAATCCGCAAGAACCCCAAAGGCCGCTACTACCTGGATTACACATTATTGAAACTGCCCATTGTCGGCCTTCTGCTGCGTAAGATCGCGGTGGCCCGCTTTACCCGGACTCTGGGTACGCTGATCACTTCGGGCGTGCCGATTCTCGAGGGTTTGAGCATCACCGCGAGAACATCAGGCAACGCGGTGCTCGAAGAAGCACTGATGAAAGTGCGCAAGGCCATCGAAGAAGGCCGCACGATCGTAGACCCACTGCGCGAATCCGGAGTCTTCCCCAGCATGGTGACCCAGATGATCGGAGTTGGCGAAGCCACTGGCGCCATGGATGCCATGCTGCAAAAGATCGCCGACTTCTACGAAGACGAAGTCGATACCGCGACCAAAGACATGCTGGCCATGCTGGAGCCGGTTTTGATCGCGTTCCTTGGCGTTGCGGTCGGCGGCATCGTGGTTTCGTTGTATATGCCGCTGTTCTCGCTGATCGCCAAGATGGCTGGCTAGGTACGAAACATCTGGGTGGAATGTCCGATTGGAGGTCCCAGTCGGTGCAATCCGCCCAGTGAGCGGTCTGCTGCTAAGGGTACGGATTGCACGCGCGAACGCGACCGCACTCCCGACGGAAAGGGCGCGGAAATTGGGATTAGGCATGCAATCCATGTTCGACGAACGACTCTGGCTGACTTGGCTGGTTAAAGTTCGAATCCTTATCCTGACATTTCTGTTGGGCATTGAGTTGGCGATTTCCCGGCTTACTCCCAACCCTCTGCCACTACGGCTGTTCGTCAATGCCATCCTGCTGTGGTATGCGATTTCAATCTTTTATGTCTTGCTGCTCTCGTTCTGGCAGGAGTACCGCATTCAGGCGGTATTGCAGGTACTCACTGATCTGGTTCTGGTCAGCCTGGTGGTTTACGCTACCGGAGGTGTCGACAGTTCGCTGAATTTTCTGTACCCGCTGGTTATCATCGTGGCGTGTATTCTCCTGCCCCGAGTCTGGGCCTACCTTACGGCCGCCCTGGCCTTCATCCTGTACGGAACCGTCCTGGAGTTGACCTATTTCGAAGTCATTCCTTCTTACTCGACGACGCATCCGGAATTGAAAGCACTGCAAGCAATTATTTTCGTCAACCTGTTCGGCTATCTGGCGGTTTCCTACCTGTCCGCGTTGCTGGCAAATAAGCTGCGTCAGGTAGACGTAAAGTTGAAACACACCAGCGGCGCCCTGGAAAACCTCCAGGCCCTCCACGAAAACATTATCCAGTCCATTACCGGAGGCCTGATCACGACCGGACTGGACGGACACATAACACTGGTGAACACCGCGGCGCAGAAACTACTGGAGCGGACGGAAGAAGATCTGCTGACGCAGCCTGTCCATCAGCTTTTTCTTGATCCTCTCCCCAACGTTGATACCGAACCAGCTCACGGTGAGGTACGCTGGATTGCGCCCAACGGCTACCGCAAGACTTTCCGCGTGCTGGTTTCCACGCTGGCGGTCCCGGACCGGAGCACCCTGGGTTTCGTGTACACCTTCGATGATCTAACCGAGATTCGGCGCCTGGAACGCGAAGTTCGAATGCAGGACCGCCTGGCCGCCGTGGGTCGCCTTGCGGCGGCTATCGCGCACGAGATCCGCAATCCGTTGACATCCATTGCCGGCTCGGTAAGCATGCTTTCCGGGATCCCCGATTTGGGCGAGGAACATCGCCAGTTGCTGCAGATAGTTACCCGGGAATCAGAACGTCTCAACGGCATCATTACCGATTTCCTGGCTTACTCTCGCGGCCGCCAGTACAGGTTTGCGAAAGTTGACCTGTTGCCGCTGCTCGAAGACACTCTCACCCTTCTGGAACATCGCCTGGCCGCGCAGAATACCGGCATTCGGGTCGAACGAAAATATGCCGTGCAGGAAGCCTGGGCTTCGGCCGATGGAGACAAGCTCAAGCAAGTCTTTTGGAATTTCTGCGAGAACGCCGTGCGCGCGATGGCTACTGGAGGCAATCTCACAGTCTCGCTGGAGGCCAGCGGGGAAGACTGGCAGATCAATTTCGCTGATACGGGTCCGGGAATGAGCCAGCAGTTGATTGAGAAGGTGTTCGAGCCGTTCCAATCGCAATTCGAAGGAGGAACCGGGCTGGGCTTGGCAATCGTTTACCAGATCGTGCAGGCCCACGAGGGCAAGGTCTGGGCACGCTCCAAACTGGGACAAGGCAGCGTCTTTGTGCTTCGGTTGCATCGCTTCGCGACAGCAGAGATTCTGGGCAACGTTCCCGCGGACGCCGAACATGGATCTTCCCCGGCGCTGGTTGACAACACAATGGTCGTCGCTTCGGCCAGGGCGGGGGGCGCGCGTGGGTAACATCCTGGTTTGCGATGACGAGCGCTCCATCTGCGAAATGCTGGACATCGCTCTGCGTCGCGAAGGTCACAAGGTTGAGACCGCGAACTCGGGCGAAGCTGCAAAGAGAAAGCTCGATGGCGCCTTGTATGACGTGATCGTGACCGACATTCGGATGCCCAACATCAACGGTATTGAAGTGCTGCGTCACGCTCACCAGGCTTCTCCGGATTCCGCAGTGATTCTGATGACGGCGGTTGACGACTACGAGGCAGCCGTGCAGGCCGTCAAGGCTGGCGGCGCCACGGATTATATTCGCAAGTCGCCCGGCCTGGTCGATGAAATCAAGATGGCAATCAACCGGGCGTTGGAGAAAGTGGCTCTCAGCCGCCAGAATTTCGCTTTCAAGCGCGATGCCGCCACCCGTAACTCGCTGGACAATATCGTTGGCGTAAGCCCCGCCATGGAAAAACTGAAGGAGACGATTCGTACCGTCGCTTCCACGCAAAGCACTGTCTTGATCTACGGCGAGAGTGGAACCGGGAAAGAGCTTGTCGCCCGGGCCTTGCACGTGTGCTCTCCGCGCGCTGCCGAGCCATTTGTTTCGATCAACTGCGGAGCCTTTCCCGAAACTCTGCTGGAGAGCGAACTGTTTGGATATGTAAAGGGTGCATTTACCGGCGCGACTCAGAACAAACGAGGCCTGTTCGAAGTCGCGGACCAGGGAACGATTTTCCTCGACGAGATCAGCGAGATGAGTCTCACCATGCAAGTGAAACTGCTGCGCGTGCTGCAGGAGCGTTCGGTGCGTCCAGTGGGAGGAACCAACGAAATTCCCATCGACGTGCGTGTCATCGCCGCTACCAATCGCGATCTCGACAAGCAAGTCGCGGAAAACACTTTTCGCGAGGATCTTTACTACCGGCTTAGTGTGATCCCGGTTTCTGTGCCACCCTTGCGGCAACGCCGTGAGGACATCCCGCTCCTGGTCAACCATTTCCTGAAAAAGTACGCGCCCGGAGCAGGGAAGAGCATTCAGAGGGTAAACGAGCAGTCGCTGGAAGCGTTGGGGGGCTACGAGTGGCCGGGCAATGTCCGGCAACTGGAAAACACCATTGAGCGCGCGGTGGCCCTGGAAACCAGAGAGGAACTGCACGTCGAATTGCCCGCGGAAAAGGCTAAAGCCCGGGCTGCTGCTGCCGGAGTGGGCTTGCCCGGCGCCGCCATAGCCGGGAGTACGAGCGCTCTGCCTGACGGAATGGATATGGAGAAGTACGTCGCGGATATCGAGAAGTCGCTGCTGCTGACCGCACTGAACCAATCCAACGGCGTACAGACGCGAGCTGCGGACTTGTTGAAAATTTCCTACAGATCGTTCCGGCATTTGATGAAGAAGTATGAATTGTAGCTATCAGCATTCAGCCAGCCCCCAGTTTCGGTAGTGAAGAGTCTTACTGAGAGCTGAAGCCTGATAGCTGACAGCTACGAACTGCCCTTCTTCAACTGCTGTTTCCATCCCAGTACTCTCGCTTTAGCGCCTTCTGCCTCAGCTTCAGGAATCATGCCCTTCTTCTGGTAGAGAACCGACAGGCTGGTATAGGCCAACACGTCGTCCGGATCAATTTCCGAAATACGTCTGGCGACCGCGATGGCCTCATCCAGACGGCCGAGATCTTGAAAAGCCCGCGCCAAGCCGTGCATGGCTTCGGTAAACGTGGGATCGGCTGCGAGCGATTTCTGATATTCCGCTACCGCCCCCTCTTGCTCCCCTTCCGACACCAAATCCAGGGCCGCGTAGTAATGGTCTTCGGCGATCCGGCGGGCTTCATCGTCGGCCATAGAAACAGGAATCCTCAAGCAGAAGAGGGATTCTAGCATGCAGTCGCCGCTGCGTGGCTGACCAGAGTGCTGATGACGCCTCGAAAGAGATCGGTTAAGATAACCCCGTGCGCCACATGTTTCGATTTCTGTGGAACGCGACTCGCGGCCATCATCTGGCTCCCTGGCGCAGCCCGTATCTGTTATGGCGGATCGAGACCTACTGCGGCGTGAAGATGCAACAAATCGGACTGCTGGAGTTTTGGGAGTTCACCTGGCGGGAGCGCAAGAATCTGTGGCACTTTCTGAAGTGGACTGCGGAGATGGAGCGCCACGCTCATCCCAGGCCGAAGAGTTCGTGAGTCTACTGCCCGTTGCTGGCCGCGACGGCGCCTTCGAGGACAATGTTCACTTCGCTGCCCTTGCCGACGCCGAGGATTTGCGCGGCTGCGGCGCGATTCGCGGAAATCTCCAGATAGCCCATACTCCCCAGGATGCCAAAGACTTCGTTGGGTGCCCCCTCGGCGTAGTTGGCGTGGATCTCCGTGATCTCGCGCTTGCCAACAAGGATCTTGAATGCGGGTGGGCTTGACTGAAACAGAGCCGGCACATCTTCCGGTGTGAAGTTGGTGACGATATTTCCGAAACGATCCACCCTGAGCACCACGCCCCGCAGCGTCTGCGCATCGACCGCCTTGGGCTTGGGAGCGTTGAAGCGCACGAAATCGGTGATTTCCTCGCCGAATTTCTCGGGCTCCACGCCCTTGGCAAGATAGGCGACCACGGGCGCGAAAATATCGCGGGCATGAAATGTGCTGCTCAGCGGCTGCCGGTAGTAATGGTCCGCGATGATGTGGCGAACTTGAACCCGCTCCGCATGGCTGTAGATAAGAGAGAGCACGCCGTTGTCGGGGGCAACAAAATAGTGCCGACCCGTGGACAAAAGGATGGGGCGACGCTCTGTGCCCACGCCCGGGTCGACGACCACGAGGTGGACGGTTCCGTTAGGGAAATACGAGTATGACTGGGCGATGGCCAGGGCGCCGTCGAGCACATCAAAGGCTTGCACAGCATGGCAAATGTCCACGATCTCAGCTTCCGGAACAATATCAAGGATCACGCCCTTGATGGTGCCTACGAAATGGTCGTTGAGTCCGAAATCCGTGGTCAGCGTAATAATCGGGCGGTTCGCCAAAGTCTTCCTCGTGCCGGGCAGAATTCTGCCGGGAAAACTCGAAAGTAACCTGCCGGGGGGCCGGCGTCAAGACACGGAAGTAATTGGCCAAACGCCGTCGAGCCGGAACCCTCTACTCGTAGCGCAAAGCCTCAACCGGGTCCAGGCGTGAAGCCTTCAACGCGGGGAAAAACCCCGAAATCACGCCCACGAGCGACAGGATGGCAAAAGAAACAGCAATCACGATGAATGAGGCGTGCAGAAAGATATCACCCTCATGATTGGCTGTCTTATAGAACTCGCTATAAAGCGGCATTGGCGGGATCACCCAGGTGAGAATGACAGCCACTGCTATGCCGATTACGCCGCCGGAAAAAGTCAGCACCAGGGCCTCCAAGAGAAACTGCGTGAGAACCTGCCACTTGCGTGCCCCCAGCGCCTTCCGCAGGCCGATCTCGCGAGTGCGCTCGGTGACCGAAACCAGCATGATATTCATGACGCCCACGCCGCCCACTCCGAGTGTAACCGCGCCAATCAGTCCGAGCACTGCTTGCAATCCGAAAGAAAATCCGTTAAGCATGGCGCGGTCCTCGATCGTGTCCCACTCCGGTGTGGCTTTCTCATCTCTTGGATCGAAGTGGTGGCGCCGCGCAATCACTTCGCGCACTGCGGCCAGCGCCTTCTTGTTCAGTTCCGGCGCGGTCGGCTGGATGATGAACAGATCGGGATCGCGGATGTTTTTGAGTTCGCGATAGACCTCGAAGGGAACAAATCCATCTTCATTGTCCGGGCCGTTGTAGGAGGAATCCTGGATCTTATTCCGCAAGACTCCGATCACCTGGAACTCCAGGCCGCCGATATTGACCGATTGGCCTACGGAAGGCGCACCTTGAAAAACTCTGCGGTTGGCTATGCTACCGAGGATCACGACCCGGCTACGTTCCACGAAATCGCGATCGCTGAAGTATCGGCCCTCCTCAATATCGAGCTTGCGCATTGATCCGTAGGGAAGCTCAACCCCTCTGACTTTGAGCGAGACGACCCGGGTGCCTAACTTGAATGGAAGATTACGATTCACTTCGGCACTGACCGCGCGCACAATGGGCACCTCTTCGCGCACGGCCTGGACGTCTTCGTAATCGAACGAAACCTTTTTGCCCGCCCGCTGGCCTCCTGCCTGCATGCTGGTTTGTCCTGGCTGGACAACGATCACGTTGTCGCCCATGTTCAAGAAGGCATGCAGAACGCTGCCGCCCAAGCCTTGGCCGTAAGCCAGCAGGATCACTACCGACACCAGTCCCCAGACGATGCCAAGCATCGTCAGCACCGATCGAAGCCGGTTGCGCATCAGTGCCTGCCAGCTTTGTGTGATGAGCTCTTTGAGGAACACGAAGCCAGTTAAATTGCGGAGTGTCCAATTGTCAATCGGAAATCAAAAATCAGGAACGGCTGACATCTTTTCCATGTTATTCCGCGAGTGAACGCCACCAGGAATCTGGGGTTTTGCAGGCCATCCCCGGAATCTGGATTCTTCGCGTCGCTCCGGGGATTAACGACTCCGGTCTACTGAATCTCGATATTTCCCGAACCAGTTTCGATCTCTACCGGAACCCCGCCCCCATGAACCTTTCCACGTAGTTCCTTGCGCCCCATCGTTCCTTGTACGGTAACGGGTTGGCTCACCGAAATGGATCCTGAACTGGTGTGTGCGTCAAGGTCAAAGGAGGCACTCGATGCCAGCTTGAGGCGAATGCTTCCGGATCCTGAATGCACCGTCCAGGAACCCGTTGGATTCCCCTCGGCCGTAATGGTGCCGCTTCCTGCTTCAGCTTCGAGCGAACCCTGCACCCCGCGTAGTTCCATGCCGCCGGAACCGGTATCGGCGCGTACGGCGCCCGCCGCGGTCTGCTCCAGAGTAATGTGTCCACTCCCGGTATGCCCCTCGAATCCGCCCGCGATGTCGGTCGCCCGAATCGAGCCACTCCCCGCCTTCGTGCGCACATTCCCTTTGACCCGATCGATGGCAATATCTCCGGACCCGGTCTCGGCGCGCACCGTATCTCCGATGTCAGAGATTTTCAAGCCGCCAGAGCCCGACTCGATGTCGATTCGGCCATGGATGCCGTCGACGCTCTGGCTGCCCGAGCCGGTATGGGAGTGCAACAGCGTCTCCGTTGGCACTACCAATTCATAACTGATCGAAATGTTGTGTAACAGTTCGCTGTCGTTGGTGTGGCCAATCCGAATGTCATTTCCACTTTGCTGGATGGGAGGGGCTGCCTCAATTCGCTTGACTTGCTCCCCGGGGTCGCCTCCAAACCAGTTCGTGGCCTTGATGTGCCCAGTCACCTGCACTTCGGACGAACTGCCGGTGCGGATGCTGATGCTCCCTGACCCGGTTGTCAGGTCGAGATTAACGGGGCCCGTCACCTTCAGAGTCCGCTGAAACTCGCCTTCTGAGCTGGCGGCAGCGTCCAACGATACTGCCGCCAGCAGAACTAACACGACGGCAAGAGATCGCTTCATCGATCGACGCGACATTAACGTACGCGAATCTGATTCAGCCACGGAATTACCCTCCTGGAGATCGTCATTCATAGCGCAACGACTCAACCGGTGTCATCTCGGCCGCGCGCTGCGCGGGATACATGCCCGCCGTAACCGTAATTACTGATAGCGTGAGCACCGACGCTACGATAGACGCGCCAGAAACGATTGGGTGAGGAACAAAATCAGGAAGTGGGATTGCCGCCATCGCGGCGCACAAACCTACTCCAGCCGTCAGTCCCAGAAACCCGCTGACCACGGTCAGAATCGCCGATTCGGCAAAGAACTGGCGCAAAATGTCCCGCCGGGTGGCCCCCAGCGCCTTGCGCACGCCAATCTCACGCGTCCGCTCCGAGACCGAAACCAGCATGATGTTCATCACCCCGATTCCGCCGAGGCAGAGCGTGATAATCGCCACGCAGCCAAAAAAGATGGTAATGACGCTGAAAATATTTTCCACAAGTCTGGCGCCATCCATCGTGTCCCAGACGAACAGCGCGTCCTTATCCTGCCCATCAAAGTGGTGGCTCCGGCCGAGCGAGCGACGCACCTGCTGGACCGTTTCTTCATGCTCATCAGGGCTCGCTACCTCGAACACAACATCGTCGACGTAGCCCCGGACGATGCCCGGTTTTGCTGGTTGGGGAAAATCGCGGGCCACGGCGGCGTAGGGCGCGAACAGGAAATCATTGTCTGGCCCGCTGTAATTATTGTTCTGGGTCTTCTTTTCAAGGACGCCAATCACCGTGTAGGGAACCCCTTTGATGTCGAGATTCGCACCTAGTGAAGGCTTTCCGGGGAACAGTTGTTTGCTGGTTGCGTCGCCCAGTATCACAACCCGACGGCCTTCGGACTCATCCTCCTCGGTCATCAAACGCCCTTCGCCGAGCCGCAACGAACGAAAAGACTGGAAAGCAGGCCACACCCCAACAACTTCGCGATTTGCCGAATTGAACTGGCTCACTTCCGGAACCGCGCGCCTCAGTTCCGGGCTCACGTTCTTCACCAGGTAATCCTCGCTCCGGATAAGGCGGGCGTCGTCCACCGTCAGAGTAATCTCGCGCCCAGCCGCCAACCCGCCCACCTGGGAACTCGTTCTCCCGCCCCACACGATCACGAGGTCCTTGCCCAGCGATTCCATGCGCTTCTTTTGATCCACGCTAAATCCCCGCCCCAACCCAACCAGCAGAATGACCGATGCGATTCCCCAAACGATGCCAAACATCGTGAGGAAAATACGCATTTTGTGCGTCTTGAATGTGGCCAGCGTCTGCCGGGTAATCTCCAGAAGATTCATCGATCGCGGGGGCTCGCCCGAGTGCTGGGAAGGAGGATACAACTTTAGGATTGCGAGGGGTAGATATTAGTGAACCAAAACCAAAAGGCACGGATCGGTTTCCATCACGATCCGTGCCTTCAAAGTTCAGATCCGACCACATACGAGCACCAGCCCCTTTATTGCAGGACGACCTGATCGCCCTCCTTCAGGCCGCTGAGAACCTCGGTCTTGGCGCCGTTTGAGATCCCAATGTTGACCGCGAGCTTATTCTTTCCTTCCTTGGCCTTGGGATCGGGGACTTCGACCGAGGCTCTCTTGTCTTTGTCGTACAGGATTGCGCCTTCGGGAATCTGCAGCACGCCCTTGTGTTCTTCCAGGATAATCTCCGCGTTGGCAGTCATCTCCGCCTTCAACTCGCCACCAGGGTTATTGATCGATACGCGTACTTCGAATGTCGTTACGTTATCTTTCTCAACCCCCATGGGAGAGATCTTGGTTACTTTTCCGTTGAACGTCTTGTCCTTGAAAGACTCGACCTTGATTCTCGCCGGCTGTCCCAGATAGACCTTTCCAATATCGCTTTCATCGACCTTGCCTTTGACGTAGACCTCGCTGGTATCGCCCAGGGTCATGACCAAGGTTGCCGAAGAACCGAGCACCAGGATGGAACTGACTGCATCGCCCAGTTCCACGTTACGCGATAGCACAACCCCGTCGAGAGGCGATTCGACGTCGGTATAGCTAAGCTGTTCTTCGAGTTGTTTCAGGTTGGCCTGGTCCTGCGCCACCTGCGCGCGCGACTGCGCAATCTTGGCCTTCAGCACCGTGACCTGCGCCTTAGATACATTCTGCTTGTTCAGCGCCATCTGATAGTTCTTCTGAGCGTCGTCCAGAGCCGACTCGGACACTACGCCTGCTTTAGCCATTTCGACGGCGCGATCGTAGGCTCGCTTCAGCAAAGGCACATCGGGTCCTTCGGCATCCACCTTGGAGCGCTCGAAGTCGGCTTCTGAACTCGTCAGGTTAGCTTCGGCCGCCTGCAGGGCAGCGTGAGACTGCTCCACCTGAGCTTCGATCTCGACCTTATCCAATTGCGCCAACAGTTGACCCTTTTTCACCCGGTCCCCGGCGTCGACAAGAAGCTTCTTCACAATGCCGCTGGCTTTAGACTTGACCTCGACCTTGGTGATTGGCGTGACCTTGCCGGTTGCAACCACGCTCTTTGCCAGGTCGCCCTTCTCGACCTTGGCCAGCTTCGAGGGGTCAATCTTCGTTCCGCCGCGGGTAAAGGCGTAAAGAGCGCCCGCAAACACCAATAGGACTGCCGCCACCACGCCGACAATTATGATCCGCTTGCGCTGCTTCTTCTTACCATTGCCGTTCACATCCGCCTCCTATGACTGCAACAGACATCTTCAGCCCTCTTCAAGTTGTTACGAAGTTGGTCCGTGTTTTGTTCCTCAGATTCGCCTCATGGCACCGGTCGGACCTTCTTACCGGTCACCCGTTGCGTTAGACCGGGAAACTGGAGAAATGGAAGCAGACAATCTGCCGTGAAGCTTTTGCCTGCAAGAAGGTTAGGTCCAGAGGTAAACCGCGAGCCACAGCTACCATCTATCTTACAACCTCCGTGTCCTTTCCGGGAATGCACTACAGCCTTTGGAATGTTAGAATTGGCCATCCATGATCGCCTTCGTGCTGATCCGGGTGTTTTTGATTCTGCTCCTGGTCGCAGCAAACGCGTTTTTTGCTGCAGCCGAGTTCGCCCTGGTCAGCGTTCGCGAGACCCGCATCCAGCAACTCATCGAAGCCCACCGTATCGGCGCCCGCATTGTCCAGAAACTACACCGCAATCTGGATGAAGTAGTTAACGGCGTTCAACTGGGAATCACGGTAGTAAGCCTGACTCTGGGCTGGGTTGGCGAGCCTTTGCTGGCTCACATGGTCGAAGAACTTCTGGGGCGGGTTCCGCATGCCAACCTTTACGCCCACGGAATCGCCATTGGAATCGCTTTTGCTCTCATCACCTGTCTGCACGTAATCCTGGGTGAACTGGTTCCAAAGTCTTTGGCCCTGCAGCGCGGAGAGCAGGTCGCGCTGGCGGTCGCCGCCCCCATGGAAGTTTTCCTCACCCTGACCCGGCCCTTCATTTTTGGGATGAGCGCGGCTGCCGGGTCGGTGTTGCGTATATTCGGTTCGCGCAAGATTCGGCAAGGCCCCATCCATTCGCCCGACGAACTCAAGCTCATCGTTACCGCCAGTCGGCAGTTCGGCCAGATTCCTCCATTCCAGGAAGAAATGATCCACCACGCTCTCGAACTTGAAAGCATCACGGTGCGTGAAGTGATGGTGCCCCGCCCGGACATCTTTTCATTGCCTGGCGACTTGTCGCTCGATGAGGCTCTGGCGCGCGTGGTCGAAGAGCAGCATTCCCGCATGCCCGTCTATGACCCGCAACGCGGTCCCGAGCACATCATCGGTGTCCTCTATTCCAAGGATCTGATGCGATGGACCCGCCTTCGCCTTGCCCAGCCTCTGGCCGGAAGAATTTCGGCGATGCGCATCAGCCAGATCATGCACGACGTGCTGGTCGTGCCGGAAACCAAGGTGCTAACCGAGATGCTGGAAGAATTCAAAGACCGCAAGCGCCACCTGGCGGTCGTCGTGGACGAGTTCGGCTCGACCGCGGGCGTGATTACGGTTGAAGACATCCTCGAACAGTTGGTCGGCGAAATCGAGGACGAGTTCGACGTTCCTCCCCCAGAGCAACCCGTGCTCGAGGGCAAGCTCGCGCTGGTCCTTGAGGGCTCGTTCGGGATTCGTGATCTCGAATCCCAGTATGAGCTCTGCATTGCCCCGCGATGGTGGCTTTGAAACTCTGGCAGGATTTGTGCTCGCGCGGCTGCAGAAGATTCCACGCGTCGGCGATTCCTTCGACTACGAGGGTCACCGCTTCACGGTCGAAGAAATGGAAGGCCACCGTATTGCCAAAGTGCAAATCGAGAAACTGCAGTCCGCAGCCGTCGGCAAGGCAGGAGACTAAGAACGAAGAACTGACAACTGGTTGTGTAAAAGTACACAAAGGCGTTCTGACGAACATTCTTCACGACCAATGACCAAAGACTAACGACCGAATGCTTCGCTACCTCTCCCTCCGCGTACTGTACACGCTGCCAGTGGTATGGCTCGTGGTTTCACTGGTATTTCTGCTTATCCACCTCGTCCCCGGCGACCCCGTCCTCCAAATGCTTGGAGAAGGCGCCCCCGCCACCGACATCCAAGCCACTCGACACGCCTACGGCCTCGATGTTCCGCTGAGCCAACAGTACCTCCATTATTGGAAAGGGGTACTGCACGGCGATCTCGGACTGTCACTTCGCTTCAATCAGAACGTCGGCAGCCTGATTGCCCAGCGTTATCCATACACTCTGCAGTTGACCCTGGCCGCATTGCTGGTAGCAGTTCTGCTATCGATTCCAGCCGGTGTCCGCTCAGCCCAAAGGCGCAATCGCTGGGACGACCGCCTGCTCAGTGTGGTCAGCCTTTTCGGATTGTCTTTTCCCAACTTCGCCCTCGGTCCAATTCTGATCTTATTTTTCGCCATCAAGCTGGGATGGCTACCGGTCTCAGGATCAGGCACGCTGGCGCATCTAGTCCTGCCAGCGATCACCATGGGTGGAGCGCTCGCGGCCATCCTTACCCGCATGGTACGCACGTCGATGCTCGAAGAACTCGGCCAGGATTACATCCGCACCGCCCGCGCCAAAGGTCTGTCGGAGCGCACGGTGGTCTATCGCCATGCCCTGCGCAACGCCATGATTCCAGTCATCACGGTGCTCGGATTGCAATTCGGCGCACTGCTGGCCGGCGCCATAGTGACCGAGACAATCTTCTCCTGGCCCGGCATTGGCCGCCTGACCATCCAGGCCATCGGCAACCGCGATTACTATCTGGTCCAGGGATGCATCCTGGCGATCGGATTAACCTACATCGCGGTGAACTTCCTGACGGACTTGTTGTACTCGGTCGCGAACCCCAGAATAAGACAATGATAAGGTTCCTTTGGGTTGCCAATTCACATCCTCGATAGCGTGATGTCGCGTTTCGGATGAAGAATGCGACCCTGCTCCGACCCGCTTGACCTGTATATACAACTGCGCTATTATGTATATATTGGAAGGGGGTCCGATGGCCGTAACCATGACTTCAATCCGTCTCGATACCGACCTCGCCGACGAGGCCGTGAAGGTGCTTAAGGCAAAATCCCGCACCGATGCCGTCCACATCGCGCTGCGCGAAATCGTCGCGCTGAAGCGCTTCAAAGACTTGATGAAAAAGAACTCCGGCAAACTAAAGTTCTCCGGGCTTGATGAGTGACATCGTCATCTTCGATACGTCGGTCCTAGTTGATGAGCTCCGTACTGGGCGTCACCGGAAGAGAATTGAATCGGCGGAGGGCTTGGTCCGCACGTCAGCGGTCGTCCTCGCGGAACTGCTCCGCGGCGTAGTCGGGCCGGCGGAACACAAATTCCTCCGCTCGTTGGCGAGAAACCATCCGATCTTAACTCCGACTGAAAAGAATTGGCTGGAGTCCGGCGAAATACTGGCTAGGATTCATGCGGATCACGCCTTCGCGCCGAACAAGTTGCGCGACTTGCACTTCGACGTTCTCATTGCCCTCACTGCCCGCTCGCACGGTGCCCGTCTCGTCACCTCCAACCGGACCGATTTCAAAATGATCAACAGCTACCGAAAATTCCAACTCGAAATCTGGTAGCGCCGGTTTAAGATTGCACCCATGTCCGCCACCGCCATCTCGCTCCAACGCGCCGCCCGGCACAACGTCCTGGCGTCCACTGGAGTCGTATTGGTCGCGATCTTCGTAACCTGCGCGCTGTTCGCTCCCTGGGTCGCCCCGCAAGACCCAGCCCACATCGACCTGCCAGCGCGCCTAGCCGGACCGTCGTCTACCCACTGGTGCGGCACCGACGAACTCGGACGCGACATCCTGTCCCGCCTCATCTACGGATCGCGCATCTCCATGCTGGTTGGTAGTTGTGTAGTCGCAGCCTCGCTGGCATTGGGCCTGATCGTAGGGTCAATCGCGGGTTACTACGGCGGTCGCATTGATCGCTTCGTCAACGTCGTCGTGATGAACGCCTTTCTTTCCTTTCCCGGGATCCTGCTGGCCATCGCGTTCGTGGCCTTTCGCGGACCGGGAATTTTTAATCTGGTTCTGGCGCTCTCCCTCGGAGGTTGGGTTGGCTATGCCCGCCTGGTCCGCGCTCAGGTGCTTTCCGCCCGTGAGCGTGAATTCGTGGAAGCCGCCCGTGCCCTGGGAGCAAGCGATCTGCGCGTGATCGTTCGCCACATCTTGCCCAACATCATTCAGCCCATCATCGTGCAAGCCGCCATCGGCATGGCTGGTGCGATCCTTGCCGAAGCCACCATGAGTTTCCTTGGCCTCGGCGTTCCCCCCCCCACCGCAAGTTGGGGAGCCATGCTCAACGATGGCCGCGCCCACCTGTTCGACGCACCGCACCTGGTGATTTTCCCGGCACTAGCTGTGATGTTGGCGGTCCTGTCGTTTAATTTTATTGGCGACGCCCTCCGCGATTTCCTCGATCCGCGCTCCCGCATCGAAGCCGGACTGTGAGTCACCAAATTGCCACAAGTCAGTTCAGGAGAAAACTATGATTGCGCGCATCTGGCGCGGAGTTACCCGCGAAGCCGACAAGGACACTTACTTCGAATACCTCCAAGAAACTGGTTTGAAAGAGTACGCGTCGATCCCTGGCAACCAGGGTGTGTGGACGTTGCGGCGCATCCACGAAGGTAAAGCCGAATTCACCCTGATCTCGCTCTGGGACTCATGGGACGCGATCAAAACCTTTGCCGGTCCGGACTACGAGAAGGCCGTCTACTATCCAGAAGATAAGAAGTTCCTCTTGGAACTAGACCCTTGCGTGATCCATTATGAAGTGCTGGCCAATCCATCGCGCTAGGCACTTGATGGTGTGGCGTGGGCGTGAGGAGTGATTCGATGAACCGCAAGGCGTTTCAGACATTCATGTGGTTGATGTGGCTCGTATTGCCGATCACCGCATTGCGCTACTGGCTGGCCTGGGATCGCCTGCCCCTGCGGATGGCGACGCATTTCGACATCAATTGGCAACCCAACGGCTGGATGTCCCGGGAAGTCTCATTGCGGTTTGCACTGGGAATTACCGCATTTCTGCTGGTGGTATTTACCGCTGTGTCGTTAGCGATCCAGAGACGAAAGGCCTCAGGCACATTCTCTTGGGTGCTGCTGGGCTTTTTCTACCTCATCCTCGGCATCGCCTACTTCGCCAATTCGAGTGTGCTCGAATACAACCTGAACGGGCAGCGAATTGTGCTCGGCCCGGTGATGGCGTTAGTGCCGCTGGCCATCGTTGCTTTGATTGCCGTCTATGTGGGCGCCGAGCGCGGTGAGCGATTGCCTCCCCACGACTGGATCGCAACCGAGACTCATGCTTCACCGCTGCTTGCGGTTGTGTTCTTAGCTCCATTGGTGTTTGAGTTATGGATCTTTGCAGCCGTTCCGCTCGGAGTTGTGCGCGCCGCAGGGGCCCTGATGTGCTTGGTGTTTCTTGTGCTCGCGGCGTTTGCCTGGAGCGGATTTCAGTACCGCTTTGGCCCGCTGGGAGTCGAGATTAGAACCCTGGGATTCCGGCTACGCTCCATCCCCTTAGTTCAGATCGAAAGCTACGCCGTCGAGCCTTGGACTCTGCTGCGAGGTTATGGCATTCGCGGCGTCGGCGCTACCCGTGCCTACGTCTGGTGCAACCACGTCGTACACATCAAGACGACTCATGGAGATGTTTTTCTCGGGCACGACGATCCCGAGCGCGTTGTTCGAAACCTGGATTCAATAACCCATAACAAGCAGTCGTAAGTTTCACAAAAGCCACCCGAATGAATCTTATGTAAAGGGGCGAGTCGGGTAAAATCGACCAACGGGTGATTCCTTACATGGATAAAATCTTCCATTTTGATTCGCCGCCGGAGCCTTATGTGGCCGATGCGGCGGTGCTGTGCTGCTTTGATCAACGAATCCGGTTGGCGACTTACAAATTTCTCAAGCGGCAGGAGATTTTGCGGCCAGACATGATTGTGGTCGCCGGCGGAGCTAAGACATTGGCCTCGCCTCGCAACGACTTCGAGCGCGACTTCATTCTGGAGCAGGTGCGGATGTCCATCCGGCTGCATCAGACCAGGCAAATGTTTCTGATGAGCCATTCCGATTGCGCCACCTACGGCGGTCTCGCGGCCTTTGAAGGAGACGCGGCGCGAGAAGCGGAACACCATCAGCAGGAGTTGCAACGCGCGGCAGAGTTGGTGACGGCAAACTTTCCCGAACTCATCGTGAAATGTTTCTTTGTCTCTTTCGATGGCGTGCGCGCGGTAGATACCGGCCGGGCCGAGCGAATCGCGTAGAGGATGCTTCGTGCGCGCCCGAGGCGCGTGCATCGCCGATCCGGAATAGAGATCCTTCGACTCCGCAGCTACTTCGCGTTTGCGAAGTGGCTGCTCCGCTCGGGATGAAACAGGAGCGTGCCGCTGTTCTAATCCAGACTGCCCGTGAAATCCTTCCTCACGTAGTGAAAGAAGATTGAGGTGGACGTGTGTCCCTCGGGCAGGGCGTCGCGTGAGTGAGCGAGTTGGCCGCCGCGGTAGAGCAGGGCATCGCCAATCGCCTGGAAGACGGTAACTGTGGCTGATGGTTTATGAAGAAGGATCGGCCAGGGAGTTGCGTTGCGCGGTTCGGGCGAATAGTCGAGGCACAAGGTGACGCTGAACTCGCACTGCTCGCGGTCGGTGTGCTTTCGGAGGACAGCTCCCGGTTGGTAAGACGCCAGATACACATAAGACGGCTTCACCGGTTCGCCGGCGATTGCGGTCACGGTCGTGGTTAGCTGGCTATGAAAGAAGCGGGCTACAGGGTCGTTGTGGGCGACGTAGCGCGACGGGCATTGGCCATCTCCCAGGCGAAGCCCCCCACTGCGGATTTGGTGACGGCAATAGCGCCGCAGAGCAGCGATGTGAAATGGATGAATAAGCCGACCCAGCGGAGCATAGCCTGTTTTCTGGAATTGGGCGCCGGTGACCGAAAATGTTTCAGCCCATTGTCTGCGGCGATGGGAGTCATATTCGTCCGCTACCAGGACGCCTGCCATCAACAAAACGTAGCGCGCTTGCTGCGAGAGGCCTGACGGTGCGGGATCGCCGGGCTTTGCTCCCGAGAGCATCGTACTGAGTTCACGTCCCAGCCAGAACGGCTGAATCGCAGTATTCTCCGGATCGGTGATCCACACCATCTCGCCTTGCATTGCGAAACCATCGGTAGAGACCGTTTCTGGCGCTTCCCCACCTCGAGTGAAAATGCAGTTGGGATTTATAAACAGGGGACGATCAGGCGGAGCCTCCCAATGCCCTGGCCGGAGGAGACGCTCTGGGACCAGGTGGTCCGGCTGATCGTCCAGGCGGCAGTGGAAGAGCGATCGGGGGAGATGGTCGCTTTGAGCAAGACTCACCGGGACACCTGCGAGCCGCTCGATCCATGCCAGCCAAGCTGCGTCTTTTAGTTGTGAAGCCATCCGTTGACCGTGAAACGGCTGTCAGTGAATTTCCCGGAAGAACATCGCACCGGGGTGATTTCGTGAGAAAGCCCACTGGCGAACAGTACCAATTGGTTCTGCTCGGGAACAATGGTTCGATAGTTTGACGCGGCGGACCGGCCTTGATTTTCCGGGGGCGAATCGTAGATGCGCAACTCGCCGCCGCTGAATGCCTTAGGTTCACGATGGAAGAAATACACGAACGTGATTTCTCGATTCGCGACCTCGGGCGCTCCGTTATCGCTGTGGCAGCGGAAGAAGTCGCCGTCGTTGCTGGCGGTGGTTTGAGACTCGACGCGGGAGATGGCGAAGGGCTCACGCCCCCACTTCTGGAGAACGCGAGGCAGGCAGGTCAGCAGGCGATCGGTGATGACCTTTTCGTGGCCGCCCAGATCCATGAGCACTCGTGAACGGCGCTGTTCATAGTCGACGGCGCCGCCGGTTACTCCGGGCGAAAGCACTTCGCTGATTTGAAACTGCGCTTCCTGGGCGAGCACATATTGCGTCAGCGCGTTCAATTCAGATGGGGTCAGAAATTCGTCGAGGACCACACACTGCGATGAATCGGCAGCCTCGAAGACAGCAACTCCGCTAGCGCTACGTTGCGAAAATGCGCCAGCGTGAATGTGCGACGGAGGGCTGGTGCTAGGCGGGCGATCCGGAGGCGGGGCCGGGCTCGGAGGTGGAACTGGCGGCGATCCGGCGCGAATGTGCGAAGGCGGGCTGGTACTGGGCGGGCGGGGATCGTTGGGGTCCGGCGGAGGAGCGGGTGGCGGAACCGGTGGCGAGCCGGCATGAATCACCGGCACTCCCCGAATGGGAAAAATCGAGGATCCTGGCAACCGCTGGAGGAGTTGCTGGGTCATGCTTTCCCCCAGCAGTCCAAGGGCTCGTTCTGCGATGATTTCTCCAACCGAACGAGTGATGGCTTCGGCTACCTCATTTTTCGGGGCGCTCGCCTGGCCTCTTGCACGCTGCAACAAGTTGGCAAGCAGTTCTCTCTCGGACACGCTGAGGATGCGTTCGTCGCACAACAGGGTGCTGGAGAGATTATCTATCAAATCTCTTGCTGTCATCGGATTCCTCCCGGAGAAGAGACACTAATTCGAGGCCCGGGCAGTCCGGTAAGCGAAGGGGACTGGAACATAGCAAAGAAGAACGCAAAAGGGAAGAGCTAATTGAGTCCGGAGAACAAATTCTGAGGAAAACTGGGATGAATTGCTGGTGGTTACTTTGCCGCTATTGCTCCGACCAAAGATTCGAAGATCTTGAATCCGTCGGTGCCGCCGAGTTCGCTTTCGCTTGCGCGCTCAGGATGCGGCATCATGCCAAGCACGTTCCGGCCGGGGCTGCAGATGCCTGCGATGTTATCCAGCGAGCCGTTGGGATTGGCATCTCGAGTAATCTCGCCTTGCGGGCTCGAATAACGAAACACGATCCGGCGATTCCGTTGCAAGTCGGCGAGAGTTGCTTCATCGCAGAAGTAATTGCCTTCCATGTGGCCGATGGGGATGGTCAGCACTTCGCCCTGGCGGCAGGCATTGGTGAAGGGAGTCTCGGTGGTCTCCACTCTGACATCGACGGGCTTGCAAACGTACTTGAGGCCCAGGTTGCGCGTCAGGGCTCCGGGCAGCAGTCCGGATTCGCACAGAATCTGAAAGCCATTGCAGATGCCCAGTACCAGGCCGCCACCGTCGGCGAATTTTTTTACCGACTCCATTACAGGGGAGAATTTGGCGATGGCTCCAGTGCGCAAATAGTCGCCGAAAGCAAAGCCGCCGGGGACAATGACCGCATCACAGTTTTCAAGGTTATGGGACTCGTGCCACAGGAAGGTGACCGGTTGTAGCGCGACCTGCTGGATGGTCCAATAGGCGTCGTGATCGCAGTTCGATCCGGGGAAAATGATGACACCGAATTTCATCCGGGTTCCCTCGCTGGAAATTAGAGTTTAACATAGCGAAAAGCGAGGCGAATCCGCCTGGTTAAGGAGGATTCGAGATACGGCATGGACGTTGGCGGCCATCTTCGGCTTACGGGCGGCGCGCTCAAGAACTGGCTGATCGCGCAGGCGCAGGATTCGCTAGCGGTCGGTGTCCTGTGGATGATCGGTCTGTACGCGCTTGGAGTGCCATGGGCTCCGCTGTGGGCGCTGTTGGCCGCGACCCTACAGGTTGTCCCACACCTGGGGCCGGTGCTGGGGGTGATCGGTCCCGTGCTGGCAGCAACTTTTCGATGGGGAGACTGGGAACATCCTCTTTACGTACTGATGCTGTACGCGGCAATCGCTGTGGTCGATGGTTTCCTGTTGCAGCCTTACCTCATGAAGCGTGTGGCCAAAGTGCCGATGTGGGCTTCTATTCTGACTCCGATCGTGTTGGGCGTTCTGATTCCGTTCTGGGGCGTGCTGCTTGCGCCTCCGCTGCTGGCGGTTGTGTACGCCTACAAGGCGTGGCACGAGAAGCAGAAATTGCCGGCTGAACCTACCTCGCAGATGTGATCCCGCAGGGCAGAGGGCCATGGCTGATCATGGGCTGCCGCCTTACCCGAGAAACCGTGGATTGCGACGGGCCCCGTGCTATACTTTTAGGTCGCCAGCGTTCGTTTTCGAGGCAATCCCGAGGGTAATTCAGTGATCTCCTCTACGGGCGAACCCTATATCAAGGTCATTGCAATCACAGCTTATTGAACACGAGGTCTTTCCATGTCCGGGCACTCTAAGTGGGCAACAATCAAGCATAAGAAGGGCGCGCTCGACGCCAAGCGCGGCAAGATTTTTACCCGACTGATCAAGGAAATTTCGATTGCGGCGAAAAACGGCGGCGGCGATCCTGACACCAACCCGCGTCTGCGCGGCGCCATTCTCGCCGCCAAGGCCGAGAACATGCCGCAGGACAACATCAAGCGGGCCATCCAGCGCGGCACCGGTGAATTGCCGGGTGCAACCTACGAGGAGTTCTCGCTCGAAGGTTACGGCCCGGGCGGAGTGGCGGTCCTGCTCGACATCAATACCGACAATCGCAATCGCACGGTCAGCGAGATTCGCCACGTATTCGGAAAAAATGGCGGCAACATGGCGGAGGCCGGCGCGGTGTCCTGGATGTTTCACAAGAAGGGCGACATTGTGATTCCGAAGTCGGCAGCCAAGGAAGATGATCTGATGGGGATCGTCCTGGATGTGGGCGCTGAAGATTTGCGCGACGATGGCGATAACTGGGAAGTATTGTGCGAACCCTCGGCCTACGAGGCTGTCCTGGAAGCGGTGAAGAAGGCTGGCATTGAACCCGCGTCGTCCAGCGTGGCCATGATTCCGCAGAATTACATCAAACTGGAAGGGCCAGCCGCCAACACCATGATTCGTCTGATGGAAGCTCTCGAAGATCAGGACGACGTGCAGAACGTACACTCCAACTTCGACATCGATGAGAAGTTGCTGGAAGAAGTTGCGGGGTAGAATTTCTTCTCCACCGCGCGAGAAGAACAAGTCTTCAACCATAAAGGACACGAGGGTCCACAAAGGAGAACAAGAACTCCTTTGTGGACCTTTGTGTCTTTTGTGGCTGGAGTCCTCCGATACTTTTCAACACATTGGTGGAAAACACTGTGGAAAAGCGGGGAAGTATCTTTGTAAGTAGTTCAGCGACAGACCGTTCTACTCCTTGCACTGAGATGGTTGCTGGCACTTTGGTGGTAAGTTGGAGGCTCGAAAGTTGCAGAATTCCCCGGAGAACAGATTGAAGATCAGACTGGACAAACTTTTGCTGGCACGCGGTCTGACGAGCTCGCGCGAGCGCGCACAGGCGCTGATTCTGGCAGGCAAAGTTTTAGTTGGCGGACAAAAAGTAGAAAAAGCCGGTACCGGGGTAGATGCGGAAGCAGAGATCCGTCTTCTGGGCGAAGACTTGAAGTATGTCGGACGTGGAGGTCTGAAACTAGAAAGAGCGCTTAAACATTGGCATATTGAGGTTGCTGGGAGAGTGTGTCTTGATGTGGGCGCTTCGACGGGTGGGTTCACGGATTGCTTGCTGCAACACGGGGCGGCGCGGGTCATTGCGGTTGACACTGGCCATGGTCAGATTGATTTCCGTTTGCGGCAGGACAGGCGTGTCTGCTTGCTGGAAAGGACAAATGCGCGCTACCTGACGCGGGAGCAGGTTGGCGAAGCGGCGGATCTGGTCGTGATGGACGTTTCTTTTATCTCCGCGACCCTGGTTCTTCCCCCAGTCATTGCAGCTGCATTTCCGGAATCTCCCACGGAGCGCCGTGGCCGGACATTGGTGGTGCTGGTGAAGCCGCAGTTCGAGGTGGGCCGCGAACTGGTGGGGAAGGGTGGGATCGTGCGCGACGAAGCGGCCCAGTTGGGCGCGGTGGAGAAGGTGCGGCAGGCACTCCTGGCCCGGGATTGCATGCACACTGATGTTGTGGAGTCTCCGATTCTAGGGGCCGAGGGCAATCGGGAGTTTCTGCTGTATGCGGCTTTCTGACGCCGTTGGTTTCTCTTCGCGCATTCCGCCAGTAAATCTTTCTTGAGGAATTCTGTACAATTCAGAGTTCACCATGGAAACTGAACGGGCTCCATCCCCTAAGAATAAAGCTGCAGCGATCGTCTCCAAGCCGGGTAAGCCGGAGCTGGCGACGCTGGTGCCCGGACTCGTCGAGTGGTTTCGGCAGCACCAGTATCAGGTTGTGGTAGATGGAGGTACTGCGCCATATGCTGCGGGCGTCGATGTGCTCACTCGCGACGCAATGGCCTCCCGGCCCCTCGATTTCGTGGTTGTGCTCGGAGGGGACGGAACTTTGCTTTCGGCGGCTCGTTCCATGGCAAAAGCCGGAATCCCCGTGTTGGGAGTGAATCTGGGTTCGCTGGGATTCTTGACCGAGGTTCGACTGGAGGACCTCTACCCAACCCTGCAAGGGATTGAAGAAGGGCGATGCAATGTGGAACCGCGTTCCATGGTGCATTGCGATGTGCTCCGTAAAGATTTGCTGGTTGCCAGCTATGACGCGCTCAATGACATCGTCGTAGGCAAAGGCACCGTTTCCCGTCTCAACCATTGCGATGTGTATATCGACGGGGAGTTTGTTTCAGCGTACAAAGCGGACAGCCTCATCGTCTCCACTCCCACGGGCTCGACCGCATACTCGCTGGCGGCTGGGGGACCGATTCTAATGCCATCGGTAAATGTTTTCGTGGTGACGCCGGTAGCCGCGCATTCGCTGACGCATCGGCCGCTGGTGGTGCCGGATACTTCCGAAATCGAGATCGTGGTGAACACTGGTCATGACGAAGCTTACTTGAGCATTGACGGGCAGGTGGGCATGCCCATGTATGACGGAGACCGCGTGACCTGCCGCAAGTCGGAGCGACAGGTCAAATTGATGCGCATCCAGGGAACGTTCTTCGATGTGTTGCGGGCCAAACTGAAGTGGGGACAGAGATGACAAGAATGAACTTCGCAATCCTGATTCTGAGTTGTGTTCTCGCGAGCAATTTGTCAGCCCAGTCCAAACCCTCTGCTGACCTTATCATTGCGAACGCCACGGTGTGGACGGTGGACAAGGCGCATCCCACGGCGCAAGCTGTCGCCGTTCTGGGCGATCGAATTATTGCCGTCGGGTCGGACTCCGAAGTTGAGGTGTTGCGCGGCCGCGCCACGAAAGTGATCGATGCCGGCGGTAAATTGCTTCTTCCTGGCTTCAACGATGCCCACGTGCACTTCGTCGACGGCGGCTTACAACTGGCCGCTGTGCAGCTCAACGATGCAACCAGCACGGGCGAGTTCGTGCGTCGAATTGGGGAGCAGGCGAAGAAAACTCCGAAGGGAGAATGGATTCAAGGCGGGGACTGGGACGAGACAAAATGGAGCCCGGTCCGGCCTGCCCACCAAAGAATTGATCGACCCGGTGACGCTCGACAATCCGGCATTTCTCGGCCGCTATGACGGCCACTCCGCGCTGGCAAACTCTACGGCCTTGCGCATGGCAGGAATTACACGCCAAACTCCCGACCCGCCCGGTGGGACCATCGTCCACGATGCGCAGGGCGATCCCACGGGCGATCTCAAGGACGCGGCCATGGACCTGGTGGCCAAGATCATTCCGCCGCTCTCGCACGAACAGCGATTACGGGCGATGCGGCGCGCGCTGGAGTATGCCGCCTCGCTGGGAGTGACTAGCGTACAACACATGAATCCGGACTACGCTGACATCGCGGCCTATGGAGAACTGCAGCAGTCCGGCGAATTGACGGCGCGCATTTATGCCGCCCCGCTGATCGACCAAGTGGATGATCAGGCGAAAATAGGTATCCGGCACGCCTTTGGCGGCCCGTCTCTTCGCATTGGCGCGCTCAAGGCTTACGCCGACGGCTCGCTGGGTTCTCGCACTGCGTACTTCTTTGAACCCTTCACCGACGAACCTGGCAATCACGGGCTACTGAGTCGGCATGATGCAGCCACTTTCCCTGATGCGCGACCGCATGATGAAAGCCGACGCCGCCGGCCTGCAAATCTGCACCCACGCAATCGGCGACCAGGCCATCTCCACCGTCCTCGATCTGTACTCGGACGTGACCAGAGCCCACCCGGGCATGGAGCGCCGCTTTCGCATTGAACACGCACAGCACATGGCGGCCAAGGATTTTGATCGTTTCGCGCAATTGAATGTCATTGCATCGGTTCAGCCTTACCAGGCTATTGATGACGGACGCTGGGCCGAGGCACGCATTGGACACGACCGGGCCAGCCGGACTTACGCGTTTCGGACATTTCTGAATCATGGCGTGCATCTGGCATTTGGAACCGACTGGGATGTCGCGCCCCTGAACCCAATACTGACCGTGTATGCCGCCGTCACGCGTGCGACGCTGGACGGAAATAATCCCAAGGGCTGGTTTCCCGAGCAGAAGTTGACGGTGGCCGAAGCCGTCGAGGCATACACCATGGGATCAGCCTACGCCGAATTTCAAGAGCAGGAAAAAGGTTCGATCACCCCAGGCAAACTGGCGGATGTGGTGTTGTTGAGCGATGACATTTTTACCATCGATGCAGCGAAGATTAAGGACGTGAAAGTGCTGGAAACGATCGTCGGTGGAAAAGTGGTCTGGCATGCGGCCCCCGTTGCCAGGCACCCACAGCAAAAGCATTGACTCTGGCGGCTGTTCGGCTGGTTTACAGACAGTAACCAGTTTTATGGACAACTGGTGACCTGTCCGGATTGTGGCGTTCTAGCGGCCGATCTCGCGATCCTGGCTTGTACTTCAGGCCATCTTGACTGGGTCCGTGTTTGGAACTAAATTTTCTCTCATCTTCTCCCAAAATCTTCCCGGCCTGTGGATAGCAGATTCTGAAATGGGGGCTCCCGCCACGCACCCCCAAATGCGGCTGATTGGCGCTGGGGTTCGGCACCAGGTTTCCTCTGGGCCGCAGCCCGCATAGCACGCGCCCTGAGTCAAAAAGATGCGGAAAATCCGGAGCGTGTTTTGCTCCGCACATGGAGGTGTGAAATGAACCTGCGAAAAGGTATGAGTGCAGGCTTGTGTTTGGGAGTACTTTTGATTGTGCCTAAAAACATCCAGGCTCAACAGGACCCGGGTCCGCGCGGTGGTCCTGCTGCCGCGGGTAGCGCCTACCCCTTGCTGAACTCTGACGAGAAGACATTCTTTGGCGAAGCGCTCAGCCGATTCATGGAAGTTGATTCGGTCTCGGGTAAGATGCCGGGCGAAGACGGATCTGGGTTGGGGCCGACGTTCAACGGCAATGGCTGCGCGATGTGCCATGCCCAGCCCGCAGCCGGTGGCAGCAGCCCGGGCCCAGCCAGCCTTCAAAATCCCGTTCCGAACCCGCAAGTGGCACTTGCTACTTTGGACGGGGCCAAGAACTTTGTTCCTTCCTTCATCACGATGGCGGGCCCGGTGCGTGAGGCGCGCTTCGTGCGAAATTCTGACGGTTCGCTGGATGGTGGAGTTCACGGTCTGTACACGATTGCAGGACGCTCGGACGCGCCCGGATGCAGTCTGGCTCAACCGCCCTTCGACCAACAAATCGCAGCTCAGAACGTGATCTTCCGCATCCCAACGCCCACCTTTGGGCTCGGCCTGGTAGAAAATACGCCGGACGCCACGCTGCAGGCAAACTTGGCAGCGAACCAGCGTATCAAGGCTCAGTACGGTATCGGTGGGACTCTTAACACCAGCGGCAACGATGGGACGGTCACCCGCTTTGGCTGGAAAGCGCAAAACAAATCGCTGCTTATTTTCGCTGGCGAGGCCTACAACGTTGAGCAGGGAGTTTCAAACGAAGCCTTCCCCAACGAACGAAGCGCGGCCAAGGGTTGCGTGTTCAATTCCACTCCGGAGGATTTCACCCATCTGACCAGCGGCAGCATATCTGAAGCGTCATCGGACCTCGTAAGCTTCGCGGTTTTCATGCGCCTTTCCGCGCCGCCGATACCGGCCGCATCGACTCCATCCACTCAAAACGGCTCAGACCTGTTCAACCGTGTCGGTTGTGCCCTGTGCCATTCGACGTCGCTCACTACTGCGGACTCTCCCTTCACGGGTATGAGTGCGGTGGTCTACCATCCCTACTCGGACTTCGCTCTTCACCACATGGGGTCGGGCCTGGCGGATGGCATCAATCAAGGGGCAGCCGGTCCGGATGAATTCCGAACTGCTCCGCTGTGGGGTCTCGGCCAGCGCCTGTACTTCCTGCACGACGGACGCACGTCGGACCTGCTGCAGGCGATCCAGGCCCACGCGAGTCGTGGCGGCGACGACTGCAGATGGGATCATGATCGATTCCACAGCAGAAACTGCGGGTCAGAGGCTAATGCCGTGATTCGCAACTTTAAGACGCTCAACACAACCGAGGTGCAGGATCTCCTGAACTTCCTGCGTTCGCTGTAGGGTAACGCATCGCCTGCACGTAGATCGCGGAGGGGGATCCTGAACAGGATCCTCCGCGATTCTTGGTCTAGTTGTATTTCGTTATCGAAGCGAAAGACTACTTTTCAACTCGCAGTAAGTCGTCCATGGTTTCGCGGCGGCGGATTACCTTGATCGATTTTCCATCGACCAGCACTTCCGCGGGACGTGGCCGCGTGTTGTAGTTTGAAGCCAGCACCATTCCATACGCGCCCACGTCGAGCAATGCCAGCAGGTCCCCCTCCTGCGTGACCGGCAGTTCACGATCGCGTGCAAAGAAGTCGCCGGTTTCGCAGACCGGTCCCACCACATCCACGGTCTCTCGACTACTTGATTTGCCGGAGGCGTCGACCGGAACGATTTCGTGATAGGCCCGGTACAGCGATGGTCGCAACAAATCGTTCATGGCTGCATCCACGACGAGAAAGCTCTTTTTACCGTTGGTCTTCTTGTAGAGGAGGCGCGTGAGCAGCGTTCCAGCAGGGCCCACGATGCAGCGACCTGGCTCCAGTAACAGATGAATATTAAGCTTCTTAAGTGGTGTAATCAGGGCGCTTGCATAGGAGGCGACTTGTTTGGTGAAGTCCGGCAGACGCTGGTTGTCGTAGGCAATACCGAGGCCGCCACCCGCATCCACGTACTGGATCGCCTGGCCGTCCGAACGCAAGTCTCGGGTCAACTCTGCTACTCGTTCCATGGTGGCGGCAAACGGCTTCACGTCGGTTATCTGAGAGCCGATGTGCACACTGATGCCAGCGACTGTCAGAGACCGCATTTTGGAGGCTTGGGCGTACAGGTGGCGCGCTTGCTCGATGGGTATGCCGAATTTGTGCTCGTGCAGGCCCGTGGAAATATATGGATGGGTCTTGGCCGGGACATCTGGGTTAACTCGCAGGGCGATGGGAGCCTTGGTTTTTGTTTGGGCGGCGCACTCCGCGAGCGACCACAATTCCGATTCGCTCTCGACGTTGAACAGGAGTACTCCTGCCCTTAGCGCCGATCGCATCTCATCCGGGGTCTTGCCGACTCCCGAGAATACAACCTTGCTGGCGGCGTTGCGGCTGACGCGCAGCACACGCTCCAGTTCTCCTCCCGAGACCACATCGAAACCGCAACCCGTCCGGGCCAGCAGGCGCATAATGCTGAGATTCGAGTTTGCCTTTACTGAGTAGCAGACGGTATGCGGAACCTTGCGAAAAGCCTGCTCGAACGTACGCATGCGTTCACGAACCGTGGAGGCGGAATAAACATAGAGCGGTGTGCCAAAGCGCTCTGCTAAAGCCGCGAGCGATACTTCATCACAATGAAGAAGTGAGCGGGAAGGGCGGCCGCGAAGGCCGCGGTTGCTGACTCTATGGTACGAAAAGGCTGGCGGACGGCCTGCAGGCTGACCCGCGGAACGCTTCACTTCCGCTTCCCAGCAGGGCCTTTGACGCGGATTGCAACGACGGTTTCATCGTCAAATGCATCCTCGCCCGAAGCATGTTCGGCGACGGCCTGGAAGATCAGCTTGACAATGGTGTCGGCGGACGCGCTGGAATTGTCAGCCACGATCCGCTCCACGCGCTCGCGGCCAAAAAGCTCCTCCGCCTTGTTGCTGGCATCCAGGATGCCGTCGCTGAAAAAGACGAACATATCGCCAGGTTTGGCCTTGAAGTTGAATTCATCGTAGTCGGCTTCATCGAACAATCCGAGAGGCAAGCCGGTTGCCTCGATGACCTCGATCTTGCCATTGTGGCAATAGACCGGGCGCGGCAAGCCGGAGTTGGCCACTTGCAAAGTGCGATTTTGATCGTCCCAAACGGCATAAATCAGGGACACGAACTGGCCTTCGATGCGCCGTTCCCCCAGCGAAAAGTTCACCGCCGAGAGCATCTCCGCGGGTCCGGGCTCGATAGGGGCGTGAGAACGCAGAATTCCGCTAACCAACGCAGCGTAGATTGCCGCCGGAGCGCCCTTGCCGCTAACGTCTCCAATCACGATTGCGGTGCGAGACATGGAATAGTTAACGAAATCGTAAAGATCCCCGCCAATCGCTCGCGCCGGAACGAACTTGGCGGCGATATCCAGATTCTCGAGCTTGGGGAGGGTTGGAGGCAGGAGCCGGAACTGCAACTGGCGCGCCATTGCCAAGTCGCGTTCGAGGCGTTTTTCCTGAAGGGCAATCTGTTCGTAGAGCTGCGCATTTTCGATTGCAATGGCAACCTGGGCGGCCAAAGTAGTCACGGTTCGCTTGTGATCGTCGGTGAAGAAGCCGCGCCGGGTATGTTCGAGGTCGAGCACTCCGATTACTTTGTCCTTGTAGACCAGGGGAACCGCCAGTTCGGAGCGGGTTTCCGCATTCGCCTGGACATAGCGCGGATCTTTTTTCACATCGGGAACCAATACGGCCTGCTTATTCTGCGCCGCGAAGCCCACGATGCCTCTGCCCAATGGGATGTCGTGTTTAAGTTGAATATTCTCCTGGAAGCGTTGAGAGAAGCGGTGCTGCAATTTTCCGCCCGCGGCATCAAGCAACAGGATGCTGAACATCTGATAATCGATCAATCGGCTGAGCAACTCCGCGATTCGTTTCAGCAGTTCATCGACGTTGAGAATGGACGTGAGCTCGCGGGCGATTTCATTCAGCAAGACCAGGGTTCGCGCCTGCCGGGTGGTGCGCGTGTAAAGGCGCGCATTCTCGATGCCGACCGCCATGCGTGAAGCAATCAGCGTCAGCAATCGCTTATGTTCTTCGGTGAAGTGATTGGCTTGTGGCGACTCGATATCAATGACCCCGATAAGCCGGTTCTTAATGATGAGCGGAACCGCCAACTCGGAGCGCACGTTGGGAACAGCGGAGATGTAGCGTGGGTCCTGGGAGACATCGTCGACCAGAATTGCTTCGCGCCGCTGGGCTGCGATGCCGGTGACACCCTCGCCGACTTTGATCCGCATGCGCTCGGCGACTTCCCGGGTATAGCCCACCTGAAATCGCATGCGAAGTTCCTGGTTCTTTTCGTTCAGCAGCAGAATGCCAAAAATCTCGTAGTCGATGACCTTGCGCACCAGTTCGGCCACGCGGCGCAGCGTGGTGTCCAGGTCGAGCGTGGTGTTGACCACGTCGGCCACCTCCAGCAGGAGGGGATCGATTTTGGACTGAGAGTCTGTCTTGGTAGCAACCATTTCCACGTTCCTATGATATCAGCCGGTGGCGCGTGCGCCTGACTCGGCCAGATACTGCTCAGGAAGCGCCAAACCTATTCAGGCTTCGCGAGGAACGACACAGATGTCCGGGAGAGTCCGATACTTTTCCGCGTAGTCCAGGCCATACCCGACCACGAACTCGTCGGGAATGCTGAAGCCAACATAATCAGCCTTGATGGGTTGCTTCCGGCGCGATGGCTTGTCCAGCAACGCGGCGATGCGGAGGGACTTTGGCTGGTGTGCCAGCATGGCCCCTTTCAGATAGTTGAGTGTAAGGCCGGTATCGAGGATGTCTTCGACGAGGATTACATTTCGATCTTTCATCGATTGATCCACATCCTTGGTCAGCTGTACTTCGCCGGTCGAGTCCCATCCGAATTTCAATTCATGGGCTGGGCTGGGACGGTTGCCGTAGCTGGAGACTCCGATGAAATCGAACGTAGCGTCGAGTTGGACATGGCGTGCCAGGTCGCTGAGAAAAATCGCCGCACCCTTGAGCACGCCCACCAGGATCACCGCCTGCCCGGAAAAGTCGCGGGTAATGTCAGCGCCCATCGCCGCCACGCGGTGCGCGATCTGGTCACGTGAGATTAGAACCTTGAGTTCGGTCACGGCGAACTATATTAAACTAGCAGTTAGCATTTAGCACTTAGCATTTAGCCGGCGAAGTTCTTGCCGGACCCTGCAAGGCTCCTCAAGGGCCAAATGCTAATTGCCAAGTGCTAATGGCTGGTCCCAAGTGCTGGCCCTAATTCTATGAATCTCAATGGCGTCAAACTTACATGGCTGGGCCATTCAACGTTTCGGATCGAAACACCTGGCGGCAAAGCCATCTTGATCGACCCTTGGGTTATGGGAAACCCCATGTGCCCGGAGAAAGAGAAGGTCGTCAAGAAAGTCGACGTGCTGCTCTGCACTCATGGGCACGGGGACCACATTGGCGACGCGGTTGAAATCGCCAGGAAACACAATCCCGTTGTAGTCGGCATCTACGAATTGGCCTTGTGGATGGAAAAAAAAGGTGCGAAAACCATTTCACCCATGAGCAAAGGCGGCACGCAAACCGTCGGAGATATCAAAGTCACTATGGTTCACGCCGACCATTCCTGCGGTATTCAGGA
This sequence comes from uncultured Acidobacteriota bacterium, assembly GCA_963788605.1. Lineage (GTDB taxonomy): Bacteria > Acidobacteriota > Terriglobia > Terriglobales > Acidobacteriaceae > JABDBE01. The sequence continues at coordinate 416,321 of CAWBHD010000002.1, read as the reverse complement.
CGGCGACCAGATGATCTATGGCGGAGAAGCTTGTGGCTACGTCGTCGAATTCTCTAATGGACTGAAGATTTATCACGCAGGAGACACCAACGTGTTCGGAGACATGCAGATTATCCGAGAATTGTACGCGCCGGAGATTGCCATGCTTCCCGTCGGCGATCATTTCACCATGGGACCGCGCGAGGCTGCCTACGCGTGTAGATTGCTGAAGCCGAAAATGGTGATCCCCATGCATTTCGGAACATTCCCAGTGCTGACGGGGAAGCCGAGCGAGTTACAGAAGTTGGTGCCGGAAGTAGAAGTCAGAGAAATGAAGCCAGGCGAGACACTCTTATAAAGTTCATGGAGGACGGGCGCCGTCGCCCATCCAGTAAAAGGGGAGCGAAATTGCCGAAGTCAAAGAGTACCAAGCCGCACTGGCAGATGCCCGGCATCACGGCCGAACCCGTCGAAGACTATCTTTACTCCATGCTCCCACAACGCGATGAAGTCCTCGCGGAGATGGAAGCCGAAGCCGCCAAGCGTAAGATCCCCATTGTAGGTCCGGCCGTAGCCCGCATCCTGCATCAGTTGGCCCTCATGATTGGCGCCAAAACCGTTTTCGAGATGGGTTCCGCCATTGGCTATTCCACCATCTGGTGGGCCCGTGCGGTTGGCCAGGGCGGACTTGTGTTCTATACCGACGGAGATCGTAAGAATGCCAAGGAGGCACGAGGCTATTTCGAGCGCGCCGGAGTGGCGTCGCGAATTAGCATAACGACCGGCGACGCCCTCGAACTTCTCTCCGAGCACAAGCAGGAATTCGACATCATCTTCAACGACGTCGACAAAGAAGACTATCCACGTGTCTTCCGGTTGGCGTTGTCGCGTCTGCGTAAGGGTGGATTGTTCGTTACGGACAATGTCCTGTGGAGTGGCAAGGTAGCCCAGAAGAACCCTGACAAGACCACCAAAGCGATTCTGGAATTCAATCGACTGCTCTACAGTTCTCCGGATCTGTTCACAACGATCCTGCCGATCCGCGACGGGATCGCGGTAGCGGTGAAGAGATAAGTCAGATCGACTTCACCGGAATCAGAGTCAGATCTTCCACCATGCCCACTTCCTTCTGCAGGAAAGGCTCTGCGAAGGTTACGCCCCCGAGCAGGCCGTAGAAGCGTGCCATGGCTTCGATGCGAGCGCGAATCTCGGCCTGCGCGGGAAACAGGTCTTTGCCCGCCTCTTGATCGCTAAACTGTGACTTGTAGGCCATCAGCGCCTGAAAACGCGCTTCGAATAATTCAGTGATATCTACGACGAACGTTGGCCGGACGTCGTAATAGAGCGTCGCATACACGATCTTGAAGGGCCGGTGCGGTGGCAGTTTGGTAGCGCCGGAATCCTCTTTTGCATCTAGCTTGGCTAATCCCGCGAGGAAGCAGGCTTCGTAACCCAGCGTCGAAGCCGTGTAGTGATCCGGATGGCGTCCCTTCCAGTAGGGAAGGATTACGACTCGGGGCCGCTGTTCCCGGATCACTCTCGCAACCTTCAAACGGTTTTCCCAAGTGTTCTCCACGCGGCCGTCCGGAATATCTAGAGCATGTCGCCAAGCGACGCGGAGTATCGTCGCCGCGTCGGCCGCTTCTCGTGCCCGATCTTCCGCCGTGCCGCGTGTTCCCATCTCGCCCTGAGTGAGATCCAGGATCCCGGTACGCCGGCCATGTTGCGCCATCTTTAGCAGGGTGCCACCGCAGGTTTGTTCGACGTCGTCGCGGTGAGCGGCGAGGGCCAGAATATCGAGCGGCGGCGTTTCAAAAGAAAGAGAAGACATATCAGTCCAAGCTTCCTTGCTCCAGAATCACGTTTTCGCGCACGATCAAGCGATGAGCAGCCATCTCCTTCAAGGTCGGCAGGACGCGACTCACATGCTCGTCGGTATCGACGAAGATGATGATCACGGGAAGCTTTCCTCCGGCGTCTACGAGATGACTGGTTTCAACCTGGTGCCGACCAAGAAATCCTGCCACGGCATGGATGGCGGTTGCCGCATACACATTTTCCTTCCTCAGGTAGTTAAGGATTTCCATGTGCAACGGCCGGCGATGCCACTGGTCGGCTTGGTTTAGATAGATCGTAACTTGCACAGCCATCGCGTCTCGCATTTTACAGCACCCGAGCCAGAGCCATGCCGGCCAGTGCTCCTCCGAGGCATAACAGATTGTTGCTGAGGAAGTTGGTCAGCATGAAAAGCCACTGTCCTTGTTCAAAGTAAGCCATGGTTTCAAACGCGTAACTGGAGAATGTCGTAAACGAACCGCAGAAGCCGACCACAACCAGAAGCCGCCAACGCGGATCAGCCAGCACGCGTTCGCTGGTCCAGACGACAAAGAAACCCACGATCAGGCTGCCAGCGATGTTGATAAACAGCGTCCCATACGGGAAAACGGGGCCAAGTTCTTTGGCTGCGAAGCGGCTCAAGAGATAGCGGGCGTTAGCGCCGACGATCGCGCCAAGGGAAATGATGAAAAGGTCGATCACGATAGAGTTCTCCCTACAAGGTTTGTAGGAGTTATCAGCCGGGGTCCAAGTTCACCCAGGCGGTTATGGCGAACTCCATCGCCGTAGTCATAATACCAAACTGCCTTGCGGAGCCGTTGGCCCGGCAAATTTAAAAGGGCCCCCGCCGCGCTATTTCTTTCTCTCCACTAGAAAGCGCGCTAACGATTTGAGTACATCGGCTCGTGATCCAAAATCATCCAAGGATGCCAGCGCCGAGTCCACGAGTCTGTCCGCCTTTTTCAACGACTCATCAACGCCGAATAGCGCTGGATACGTCGCTTTCTCGGCAGCCGTATCCTTGCCCGCGGTCTTGCCCAGTTGGTCGGATGTCTGGGTGACGTCGAGTACGTCATCCACAATCTGAAAGGCCAGCCCGATGGACCTTCCGAATGTCCTAAGCTTCTCCACAGCGGCGTCAATCGCGCCAGCATAGAGTCCGCCACTTACCACGCTGGCAATGATCAAGGCGGCGGTCTTCGAGTGGTGAATGTACTCCAGCATCTTGATATCCGGCTTGGCATGCTCGGCCTCGAGGTCTGCTACCTGGCCGCCAATCATCCCGTCCACGGTCCCGGTACCGCGCGCAATCTCCTCGATAATGCGCACCCGGGCCTCCGCCGGACAGCGCAGCCGCGCCAGTGTTTCGTATGCCTGAGTCTGCAGGGCATCGCCGGCCAGAATCGCTATGGCCTCGCCGAACACTTTGTGGCAGGTAGGCCGGCCGCGGCGCAGGTCATCGTTATCCAGTGCCGGAAGGTCGTCGTGGATCAGCGAATAGGTATGCAGCATTTCCAGAGCCGCACCAAGCTCCTCGATGCCGGCGGGAAGGGAACTAGCAACCATGCGCCCTGCTTCCAGGCAAAGAATGGGCCGCAAACGTTTGCCGCCGGCGAAAACGCTGTGGCGCATGGCTCGATGAATGGAAACCGGATGCTGTGTGGTTGGCGGGAGCAGACGCTCCAGCGCCGCGTCGGTCAGCTCTCGGCCTGCCTCCAGGGTGTCTTTGAGCATGACGGTGAGTATAGCAAGGCGGGCTATGGTGTTTGAGAACGCGACGCAGGGGAGCAGATCAAGCAAGGACGCCCGAAGGCGTCCTTGCTAGCAGTGGGTATCTTTTATGCGGCAGCGGATTGGGTCGCAGAACCGTTTCGCAACGCCGCTCGCAGGATGCAACGAGTGTCTGACGGCGGACAGACGTCGGCAGCGCCAGCGTTCAACACCGCAGCCCACATGTCGTCATCCGCCAGCCGATGCGTGCAGACGATGCAGGCCTGGGGAAACTCACGTGAAAGGAGTTCGAGATCAGAGATGGAGGCTGCCTCCATATCCAGAATAGCAATGCCCGCACGGTGCTTGGCGATGCTGGTTCGCAATTCCACCAGGGACTCGACTTGGCGGACCGAACTGAATGTATTGGCCAGGGCGGAAACGATAGACTGTGCCACCCTCGAATCGCTTTGCAGGAGTACTACATTGAGAGGCTGCATGACTTCCCTCGAATTTCTACCGCTAGCACGGCGACCGGGCTGTAACGGCGCTTGCACGGGAGTGAAACGCTGTAACAGACGTTGACACTTATGAGCGGGTGCAGCAACCGATGCGGCCTTTACTTCTTTCCGGTCGCGCTATCGGTCAAGGGCTCAAACGATTCAGCCTGGAGCTTTCCGTTCTGCTTCAGCAGGATTTCCACCTTGCCCTCGGCCTGCTCCAGTTCCTTCCGGCAAGTGGTGGAGAGTTGCATGCCCTCCTCAAAAAGCGTCAGAGATTTCTCCAAGGGCACTTCTCCCTTTTCAAGTTCCTGGACGATCTTCTCCAGACGCTGGAGGCAATCTTCAAACTTTGCCAACGGGTTTCTGCTCCAAGATCTATTCTAATTCACCGACGGGTAAAATGTGTCCAGTGGAAAATGCGTTTTAAGGAAGAATTAACAAAGCTCACACCGAAGTGGAACGCGATGTACCCAAGGCTTCCAGAACGTCCACTGCCGAGGAATACCGACCCAAGGGCGCGCTGATCTGCGCTCCTTGCGCCATCTCGCGTACCGAGATCAACATCTCACGCGCGATGGCGACCCCTTCCTCGCGGGCCGCCTCGGGCGTCTTGGCCGCGGTCATGCGCTCCAGGATGGAATCCGGAACCGACACCCGCAGCTCATTCTTCATGAACTCCGCATTGCGTACGCTGACCAGTGGCCAGATGCCGGCCACTACCGGAATCTTGCAATGTTCAATGCGGCGTAGAAAACTCTCCAGCAACCCCAGATCGAAGACCGGTTGGGTAACGACAAACTCAGCTCCTGCCTGCACTTTGTACTCGAAGCGCCTGATCTCTTCGTCCATGTCGGTGAGCCCGGGATTCGCGCCCACGCCGACGACGAACGCCGTTCCTGCGCCGATCGGATTGCCCCCGATATCGAGCCCGCGGTTAAGGTTGTGGACCACATTCACCAATCCGATTGCGTCCACATCAAACACGGCAGTCGCGTCCGGATAGTTGCCCATCTTGGGAGGGTCCCCGGTGATGCAGATCAGGTTGCGAATGCCCATGGCGGCCGCACCCAACAGGTCCGATTGAATGCCCAGAACATTCCGGTCCCGGCAGGTGTAGTGCAGAATCGTTTCGATGCCCACCGTCTGCTGGATCAGCAGAGACAGGGCCTGATTGCTCATACGCGCGGAAGCCCGGGGACTATCGGGGACATTGATTCCATCTACCCCTACCGACTTCAGAAAGCGCGCCCCTTCAACTTCCTTGCGAACGTCGGTTCCTTTGGGAGGAACAATTTCCACCATGGTCAGGAATTCGCCCGTGGCAAGTTTTGCGCCCAGGCACGACCGCTTGTCCATCGGTACGGCTGGAGCGGCCGCCGGTTTGGTTTGACCGGTGGTCGGCGTCGAGCTCACCTTGGCCCGCGCTTCTCCCACCCGCAGCGCGGATTTCATCACCCGGATATGCTCCGGAGTGCTGCCGCAGCAGCCTCCAACCAGACGTACGCCAGCAGCCACGAACTTGCGCGCGTAGCTGGCCATGTATTCGGGGGAGCAGAGGTAAATATTTCTACCCTCGACGGAGCGCGGTATACCGGCATTGGGTTGCGCGGCCAGAGGCAGGGATGTGGCGGCGCGGATTCGCTCCATGGCGTCCAGCATCGCCACCGGACCCACGCTACAGTTACAGCCGATGACATCGGCGCCCCACTCTTCCAGCCGGGGCACAAAGTTTTCCGGAGTGGAACCGTCAAGACAGTTTCCATCCTCGTCAATCGTGACCTGGGCTACCACAGGAATCTTCGGGTTCACATCGCGGGCAGCCAGTAACGCCTGATGGATTTCCCCGAGATAGCCGAACGTCTCCAGCATCAATACATCGACGCCGCCTTCCACCAGTGCCGCAATCTGTTCGCGAAAGGCATTGCGAGCCTCTTCGAAAGAGGTTTTACCCAGGGGTTCAATCTTGATTCCGAGAGGCCCCACCGAGCCCGCCACCCAGACGTCAAAGCTCTTTGCAGCCTCTCTCGCCAGCCGCGCCCCGGCGAGGTTGATCTCACGCACCCGGTTGGCCATGCTGTGTCGAGCCAAACGAAACGAATTTCCGCCGAAAGTGTTCGTTTCAATAATCTCCGCGCCGGCTTGGAGATACTCGTGGTGGATGCCGCGGATCAGGTCGGGTTGCGAAACGTTCAACTCGTCGTAACAGCGATTGATAAAGATCCCTTTTGCGTACAGCAGCGTACCCATCGCACCGTCGCACAAGACGGAAGACTGTTTTATCCGCGTCAGTAAGTCAGTGGGCATTGAGTTCAGAATACAAGAGGGCGGGGGCTTTTGCATCTTGGTGACAGGCACTTATGCCTGGCCACGGAAAATCTCCGAAAGGGCTCTGTTATAATCCGCTTTCTTGCATCTAAATCTCTATCCTTCATGCTCTTCGGAGTCTCAGGCTTGAATAAAACCCTTTTAAGCATGCTGGTGGTACTGGCGGCCGTTGTTCCCATTGTTTCCTGCGGGTCCAGTTCTTCCAGCACCAAGACCAGCGGCCTCAAATTCCGGGTTTTCATTTCGAATCCACTTTTCCCCAATGGTTCCGGGGGTACGCCGGTGGTGAACATTGTTGACGCGGCGAAGGACGCGCTCTCCTTTTCTCGCATCGCTCTGGCCGGCAACAGTAACCAGCCTGGGCTGATGGCCCTTTCTCCGAGCCTGCAGTTCACCATGATCTTCAGCCCTGCGGGTAACTCGATTACGCTCATCGACAATACAACTGAGGGTATTGCGTTAACCACAACCGGCAATGTCAGCACCGCCGTTCCAACCATAACCCTGCCGGGCAGCACGGAGAGTATGGCGATCGGAAATGACAACGCCACTGGCTATGCCGCTGTGCCCACGGCTACGATCACGGGCCAGGCCCCGGGCGCCGTGGAAGTCATGGACCTTCTGCACGGGTCCATAAAAACTTCCATTCCAGTGCCCGGAGCGCATTTCCTCGTGCTCAGTCCGGACGGTAATCACATTCTGGTTTTCAGCGATAATTCGAATACTGTCACTGTGATTGCGACTATCTTGATCGGCACCCACAGCGATCCACGGAGTTATATCACCGGCTTCGACCACCCGGCGTGGGGCGTTTTTAGCGACAACAGCTCCGCCTATGTTCTGAATTGCGGTCCCGAATGTGGCGGCATTGGTGCAGGAGTCGGCCTGCTGGCGGGGTTCCCAGATCCGGGAACCACGATTCCCTTCGGCGGAACTACGATTCCGGTAAGTGGTGCCACCAGAGGGCTGCTATCGGGCAGTATTCTTTATGTTGCTGGAACCCCTCCGGGTACGGCCTGCGGGGGCGGCACGGCAGCCACAACCTGTGGCACCTTGAGCATGATCGACACCGGTTCTGCGGCGGTGAGCGGTTCGGCCGTGATCACGGATGGGCGTCACGACCGCATGGAAATCAGCGACAATGGGCAGCTCTTCATCGGCGCCCACGATTGCACGAATCTCGATGTTACGAATGGCGAAGTCCGCGGCTGCCTGTCGATTTTCAACCCAAGTAGTTCCGTCGTCGTGGTCCCTCCACAAACCGGGGACGTAACCGGGATCCAGCCAATCCGCGGGCGCAATGTGGCGTATGTGATCCAGAATCGCGGACTCTATATCTACGACACTACGACCAACCAACTGCAAACCACTCAAGTGGACATTGTGGGGGATGCCATCGATGTGAAGCTTGTCAATTAAGTAAGTCCTGAAGCCTGCTACTTCTCCGGCCCCAGCACTAACTCGTGTGCCCGAGCTTTTTCCCCTGCCGCCGCCGAAAACAGCCAGGGGAATGTAGAACCCTCGTACCATGCTTTCCATTGATCCATGTAATAGGGGCTGAACAAGTTGCCGGCCTCGCCCGTCACCAGGTTCAGGCTGGATTGATCAAGGTTCGCCAGATCCACCGTCATTCGTTCCGAGGGGCCGTGGTGGCGCGATACGGCTTTCACTGTGTACTCGCTGCCCGATTGTTTGAGTAATCCTGGACTAGTCCAATGTCCTGCAAGAGGAATCTTGCCAAAAATCGGATGCTGAATCTCCACCGGATGAAAATCACCCCACTTCCAGGAGTTCAAGTCTTGGGGCGCATCCGAACCGTGCGCGGGATCCGATTTGACCGCGGCCTCGACTGCGGCGCCCAAGAGTTCGTCGTAATTAGGGTAAGCTGCGGGCAGCCAGCGCGTCGGTTGTTGTTGGATGACGTTCTCCAACCACACCGTGCTCATCATCCAGCGATAGCTTTTCCAACTAAGAGTGGTGTCCGCCTGCAGCGGGTCCTTCGGCGCCACGCCGAGCTTCGGCTCGAGCAGCAATCGCACCAACTCGCTCCGAGCCTGGACTGCAATGGTGGGCGCCGCTGAGTCTTCGATCATCCTTCCGTCCCACTGCCGCAGTATGTCGGCCGCCGCTTTGGCCCGCGCGGATGGACTCCTGGCATGGTCCACCGCATACACGAACCGCTCCGCGAAGAAGCGATCCAGTTCGGAATAGATGTCGGTTTCGAGCGCGAGCATGTCGGCGGCGGAAAATTTCTTGCCTGACTCCAGCACCCGGTAAATGCGACGCCGATCGCCATGGGGCCTCCCACTCCGTGCTGATGGAATAGGGATACTTGTCGGGCGTGATCCGGCTGTTCGCGGTGGCGATGATTCCTGACGGCGGGTTGAAGACGCTGGGCATCTTGTCGAACGGAATGTAGCTCAGTCCACTCGTGAGCATTGTCGCTGCCATTTTCCGGCAGGCTGCCATCACCCGCTGCCCGCATCGGAACCTTCCCCGTCGCGTGGTATCCGATATTGCCATCCACGTCGGCATACACCACGTTCTGACCGGGCGCGTCGAATTCTGAAAAAGCACGCCCGAACTCTTCCCAGTTTTGCGCCGAATCGACGGCGAAAAAAGGATTGCGGACGCCGTCATACAGAGTCCAACGCAAGGCCAGTTTGCGGGTCTCGCCCGGAACCAGTTCGGTAACGACCGGGCCATGGCGCGTGACCGCAACGTCCACGGACTTCGTCGGGCTTGCCTTTCACGTGGATGACTTCATGACGATGATCGGGCTGCTTCCATCCATCCGGCGTCAGATATTGTCCCGTTGTCATTGAAGGTCTCGACATAGACGTCTTCGACCGTCGGTCCAATATTGGTGAAGCCCCAGGCGACCGCTGGTTGTGTCCCACGATCACGTAGGGGTAGTCCGGGCAGCGTGACTCCGGCCACGTCGAAATTCCGCAAGCAGGACCCCTGCAGCGAAGATGGGCTTCGTACCACAGATTGGGCATCTGGTGGCCCAGGTGCATGTCGTTCGAGAGCAGAGGCTTGCCTGAAACCGTGTGCGCCCCGGAAACCACCCAGTCGTTCGAACCCAGCACCAGAGGACGATTCGTCGAAGAAATTCCGCGGCAAGCGCGGGACCATCCAGTCTGGGCGTCAACTCGTCACTGAGCTGTCCGAACCCGAATCGTCGTCATCGATCATTGTCGTCGTCATCATCTTGGTCGTTATCTGTCGTCCGGAGCCCTTGATCTCTTCCTCGAGAGTGGGCTTGGAGACGGTTGGAGGTCGGTCCCGCCACGACGAGTTCACATAGAGATCGGCGGTCAATTCCGGTCCCAGCTTGGCCAGAATCTTCTCGCGTGTCAGTGCATGTCGGGGACTGGTGCTCAGATCCTCTACCATGTAAGCGCCGATCAGCGCGGAGTCCTCGGAGTCCAGGCTTCGGCGAGTAGCGAAGAATGCGAAACTCCAATCGGCAGCCGGTCGCGATGGGATTCGATAAACGCGTTGACGCCGCGCGCATAGGCTTCGAAATCGAGCGCGATCCTCGGCGGTAATGATCTCCATCGTCTTCTGGGCGGCGAGTCGCATCCCCAGGATTCTCTGCTGACGGTCGTGCTCGATGTATTTACTGCCGACCACTTCCGCCAGTTCTCCGGCCGCGAACCGCCGCATTCCGTCCATCTGAAACAGCCGATCCTGTGCGGTGACGTAACCTTGGGCAAAGAAAAGATCATCAAGATTGACGGCTTCGATGGTAGGTATGCCGTGAGCATCGCGTATGACGGTCACTGGGGCCGTACAGCCCGGGCACTGCGAGCCTGCCATCCAACTGGGGCAGAGCAGAACGCGCCACCGAATAAAGCCATCGCCAAGCCAGCCAATGCCAGTACTATCACCGCACCAGGTAGAGAACGAAACGAGCAAGCCGAATAACGCGGGGGAGCGGCAAGAAAGGGAAGTCTGGGTCGTGACCATGTACAGCTTTGATTCTAGGTTGACGTACCAGCGTAAGACAAATCCCAAACCCCGTTGCCGAGGGCGAGAATCACGCGGGGACAGCCTTCCACGGTTGTCCGGTCGAGCAAATTTCGCAGCGCCAGCCTGGCGCATTCGCCGCCGCAAAAGATGAGCTTTCTAAACTGCAGTATCATTCTGTGTCCCGCCGGGCGACCGGCTTCACCTTCTCATGCTGCAAAAACGCATCGACGATCAATCCAGCATCTCGCGTGAGATGGTCCGCGAGGCCCAGCAGATCCTGCATCAGCACCTCAAGCGGGTTGGCCTGAAGCATACCGCGCAGCGCGATACCATCCTGCGAACTTTTCTGGAGACCCGCGACCATCTTTCCACCAACGAACTGCACCGGCTGGTGCAAAAGAAAGACGCGCGCATCGGTTTCACGACTGTATATCGCACCCTGAAGCTGCTGGCGGAATGCGGACTGGCCAGCGAAGTTGCGTTTCACGACGGCATCGCCCGCTTCGAGCACCAGTACAACCGCCGCAGCCACCATCACATGGTGTGCACCGAATGCGGCAGTTCGGTGGAATTCTTTTCGCCTGAGGTGGATCGCCTGGAACAGGAGATCGGACGCAAGTACCACTACGCGACCACCCGCCATACCTTTCAGATTTATGGAGTCTGCGAAGACTGCCGCAAGAAGAACACCCCTCGCCGCTGGTCTAAGACAACATGCCCATTTCCTGCCCGCAATGCAGCGCCGAAATGCCCGACGACGTTTCCTTCTGCCCGGGCTGCGGCCGCAGAATGTGGGTTCCCGGTCAGGAAGCGCGTAAGCCCGCGCCCCTCCACCCGTCGTCCGTCCTCCTGTCGTGAGCATGCCCGCTGGAAGCGTACCCGTAGCTCCGCCCAGCCAACTCAAGATAATGTCATCGCCGCACTGGCCTACTTCACGTTTATTCCGGCGATTGTTTTCGTCCTGCGATCGACCCTTTTAAGCATAACCATTTTGTTCGCTTCCATTCGTTCCAGTCGATCTTCCTGACGGTCGCAGCAATCGCTGATTGCGCTCGTCATGTGGCTTGTGTTTCCGTCCTCGCTCTCATTCCAGTCCTGGGATTCCTGCTGGCCTGGCTGGCGACGGCTCTTGGCTGTGCTGGGTTGGGTGATTCTTTGGCTGGTTGCCCTGGTAAAGGCTTTGCAGGGAGAAAGATTTCAACTGCCGGTGATCGGCAGTCTCGCCGAAAAAGTCTAGGGGTGCGTGTTTATAGGTGTGGAACGACGTCTCCCGTTGCGATTTCGTTTGCCTTGCAATGCGATTCTGCTAACGTGCGCCGGTTATCGAGATCGCAGTCAAAAATGGTGCAGAGGGGGTACGACATGGCGTTTTGCACAGTCGTGTGGTGCTCAGATACCCGACGGAGCCACGCGTGTCCAGCCTGTAGTCGCGCCGCGGCCCCACCGCAGCACCGACCTGCTCAGCCCGCAGCGAGCGTGGCCTCACCGACAACGTCGCCGGCATGCTTGCGTACGTCACCATTATTCCGGCGATCATTTTTCTGGTGCTGGAGCCGTACAACAAGAACCGCTTCATCCGCTTCCACTCGTTTCAAAGCATTTTCTTCTGCGTGGCGCTGATTGCCCTTTCGGTCGCGCTCATCGATCTTCAGCGCTCATCCCGTTTATCGGACTGATCCTGATTCCGGTACGCCTTGCTGATCGGATGTCGGCAGGCTTTGTGGTCTGGATTATCCTGGTGCTCAAGGCGAACCAGGGCCAGATGTTCAAGCTGCCGGTGATCGGCGATATGGCGGAGAAGCAAGCGAACGCTTGATCAGACCGCGTCACCCGCCTTAGCGATCGTCATGCATACCTTCCGCTCCTTTCGGCGAATTCCCTCGTCTTGAAAAGGCTTTATCCTGGGCCCCGCGCTTTGCCGGCAAGACTGGAGTCGGGCGCAAATTCCCGACGCCGACTCAACACCCTATTTACTTTTCATTCCGTGTCCCATTTCCGGTAGTCTGTTTCACTTGGCCGAAAGGGGGCCAGTTTGAGAGTTCGGGTGTTCTATCACGACAAGTGTTTTGACGGCGCTTCATCGGCCGCGCTCTTTTCCCGCTTCTATCGCGAGCGCATCCGCAGCGACGTGCAGTTCGTCTTCTCCGGCCTGCTGCACCGCGCCGGGCTCTCTATTAATGAGAAGGACTTTGACGGCGACGAAAATGCCATTGTCGACTTCAAGTACTCCAGTTCACCCAAGATCACCTGGTGGTTCGACCATCATCAAAGCGCGTTTCTGACCCCGGCCGACGCCGCTCACTTCGAGCAGGACCAGAGCAACCGCAAGTTCTACGATCCCGATTTCAAGTCCTGCACCAGCTTCATTGCCACCATCGCCGAGCAGCGCTTCGGCTTCGATCCCGACCCCGGTGGCCGATCTGGTCCACTGGACCGACATCATTGACGGCGCGCTGTATCCCGACGCCCGTACCGCGGTCGAAATGAAGGCTCCCGCCATGAAGCTGACCATGGTGATCGAATCCAACCAGACTTATGATTTTGTGCCTCGACTGATCCCGCTGCTGGCCAGCAAGCCGCTAGGCGAGATCCTCGAAGAGCCGTTCGTTGCCTCGCTTCTTGCCGCCGCTGCTGGAGCGTCATCAGCGCTCCATCGCCATTCTCGGCGAGCGCACGGAATTGAAAGACGGCACGCTGTTCTTCGACATCACCGATCAGGAACTCGAGGGCTACAACAAATTCGTGCCTTACTATCTTCATCCCGAATCGATTTACAGCGTGGGCCTGAGCAAGAGCAGCTTTCGGGTGAAGGTTTCGGTTGGATCCAATCCCTGGGCGCCGTCGGAGCCAGTCGTCAATCTGGCCAAGATCTGCGAGCGCTACGGCGGCGGCGGACACGCCCGGGTGGGCGCGATATCATTCGAGGTAACCCAGCAGGAAGCCGCACGAAAAGCCGCGCACGAAATCGTGGAAGAGTTGCGGGCCGCCGTTCGGGGCCAATGAAAATGATATTTAGATTTCGAATTACCCATAGACTGTCATTCTGCGCAGAGTGAGTCGCACACCAGCAGGATTAGAGCAAGCTCAAATCCCCGTGACCAACTCCCCCACTCCCGACCCCATCTTGCGAACCGAGCATCTAAGCCGCGTGGTCACAGGCAAGGTCCTGGTCGAAGACATTACGTTCGCAGTCCAAGCCGGTGAGATCTTGGCCATTGTCGGCCCCAGTGGGTCGGGAAAGAGTTCCTTGCTCCGACTGCTGAACCGGCTCGACGAACCTACCGGTGGCACGGTGTACGTCGAAGCTACCGACTTTCGGCAAGTCGCGCCACGAGAGTTGCGCCGTAAACTTGGTCTGGTCCAGCAGCGCCCTTATCTTTTCCCGGGCACGGTGGAACAGAACCTGCGGTTCGGCCCGAGCCAGCGTGGTGAGTCCTTGTCGCAAGATTCCATCGATCAATTGCTGACCCGAGTCGGTTTGAAAGGCTATGCCAGCCGCAACATCGCCAACCTCTCCGGAGGCGAAGCACAGCGGGTCTCGGTCGCACGCACCTTGGCCAACTCGCCCCTGGCGTTGTTGCTCGATGAACCGACATCAGCATCTGGATGAGGCCTCCAAATCGGATGTGGAGACGCTGATCCAAAGGATCGTCACCGATCACGGCCTCACCTGCATACTCGTGACCCATGACACGGCACAAGCGGCACGCCTGGCGGCGCGAGTTCTGGTGCTGGAGGCCGGACGCATCGCGCGTCTCGGCGCTGTCAGCGAGGTGCTGCATGCTTAGGATTTTTTCCAGCAATCAACTGTATCTGGGGCTGGAGCAAGCCCTGGTCGCCGCCACCGCCGCCATGCTGGTCGTCTTGCTTGCCCGCAAACGCGGCATCCATTTGGAGCGTGATGCTCTGATCGCCATGGTCCGCGGCATCGTTCAGATCGTTGCGGTTGGTTCGATCCTCCTCCTTCTGCTGCGAGGGCCGCGATGGACGAGCGCATTTTTTCTGATGGCCATGATCGTCGCCGCCGGCGCAACTTCATCGCGTCGCGCCAAGGGCATGCCCGGAGCGTTTCGGGTCTCCGCCTGGTCCATCGCTTTCGGCGCTGGCTCGGTAATCGCGCTCATGACCTGGCTCGGTGTAATCGACACGGCCATCACCTCATTGGTTCCGGTAGGGAGCATGCTGATCGCCAATGCGATGAACACCAACGGATTGGCCCTTAATCGTTTCCGGGCAGACATTCTGGCTCACGTTGGCGAGATCGAAACAGCTCTCGCGTTGGGAGCGGAAGCCAGGAGCAGCGTCGCGCCCTACGTCCAGGCTTCCTTCGAGGCCAGCCTGATCCCGGCTATCGACTCGCTGCGTTCGCTGGGCATCGTGTGGATTCCCGGCCTGATGGCAGGTATGCTGCTGTCGGGTGCTCGGCCGGTATACGCGGCAATCTACCAGTTCGTGGTGCTGGCCATGATTTTCGCCGCATCGGGTCTGACTTCGCTGGTGAGCACCTTGCTGATTCGGGACCGTATTTTTACCAGCGCGCAACAACTAATCCTGCAGCCCGGGAGATAATGTCTTAATGAGTTCTGTCGTCCAGCCCAAAGTCGCCCCCGAAGAATCGGAGCATGGAGCCAACCTTCAGGTGCTGCGGGCGGTTGCCACTTTCGAGCTCACTAAGGGGCTGATCGTTCTGCTCTCGGCGTGCAGTTTTCTTCTGCTGGTGCACAAGGAGGACCCGTGGGATATCGCCGACGGCTTGCTCAGACTGCTTCATATCAGCCCCGACCACCACTTTGCGCAGGTGTTTCTCGATTGGGCAGACAATCTGACCGCAACCAAGCTATGGGCCATTGCCGCAGTCGCCGTCGCCTACTCGTTTCTGCGTTTTGCCGAGGCTTACGGACTCTGGTACGCAAAAGCCTGGGCGGAGTGGATTGCCCTGGTCTCCGGCACTCTCTATCTGCCCTTTGAGATTTACAAAGTGATTCACCGGGCGAGCTTGTTCCACGTCTCGGTTTTGCTGATTAACCTGGCAGTTGTGCTCTATATGATTTATGCGCTGAAGACGGACGAGAGTCCGCACCGCCTCCGCCAGCCTACTTGAGGTTTGCACCGGCCCAGTCGTTATTGCAGCGGTTGGCCACCATTCAGACACGATTCAGCTTTGCCGTCTGCTGAGAAGCGAATCACCGCTGATTCGTCGCTGCAAAAGGCGCGTATCCCAGAGCTCGCGTCGGCGGGTACGGCGCTGACTCCATACCGAATCGCGGGAGTGGTTCCATCGCACCCGCTCAACTTGAAGACATAACCGTTCTTCCGCCCGCTCGCCAGCCGCGGATCGATCAACAACGCTTGGTGCTCGCTGGGGCCGGCTCCGCTTCCCATGCCACCCAGATCGGAAAGCGCGCAGGTAAAACCGTGTGCCGGGAAGGCGGTTGCGTAGGTCACTTCGGCGGCATTGATCGTACGGATGCCTCCGACGGCCGCGGATTCATTGCTCGCGCTCATCGTGCCGACTGCGATCGGTGTACCGCTCATCGAGACTTGGCTAGCCCCCATAGTTGCGGTAGTCGTGGGTTTGATTCCAGTTGTCATCGCTTTCAGAAACGCGGGATCCGTCAGCGACACTCCGACCGCAACCATAATGTCGTCGAGCCTCCACACGCCGGCTTCCTGTTTCATCGTCAATGTAAAGCGGAACTTTGTGCCTGCGGTCTGCGTCTCGCCATCTTTATAACCGCGGAACGAAAGCTCGATTTCATCGCTTTCGCCTCGCAGATCATCACGTTCCACGGTGACTTCAAACTTGGTGTGCTGCTGCGGATCCTCAATCAGCATGAGAGTAGGTCCAGCTTCGAACGTCTGCAGTTGTTGCCCCACGGCATTAAGCCGGCCGGTAAGCATTGAGAACCCATCCAGCATGGACGTCCCCGAGTCCGCCCGCGCCTTGCGCAACGCTGCCCGGGTCGCTTGTGGGAGGTGCTTCTCGAATGTTCCTGGCGTTTTGCTGAACAGCATTTCCACCAGGGCCTGCCGCGCCGTTTGGGGCGCAGACTCAGCGCCACGGGCCACGCCCGTGAACCAAGCGGTGAAAGACAAAACTCCAACGTATATCAGACCAATCTTTTTTAACCCAATCATGGCGACCTCTCCCGAGTTGCTGCGTGATGATCGCAGCCCACCCGCGCCGGTGCCAGTTACAAAGGTAAGGAATTGGCTTTAAACCGCTCGAACGCGTCCGGACCGGACAAAGAGGCAAATGCGGCGACAACAGGTCGATATTGCCACGGCTTAGCTCTGGGTCTGGGAAGAGCAATGACCTCAGTCACCGTCCACTGGTTACCAGTGTTCTACCGTGCACCACTAACTAGCCATTGTTGAAGGGCGGTGCATCGCGCAAACTGGAACTACATCGAGAACAAGTTCCAAGAGCTTTACTGGGAGAAATCGAATTATGACCAGCATTTTGAAAACGGCGCAGTCGAACAGCCTGATCGCTAACATCGTGGAATATGTGGTGATGCTCTTTGTGGTCGTGATGACCGGGGTGAGCACGCTGCGCTTGTTGGGGATGCTGCCCTGATCGGATGGGTCGGCACGGCCGTCCCCATCCCACGTTAGCCGCGCGTCCGCCTTGGCACGAACCATCCGCACCGCAAGTTTTGCCCCACTTTGTAAGCTCCTCACCGTCCCAATCCACCGCAAATGTCTAGGCTTCTTTCGGAGGAATATTCTGATTTAGCCGGAAGAAATTGTTCGGATCGTAGTGTGACTTGACCGCGATCAGGCGATCCCAGCGCTCGCGGTAGGCTTCCGGTACACGATCGTTCTCGTCGCCGCTCATGAAGTTAACGTAGACTCCCGGGGTCATGGAAGGCCGAAGTTCATTGAACAGATTGCGAATCCAGGCGATGTTGGCGGCGTCCTCCGATGGGTCCGACCAATTGGCCAGCAGATTGATGACGAAGGGCGAACTGCGATCACCGAACGCGGTCTCCGCGGACCCGACGCGCGCCGCCGCGCCGCCGAGGTAAGCAAGTTCAATCTGGGTCATTGGCGAGGGTACGGTCGTCAGGGCCCGCACCATTTTCTCGATGCTTCCGTCATCGAGCGCCCTGAAGTAACCGGACTTGGTGTAGTAGCGGCGGCCGTGTGGGAATTCGTTGTCCGCCATGGTCTGCAGCGCGAGGTAGGAGACGACCTTCCTGGTCGCCCCGACGCGTTTGC
The DNA here is from genome assembly GCA_963788605.1 of uncultured Acidobacteriota bacterium. Taxonomy (GTDB): domain Bacteria; phylum Acidobacteriota; class Terriglobia; order Terriglobales; family Acidobacteriaceae; genus JABDBE01. The sequence continues at coordinate 398,766 of CAWBHD010000002.1, read as the reverse complement.
AGAGCGATAGAACGTGGTCGAGGTAAGGGCGGCCTTCCTCAGGATCGCCGACCCATAGCACCGATTCACTCGCGACCGGGTGTCCGCGAAGTTCGGCAGGAACAATGTCCACGTCAGGGGCAAGGCGTAAGTTGAGGCTCCACTTCAATTGGTCAGGAGCCCCGGGCATGAAGTCCCGCCAACGGCGCACGATGCCAGGGAGATCGTCGCGGACATACCCTTCGCCCAGCACTACCGATGTCACGGGATGGAGTTTCACTTCGAATTCGGTCACGACTCCAAAGTTCCCGCCGCCACCACGCAAGGCCCAGAACAGCTCAGGATTTTCTCCAGCATTGGCCCGGAGCAAGGAACCGTCCGCAGCGACTAGGCTGAAGCCTTCGACGTTGTCGCAGGACAGTCCATGCTGCCGGGTCAGCCAGCCGAACCCTCCGCCCAGAACCAGGCCAGCGGCGCCGGTATGAGAGACCACGCCGGCGGGAAATGCAAGGCCATGTTGCTGGGTCACGACATCGATAGAACCCAGCAGACATCCTCCGGCAAACCGGGCGCGACGGGCCGTGACTGGCGACCGATACCTGGCGCATCCTCGACAAATCAATGACCAGCCCTCCATCGCAGGTGCTGAAACCAGCCAGACTATGTCCGCCGCAGCGTACGGCAGTGACAATCCCCGCCGCCGCCGCTGCCCGGACTGCGGCCTGCACATCCGCAACCGTGGCGCAGCGCGCAATGAGGCCGGGGGCGCGAGCGACCATCGCGTTCCAAACGCCCCGGGCGTGAGCATATTCGGGATCGATGGGACGTATCAAATCCCCAAGGAACTGGCTTTTTAGCGAGGAAAAGACCTCGTCGGAGGCTGTATTCATAGCTGTCTTCGGTTAGCGAAAAACCTGCTCATCATAAACTGCGTAAGAATAGTGATGCTTACGACTGGTTCCGAACGTCTAATGATATTCGCTAACTGTAAATAATCAGAGTTTTTCGAGTACTGGATTGCACGTCCAACGGGAGACCAGTGAACCTTATAAAAGCCGTCTGCATTGTTCCGCTTCTCTTGGCGACGCTCGTCGCGCAAGCACCTACGTCGCAGCCAATTGCCCAGCCGGACGATCGCCTCAAGGCCGACGTTCTTCTGGTGGTCGCCCATCCCGACGATGAAACCGGAGTATCCGCTTACCTGGCACAGCTTTTGGATCAACATAAACGCGTGGCGGCTGTCTATCTGACTCACGGTGAAGCAGGCCATAACAACATGGGATCAGAGCGCGCGTTGTCCCTGGGAGCTGTCCGCGAGATGGAATTGCGGCACTCCATGACGAAACTCGGCGTCGACAACGTCTGGTTTCTCGGTGGCCGTGACACTCCCAGTCAGAATGTTTTGCAATCGCTTGCCGCCTGGCACCATGGGGCCGCGCTGGAGGATGTAGTTCGCATGGTGCGGCTCACGCGCCCGGAGGTGATTATTACGTGGCTGCCGGGATTCTTTATCGGCGAAAATCACGGAGATCATCAGGCTTCCGGCGTATTGGCGACAGAGGCATTTGACTTGGCCGGCGACCCAGCAGCTTTCCCCGCCCAACTCGCCGACCCGGTCCGAATCAATGAAACGCTGCTGGAAGGCCTGCGCCCCTGGCAACCCAAGAAGATCTATTACTTCACGGATGCTCAGGAATCCGAACCGTTCAAGAATAGCGGTCCGCAGTACCCGGTGACCGGCGTTTCACCCACGCGCAATCTGCCATATTGGCGAATCGCCATGGAGGAATTCGAATTCCACCTCACGCAATACCGCTCCTACATCGAAAAATTGCGCAACATGGACGAACAGCAAATCGTGAAGGCGGGAGCTGATGGATGGAGTGATCCGGTCCAACTGACCTTCGGCAAGTCGAATGTCGGAGGGAGCGCTGGTGGAGATGTTTTCGATGGGATTACATCGGGAGCGATTGCATTCGTTCATCACCCGGAAGCGGAAGCGGAACCTGTACCCGGACTCGCGGTGGAGCTTGCGGGCCCATGGGGATTCTATGAAACCTTTCGCCGAGCCCATGGCTTACAACATCTGCCACGAGCTGCTGTTCCAGAGATCGCGGTCACCGCGGGTGCAACCTTGGAGATCCCGTTACGGCTGCTGAATCACACTGCCGCATCGCGAGAGATCACGTTGACGCTGGCGGCACCCGAGGGATGGACTACCCAGGGCGGGGTGGCGAGTTACACCGTGAAAGCCGGAGATCAGCTGCCCGTTCTGGTCACGTCTGCTTCGCCAAAAACCGCTCCGGGCGGGGTCGACGAGCTTGTCTGCAATGCCCAGGCGGATGGAAAAGTAGTCGCCAGCATCAAATTGCACGTGCGACGGCGGTCCGGCGGCCTGCCGCAATATTGGTGAGGACAATTCCTATTTCTTCTTCTTGTTGCCAAAGAGTCCCATGATCTGATTCACCGGATCCGCTTGCTGCTGCGGCTGTCCTTTGGCTGCCGGTTGTCCCTTTTGGCCGGTCAATCCTCCCAGAAGGGAAGCAGCCCCGCCCAACGGATTGTCCGCCGTAGGCATCAATCCCTTCAACTTCATCTGGGTCATTTTCTGGACGTCCGGAGCAAACCTCGGGTTCTGGAAAGTGCCGGTAACGGTCGCGGGTATAACCAGTTCTCCCTGGTTGTTGGCCAAGGCAGCATTCATAATACTGCCTACGCCGGCGCTTCCCAACTGCTGGCTGAATGCCTTGTTCAGCACGGCGTTCACCTGCATGTTCAGCGTCTGGCTGGCCAGGTCGGCTGTCCCCACGGCGCCCACATTGCCGATGTCAAGTAGAGCTTGAAGATTGTTGGTCTGGGCGATGCCATTTTTTACCAGGATGGCTCCCGTCATCTTCAAAACGTTGGTGAAGCCCTGGTCCTTTTTTGCTGCCTGGCCGGACCCCAGCAAGGCGGTCAACTGATGAGCGACATCGACTCCGGCATAGCGCACGTTATTGAAATTCAGGTTGATGGTGCCGTTCAGCGCTTTCACCATCTGATCGGAAGTGAGGGATTGAAGCAGACCGGCGGCATGCATGTCGAGGCTGAGAGTCCCCGCGCCGCTGACCTTGTCGAGCGAAGTCACGCCGTAGGCTTTGGCCATGGCCAACAGATCGGGCAGGGCCGCTTGTGGAGCGCGCAGGATGGCGTCCACTGCGGGCGTGTTGCTGGTGTAAAGCCTTACCGCGAATTGGGCAGTCGCGGTCGTTCCCCCCGATATTACGTTGAAGACATCAGAGCGGACTTCCGAGGGTGTCAGGGTGATGTTCACGGCTTTGACTTGGACCGGCTTGGCAATCTCTTTCCCGGAAACCTGGATGTCGCGTCCGGCCACCGTTCCGTTCAACGCCGCATGGTCGGCCGCACCTCGCGCTTGTATGTCCGCGTTGATCCGCCCCGTTACCGTGGTGTTGGGGGAGAATGCCATGCCGGCAGCCGCGGCCAAGCGTGCGATTTCGGCGATCGAAACATCGCTGGCTTTCAGGTTCAAATAAAGTTGCGCCGGCGCGGTTTTGGAATTCACGATGCCGGTGATCGACAGGGGTGTCGGTCCTAGTTTGATGGCTCCCTTATTGATCCTCAGCACGTTCTCGGTCAGATCGTCGCTGACGTCGTAGTCCGCGTTAATGGGGTAGCCCATGTCGATACCGCGGAGTCGCGGCTTATCCAGATTCATTTGTCCGCTGGCCAGGATTTTCCCACTCTCACTGGCGATATTGGTGCGCCCAGACAGAACCCCATCGGTGTTGACCAGTGCCGGACTTTGCAGGAATTTCTGCAAGCCCGAGATTACGACCCCTTTCAACTCCAGAGTCCCTTTGAACGGAGTGCTGGCCGGATCCGTATGCGAGAGCGGGCCACCTTTGCCTTGCAGTCGGATTTCCTGATTTCCTGAACCCGGCAAGTGGACGGAAGCGTCGAGGTTAAATGGCGCCCGGGGAGTGAAATCGGTAAGCGTCAGGTTAATGTGATCGTACACAGTTCGCGGTTTGTGGTCCTGCAGATCGGTGACCGCGACCTGTCCGTCCTTGATCGCCAGTTCACCAAGAGAAAATTGCTGGCCGCTGGTGGAAGCAGAAGGCGCCGCTGCCGGCGCGTTCTGCCCAAGCGTGGCGAAATTCCATACCCCTTGCGCATTCTTGATGAGTTCGACATTCGGGCGCCCGAGACTCAGCGAATCGACCTCAACCGACTTGCTCAACAGCGGAAGCAACTTAACCGAGACACTCAGTTCTTGAGTTTGGATGAACGGAAGCTTGCTGTTGAAAGTAGGATCCTCAGCGACCGCAAGATTGGCTACCTTAAAGCGCAACGGGAATAATCCCAACTCCATGTTGCCCAGCGAGACTTTGCGATCCAACTGCTGTTCGAGCTTGGCCTGTACCGTTGCCCGGTAGTCATTAGGGTTAAAAGTGGCTACGAACACGCCCACCGCTGCCACGATCAGGACGATTACGATTCCGACGATTATCAAGACTTTGCGCATGGAAACCTCCTGGACTCTACGAATCGACTGCCCCGGTGTTCGAATGCCGTGCCAGAGTATTTTATCCGGGAGCGTTGCTGTTCTGCCCCAGATCCCGAATCAGAATTGTAGATCAGATTGCCTGAGTAACCCCGAACTGGCAACTGCTCCGGCTCAAGAGTGAGCAGACGTTAAAGGATACTCTTTTCATGCGGGAAGAATCGGCAGGATTTCAAATGGTAAAACGAATGAGAGAAGAAAGGGATTGACGCCTGAGCGATCCAGTTTTCAGACGGCTGGATGTTGCAGGTTGCGTTGATGCTCCTGTTTCCGGCGGCGCCAATTTTCGCTGGAGAGAATCCGAGGCCCCGCGTCGATCAGTCGAGGCAGCATTTCAAAAACTGATACTGGACTCCACTTCAACCCCTCGCGGGTCCGAAATCCTCTGCGGTTCAGTTCATCTGCGATAGAGGAGTACGGCCCATCCTGGATGAGCAGTTCCATCATTGCCACCATAGCTTCGTTCTCGGTTCGATCCTCTACAAGAGTGGGGGAGTCCGCTGAAACCCGCAACCCAAATGGAGGATCTTCGTAGTCACGATCTTTCCCGGCGGCCGGATCGTCCTCGGGTACATCCCGTTCCCATTCGAGGCTCGTCAGCCTCCAGCCCTCACTCTGAAACTTTCGAATTTCATCCCAGGTAATCTGGCTGGATGCGGGCTGTCGCATTCGTTCGGTTCGGCGCATGGAACTCTCCCATCAGGGCGCAATTCGGGCTGGGAGAGACCGGCACGAGTGTTGCCATCCACTCAACCTTGTAACTGCCGCTTATTCAGTATTTTTCCACGAGAAGAAATCAGTAGCCGCGCAGGGAACGTCCGTTTGTGGGATTTCACGTCCGGAATCGAACCACTCTTTTTCCAGCCCCACCCGCTGGCTACTAGCGGTGGCTAAGGTCATACACAACCGCAAACGACGAAGCACCAATGTTAAACAGAGGCGTAATTCGCTCCAGTTGATGATGTCCAGTCTTGTGGAAACAATAGCTCAGTCCGATGATGCCCGCGGTTTCGCCCGCGAAGTTGGCGGCTAACCCTGCCGTACTGCCGCTGAAAACGCGAGTGACTGGGTTCAGTTCTTTGCCCCCATTTTGCAGATTGGCGCGAGTGACGGCGAAGTCCGCCGCACTCAAAGCGGCAACCGTCGCAAACAGGACCCGGTTCTGGGTGTCCCAAAATCGGTGTTGGCTAGGCGCTTCGGGGAGTGCGCTGGCGACTACCGGCGACACCGCCCCTACACTCGGAATGGCTGAATCGATGTTGGGCGTACCGAAGCTTAACGGATCATCATTAAGCGCCGCTATGGATGCTCCCTGGGCGGCGGCAGTCCCCGCCAGGAGCGCCACCAGGATTATGCCCCCTACATTCCGCCACAGTGTTGCAAATAAGAAGCTTAAGCGCATAATCGGTAGGTCCTTCAATCGTTCCGGATTGGCTTCCCCTACCAATACATTCGCAATTGGCCAACCCATGAGTCGGCTCGCGGTTGGGTGGCTTACCGCCTCAAATTCAGTGATTTAGCTTTGAAAGCAAGAATCCACAGCGATAGGGCTGTGTGCATAATCTTGCGCACGGATGCTATTTGATCGAGCCCGCGAGGCCTCCCTCGTGCGCGCTACCGAAGTCTATCGAGCGAAGATCGCAGCAACCAGGCATGAGATTGGAGGTACACTGCTGCCGGGAATTCCGCCAGGTTTACGAGGGCTCGGGTTGAAATCGCTGAACGCTTCGAAGATCGCTCTTGGACTAATCGCGCTGGCTCTGGCGTGGTTGGGTTTTCAACTCGGCACCCACCGTCACACCGGAATATTAAGGGCGATGGCCGGAGTCCGGCAGATCCTCAGCCACTCGCCAGAATCTCCCGCTGCGCAGATGAAGGCCAGCGCGCCCTCTGGGCCGCAACACTCAGTGCTTTTATCCTGGAAGGCCAGCACCTCCGCAGTAGCTGGCTATAACGTATACCGTCGCGATACGGCAGGCCTGACAAAAATCAATACGCAACCAGTCCCCAACACTAACTACGTTGACAGCTCCGTACAGCCCGGAATGGTCTACTTCTACGTGGCCAGGGCTGTGGATTCGACCGGTAAAGAGAGTGCCCCCTCCAATGAGGTTCGGGCCATGATTCCTTCGCCTTAGGGTACTTCAAGGGGTACGGATGCCCAGGCCGTGGCGAGGGATTGTGGTGGCAAAGCCCCTTTTAATGGACATGAGGTGTAGAATGCGTGGCATTTGGGGAACACTCTGGCATGGGCCCCAGATTGGAATTTGATAAACGTCAGGAGGCTTTGATCATGGGCCACTTCGCTCGTCTGCAGTTAGTCGGAAGGATTACTTACTATTTGGGTTGGATCTCGCTCGTGTCCGGGGGATTGGTGCACCTTAACATTGCAAGGTCCCTCTTCACCGCGTTGAGCGTGAACAAGCGAAACCTGTTTGAGGTCAGCGTGATGCTCTTCGTGATCTGCATGGCCTCGCAACTCCGGGCTCTCACCCTGGCGGGCGGTCAGGCAGTTGGGGCGGGCAAAATGGCTGCGTAAGAGATCCGGCTGTCGCTTAGCGGGAGTGGAGCACTGTCCGTAACCCATCCGGCCGAATCTTAGTGATGCGGCAGAACCGGCCTGTCCGCGGCGATTCTTCGCGTGAATGTCGCGCGAATAACCGTTCGGCCTCGCCCGCCTGCATTCGCATTCCCCGGAATCACAGCCTGCGCCTCGTTGGAGTAGGCGCTCTCCTGCCCGTCCGAATTGACCGCCGTCGATACGTAATAGTAGGTCTCTCCATCGGCTACGGAAGTGTCGGTGTACACGGTGCTTGCGTCCAGCACGGAGTTGAGTTTCTGGTAGGGGCCGCCCGAGGTGTTGCCGCGGTAGACGTTGTAGCCAATCACATCTTGGGAGGTACTGGCGTTCCACGATAGATCGACGAAGTAATTCTGCAGGACGATTCCGCTCCCGGTCAGGTTTTCTACCGCCAAGGTGTTGCCCGCATCATCGAGGAAGGAAAGAGTGGCCGATGCCGCAGAACTGAATTGAGGCAAGAACACCACCATGAAATCCTGACTGCCTCCGGCCGGAATGGTCAACGGGAAAGACAGCCCAGTGCAGGTAAATTGGCTGTTGCTCGAGACTGCGGAAGAAATCGTAACCGCTGAGCCAGGAGCGGTAAGTTTTCCTGCCAAGATTGAGGTCGATCCCACCGGCACCGCGCCGAAGTTCATCGACGTGGGATCAACAGTCAGCTCTTCATCAGCCCCGATACCAGACATCCCCAAAATCGGAACCGGGTTCTTGATGTCCGGATTCTCCCAGACCAGTGAAATACTTCCGCGAGCCGCGCCATGAAACCCCGGCGCAAATATGCCGCGGAATGTGAAGCTCTCGCCCTTCGACAGCGTCAACGGCAAATCCAGTCCGCTCAAGGTAAAACCCTTTCCCTCAGTCACCACGCGAAGAAGCCTGCGATCCGATTCGCCCACGTTGGTGATTGTGACCGTTTGAATTCTCACCTTGCCGACCGTCACTTGCCCGAAACGCAGATTCGCGGGTGAAAACAGTATGGGGGCGGTCGGCGCGCCAGGCAGATCAGGCTTCGTGGTAGCTTCCACTGCCCATCCAAGGTGCACGAATGCGAGCAAAATGGCGAAGACGGCTGAACCAACCGGAAAACGGGGAAGTGCGTAGGGGAGCCGCATGGTGCGAGATTGTTCAGGTTTCTGCTTGAATAAGGAAGGTCTCAGCAGTACATGCCGCTGACACCGACCGCCACACTCTTAGCTAAGGCGCATCCTTTCTGACTAAAAGCCCCGATAGATTAAAGAAACACATTAAGAAATGCAAGAACCTGGATGGAAATAAAGAGGGTGCGGCAGACGGGCAGCGCCACCGGGAACGGAGTTTTCTCGGAGGCGCTCAACCTTTAGGTCAGGAAGAAAGTGCGACTTCACCCCAGCTTGACGCTATGGCCCAGGGATTACCGCCTGGGTTTGATTGGAGTAGCCGCTCTCCTGGTTGCTGGAATTCATCGCGGTTACTACGTAGTAGTAGGTTTGGCCGTCGATCACCGTTGTATCGGTGTAGAGAGTGCTGGCATTCAGAACCGAATTGATCTTTGAATATGGTCCGCCCGACTTGATTCCCCGATAAATGTTGTAGCCGGTTATATTCTGCGACGTGCTGGCATTCCACGACAAGTCGACACTGTGTTGTGCCGGGGGTACGCCTGTACCGGTAAGGGATTCGACCGTCGGAGAGTTCGATGCATTGCTGGCGAACGACACACTTCCCGACGCAACACCATTTCCTGTAGGCGTGAATGTCATCGTGAACTGGACATGCTGGCCCGCCGGAATGGTGACTGGGAAGGTTATGCCGCTGAGCGCAAACGCCGAGCCATTCACCGTCCCGGAAGACACCGTGACCGCCGCAACCGTTGCGTTAAGCGTCCCGGTTCGCACGGCTGGCGTGCCTACCGTCACGTTGCCAAAATCGATGCTGGTGGGAGCTACGCTCAACTGTCCTTGAGGTAGCGGCGTGCCGGTCCCGCTGAGCGGTATCGCCAGATTCGGGTTCGAAGCGTCCGAGACAACCGAAATGCTTCCACTGTAGTTTCCGGGGGAGGGCGGTGTAAACGTAACCGTGAAGGTGAATCGTTGTCCGGGCGTGAGGACCAGGGGAGGATTCAGGCCGCTCATGCTGAAACCGGTTCCCGAGAGCGTAGCCTGCGAGATGTTTACATTGACGCCGCCCGAGTTGGTCAGAGTCTCGGTCAGTTGCTGGTTGTTGCCGATTTGCACATTTCCAAAGCCCAGGCTCGATGGACTGGGCGTGAGGGCGCCGGCCGCCAGCCCGTTTCCGGATAAGGGAACATTGATGCTGGGGCTGGAATCGTTCACGATTGCCAGGTTCCCTGAGCTCTTGCCGGTTGTGGACGGACTAAAGGTCACGTTGAAGGGCTGGCTCTGTCCTGCTCCCAAAGTCAATGGCAAGTTCAATCCGCTGACGCTGAAACCTGTCCCCGTGGCGTTCACCTGAGTGACGGTCAGACTGGAGCCGCCGGTGTTGGTCAGAGTTTCGGAAAGCGGCTGATTGCCGCCCACCAGAACACTTCCGAAATCAAGGCTCAACGGACTCGCGCTCAGATTGCCGACGGTCTGCGACCCGCCGGTGAGAACAATATTTACCGTGGGAGTCGAACCGGTGTTCGCGATGGCCAGCTTTCCCTGGACGGTTCCGGAAGATTGAGGAGTAAAGATGACATTGAAAGCCTGGTTCTGACCAGCCGCCAGAGTGAGTGGCAAACTGAGGCCGCTCACGCTGAAGCCTGTTCCTGTTGCCGTCACCGTGTTCACGGTGATGCTGGAGCCGCCGGAGTTGCTCAAGGTCGCAGGCTGGCTCTGGTTGTTTCCAACCTTCACGTTGCTGAAACTGATGCTCGCGGGAGTGACGGTGAGGTCGCCCGGCTTCGGGGTCTGTTGATTGGGTGGAGGCGTGGTCGTCTTGTTTGCGCTGCTAAGGCCCTGGCATCCCAGCATGCTCACCAGGGCAAGAAGGACAACGGGCACGGTCCAACGAGCAGGGAACTGTTTCATAGTTAAAAGACCTGTTGCTTCTCCCGATCTACTGAGCGGGCATGAAAACGTAGTCTGAACTCGAAACCGGACAGGGGGTAGGTCGCGGAAGGACGTGCCAGTGGCCGCAGAGGGCCATATCCGACCCTGGGCTAAATTCACACCCGCGCTTCCAATCGCCAGCCCGAGTTTGAGCCTCGGATCATGCTCGCGTACTTCAAGTTTTGCCTACGCGAAAACGGCCATGCGCCACCATGTCCGCACCTGGCCTCCCGGACAGCGTCCTTTCGTGCTCTTTGGCATGGGCGCAACCCCGATTAGCATCCAGGCCTGGCCTTGGAAGGTTCTCGTGTTATGAAAAAAATCAGCGACATTGTCCGGTCATCCCCCATGCAGGAGCGCAAGCATCGTCGCTTCAGCCTGCAATATCCGGTTCGCCTGAAGATATATTCCGCTGACTCGATCGTTGAACTCGAGGCCATCAGCAGGAACATCAGCATCGGCGGATTGCTGCTGGAAACTTCTTTGATGATTCCGCAGAATGCGGCGGTGAGTTTTCGCATGATCGTGCGCACCCCGCAGGCAGCCCGTCCGATTCAGTTCGTGGGCGAAGGCAAAGTCGTGAGGGTCGACGCGCGGGTCACCGAGAAGCCCGCGGAGAAGATGTTCGCCATCGCCGTAGAATGCGCCCGGCCCATCTCTCGTACCGACGAACCGCTTGCCGCGACGGGAAGCTAGGGGGATCAGCCCCGGCGGTGCGGCCGCCACTGATTTTCAGCCCCTGCTGTGCGACGTAGCAAACCTCGTGTCACTTTTGTCCAGGAACTGGACAAAAAGCGGGTTTTTCCTGGCATCCGAAAATTCTGAAGGATAATCCGCAGAACTGTCGCTCCGCTTTCGGCGTAGCCACAGCCGGGCCCCTCGCAACCCCTGGATCCATGTGAAACTGTGAGATTGCGCGCCAAAGAAGTCGGCGAGCGAATAGGTGCCAGTGTAATTACTTAGGAACTCCAAAATGCTACCGAAGTCGTAGCAAAACTGTGTGCCCGTTGGGACACGTGTTGCCGCTCCCGGTGACCGTGCCTGAGACGAAGTGTTGCGGCGTATAGGCTGAGACGAACATGAACGGCACCCGAAAGCCGTACACATAACCGCAACCCCGCACGGTGTAGGGATTGTTTTGAGTGTTCAGCAACACGTTGAAGGGTTCCACGTGGGGATAACACCGTCGTCCTCATTGTCTGGGACGATTGGGGAGGCTGGTACGTAGAATTGAATTTTAGCCTGGGTAAGATTTTTGGCAACGGCCAGTACGCCGATGTCTTCGCCCAGCCCCTAGATCCCCAGTTCTACAGCCTTCAGACGGCCCGTTCCTTCACGCCGATCGCCTCTCCCGTCCCGGCAAGCTGCTTCATCAGTCCGGACACCACCTGTTTCCCAAACTACACCGGGGCGGTAGATCCGGACGACGATGCTTTTGAACCGAGCAATTGAGGTGCCTAACGACCGTATCGCGCGGGCGCTGGATTCTCTGAAAAAACCGGTGTCCGCGGGTCATTTTGGTGGTAAAGTCTTGGCTCGTGGGGAGCGTATCCCTACCGACCGCCGAGGCCAATCTTATGTCGCGAAATGAGTTGCACCCGACCTTGCCCAAGGCCCTCGCCCTGCTGTCCATCGTTCTATTTTTGACAAGCCATGCCGTAGCCGGCCCGGGATTTCGGGTACTGCATAGCTTTAAATGCCATCCCGGAGAATGTTTCCCTTACGGTGGCATGGCCCTCGACTCCGCCGGAAATCTGTACGGCACGACACCGGGCGGTGGTAGCGCCGACGCCACGATCTTCACATTGTCGCCATCGTCGGGAGGCCGCTGGACCTACAGTTCTCTGTACACCCTCACGCTCAACGAGGGGTCCGCTCTGCTCGACGGGCTGGCTCTTGACTCGGCAGGCAATCTCTACGCCACCTCTGAGAACGGCGGTGCTCATGACTCCGGCACGGTCTTTGAGCTGTCGCCTAACGTATCCACGGTCCATGGTTGGACGCTCCATGTCTTGTACAGCTTCTATTTGAACGGCCATGACGGGGCGGACCCCTTTGCCCGCGTGACTCTGGACCAGGCCGGGAACGTCTACGGTACCACTCGGGATGGTAGCCCGAATGGAGGAGGTATTGCTTTTAGGCTGAGTCCGCAATCGAATGGAAATTGGATCGAGACCATACTGCATAGCTTTCCCGCGACCAAGAATGACGGCGGGGGATCTTATGCCGAACTTGTCCGGGACATGAAGGGCTACCTGTACGGCACGACTTCGGGCGGAGGCACAGGCAACGGGGATGGCGTCGTTTTCAAGCTCACCCACACCGCGTCCGGATGGAAGGAATCTGTGCTGCATTCGTTTCAAGGAGCCGATGGTAGCCAACCGGTCACAGGGTTGGTCTTCGACGCCAAGGGCAATCTGTATGGCACCACTCAGGAAGGAGGCCCGAAGGGCGGGGGAACGGTTTTCAAGCTAACCCCCGGCGCGAACGGCCACTGGAAGCACACCATCCTCTACGACTTTGCTCAGTTCATAAACGGTAGCGGCCCAGTAACCACGATGGTCTTCGACGGAGCAGGCAATCTGTACGGCACGGCGGCGGGTGGCATCGACAAATGCAGTGGCGGGTGCGGCGTGGTTTACAAGCTTACTCCCGGTGCCGATGGCAAATGGACCTATAGTGTTCTGCACCGATTCACCGACGGAAACGATGGCGCCGAACCCGCCGGCGCTCTGATCTTCGACAAATCCGGGAAGCACCTGTACGGCACCGCCATCTTCGGCGGCACTTCCAATCAGGGCGTAGTGTACGAGATCACGCCGTAGGGTCATTGCATAATACCTTCAGGAAATCATGTCTCTAGCGGCGAGTGGCCGGACCTCTGTGCTGTAACCCCTGAGGTGCGTGGTCCATCTGCGCCTTACTTCGGACCCTCTCCCGCAGCTCCCGAGTCTTCGACCACCGGAACCACGATGGCCTGGATGTTCTGCCCAGCCGCCATTTTTTGAAAGTCCGCCAGACTCGTTTTCTGCACTTCCACCCAACGTGCGATGGAAATGTCGGCCTGCTTTTTCAGTTTGTCGAACACCGCATAGGCGGCCTCGGTAGGAGCAGAATCCGTGCCCACTCCGACTGCCATCGCCAAGCCGGCCAGCTTGGTGTCGACTTTTTGTGGATAGGCCAGTGAATCCTCATTCGACCGGATGAGCATCTGCGCCAGATCGTCGCGCACTGCCACCAGCTTTCCATCGAACAGCGTGGCGGCTGCGAGCACCTCTTTTGCATTGGCGTTGCCCGGCAGCCGCTTTTTCAGTCCGTCTACCTGAGCGCGCACATCCTGAATCTGGTTGACGGCGTCGTAAACCCGCGTGAGCTCGTCGCGTATCTGAATGAGTAAATCAAATTGCTTTTGCAAATCCGCCTGCGACACGTTTACCCGCGGATCCAGGGTGACCGCAAAAGGCGCGGACTGGCTTTTGCCATCGACGGTCAGACGGACCTGGTAGGTGCCGGGCATCGCCAGAGGCCCACGGCTTCCGTTGGTGTATTCCCAAAGATAGTAATCGGGTACGTGACTGCTGCCCTCATAGCGCATGTCCCAGACAAAGCGGTTGAGCCCAACGTCCGGCTTGATCTCTTTCTCCGGTTTCTTAGCCTCGGGAGTCAGAGGCTCGTCCAGGTCTTTGGTGCGGTTGCTGGAGTATTTTCGAATCACTTTGCCAGCCGGGTCGAGGAACTCAATGGTGGTTTCGCCCTTGGGCTTCTCTTTCAGAAAGAAGTAAATCAGCGCTCCGGGCGGAGGGTTCTGGCCAGCCAGCACCGGCTTGGGGGGATCGTCGGATGAGTTCTGGAAGCGCATGGCGGTCGCCGGGGTGTAGATGTGGACATCGCGCTTGGCAATTTCATCGCTGTACTGGCGGAGCGGGGAAACATCGTCGAGAATCCAGAACGCCCGCCCGTGCGTGGCCACGACCAGATCGTCATTCTTCACCACCAGATCGTGAACCGGCACCGTGGGCAAATTGAGTTGCAGGGGACGCCAGTCAGCCCCGTCATTGAACGACACGTATACGCCGGTCTCCGTACCCGCATACAGCAAGCCGCGTTTCTTTGGATCTTCGCGAACCGCGCGAGCAAATGTGTTTTCCGGAATCCCTTTCGTGATCTTCGTCCAGGTCTTGCCATAGTCGCTGGTCTTGTAAATGTAGGGCCGCATATCGTCGGACTGATGCCGGTCGACCGCCATGTACGCGGTTCCCGCATCATGTGGCGAGGCATCGATCAGGCTGATGCGGCTCCAATCCGGCAAGTCCTTCGGCGTGATGTCGGTCCAGGTTTTTCCGCCATCGCGGGTAATGTGGACCAGTCCATCGTCGGCGCCCGCCCAGATCAAGCCTTTCACCAGCGGTGATTCAGTGACCGCGAAAATCGTGTCGTAATATTCCGTTCCGGAGTCATCCTTGTCGATCGGGCCACCCGACACCTGCTGTTTGCTCTTGTCATTGCGAGTGAGATCGGGACTGATGGCCTCCCAATGCATGCCGCCATCGGTGGTTTTAAACAGCCGCTCGCCGGCATGGTAGAGCGTATTGGGATCGTGTGGCGAGATCAGGATCGGCGCTGTCCACTGAAAACGGTGCGCCAGTTGCGCCGCCCCACCGCCATCGCTTATCTCAGGCTGTACGGAAATATTCTTAGTCTGTCCGTTGCGCTTGTCGAAGCTGGTAATCACGCCTTCGTATTCCCCCGCGTAAACAATGTTGGGATCCGGCGGATACGGAGCGATATACCCGGCTTCTCCACCTCCAACCGAATACCAGTCAGGACGCCCGATCGCATCGTCATCGCTGTGGCTGGTGATTGCCACCGTGCCCAGATCCTGCTGGGCGCCATAAACGTAGTAAGGGGTTCGATTGTCGGTGATCACATGATAAAACTGCGCCGTGGGTTGGTTGTCCTCACGAGTCCAGTTTTTGCCGCCGTCCACGCTCACGGTGACACCGCCGTCATTGGAAACGATCATTCGCGTAGGATCACCCGGATCGATCCACATCCCGTGATTGTCGCCATGCGGAACCTTAACTTTGTTGAAGGTGCGCCCACCATCGCTCGACTTGTAAAAATCCACATTCGCGATATAAAGCACGTCGGCCACCTGCGGATCCGCCACGACATGCATGTAGTACCAGGCGCGTTGCCAGAAGGCGCGGTCATTGTTTACCAGTTGCCAGGTCTCGCCGCTGTCGTCGGAGCGGTAGAGACCACCTTCGGCCGCTTCGATGAGCGCATACACTCTTTCGGAACTGGCGGCCACGGCGATGCCGATGCGCCCGTAAGGCCCCTTGGGCAGGCCATGTTCCTGCAGGTGTTTCCATGTGGTTCCACCGTCGTTCGAACGATAAAGTCCGCTGCCCGGACCGCCGCTCGACAAGCCCCACGGCGAGCGCCGCGCTTCCCATAGCGATGCGAAAAGAATGTGAGAGTTGTGCGGATCAAACGCGATGTCGATTCCGCCGGTGTTCTCGTCTTTGTAGAGGACCTTTTCCCAGGTCGCCCCGCCGTCGGTGGTGCGAAAAATTCCACGTTCGCTGTTGGGGCCGAATGGATGTCCCAGCGCCGCTACGTATGCAACGTCCGGGTTCCTCGGATCGACGATTATTTTGCCAATCGCCCGCGTATCGCGCAGGCCGACATTCTTCCAGGTTTTGCCGCCATCCATTGTCTTAAAGACTCCATCGCCATGCGAGATGTTGCCGCGAATGCACGCTTCGCCCGTGCCCACGTAGACGACGTTCGGATCGGAAGCAGCCACCGCCAGACTTCCGATGGAAGAGACACTCTGCTTGTCGAATACCGGAACCCAGGTCATGGCGCCATCCGTGGATTTCCAGACGCCCCCGCCGGACGAGCCGAAATAATAGGTGTCGGGATCGCCTGCCACGCCCGACGCAGTCAGCGACCGCCCACCGCGGAATGGCCCGATCACTCGATACTTCATGCCTTTGAACTCAGGATCTTCCTGGTCGGCGGCCTCGGGAGGAGTCTTCTGCGATGCGCTTTGAAGTTCAGCAGGTTTGCGCTGCCTCTCTGTCTCTCGCTGTGCGAAGGTCACACCAACAACGGACAGCAACAAGAAACCAACTAACGCAGTTCTACCGCCAGTCAGCTTGACCAAGTTCATTGCTTTCATCTCTCCTGGGAAAAAGGTTGAAATGCCAGTTTACCGTCTGGATACGTCTGGCGAAAGGATTCTGTGCGGGAATGCACAGAAACACTCTTTCGGTGTCATCCCTCGTGATGCGGGGGATCGGACTTCGTGGTGTGCTTGCGCGGCTATGCCTTTTTTCTGCCTTCGAGCAGGGCCTGCGCGGCACGCAACTCCTTACGTTTATCGGGATCGACCACGGGATAAGCCAGCTTGAGATCCTCCAGTGTCTCCACGATTGCCGCTGCCACAGCCAGCCGAGTGAACCACTTGTTGTCCGCCGGGATAACGTACCAGGGAGCATGCGCGCACGCCGTGTGGACGATCATGTCCTCGTAGGCTTTCATATAGTCGTTCCAGCAATCCCGCTCGCGGACGTCCGCCGAGGAAAATTTCCAGTTCTTTTCCGGATGCTCCAGCCGATCCAGGAAACGCCGCTTCTGTTCCTTCTTGGAAACATTGAGAAAGAACTTCCGAGTGACGATCCCGTTGCGCCACATGTAACGCTCGAAGCTGTGGATGTCCTGAAACCGCTCCGTCCAGATATCCTTAGTTATCAGAGACTGAGGAATTCTTGAATTCTTCAACAACTGAGGATGTACCCGGACCACCAGCACTTCTTCGTAGTAAGACCGATTGAAGATGCCGATCCGTCCTCGCTCCGGCACCCGCTGCATGGTACGCCATAGATAATCGTGATCCATTTCCTCCGTCGAGGGCTGCTTGAACGAAAAAACCTGGCAACCCTGCGGATTGACGCCCGACATCACGTGCTTGATGGCGCCATCTTTGCCGGCGGCGTCCATGGCTTGAAAGATGAGCAATACACCCCAGCGATCCTGAGCGTAAAGTTTGTCCTGCAACTCGGAGAGCGAAGCAATGCCCGCCGCCAGAAGTTTCTCGGCATGTTCTTTGGAGTCTATTTTCCCGGTGTCGCCCGGATCGAAATCCTTCAGCCGGAACTTCGCGCCATCCTCGACCCGGTAAGCCTTCGCCAGTTTGCTCGCCCAACTCATCGGCAGTCTCCGTTTCCCGCAGTAATTGGCGGAAAGGGGAAGTCTACATCAAGCGCAGGCGCGGGCGGCCTCGCCCGTGTGCGGTGACAACTCGGACACTCCGTCCAATCACGGTCCCACAGGAGTTCTGCTTTACTTCGGTGTGGCGCTGCTTGGGCCTGAAAGGGGGCTCTGATCGCCATGGCGTGATAGCATCATTTATCGATTGTCCGCGTTAGTCCTGAACGAACAATGCTGGACCGGCAAGCAGAACCTAAAACATACCTCCTGCAGTGTTTCGTCACGTTTCGTGCGTCGTCCGGCTCAACTCGGCCGTGGAGAGTCGGGAATAGGGCCAATTCGTCATTGTGATCACTTTTGACCTTTCCTGGGCTCAGATCTTTCTTATGATCTTTCCAGCGTTTGAGGAATCACATGAACCAGTACGCCCAGTTGATGCAGAGACTGCTTGAAATCCAAAGTGGTGGAAGACCAAGAAGCCCGCAGCTAATCGCAGAAGACGAGCGGTTGATGGATGGTCTACGGGCAAGAAATCTGGCAGGTAGCACCGAGCAAGCGGCAGAGCCGGGCCAAGCCATGCGGTCGGCGGCGTAGGCTGGAGAGTAAACAGGCGCGACGCGGGTAAAACCTCATGGGCATCGCTGCGAAATCCTGGCCTGCGGCGCACGGCGACGGGCTAGCAACAGGGACTCTTGAAGTCGAAATCGTAGTCTTTTAACATGCCAGGCATTCTTATGAAGCGCAACAAGAAGCAATTCGATGCTTTGTTCCGCAAGCTGCAAGAGCAGCGTCCGATAGAGGCTGAGCCCCTCATTACTGGCGAGAAAAAGATACCCGCAATAGCGACACGAACTGGGCCCCGCCCACCCAGGAATAAACCCCAAAAGTAATGCGAAGGTGCCGGGTGCCGAGGCAAGGAGGCCGCCTTCGGCCCGTGTGAGTTTCGGCGTGTAATCGGCGCCCCGCACATTGCCCGACTCACGATTACGCCCCCACCGCAATTCCAACACCCTCGCCAATCGAACTGAGCAAAACTGTACAGACGGGTTTTGACCTCGCGAGTACAGTTTAAGGAATTGTACAGACTCTGTAGAGGGGGAATCTGATGACACAGCAAGAGCACAATGAAGTCGAGCTCTTTCGCGCGATAGCTAGCGAGTGCGATGAAAATTATGAGCGGCGCGCAGGTTGCAGAGAAGATTGTAGGGAACGGAGAAACCCGCCTCTTCGCGACTCTCAACAAATCAGCATGCTGCGCTACTTTAGTACCAGCTAGCCGGACGGAGCCCTTAACCAACTTCATCACCTAAGTCCCTCCATGAGTCGCGTCCGGCGGAGTTGGCTTGGGGTACATGCGACTGCTGGCGGATTCAGGCGGTTCCAGATGAATAGCGCTTGAGCATTGGCGAAACCAGGCGTACATTTTCGGACGAGCCTGCTTAATGCGGACTCAGGGAGGTCAGCATGGGATTTCTCGCATGGATTGTGGTGGGACTGATCGCAGGTTGGCTGGCTGGAAGGGTGATGAAGGGCGGTGGCTACGGCGTAGTGGTGGACATCATCCTCGGAATTCTCGGCGGCGTTCTCGGTGGCTGGGTCTTCGGGTTGCTGGGAATCTGGCCGGGTGGGGGAATGATCGGCGCCATCATTGTGGCGTTTGTTGGCGCTGTGATTTTGGTCTGGATTACCCGCCTGCTGAAAAAGGCCTGAGGCTGCAAAAACTGGCATCGGGGCAAGTTATCCTGCGGGCTGGAGTGCCCTTCTCGTTCTGCGGGGAGTGTAGAAGTGTGAGCTTCTGTGTTGGTTTCCCGTCCGGACTGGATCCACTGCAGAGCTAGCGATGGTCTTGCGGTCCCAAGTCCTGCCGTTTCACAACCGTTGCAAGCCTTTGCAACCTTGCATATTACTTTTTGGGTTACTTCCGCGTTACTCTCCTAACCTTAAGTGCTACGTCTATGGCCCGTTTGGGCGTTGCACTAGCGGTGCGGCCTTGCTACCTTGACTTCATCAAGCCTCCCCTTAGGTGCTAGCGCATCTTCTCGGAGGTGAGTTTATGAAAATTGTTCATTTGTGCTATGCGGCTTTGGGGTTCGCGGTGGCTCGCTGGATCTTTAAGCGAGAACCCATGCCGCTGGCTGATCCGGTCACTCGTTTCCGCTCCTCTGGCTTGCTGTAGGGTGAGTCCCTTCTTCACGGGCGTGCGCTGCCCCGTTGCGTGGGCTACTTCGTCACGCACGCCCGTGACTTTTTTCTCCTCGCATGGGCTTGCCTCTAAGGTTCTACGACCAACGTTCATCCCTCCGTGCTGATTCCCAAGGTGGTTTCTGACTACAATTTGGCTTAGGGGAGAACTTCCGTTCTCGTGTGCCAATCTTCATGAGTCATACGCGTTATCTCGGCGTGTTTCTGGTTTTTTTGGGGATGACGAGTTCTGTTCGCGCTCAGTCGGATCCCGGCGTGTCGTTGGGCGACCTGGCCCGAACATTGCGCCAGGACAAAGCGTTGAAGGAAGTGAAGGAGGCGGCAGCGCCCAGCGTCGCGGACCCCAAAATCATCGACAACGATAATCTCACCCAGGTGATCGATGAAGTCGAAACCCTGCGGATGAAGGGGAAGCCGGTGTTGTCTTTCGAGAGCGGCGGGGCCAAGCAATTTCAGATGTCGTCGCCCGATGGCACCTGCAGCCTTTCATTCAACGCGAACACTACCGCCCTAATCTCGAGTGCTTTTGTGTCGGAAGCCCTTCCGGCCAGCGAACTCACCAAATTGGATGGCCCCGCGAATATTCGCGGAGACATGCTGGAGGTTGCGGTCTACAACGCCACTTCGTGGGATTTGCGAGAGATCACTGTGGGTCTGACCATCGTGCGCCATTCCGACGCCAACACTGCTTATTATGGCGCTCCGAAACTGCTGCCTGCCGTTGTCCAGGATCCCGACCCGGCCGACAAACACCCGGACTCGACGGTGCTTCTCCATTTGAAAGCCTCGGGCGCTCCGTTTGCAACGACGGTCTTTCGCGAAAAGGTAGAGGCAAACCTGGACCCCGATCAGGAGTGGCACTGGGCGATTGTCGAGGCGAAAGGAATCCCCCCAAAGCTGGCGCTCAATAACCCGAAGGAGTAGACATCAGTAGAGCGACTTGGAGTCAAACTCAGGAGACTTGTTTATGCGTATTTCGAAAACGTTGAGGTTTTCAATCGCCGTAACCTTCCTTACCGTCTGCTCGGGCTTGATGGCGGCGGCTCAGCAGTACGAAATCCTGCGAGCCGATTATGGCTATGGCAACCAGCGTGTGGACGTTACTCAGCGGCTGCGCCAGGAAGTCAGCAACAACGCAGCATTTCGCATGGGGAATAGCACTTTCGGTATCGACCCGTCGCACGGCAATTTGAAGTCGCTGCGCGTCTTTGCCCGCGGCCCGCATGGAGAAACTCGGACCTTTGAGTATCGTGAAGGCAGTACGGTGGACAGCTCTCAGTTTGTGGGCTCGGGCAGCGGCAGCTGGGGCAGGGAAGAAGGCGGCTTTCATGAAGGCGGTGGCGACTCCGGCGAGTACGTCATCCTTCACGCCGAATACGGGACCGAGCGCAACCATGTGGACGTCACCGATCGCCTGCGCGAACTGGCGCGCGCTGACTATTCCTTCCGCATGGGAAACAGCACTTTCGGGGTGGATCCCGATCCTGGCTACATCAAGACCCTCCGCATCTATGCCCGTGGGCCGGATGGACGGGAGCGCATGTTCGAGTATCGCGAGAGCAGCACCGTCGATGGTTCGCAGTTCAAAGCCTGGGGCCGCGGCGATTGGGGCCATGAAGGTTGGAATGGAGGTTGGGCGGGTGGAGGATTTCACGAGGGCAGCGGCGACGCCGGCGAATATGTCATCTTACGAGCCGAATATGGTACGGATCGCAATCGTGTTGATGTGACCAACCAGTTGCGGGAATTGGCGCGCGCGGATCGCGCATTCCGCATGGGCAACAGCACGTTCGGCGTGGATCCCGATCACGGGCACATTAAGACACTCTGGATTTATGCCCGGGGGCTGAACGGGCAGGAACGCACCTTCGAATACCGCGAAAGCAGCACCGTGGACGGCGCGATGTTCAAAGGCTGGGGTGGCGGAGAGTGGGGCAGATAGTCGTTCGATAGGTCATTGAGCCTGGAGAGAGAATAGTCTAACTATCGCTCTGCACCTCTTCAGTTCGACCGCTCTTCATGCTTCGGTAGGCGGCGTCGAGGACCTCCTGATTGCGCCAGCCTTCTTCGCCGGGAACCGGAAAATCTGCTTTGCCTTCGACGGCGGCGGCGAAGGCATCCACCTGCCGGGCGTATGCCAGTTGATTTGAGGCCGTGCTGGTCTCGACCACGGCTCCCCCCCGACGCAATTCCAGGTGGATGGGGCGCTCGACGTTCAGCGCATTGTCGGCGCGCAAGGAGCCGGTCTCCCCCACTATCTCGAAGGGTGTCCGGTATTCGGCGCGGAATGAAACCATGATCGTGGCCAGGGTTGCGCGGGAGAACTCCAGCAGCAGCGTGGCCCCGGCTTCAACGCCACCCGGAGCATTCCCCGGAATCTCGCGAGCACTTACTCGCAGCACCTCATCTTGAAGAATGAAGCGCAATGCGTCGATGCAATGCACGCCGACGTCTGCAACCGGTCCGCCCCCTGCGACTGCGGGATCGTTGATCCAGGTACGGGCGTGTCCATGAACGCCGGGAAAGGAAAACTCCGAGCGCGCAAAAACAGGTTTGCCGATGCTTCCCGAGGCCAGGTTTCGGCGGAACCACGCGGTGCTTTCTTCAAAGCGAAACACCTGGGCCACTCCCAGCAGAACGTTTGCCTTCCTGCAGGCTTCCACCATCGTCTGGCATTGGCTGGCATGGAGTGCCATTGGCTTCTCACACAACACGGGTTTGCCACAGGCAGCGGCCGTCAACACGTCCTGCAGGTGAAATGCGTTTGGCGTGGCCACGAATACCGCGTCCACCTTTGGAGAGCTGCATAACGTTTCGGCCGAATCGAAGGCCAGGGGGATGTCGTATTGCTTGGCAGATTGCTGTGCCTTTGCCAGATCGCGGCGGGAGAGAGCAGCCACGCGGCAATTGCCGGCCAAAGCAAAACCGGGCATCAGTCGCTTCACTGCGTGGAGCCCGAAACCGACGATTCCGAAATTGATCATGCGAGAGGCTAGCCCACCTTCACGAAAGTAATGCTAGCAAGGCAAAGCTATGTGACCAATGTCGTGCGATCCAAAAACTCTACTTTGTGACCGACATCGAGGTCGGTGGGTTGATGGTCGATCCGGACTCCGAACTGGAGGTAAGAACTCCGGTTCCCGAATCGATCGACATCACTGAAATGGTGTTCCCACTTTGGCTGCCCACATACATGAACTTGCCGTTGGGATCGATCACGATGAACGAAGGAGTGCCGGTGCTGCTAAACGGCGAGGTCGCAATCTGAGTGAGAATACCGGTGGCCGGATCCACCGAAAAAGCAGAAATGGTGCTCCCTCCCTGGTTGGCCACATACAGAAACTTACCCAAAACTGCTAGGGACACGGGTCGGATCCCGGTAAAGGATGTGCCCAACGCGGTCAAAGCTCCCGTACTCGAATCGATGGACAAAACCGAGACCGTGTTGTCGGACACGTTCCCGACAAAGACGAATTTCTCCGCGGGATCAACCGCGATGGCCAGCGGTCCAGCGCCAACCTTAACTGGAGGACCTGCCGGTTGCACAACTCCTGAGGTCACGGTGTAGGCGAAAACCGACGCCAAATTGGCGTTCACCACGTAAAGAAACTTCCCCGAAGGAGTAAGCGCCAGCGCAACCGGGTTGGGAAATATGAAGAGCGGGGATCCAGCGACCGGAGAGAGTGCCCCGCTGGCCGCGATGGAATAAGAAGAAATACTGCTGGAGATCTGGTTGAGCGCAAAAAGAAAGGTACCCGCGGAGTCCATGGCGAGCGAAGTTGGGGCTCGCCCGGTCAAGGTTCGAGGTTTCACCTCCAGAAGCGAACCGATGGTGCTGTCGATGGAAAACAGCTCAATATTGTCCTCGCCCTGATTGGCCACGTAGACAAACCGCCCGGAAGGATGAACGAGAACCGATGACGGCGAGGTCCCCGCTGGATAAGGCGATCCTACGATCGTGGTGAAGCGGTCGGAAGAGTTATCGATGCGGAAGGCTGCCACGGCATTCGAGGTCGGCACCGTGACGTAGGCGGTGTGATTGGAGGACGAACCGCAGCCCACCAAGGCCGCCAATCCCACGACAATCAGCACCAGGGACAATCTCGCACTCGGCAGCAATCGAGCCTCTTCAGGGAAAATGAAAGTCTTAACAGGTCTTAGCAGCATGGTTTCCGAGGTTTCCACGTTCGAGATGCAATTCGCTTGGTTCACAGTTTGGGACGGTGGCCAATCTGGCCAAAATGAAAAATCAATCCGGTTGAGACGCGAACATCGTTCTGACTAGCGTCGAATGTATGGGTATGCACGTAATCCGCCTCCACCACGCGCAGCGTAAAGCGCGGCGTCAGGTCACGGTCATACCCGCCTCCAGCCGCCACGGCAAGTCCGACGCTTTCAAACCCATTTCTGGTCTCCGTCTTGATATTGACGGTGTTTTGACCTTTGCCGAAAAGGGCGTTGACGAAGAACTTGGACTTTTCCTTTCGCCAGGAATACTGCGGGCCGAACAGAAAATTGTACACGGTCAGTTGCGAGCCATATTGGCCGCTTACGTCCGCGACGATGCTCCACTGGGGAGTCAGGTTGAAGGTGGGCTCGATATTAAATCCGTTCAAATTGGAGCGATTTGGGTAGCCGATGGTTGGGGAATCAAAGCTTCGATAGGAATACCCCCCGAATATTTCCCACCGGGGAGCCACCTGTGCCGACGAAGTGGCCGAGGTTGCCGTCACTACTAGAAAAACCAGAAATAAGAAGACTGCGCTGAGTTTGTACGGGACGCCCACAGGTTCGATGGCCATTAGTATGAAAGTACCAACTTCCTCCAGGATTTTGCTTGGGGTCGAGGGTAAATATAGCAGGTCGCCTCGCCTCCCGACGCACGGTCTTCTCGAAGCTTAACTGTTTGGAATCAAACACGATTTTACCCGGAAGTTGCAAACAGAAGTAGGCCGGGTCGTGTAATTCTTTGTAAACCCCTGGGATGGAATTAAGTCGCGAGCCGGGCATCCGTCGAGCTCCGGACTGTCCAGGAATTGGACAAGCGTAGGCGGATGTTGACTTCATCCGCGCCCGGTCCTAACATGCCGACAACTACGCCGCTTCAGCTTTTGCATGGATAAAGATCGGGTACTGGGCCACTATCGCGTCCTGGAGAAGATAGGCGCCGGAGGCATGGGGGAGGTTTACCGCGCCAGCGACCAACGCTTGGGCCGGGACGTTGCCCTCAAGATACTCAAACCCTCTCTGGCCGACGACCAGGATCGCCTGCGCCGCTTTGAGCAAGAGGCCCGCGCTGCCGCCGCCCTCAGCCATCCCAATATTGTTGCCATTTTTGACATCGGCATGCACGATGGCGGCCCCTACATTGTTTCCGAACTGCTGGAAGGGCAGACCCTGCGCGAGCGCCTGATCGAGGGGCCGCTGCCCCGGCGTCAGGCAATTGATTACGCCGTGCAGATTGCCCAAGGCCTGGTGGCGGCGCACGAAAAGCGCATCGTACATCGCGACCTGAAACCCGAAAACCTGTTCATCACCAAAGACGGACGGGTTAAGATCCTCGATTTCGGCATTGCCAAGCTAACCACCTCCGAGTTCGATTCCGAAATCGACCAGGGCTCAGTCTCCGGCATGACCACGCAGACCAAGTCAGGCGCGGTCCTCGGAACGGTGGCTTACATGTCGCCGGAGCAGCTGCGGGGGAAAGGAGTGGATCACCGCAGTGACATCTTCAGCTTTGGCGCGATTCTTTTCGAGATGCTCACCGGGAGGCGCGCCTTCAAGGGCGAGACCCAGGTTGACACGATGACCGCGATTCTCAAGGATGATCCGCCTGAGCTGATTCGGGAGGGGCAGGACCTTCCGCCGGCGTTTGACCAGGTGGTGCGACACTGTCTGGAGAAGGAACCGGAGAATCGTTTTCAGTCGGCTCGTGATCTGGCTTTTGCGCTCGGCACATTGTCGGGAGCCACCACCACGAAACAACTCGCGGCGTTTCGTCGCGGCAAGTCCGGCTTTCAGATCTGGGCGCCGCGTGCGGGCGCGGCGTTACTGTTGGCAGCGCTTGCGGTTTTTCTGGGAGCCACGCTCCGCCCGGCGCACAGTCCGGAATTCCGGCGCGTTACCTTTGAGCGCGGCACAGTGTACTCCGCTCGGTTTACTCCGGATGGGCGTACGGTAGTTTACGGGGCATCGTGGAACGGGCAGCCGCTGCAAATTTATTCCACGATTCCAGATTCGCTGTTAGCCCGTCCGCTGGGCCTGACCTCTGCATATCTTCTCGGTCTTTCGCGCGGTAACGAACTGGCGCTTACGCTGCGCGGGACGCCCGGTTCGCGTCTTGAGTTTCAAGGTGGCATGCTGGCGCGCGGCCCGATGATCGGTGGCACTCCCAAAGAAATTCTTCAGGACGTGATCTGGGCGGACTGGAGTCCCGCGGGTGAGCTTGCGGCGGTGCATCACGCGAATGGGCGCGACAATCTGGAATATCCGCTGGGCAAAGTTCTTTATCAGACCACCGGTTCAATCAGCAATATCCGTTTTTCTCCCGACGGAAACCGTATTGCGTTTCTGGATCACGCTGAGCGCTGGGACGACAGCGGTTCGGTCTGCGTCATCGACCTTGCCGGACGCAAGACAACGCTTTCCTCCGATTGGGACTGGGAATACGGATTGGCGTGGTCCCCCGACGGCAAGGAAGTATGGTTCACCGCGGTGGAGCGGGGATCCAGTAATCGCTCGCTGTGGGCGGTGACTTTATCAGGGCGGCGGCGCAAGGTGCTCACCGTTCCCGGCGGTTTTACCATGCAAGACATCGCACCCGACGGACGCATTCTGGCCACGATTGACAGCGAGCGCGTGGCCATCGAATGGAGCGGCAAAGACAAACACGTACGCGATCTCTCATGGTATGACCAGAGCATCGCGAAAGATATTTCACCCGATGGCCAGTCGGTTTTGTTCGAAGAAGATGGAGAGCCCGCAGGGCCGAACCACGGCGTCGCTATTCGCAACATCGATGGCACGCCGCCCATCCGTTTGGGAGACGGCTTGGCGGATACGCTCTCGCCGGATGGCAAATGGGCCATCTCGTTCCTGCAGACTGGGCCGGCGCAGATCACTTTGCTGCCCGTGGGCGCGGGGCAACCGCGCCAGATCGCTTTGCCGAGTATGGAGCGCGTGCAAATCGGCACCCACTTCCTGCCCGACGGGAAACGGATCGTGCTTAACGGAAATGAACCCGGCCGCCCGGGCCGCAGCTACATCGTCGCGGTTGACGGCGGCAAGCCCGAACCCGTTACACCTGAGGGCGTCTATGCGACGCTCCCATCGCCTGACGGTAAATACCTGGTGGGCGCAAACGCCGAAAATCAGCTAACCGTGTTCCCGCTCGACGGAGGCCCGGCGCGCCCCATCCCCGGTGTCGATCCCGCCTACTTGCTCGCGCAGTGGTCCGCCGACAGCAAAGCCTTGTATGTTTTTCGGCAAGGTCAGGTCCCACTGAAAATCGACCGCCTGGACGTCGCGACCGGACAAACACAAGAGGTACGGCAACTGATTCCGATGGATCTAGGAGGCGTAGTCTCAATCGGCCCGGTGATCACCAATGTGAACGCGTCCGAATTTGCCTACAGCTACTACCAGACGCTGTCGGTTCTGTACGTGATTTCAGGATTGAACTAAGTCGGTCAGTCCCAGTAAGCCCAAAAGCGCTCAAAACTCTCAACGAGTGTAATAGAAATATTTCGACAGTTACGCGGCACAACTGCTTGGGCCGGAGAAGAACGACACCGTTAACTCAAGCTAACTGCGAGGATTAGCGCTCAGGCTGCTTCGTTCGCACTAGGATTCATTCACCTTGCCACGCCTGCTCCCGCCAATTGAACGACGCTGGCTCAATTGCCATCTTTACTTCTTTCTTCCTTTCTTTTCACTTTTGTGAGGTATTCTGCGCCGATTTTTCGCATTACAAAGTAGGGTTTGGCTGGTCAATCAACGGGGATGCTCATGAAAAATGCCGCGTGGTATAGGTGCCCCTGGTGGGATGTGCCGAGAACCTCCGGGCCACGAGCCTTATCGGGCCGGGTGAACCTGATCTGACTTGTATCGCTGTAACGAACTCGTCGCCCGCGACACCATGTAACACGAGATCGGGGCAGTCGGATGAGAAGACTTGTTCCAGGAGTATTGTGCTCCGATCGTTCGTTAGCGCGGCTCCCGCAAGCTGGTGTGCGGGTGGAGGCTGACTTTTCGGGAAAGCAAACTCTTGGGATGAGAAGTTGGGCTTCCCGCACGCAACCCTCGCCGGAGTCTGGTCTCGGCAGCCTCATCCCAGGGTCGACAAGAAACTGGATTCTTTGTGGGGGCAAGAGTCCCAGGGCCGGTCGATCATGGTAGTCGATAGTTAAGCTCCAATGGGCCCCCTCGTTCGCTGACACGAACCGATCAAAAGGAGGATCTATGTTCCGCATTCGCGTATGTGTGTGTACTTTTCTTCTGCTTGCTTACGGCGTTTTGCCTTTGATTGCTCAACCGGCAGCAGCCCCAGCTAACGCAATTGTTCCCCCCGCCGTAACGTATTATGGCTGCGTCAACAATACGTCGGGTGCGATCCGTATCGTAAGTCAAAACACGGTTTGCAAAGGTACTGAACACAAAATCCACTGGAATCAGGTAGGACAGAAAGGCCCACAAGGACCGCAGGGACCCCAAGGGCCACAAGGACCACAAGGTGCACAAGGACCACAGGGGCCACAAGGACCACAGGGAGCACAAGGACCACAGGGGCCACAGGGCCCACAAGGACCTCCGGGATTGGCCGACGGCAGCTTCGAATTACTCCAGGCGGGAATTTATCCAACCCTCACTAGCAGTGCTGTCGTTTACTGGATCACCAATACCGCTCAAACGGATGGCTGGTACTTCCTTTCGCTATCCACGCTGATGTTTATAGACGGTGGCGATGGAGGCGCCTTTTGTTACGACAGCCTCCACAGTACCGGTACGGCCAGCCAGTACGGCGGATCTTCTCTGCCTGGCGGATATCAACAGGTATCTATCACTGATGCCGTTTTCATGACGGCCGGCGACTATGCCCAGGTGTCGTGTTATAGCTGGAACGGCGACGGTAAGAGTTTCATCTACAACGGGGGATTCACGGCTACTTTGATCAATAGCTTTTTCGATGGCAAGCCGGCCAGAGATCCCCACAAGGGGAAAAATCTCGCGAAACCGCCAAAGTAATCTCGGGTCTGCTCCTTTGGAGTGGATGTAGCCAATATTCGGGAGAGGTAAAAACGCAATTACCAACTAAGGACAACCACAGGGGGGCGCTCTACACCCCCTCTTCTTATCTCCCCGCCATTCGTTGACGGACAATGAAAATGGGGCTGTCAGTAGGCTAGGCACTAGCTTTGTCGGTCAGCGGGAGCAGCGGTTCGTCATTCTTCGCGGCGGCTGCATCCAGATCCAATTGCTCCTGTCCGCTGAGCACGGTGACGCGGCCGCGATAGGTCTTGAGATGGGTTTGCGCTTTGTCGAAAGCTTCTTGCGCCTTGCTTAGACTCCTGCCCACGTTTTCAAACTGGCTCTGGAAGAAATCGAATGACTTCTGGGCTTTCGACAATTCCAAGCGACTCTTCTCGAAGCGGCTCGCAACCTCATACCACTTGTGGACCAGCGCGATGGTCTGCAAAGTCATCAGCAGGGAATTGGGCGAGACCGGAAAGACGTGCTGCTGGTTTAGCCAGTCGGCTAGTTCGCGGTTGCGGATCACCTCCATGTACAGAGTCTCGCTGGGGAGGTACATCAAGGCGATGTCGGTGGTGCCGTTCTCCGGTTGGATGTAAGCCTTCACTCGCTTCGCTTCCGCCTTCATCACGCGGATCAGGGCGTGCCGTGCCTCTACGATCTCGGATTCCACATTGCTCTCGAACAGCGCCAGTACCTGCTCACGGGGAAACTTGGCGTCAATGGGCAGACGGCGGTCAGGGAACTGGATGATCGCATCGGGGCGCCCTCCCCCATCGGGAAGCTGCGCCTGCATCTCGAACATGTGCGCAGGAAGAAAATCCGAGAGCAGACGCTCCAGGCTCGCCTCACCGAAGTGCCCGCGCAAGTGCGGCAGCTTGAGCAGGTTGTTCAAGTCGTTAATGGAGTGTCCGAGCGCTCCCACTTCGCGCAGTTGTTCTTCCGCCGCTTTCAGATGTTGCTGCACTTTTTCGAACTGCGCGAATCCTTCTTTAATATTCTGATCAAGTTTCTGCTGGACTTGATCGGTAATGGCCATCAGCCGCGCATCGACCCGATCGCGGATCGAGTCCAGACTCTGTGCCGTCTTCTGGTTGAGGTTGTCGAACTCAGATTTGAGCTGCGCCGTGGTAAGCGCGAGCGAACTGGTCAGTTCGGTGCGGGCCCCGGACTGCTCTTGGCGGCCAGCTTTCATCTGCTCCTCAACGGCGGAGCGGATGGCGGAGAAACCGTCCCCCAGGCGATCAGCGACCTGCAGGCCAAGAGCCCCTTTGGTCTGTTCCAGGCGCATGGCAGTATCGGCTGTCGCGGAGGCAAACTGCGCCGAGAGGTTCTGATGCAGCGCCTCTGCCTGATTCGCAAGTTCTTTCAATGCTTCAAGTTGCGGGGAACTGCCAAACCCTCGCCGCAACAGGGAAATCACCAGTATCAAAAGGACTAGTTGCCCGACGAGAAGTAGACCAAGCAGCAACGAGAAGATGGTCAATTTGCGGATGTCTCCCTTGTAATCGTGCCTAAGTGGATTCTAGAGCGTAAGGTCGAAGAAACAAAGCTGTAAAGTTGGTCCCCCAAACGTGATCCTCCCGGGTCCGGAACGTAGGTAAGGCGGAACATGTTTCGGGTCCCAATCGCTTGGCTGGCAATGGTTTTGATCGGCGGCGCGGCTCCGGTAAAGGATCCGAAGGCTGTCCCTGCAAAATTGGTGTATACGGCCTCGGCGCGCCAGCAGCCCTCCCCCAATGATACATCGGCGTTTGACGTCGAGGCCGAGCGGGAATTGTTCGATCTGACCAACCAGGCGCGGACCCAGGCCGGACTTGCCCCGCTGCAGCTCGATGAGAGCCTGACCCAGGCAGCGCGCGCCCACGCTGCCGAAATGGCCAGACAGCAACAGCTTTCACATCAGTTTGCCGGAGAGCCCTCCCTCGCACAACGGCTGGCGGCAAATTCTAACCTGCACCTCGATCAGGCCGGGGAAAACGTCGCCTACGCAGGCAGCGCCGATCAGGCGCAGCAGAGTTTGATGCACTCGCCGCCGCATCGCGAGAACTTACTGAATCCTGCGTACAACGTAGCCGGATTTGGCGTGGTGCGCGTCGGATCCACGCTGTACGTCGCTCAGGATTTCGGCCACAGCATGCCAGCTTATTCTCCCCGGCAAGCCGGTGGCGTAGTAAACGGCAGCATTGCCCACATGCGGCAGGAAGCTAACTTGCCTCAGCTGCAGTGGATTGATAGCGACGCCGCGCAGGCTGCTGCGTGCTCCATGGCGCGGGCTGATTCCCTGAAGACTCCGGCACCCCGCGGTGTCTACATTCTCCGTTACACCACGGCACAGCCCGAACAGATACCGTCTGCGATCGCCAAAGCGATCGAAGACCGCGCCATCCACACCTTCTCGGTCGGTACCTGCTACGCCCGCACCAACACTTATCCGAACGGCGTTTATTGGGTGACGCTGGTTCTGCAGTAACGGCGGTCGTCGCGCGCCCGCTGCTTTTTCCTGTGCTAACCTGCAAGTTTGCAGCTCTCCGCTAGCACCCTATGGAAGTCCCGGGACAAATTCGTATCGGCACAGCTGGCTGGAGTTACAAAGACTGGGATGGAGTTTTCTATCCGTCCGGCATGCAGCGTAGGAAGCAACATGCGCTCGAATTTGTGGCGCAGTGCTTTGATATGGTCGAGATCAACAGCTCTTTTTATGGCCACATCAAACCGGAACTGGCCAAGCTGTGGGTACGCAAGGTGGCCGTCAATCCCAACTTTATGTTCACCGCGAAATTGCACCGCTCGTTTACCCACTCTCCCATCGCGGTGATGGAGCCGACGTCGGCGGCAACCATCAAGCCGAATGACGAAGATGAGCGGCTGGCCCGCGAGGGACTGGACGCCTTGGCGTCGACGGGAAAGCTGGGCGCGCTGCTGATTCAATTTCCTTTCTCGTTCAAGAACACATCTCTGAACCGCGAGTACCTGGAGTCGCTGCTGCGCCAGTTCATCGAATTTCCCCGAGTAGTCGAAGTGCGGCACGAAAGCTGGGACAATCCAGAGACGCTCAGCTACTTCACAGAAAGAAACGTCGCGTTCTGCAACATCGACCAGCCGCTGATTGGACGCTCGCTAGAAGCCACCGAACACGTGACTTCTCCCGTCGGATACGTGCGCCTGCACGGCCGCAACTACGATCACTGGTTCGAAGCGGAGACGGGCGCAGATCGCTACAACTATCTGTACAGCGAAACCGAACTAGCGGGATGGAAAGAGAAAATCGAACGCATCGCGCATAAAGCGGAAGTCACGTATGTGGTGGCGAACAATCACTTCGAAGGCAAGGCCGGAGTGAACGCGCTGCAGTTGAAACACATGCTAAGCGGGCAGCGGGTGAAGGCTACTGACACGTTGTTGAAGCATTATCCCGAGTTGAAGAGCATCTCCGACCCGTTGCCCGGAGACAATGACGGACTGCCGTTGCTGTCGATGTCGTCGTGAAGAATCGCGAAGGTCTGCGGGTGCCCCAGGTCTCGTGCTTTTCGAGACCTGGGAATAACCTATCCACGAATCCTGGTTACGAAGGTGCATCCCAGCTTGACGTCGACCAGGACGAGCGAGAAACTCAATTTGTAAGGTGCGAACCTAAGGGCTCTGCTTCGGAAAGTTTTCGAAGGCGGCCATGAGGCCGCCTTTGTTTATTGGAAACGCGCCGAGGTTCCGTGGCAGGCTGCACAAGCAGAGCTACCGCGCGACCGCTGCTTCTTTGGCCGCGTAGTGGCTCTCCACATACTCATCCAGAATCTTGATGAACTCCGCGACGATGTGGTCGCCCTTGAGCGTGGTGAACAGGCGGCCGTCGACGTAGACCGGGGCTTTGGGTTCTTCGAAGGTGCCGGGGAGGGAAATGCCAGGCTGGCGTGCGTCATCTCCTTGAAGAAGGTGCGGACTTGGCGCCACACTACCCTTCGTTTTTGGAAGATACAGCCCGCCTGCGACCTGGGATAGAATAGGCGGTTATGGATATTCACCTTCGGCCCGAGCTGGCAGACTTGATCAAGCAAGATGTTCAGCGCGGACCCTATCAAACGGTCGACGAGTTTGTGGAGTGCGCGGTCTCGATGCTGCACGAGCAAGAAGCGTGGCTAGCTCAGAACCGCGCTGAGATCGCAGCCAAGGTCGACCAGGGGTATGCCGCCGCAGAGCGTGGGGAGTTGGTCGACAGCGAGGATGCGCGCTCCCGCCTCGCAGCATTGAAGCGCGACCGGTTCGACCGAGCCTAGGGGAGATGGCCAGCTTTCAATTCACGCCCCAAGCCCTGGCTGACCTTTTCGACATTTGGAGCTTCATCGCCAAGGACAATCCTGCAGCCGCGGACCGCGTCGAGGACGCCATCTTCCATGCTTGCGAACTGCTGGCGCGTGAACCTCTCATCGGACGAGAGAGGAATGACTTGACTGAACTGCCTGTGCGCTTCTGGGTAGTGCAGCCGTTTTCCAACTACCTGATTGTGTACCGCCCGGAAAAGAAGCCGCTGCAGGTGGTTCGTATTCTCCACGCCGCCCGCGATCTGCCTAAGACGCTACGTTAGTGTTCTCAACTGCCGGAGCTTCGCTCCGCTACACGCGCGGGGACGTGCGCGTTTACACTACGCTTGCTTCTCTCGCCGCGTAGTGGCTTTCCACGTACTCATCCAGAATCTTGATGAACTCGGCGACGATGTGGTCGCCCTTCAGCGTGGTGAAGAGGCGGCCATCGACGTAGACCGGGGCTTTGGGTTCTTCGAAGGTGCCGGGGAGCGAGATGCCGAGGCTGGCGTGTTTCGATTCGCCGGGGCCGTTGACCACGCAGCCCATGACTGCGACCTTCATCTCTTCGACGCCGGTGTAGCGGTCTTTCCACGTGGGCATTTGCTCGCGCAGGTAGGACTGAATCTGCTCGGCCATTTCCTGGAAGAAGGTGCTGGTGGTGCGGCCGCATCCGGGGCAAGCCGTCACTTGCGGCGTGAAATGCGAATGCCCAGCGACTGCAGAATCTGCTGGGCGACGCGGACTTCTTCGCTGCGGTCGCCGCCCGGCGCAGGCGTGAGTGAAACGCGGATGGTATCGCCGATGCCTTCCTGCAGCAGAACTCCGAGCGCGGCGCTGGAGGCGACGACGCCTTTTGCTCCCATGCCGGCTTCGGTCAATCCGAGGTGCAGCGGATAATTGCATCGCGCGGCCAGCGCGCGGTAAACGTCAATCAAATCCTGCACGCCGCTAACTTTCGCGCTGAGGATGATCTGGTCGGGGCGCAAGCCGCTTTTCTCAGCCAGTTCGGCGGAATTCAGCGCACTCACTACCATCGCTTCCATCGTGACTTCGCGGGCGTCTTTCGGTTCGGAAAGGCGCGAGTTCTCGTCCATCATGCGGGTGAGCAAAGCCTGATCGAGCGAGCCCCAGTTCACGCCAATGCGGACCGGTTTCTGATTCTCCACCGCAACTTCGATCATGGTGCGGAAGTTGGAATCGTCTTTGCGACCGATGCCGACGTTGCCCGGATTGATGCGGTACTTAGCCAGAGCGCGGGCGCACTCGGGATATTTCTTGAGCAGCAGATGTCCGTTGTAATGGAAATCGCCGATGATGGGGACGGTGATGGCTTGCTTCGCGAGTTGCTCGACGATGGGCGCGACCGCGGCAGCGGCCTCTTCGTTGTTGACCGTGACGCGAACCAGTTCGGAGCCCGCACGGGCCAGGGCTGCGACCTGCTGGACAGTCGAGGCAATATCAGCCGTATCTGTGTTCGTCATGGACTGCACCACAACCGGTGCATCGCTCCCCACGCGGACGCCATTGATCGAGCAGGTGACAGCTTTTCTGCGTTTAATCTTGGCCATGTTTCTTCTAGTTTAGATCATTTGGGCGGAAGAGAGAAACCAGTTCACGGAAGGTGGGGTCGTGGGGCAACATCCTGATGCAGGGCGCGAGAGGCTCGCGCCCGCCCTCGATTCTTTTTCTTACCAGCCCCCGACGCCCTGTCTTGATCCGCTCAGGGCATAGGCGCTGGCTGCCGCCGCGTGGCCCATGGCAACCACGGGGACCCAGCGCTCGAGTTTGTGATGTCCGCTCATGTGAAACATGTAGGTTACGAACATGTTGAGTCCGACGCCACCGCCGTAGCGGTAGACGCTGCCCCACCCGTATCCGTAGGACTCGAAGTGTTTTTCGAAACCGTCGAGGGTGCGGCCGCGGCTCTCCATGTGGGCGCCGTGGGACTGAATGGCCAGCAGGGCGCCGGTTTGGGCCGCGGTGTTCTCCCCGAACAGGATCAGGTTTTTCTTGTCGAAGAACTTGTGCGCGGGCGCATCCTGCGCAACCGAGACAATTGAGCAACAAAGGAATGCCAAGGTAAAGAGCGCCTTCATAACGATCTCCTCCGAATTCAGGTCAGCAGGGGGAAAGGAGCTACGGAATCGCATGCCAGGGGGAAGGACAGCAGCCACCACGAAATAGTTCGAGTTTCGTCGGGGGTGTCTGGGAGAGTCAGAGCAGGTTACCGACTCGCAGCTCTCTTATCGAGGAGCAAAGCGGAGGCCGATCGCACAGGGAGTCACGTCAGGCAAGTTACAGATATTAAGGAAGATAATGCGATAGTCGTTCCTGTTGTCATTTCCGGATGTACGCTGAACTGCAACAAAGGTGGAAAACGGTTCCACGCCCCGCCAGGGAAGGCAGGCGAGTGGCAGGAACTTGCTTTTCTAGGTTCACCCAGGGCTGGCGCCCTGGGCTGTATTCCCGCTGTGCCGCGGAGTTCTCCTACGGCAGTCTTTGCATCATTCCGGGCAGGGTTTTTGCGAGGTCGTTATAGATCACCATCACCGCGAACAGCACCAGGAACACAAACGCGGCTTGATAGATTCGCTCTTTGATCTGCAGGCTGATATCGCGGCGCATGAGGCTCTCGACGAACAGCAGAAGGATGACTCCGCCGTCGAGGATGGGAATCGGCAACAGGTTGAAGATGCCAAGATTCAGGCTGATGGCGGCGGTGAGGGCCAGCAGCGGAGTCCAGCCCTTTTCGCTGGCGGCTTCTCCGGCGGCACGGCCGATGCCGATCGGTCCTTCGATAGTGCGGATGGAGATTTTGCGCTGAATCATTTTCTGCACCAGTTCCAGAATCAGGAGCGAGCCTTCTTTGTTCTGCTCGATCGAGCTGCGGAAGGCGGCGGGAAAGGGCAGGGAACTGACCTTCATCTGCAGGGTGCCAAGTCCGACGCGATAGCGCTTCTCCGGTTGGCCAGGGATGTCGGCCAACACCGGTTGCATGGTGAAGGTCATCTGCTGGCCATCGCGACGAACCGTGATCTCGATCGACTTTCCCTGGTGCGCTTCAGGGTTTCGATCATGGCCTCGATGGCGGGAACCGGTTGACCATCGACGGTCAGGATTTCATCCCCGACTTTCATTCCGGCTTTATCGGCCGGCATGCCTGTTTCAAGTTCCGTAACCGTAACGCTGGACTCTTTCGGATCCCAGCCCGCCATGCCCATCTGATTAATGCCGTAAGCTTGCGGGACGATTGTGGTTTGAATCAAGTTTGCCCGCTACGGTCGAGGGTTACATCCAGAGGCTGATTCGGGCTGAGGGCTTCTTTCGGATCGACCTGTTTCCAGGTAGGATTCTCAATTCCATCGAGGCGAATGATGCGATCGCCGGCCTGAATTCCAGCCTTGGCCGCCGGAGTATCAGGCAGCACCCAACCGATAACTGCGGGCTCATCCAAGCACAGCGGGATACTCGTAGTGCACCATGTAAACGACGGTGAGCAGGCCGATGGCGAGCAGGATGTTCATAGATGGGCCGGCGATGGCGATCAGGAAACGATGCCAGCGCGGATGCGACAGGAACTCGCCCGGGATCGCCGGTGCGCTCATCCATGGGATTCTCGCCGCTCATCTTGACGTAACCGCCGAGCGGAATGGCGCTGATGCGGTAGTCGGTGTCGCCGCGTGCGAAAACCCAGCAGGCGCTTGCCGAATCCGATGGAAAAGACTTCGACCCGCACACCCAGCAACTTGGCGGCCGCGTAATGGCCGAATTCATGGATCAGAATCATGAATCCGAGGACCACGCCGACGGCGAGCACAGCAGTAGAAAAATCCGACATATGGTTTTACGATTATTCCCCTCGAAAGATTGAAGACGATTGCGACGCCCCGGACGTACGCCGCAACTGCGCTACCTTCTCCTGGGCAATCCGGCGGGCTTTGGCATCCGCCTCCAGCACCTTACTTATAGATTCCAATTTGCTGGCTTCCGTTTCAGCAAGAACCATCTTAATTATCGTCCGGAATCTCGTCGAAACGGATACTTCCGTCCAGAAAAGCGGCCACTGCAACCTCGTCGGCGGCGTTCAGTGCAACTGTTTTCGCACCGCCAGCCTCGGCCGCTTCATAGGCCAGGGCCAGACAAGGGAATTTTTCCATGTCCGGGGGAGAGAATTCGAGATGTCGTAAGTCCATGACCGGGAAGCGCATATCCGACGAAATGCGTTCCGGGATAGGTCAGGGCATAGAGAATCGGCAAACGCATGTCCGTCACCGAGAACTGAGCAAGTATGCTGCCATCCACGAACTCGACCATGGAGTGGATCGTGGACTGGGGATGCACGATCACGCTGCACCCGGTCTGGCGGCAGATTGAACAGACGGCAGGCCTCAATGACCTCGAAACCCTTGTTCATCAACGTGGCAGAATCGATGGTGATGCGGCGTCCCATCTTCCAGGTGGGATGGTTCAAGGCCTGTTCGACGGTGATCGAGGAAAATTGCGACTTCGGGGTGTTCAGAAAGGGGCCGCCGGAAGCGGTCAGCCAGATCGCTCGACTTCTTCCATTCGTCCGCCGCGCAGGCACTGGTGGACCGCGTTGTGTTCGCTGTCGATGGGCAACAAGGCTTGCCCTGGCGGCGGGCTTCGGCGGTGATCAGTTCTCCGGCGGCGACCAGGCATTCTTTGTTGGCAAGCCCGACGGTCTTGCCGGCGCGCACGGCTTCGTAGGTAGCTTCGAGTCCGGCGACGCCGACGATGGCGCTGACCACGAAATCGGCTTCCGGGATGAGTGGCGACGTGTACGGTCCCGGCCGAGCCGTGGGTGACTTTGATTCCGTTTACTCCGGCTGTCTTCAGGCGAGCACCAAGAATTTCCGCGTCTTGTTCAGCGGCGACCGAAACCAGCCGCGGTTTCCACCGCTGGGCCTGCTCGAAAGCAGCCTCCAGATTCCGGCCCGCAGCCAGTGAGACAACCTGAAAACGTTCGGGATAGGATTCGACCACGCTCAGCGTGCTACGGCCGATGGAGCCGGTCGAGCCCAGGATGGCGATACGTTTCATGGGAGTTGGTCGTTGGTCCTCGGTCGTTGGCATTTTGTTGCGTCGAAGCCAACGACGTACGACGCACGACCAACGACAGTTTTCGCTTTTTTATCTACTGCATCACGCGCCAAGCCGCATAGTACCACAGCACTGGAGCGGCAAAGAGCAGCGCATCGATGCGATCCAGCATGCCGCCATGGCCCGGCAGAAGCGTTCCCGAATCTTTGACTCCTGCGCCGCGCTTGATCAGCGATTCCACCAGATCGCCCAGCTGCGCCGCGATGTTGATGGCGGCGGAGAGCAGCAGTGTAGGCCATAGAGGCGGCTTCTGCAACGCAAAGAAGCCATCGCGCTGTGAGATGAGGTGCGCGTTCAGCAGAGCTGTGCTGATCGGCAGTGCGTAGTTGTAGAGCAACATTCCGACCACCAAGCTCGCCAGCAGGGATGCCAGCGCGCCTTCCCAGGTCTTCTTCGGGCTGATGCGTGGCGACATCAGATGACGTCCCAGGGAGCGTCCCACGAAGTACGCAAAGATGTCGCCTGCCCACACCAGCAGCAGCAAATACAGAAGCAGGAACGCTCCACACCACTGTTCGCGCAATTGCACCAGGAATCCGAGCGGCAAGGCGACGTATCCGAAAGCAAAGGTAGAGACCAGCGCAGCGGGGAGTGCGCTGCTGAGGTTGATGCGCCGCATGGCAATAGTAAGAAATACGAATGGAGCGATGGCGGCTGCGAAACCCGTCGTGTAGATGAAGATGGCAGTCGAGAGCAGAGGCTTGTCGTCGCGGGGATTGATTGCCAGTAACAGGAAAAATAGTCCA
The DNA here is from genome assembly GCA_963788605.1 of uncultured Acidobacteriota bacterium. GTDB lineage: Bacteria > Acidobacteriota > Terriglobia > Terriglobales > Acidobacteriaceae > JABDBE01. The sequence goes on along the minus strand of CAWBHD010000002.1, from coordinate 359,773 downwards.
ACGAAAATGTAAGTGGGCCAGCGCAGCGGCCGGATGCCATAGGCTTCGGCGAGTTTGAGTAATTCCTGAACGGTAAGCAGCGCAACCAAAGCCGCTACCAGGGCCAGTACGGACACGGGCGCACGCAGCACCAGGAGCAACACAACGGGAATCAAGACCACGGCGGTGAGGATTCTCTTGAGCAGGTGCAAGAGCCTTAGCTCCTGCCTGCTTTTGTGCTCTGTGAAGCGGAACCGTGCGGCGCGGATACTCTTGCCCGCGGGTGGTCAGAGGGATGAACCGGAGACGCATCGCCGGCCAACCCGCCATAACGGCGCTCGCGTTTCTGATATTCAGCAATGCCCTCGAGCAAATGCACGCCGCGAAATTCAGGCCACAGCGTGGGAGTTACATAGATTTCGGCATAGGCCAACTGCCAGAGAAGGAAATTGCTCAAGCCGCATTTCCCCGCTGGTGCGGACCACCAGATCGGGATCGGGTAAATGCCGGGTATAGAGATGACGCGAGACTGCGTCCTCGTCGATTTCCAGATGATTCAGACCGCCGTTGCGCGCGGCCGCATCCACAATCGAGCGAAAGGCGTCTACAAGTTCCGTGCGCGCGCTGTAGTTGAGCGCGAGGGTCAGCACCATCCCCGTATTGTGCGCTGTGGCATCACTGCGCCCACCTCATTTTCTCCTGCACTGAGGGCGGCAGTTCGTGCAGGCGTCCGATGTATTCCAGGCGGATATTGTTTTTGTTCAGAGTGGGCACCTCCGCCTTCAGATAGCGGCAAAGCAAGCCCATCAGAAAATTAACTTCGCTCGCGGGACGTTTTTTCCAGTTCTCCTCGGAAAAAGCGTAGAGCGTGAGCGCGGGAATACCGATGTGGGCGGCGGTTTCGACGGTGGAGCGCACCGACGAGACTCCAGCGCGATGTCCGGCGATGCGGGGCAGATGGCGCCGACGCGCCCAACGCCCGTTGCCGTCCATAATGATGGCGATGTGTTTTGGGAGCCGCTTCGAGTCCAGACGCAGGTAAACTTCCGCTTCCTTGCGGTCCAGCCCGGCGGGAACTGTTGCTTGCAAGCTAACCTCTGCTGTTTCATGACGCTAACACAGCAGGGAAGGTGGTGGCAATGACACCAAAGAGCCCCCATTGAGAACCGTACCGGGCGGCCGGGCCGGCCGTTCAAGGGGAGACGAGGAGCATTCGCGCCGACCTAAGCCCCGATTGAGCTGCTGCATTTTGGCGTTCGTCCAGTGCTCGCAAAGGCAAGAAGTCCTCGCTGACACTGTCCTTCCGGAACTTTGCCTCTGCTCCCCATTGCCCTAGTCTATCGGCTGAATCATCGGTGGATTGTCGGCACAAGAGTGGGCCATGCTCCTGACACAGTTTGCCATTCGAACAGCGCTGTGCTTGATCCGTCGCCAGAGGCGAGGATTTGCAATTCTGTTGGCGCTGGCATTATTGGCAGTCTTGCTCGGATGTTGCGGCCAAGCAGCGACACAGCCTCCGCCCGCCGCAAAGAAAGGCTACTTCGGCACCGAACCCGCGCACTCTACCTACCTTCCTCGGTCCGATTCCTACTGCGCATCCGCCGTCACCCCTGCCTCATGGGAACCGAGGCCGGACAATGATCAGGCTAACCAAACTGTTGTGCAAGCGCCGCACGGTTGGGGGACCGAAAATTATTGGACGGGCTGGCGTGATAAGCGGGCGAAAGTCACCGGCAACTTCACTGGCACAACGACTGAGATCATCCAGTGGGCCGCCTGCAAGTGGGGCATCGACGAAGACACGATCCGCGCGGCCGCCGTGGTGGAATCGTATTGGCACATGAGCACGATCGGAGACGTCTGCGGGCCCGAAGGCGAGGGTTCCTACGGCCTCCTCCAAATCAAGAACGAAGACTGCTCTGGCAATATCGTTCACGGAGGTTTTCCGCATACGACGCAGTCGACAGCCTTGAACGTCGATTGGTACGGAGCTCACATCCGCTCCTGCTATGACGGCGACTTCTACGACGGTGGGAACTGGCTCTACAACGGCCAGACCGTCGATCAGATCGCCGCGCAGAGTGGATGGGACACGGTTTTCTGGACCTGCATCGGAGCCCACTACTCGGGCGATTGGTCGCCAGGTCAGCCATACGAAATGCGCGTGCGGCAGGTTCTGAAGGACCGAACTTGGCAGAGTTCGAACTTCTAGCTTCCGGAGCCCTTTCCAATTTGCCATTTGGTTGCACGCCCGGGACGATTCCATCGGAGAGTCGTGCCCACCGACGCGGTGGCGACACTATTAGTGCGGAATCGGTTCGAACAACCGGCGGCGCACGCTTCCAGAAAAATTAGCGATCGCGAGATGAACGTCCCAATTGGTCTCTGTGGCGGCCAAGCGGTCGAGGTAGAGGTTCCTCCGAGCCACTGCGGCCAAGTCAAATGCCCAAAGCAGGCTCATGAGGGGGTTAATGAACAACTTGCTGTCACGCGTCCGCTGATGGCGGTGATAGTCGCCGAAGCGTCCTTCAATCGCGGAAGCGATGCTTCCATTCACGATGGTGGGTCTTCGCGGCATGGCCAAGTCTGCGGCATTCACGGCGTCCACGTACAGTTGTACTTCGGGCATTCGCGCCAGCAATGCGGTCGCACCCAGAAACGCACCTTCGGAGGTCAACGCGGCCACGTTCTCCAACCAGTTCGCGTGGCAGACGCCGTGATACGCGTCAACCCCGAATCCGACGCACATGACAATTCGCGTGGGAACGTCCGTTGCCGCAACTGCGGCCAGGCTTGTCATATCCTCAGCCGGCGTGCCCAGGCCTGCTTCGTCACCGCGAAGGAGAATGTCCGTGCCGCCATCCACGAGGACGATCGCATCCACGCCGAGCGATTGCACCAGGTATGTGTAAGCGTCCCGAGTCGGTGCTATGCCAAGTTGCTCGAAGGCATAGACCGTAACATTCTCACCTTGCCGCGAAAGAAATTGGGCGAGTGCGCGCTCGGGGAAATACATATCTTCTCCCATGGTCGTCGCTTCGATCGCATAGAGCCCCCGCGTCAGAGCCTGGGCATTGGTATTGTCCAGAGAGGTAAACGAGAGGTTGGCCAGAAACACTTCCTTGCCGAGCGATCGCAAGCGACCGTAGACAGGGAGACCGGCGTACACGTCGAACCCACCACCGGCGCCTGCCACGAGTACGCGCCGGCTGCGTTCTAGGGCCGAAGGTAGGTGAAGTTCATCCATTGCAGCGAAGAGGAGCGCGTCCAGATTGGATTATAGATGTGGGCGGAGCTCGCCGATCGTTGGATGGACACACTTTTCGCAGGCAGTATACTGGGCCCTCGGGGTCATTTTGGCATGCTGCCAACGGGCAAAGCGAAGGTCCTCATCGTTGACGACGAACCCCCAATCGTAGAAGTCCTTGTCAAAATGCTGTCTCCTTGTGGGTACGAGATGAGAACTGCGTTCAACGGTGAAGATGCGGTGTCAATTGCCAACGAGTTCCACCCGGACTGTGTTCTAACCGGAATCACGATGCCAGGAATGAATGGACTTGAGGAGGCGGTCGCGATTCTGCAATTCCATCCGACCTGCAAATTCGTATTCGCCTCGGGCGCGGCGAACGAACCCACAGTTCGCAAGGAATACGAGCGACTGGGCTTTGATCCAAAGCTTCTGTTAGTCAAACCCTTCAAGCGGGTCGATCTTTTGAATGCACTCGCTTTGGCCAGTTGCCCGTGTTCGGCGGCCCCGTGAGGAAGGCAAGTGTCCATGGATGAGCAGCTTGCATACGTGATCTCTTTCTTTAGCGATCTCATGAATGTTGACGAGCGACGGGTGCTCAGGCATCTACTGTCCGCACGACCTCTCACCGACGCGGAACAATCACTCTCCAACGCGATCGCGTGGGCGGAAGCCAGAGGCAACGTTATGCCCGAGGGGATTAAATCGTTCATGGCTCAGCGTCGCTCCGGGCTTTCGGATGATCCAAGAATACTGGAATTGGCAAGAGTCGGATTGGAAGGATTTTACGAGCGTACCGCTAGAAGAATCCTGGCTGAAGATCGCGACAACATCTTCCTGAACAACTGTCCTTCTTGCGGTGCCCTGGCGAGAACCCCAAAAGCCCGTCAATGTCGCCACTGCGGGCACGACTGGCACGGCGATCCTGCGACACCCCAAGGAGCATAAGTCCCGCACCAACACTTGTAAACGTAGAGCCCCGAGATGCCCCGAAGCGGGTAACTTTCAGACGCAGCGGACGGGCGTTCCCGGTCAGCGCAAGCTATGACGCGGGAAGCACCTTCGTGCTACCGTCTCGTTCCCGTCAGCGCAACCGAGAACAGGTCGCAGCCGACTCCAGCGCAGACTCCGCTGCTGCCCCAAGTGGGAAAGTAGTTGATATCACCGCTGAGGCCCCAGAAGTATGAGTCGTCCCACACGTTAGGCCAACCGCGGTGGTTAGGAGCGCGTTTATCCTCGACATCCAGCAGGTAGCCAACGCTGTCGCTGCTGTAAGTCGGCAGCAGGTTCAAGAAGTAAGTTGTGCCCTTTTTCAATTTGCAGGATGGCTTCAGCCGCTTGATGGTGAAGCTGTACTGGATCAACCCGGAGAAAGTTTCGCCATACGGCTTGGCCGTAACAGTGCCTTTGCTGGTGCAGAATTTCTGGCCCCCATTGCCAAAGGAAATGCCGGTGTTGATCTGAAAGGGCGTTGGATTGACCGCCCCCTCGATAGAACTCAAAGCCTCGTTGAATGTGACGCCTGTGACGGTGACGTCCCGGGTGGGTTTGACCGCCATCCACACCTCCGCAACTCCGAACAACGAGTTATTCACATTGACCAGTGCATTAGCCGTCGGGTTGTTGGCGTCAAAATCGCCGGAGTAATAGAGGCACGTCTTCGGTGGACAAAATGGCAAGCGGGTCTTAGGCGGGATCGAGCTGTCCTGCGCTGCGCTCAAATTCATAAGCAGCGCCACGAGCGCGAGGGCGAAAAATATCTTCTTCATGCTGCCTCCTGCACGCCGCAAAATCGGACGAAGGAAGTCTAATCTCGATCAACCCCTCGCGCCACCGGGGCGCTCAATATTTCCAACTCTGCAGATCAGCGCCAGCGGGCGCAGTCTTTTCAATGTGCGTGACCATGCTCCGGATCAAAACGGGAATCTCGTTCATGCGTTCGATCTGGGGCGCATCGAGGCGGACGCTACGATAGCAATGGGGCTGCAGAGGGCCGTAATCGAAAGTGGCGTTGGCTGGCGGATAGAGTTTAGGGTCGGTGAGCACGGCTTCGGTCAGGTGAACCGCGTTGTTGAGGTACCAGGTGTCCATGTCGCCGACGGCGAAGTGAAGCTTGCCCGCCAGTTTGGGGCCGAGCGTAGCCCAGTCGCGCTTCATGATGTAGGCGAGGTCATAGTGTTCGCGCCAGTATTCAGCCACTGATTTATCAATCTGGCCGGTGTGTTCGTCCCAGATGGGCTTGGGGTAGCCATCGTCGCCCACGGGGCTGAAGACGGCCTGCCAGATATCCCATTGTTCGCCGGAGCGGGAATGGGTTCCGAGCACCAGTTCGTAACGGTTCACCTGTTCCATGGTGGAGTCGATGATTCCGTTAGTCTTACGTTTTTCTGGGAGCGGGACTTTCAGAAAAGGGCCTTGGCGGAAGAATGCGTTCTCATCTTCGTAGATGTTGACCGTGCCGTAGGCCTGAAAGTTGACCGGGTCTGGACAAGCGGCCCAGGCACCGTTGATTTCGTCGGGATAAAATACCTGGGCGCCGAGGGATTCCCAGCCACCGGTGGAACCGCCAAACACAGTCCGCGCCCAGCCCTGGCCAAGACCACGAAATTTCTTTTCGATCATGGGTAGCAGTTCGTGCATGATGGCATCGCCGTAGGGGCCGAGGTTAGCGGAGTTCACGGCGTAGGAGTCATCGAAGTACGGGTTGGGATGCTGGGGCATCACGATCAGCACTCGGGGTAGGCGGCCGCTGGTCCAAGCCTGAAAAAAGTTCCACCCAGATTCCTGCATCTCTCGTTCTTTGAAAGCCTCGCCCCATCCTTGTCCTGCTGCTCCTGCCTGAGCAGCGCCCTTGCGCCCGGCTTCTCCAGCTCTGGGATCGGGCGGGGTAGTGCGGAAGTTGGGAAAGAGGTGGCGATGGTAGTGGTCTTCCGCGATGAGAACTGGGTAGTGCGCATCGGGATGCTCGTCCCAGCCGTCGGGCACGAGAACCACAGCACTAATGTCCGTGGGCCGGCCCCAGAACTTGCTGAGCAGCTCACTGTGCATGCGAACATGTTTCTCCCACTTATTGTCTTCGCCGGAAGCAGGCTGTGTGATCGGACGCCAGTCGAGCACCGTGTCAACGTCGGCGAGTTCTTCCTCTAGCGGGGGAACCTTGTGGTCGAAGCTGATATGGACGGTGCCTGAGGTCCCGGGATCAAGATGCAGCTTCTGCACCTTGCTCAGGAAGTTGCCGGGCTTGGTCTGCCAGTGCTGGCCTTCGCCGCGATCGGGCGGAAGCTTGATGACTTTGCCGTTGCCGAGAAGGAATGTCTCGTAGATATTGAGCACAGCCTGAACGTAATAGTCACCGGGAGGCACGTCCCGCAGGCTCTCTACGGGATAGCCTAGCGTGGTGGCATCGACCCGAGCGGCGGCCCCGGGCGCGAGGGCGTCGACGTCGACACCGAAGGCCTGCTGGGAAGTGATACCCTCGGCGACGCCGAAACGAGGCTCACTCTTGTCGTCCTTGGACAGGATGAGCAGGATGTGGCCATCCACCGGCGAGGCTGAAAGCTCTTTGGCAAAGGAAAGTTCAAAAGTAAGAGGCTTTTGGTCGACGGCGCAGGCGGGCAAAGTGAAAATCAGCAGGGCAGCAGTGAAGTACAAGTAGCGGTGCATCGGTTCCTCCCCGGGGGGAAAGTTCAATCAGCAAAGCTAACTTCAGAAGGAGCGGCCAGTTTTGCGGACTGTCGTGGAGGCGCCGGAAGCGCAGAGCTTCAGCTCCGCGCTACCTCCGGCCACTCCAGGACTTGCCAGCTATTTTGGCATGTAGCTGAGGTCCGCGCGGAATACGGACATTTCGGTGGTGATGCGGTTGCAACTGCGGCGGAGTTGGTCGAGAGCTCCGCTGTCGCCGTAGGCTTCCTTCAGCGCATCTTCGAGTTTCTTCTCCTGCGGCTCCATGTCTGCCCAGGAAGCGCGGTCGGTTACCAGGACATACGTGGGCACTTGGCCGCCGTTCGCCAGTTGATACCAGCGCGAAGGCTTGACCGGATAGTTGGTTTTCTGGATGGCCGCGTTTATCTTCTTGATCGCATCCGTGAAGTCATTCACGTGTTCCGGGATGACGCTGTAGGCGGCGGTAGTCCGCATCTTCGCGGGCATGGCGGACGGCTTGGTGAGGCTGAGATCGTCACGGAACACATAGTAAGCAGTGCCGCCTCCAGCCGTGTAGGGGCCCATATTTTTTTCCACGTCGGGGCGGTCGAGTTTGTTGAATGCCTCGCGGGCGTCGAAATCCTTCCAGTTGTGACCAGGCGAGGCCATCATGTATGAGCCAGTGCGCTCACCCGTGGTGAACTCCCAAACAAATACGCTCCACGTGTCTTTTTGGGCGGCGTGAAAAGCGGAATGCGCTTTGCGTCCGGCTTCCCATTGGGCGGTCATGCCGGGCTTGGGCGTTGAGATGTTAACTTCGGAGACCACCTGGGGCGAGGATTGAGCCAGCACCGAGGCGGCAAGCAACAACAGAGTGGCGATCAGCGCAAATTTGCGCATTTAGGGCTCCTGAGTTGAGATAGCAGCCATCAGCGAAGGCTGGGCTGCGTTTGAGAAGTTGTGGGGAGAGCAGGAGCAACGCTACACGGGGCCAGACAGAATGTCAATTGCTGTAATGTCAGTCGCAAGATTCAATCGGCACGCATTTGGATCGAGTGCGAGCACGCTACTGCCTGGGGATGCTCTTGGCCAAATCGCGAACCTTCACCGGTTCGGTTCCCGTGTACTGCGCGATGGAGGAGATGTCATTGACGGTGATCACGACGGCTTCACCGAGGAGTGTGTCTTGGCGCATCAGCACCTTGTCGCTCGCCGGGTCTCGAATCTCCTTGCCAGCGCGCCACACCTGCAGGCGATCACCCAGTTTCACGCCATCGTGAGCGCCTACGTTCAGGACCAACTGTCCAGAACCGTTGGCGTCGGCTACCATTCCGTTGATTATCGGGATGCGCGGCGGCAGCTTGGGAACCGCCTGCTCGAGCTGCCCTGCCAGTTGTGCGATGGCTTTGTCCATGCACTCGTTCATCAGCGGATTGCTGGCGTTGCTTCCCATCATATTGACCTGGCTCATATCGCGGATATCGACCTTCACACCCTTGCGGATAACTTCGCCGGTACCCTGAGACACGGCCAGCACCTCAGCCGTGTCGGGGCTGACCAGACGTATGCTGATCTGCACCCTGGCGTTGATGTCGTGCTTGGTTTTCATTGAGCTGCCGCCAAAACCGCCGAAGTGGGCGCCACCTCCGCCGGTGGTCTTGTCGACGTAATCGTAATGGGTGATGGTGCCCAGGATAATCGTATCCACGCCGAGCACCCTGCCCAGTTTGGCGGCAGTGGCCGGGTCGGTGCGATTGGTGTTGGAGAAGTCCTGCTCCGCCAGAAGCTTATCGATGGCATTGCGCTCAAGAACGCTGAGGTTGCCGTCCTGCACCAGTTTGGTGATCAGCAGGTCGGCCGCGGCCTTTCCGAGATTGGGAGCGTTGTTTTCGGCGAAAGGAAAGCTGATGCCACCCTGGACGGCGGCATTGTCGAAGTCAAAGACGGCTACCCGTTTTTTCTGCGGACTCTGTCCCCATGCTGAGACGGTTCCGACTGCCAACAACGTTACCCACGCGAGCGCGCGCATCCTTGAACCCATGGCTCACGATTATATAGTTGATCGCCGGGTCGCTGTTCGGGGCGGTCCGGCTTTGCCGGTTACGGCTCCGCGTGCCTTACGTTGGCTTGGGGCGGAGAGGAAAGGGCTGGAAGGGACGCTCGGCGAGGGAAGGGTGTATGCTCCAACGGGCCGAGGTCACTGGAAGTTAGATTCACAGATTGATCCGTGTTGAACCGATTAAGGAGAAATCATGGAGATGGAATTTCGTGGCAGAGTTGCGATTGTGACCGGCGGGACTTCGGGAATTGGTCGAGAAACAGCCGTGCTTTTTGCGAAGGCCGGAGCGAAAGTGGTAGTCGCCGGGCGGCGGGAATCGGAAGGGAAAGAGACCGTCGAACTGGTCCGCGCCGCTGGTGGCGACGGCCTGTTTGTGAAGACCGATGCATCGCAGGCCGCCCAGGTTCAAGCGCTCGTTCAGAAAACGGTGGAGAAGTTTGGCCGCCTGGATGTTGCGTTCAACAACGCCGGGATAGAGGGCAGCACGATGTCCATCGCCGAACAATCCGAGGAAGACTGGGACCGCACCATCGCCATCAATCTCAAAGGCGTGTGGCTTTGCCTGAAGTACGAGATTCAGCAGATGCTCAAGCAGGGCAGTGGAGGAGCGATCGTCAACATGGCGTCCGTCGCCGGCTTGATCGGGTCCTCTGGGTTCGCGACATATTGCGCGAGCAAGCACGGCGTAATGGGCCTGACCAAGTCGGCGGCGCTCGAAACCGCGCAAAACCGTATCCGGATCAACGTGATATGTCCTGCGGTGATCGAAACGCCCATGGGCGAGCGTCTTTTTGGTGAGCCGGAAGTGCGAAAGTACATGACCGGTCTTCATCCGATTGGCCGGTTTGGAACGCCGGCAGAAGTCGCGGAAGCGGTCTTGTGGATGTGTTCGGACCGCGCTTCTTTCATGACCGGCCAATCGCTGGTTCTCGACGGTGGATTTATGGCAGGCCCCTATACCGTCAATGACGCGGGCAAGGATTCGAACATTCCACCGAGCAAGGCAGAACGGTGACCAATGCTGTACTTCGAGCTATTTCGACTCGGCGAGACCGCCAATAACCTGTGCGATTTCCTCCCGAGATGATAATCTTGCCCACGCATGAATCTGACGCCGGGGACTAAACTCGGGCCCTATGAAATCGTCTCGCCATTAGGCGCGGGCGGCATGGGCGAGGTTTATCGGGCGCGCGATTCCCGTCTCAAACATGAAGTTGCCGTCAAGATTCTGCCGCAAGCGCTTACTCGTGATGCCGAGCGGTTGGGTTTGAGCAGGCAGCGTTAGCCATCGCTGCCCTGAATCATCCCAACATTCTTGCCGTATTCGACATTGGTGCTACGGAAGACTGACCGTAGTCGTGACTGGATTGAGAGAGGACTTGCATGGCCACGGATGGCTTCTTCCGCGTTCGCCATCTGTGGGTACGATGTGACGATTTTGCGGATTGATCGCAGTTGCATAGGAGTCTCCATTGCGCCTTTCGCTTGAAACTCGCGACGTTGGACGCGTCACCATCGTGCGCTGCAACGGGCGAATTGTCGCCGGAAGCGAGAGTGAGTCTCTGCGCGCGCACGTTGCCTGGCTATTGCGCGACCGCCGCTCCATCCTTCTACACCTGGGCGAAGTCGCTTTCGTCGACAGTAGTGGTCTCGGTACCATGGTTCGCAGCCTGACCAGCATCCGCCAGGTGCGCGGGGATCTGAAGCTCTGCAACGTCCCAGAACATTTGCGCAAGGTTCTCGAGATGTCACGGTTGACGAATCTGTTTGATTCTCACGAATCGGAGGAGACGGCGGTCGCTGCATTTTATCTCCCCGCCGCCCGCGCAGAAACCCCCGCCGGAACCGGCCGTAGCGTTCTGTGCCTTGACTGCAATGCCGACGTGCTCGCCTACTTGCGCGAACTGTTGCGTAGCGTCGGGCATGAGGCCCACACCAGTTGCCGCTTGAGCGACGCTCTACTCCTGATGCGGGTCACCCATTTTGATCTGGTGTTGGTAGGCCCTGACATGACAGCGTCGGCGGGAACGCAGCAAGCCTTCGCGGCCGCGTGTGCGAAGCTTCCGGTGATTGAATTGGGCCGGGAGTTCTCCACCAGCCATGCCGGTGAAGCCGGTGCGAATTTGTTGGAATGCATCGCGGCTCGACTCAACCCGAAGACCGACTGACCAGCGTAATGTCCTTCATGCCACTGAAAATGACTCGGCGCGTGCCAGGGGCACGCGCCGAGGTTCGAACGAAATCGTAAAATAGTCAGGCGAACCGAATCACTGGCCCGGCGGCAGCGTCAAAGGCGCCGACAACTGGAAGCTGAGCGCCGACTCCGCCGGAATCTCAATCTGCTTGTTTCCGGTGAAAGTTCCACCAATAAAACCGGCCCCCGCGCCGACCAGCGCGCCAATGCCTGCTCCCTTACCTCCGCCGGCAATGCCGCCGATCAATGCGCCACCGGCTGCACCTCCGCCAGTCGCGACGGCGGTCCTCTTGCCTTTTCCTTTGACGGTGCTGTCCAGCGGGGCAGTCTGGATCGTGTACGTCTGCCCTCTGACCGTAACGCTGGTGAGGGCGATAGAAAGTTCACCTTCACCCTTGATCTTGCCCTTCGACTTGGCGTTCAGGACTCTGCCGCTGACGGTTGATCCGGCCGGGATCGCTGTTTTGCCGCCGGCACTCACGGGTTGCGCCACTGTGGCCAGAAAAGTCTGGCCGGTTTGGCTGTTCTTCGAACTCAACGCCTGGCCGGTTGTAACCGTGATCGTAGCTCCTGCCGGCACAACGATGGGTTGCGGCTTCGGTTTCTCTACTGGTGCGGGAGGAGGTGGCGCGGGCGCCATCGCCTGCGGAGCTGGTTGCATAGGCGCCATTGCGTCTTGCTGAACCGCGGTCTGATCATCGACGCCAGCCGCTCCCGGTTCGTCCTTTGCGATCTGCTCCGCTTTTTGCTGCGCCGCCGGACTCTTAACGTTGCCGGTCAATGTAACCTTGCCGTCCTTGGCTGCGACGTTGACCTGCGAGTCCTTTGTATCCGGATCGGCCGCTACCTTGTCCTGAATATCCTTGGCAATGGTTTCATCACTTGGCCGGCGAGAGCACGCGAGCGAAAACCCAACCAACGCGATCAAAAGAGCAATTGAAATGGAAAGTTTTTGTTTGCGCATAGTATCTCCTCAGTTGAATTGGGCAATCTCAAACCTATATCACCGTCGAGAAAGTAGTGCGGTTGCACTGATCGTAGTGAGGCGCGACTGAGCACGATTCTCACCAATCATTAATGCCTGACGCCGCTGGTGTATGGTAGAGCTTCCCAGCAGACTCAGGACGACGAGGTGTCTCTGATAGAGCCACCAATATGCCATCAACATGGCGGGTGTGTCCACTGGTAGTTTTCACAGTTGCGATGATCAGAGATTTCCACGGGCGGATTCCCGACTAGACCGGCGCGACCTAATCCCGCATCTCCTCCGGCACCACTTGCAGGTCGAGTTTTTCAGTCCAGCGCAGCACTGTGAGCAGGCTGCTTGCGCCCACGCGCGCATCGGTCAACAGACGGTGCAGGTCGTCCACTCCCGCCACCGGCTTGCCATCCAATGCGACGATCACATCACCGTCACGCAACCCTGCTTTTTGTGCCGGACTGGCGTTCGCAACCGAGGCTACGATCACGCCACTTTCGCTGGGAAGATCGTAGAAGCGGACGATCCGGCGATGCAGCGGCGTGGTCTGAGCTTCGACGCCGATATAGCTGCGGCGGATTTTGCCATCGCGCAGCAGGCGTCCCGCCACAAACTTGGCGGTATTGATTCCGATGGCGAAGCAGAGGCCTTGCGCGCCCACGATGGTCGCGGTATTTACGCCGATCACGCGTCCGTCGGAAGTGACCAGCGGACCTCCAGAATTGCCCGGGTTGAGCGAGGCGTCGGTTTGAATCACATCCTCGATCAGTCGTCCGGAGTAGGAACGCAACGAACGCCCCAGGGCGCTGACTACTCCGGCGGTAACGGTGTACTGAAATCCATAAGGGTTACCGATCGCAATTGCCAACTGACCCACGCGAAGCCGCTGCGAGTCTCCCAAAGGCGCGGCTACAAGATGGGGACCGCCGTTGCTGGGCAACCCGATGCGAATCACGGCCAAATCGGTAGCAGGATCGTCCCCAAGAATATGAGCAGGGAAGCGTTGCCCATCGGGAAGCGAAACCGCAATTCGTGTGGCCCCGTGGACGACATGGCTGTTGGTCAAGACCAAGCCGTCAGGCGTGAACACAAATCCGGAGCCTCCGCCTGTACGCTCGCGAGGCTCCCCTGACCGGTTTTGGCCCAACTGAGAAACCTCGATTTTAACCACCGACGGGCTGATTGATTCAGCGGCACCTACGACGGCCTCGGAGTAAGCGTCGAGCAAAACCGCGTCACTCAGCGGTTTTGCTTTCAAAGGCTGGACAATTGAATCGGAGTAATCCGCCAGAGGAAAAACATTTTCTGCCTGAGTCATAGCTGCTAGATGAACCCAACCGGGCAGCGGATTCAGACCACCGGACCGTCGGCATCGCGCGAGGTAATTGCGTCAGCGTTGGGTTTCGACTAAGCTGGCGACATCTCTGGGGCAACATACGCAGCAGCACTTCTGGTTCCCCTAATTTCAGAGGAGGATGATTGTTTATGCGATTTCGCATATCAGTCTTGCTCGCCCTGTGGTTGTGTGTACCGTCTATCGCTCAGGATCACTCCGGCCACGGTCAGTCCAAGCCCGCGACCTTGATGTCGGGAGTGGGAAACGTTCATCATCCGGTCTCGACCAGCAATCCCGAGGCGCAGAAGTTCTTCGATCAGGGACTGCGTTTGATCTACGCCTTCAATCACGACGAGGCGGCGCGCTCGTTCCAGCGCGCGGCCGAACTCGATCCCAAACTGGCCATGGCGTACTGGGGCATTGCCGAAGCGGTCGGACCGAACTACAACGATCCGGCCGAGCGACGACCGCTTCAAGCAGGCGCACGAGGCGATCCAGAAAGCGGTGGATCTCTCCGGCAATGCCTCGCCCAGCGAGCAGGCCTACATCCAGGCCATGGCCAAGCGCTTTCCGGCCGACCCGAAGGCCGATCTGCGCAAGGCCGCCGAGGACTATCACGACGCCATGCGCGAGGTGGTGAAGAAGTATCCCGACGATCTCGATGCCGCCACGCTGTTCGCCGAGGCGGGCATGAACCTGCATCCCTGGGGACTGTGGCATGTGGACGGCACGCCGGAAGCGGGCACGGAAGAGATTGTCGCCACGCTCGAGTCGGTGATCCGCCGCGATCCCGAATCACCTGGGCGCGATCCACTACTACATTCACGCCGTCGAAGCCTCGCCCAATCCCGAGCGCGCGCTGGCCGGTGCGAACAAACTGGCCGTCGCTGGCGCCCGCCGCCGGACACATCGTGCACATGCCGGCGCACGTCTACATCCGCACCGGTGACTATGACGCGGCGGTGAAAACCAACGAGGAGGCCGCGGCCGTCGACCGCGCCTACATCAAGGCCAGCGGCGCGCAGGGCATCTACCCGATGATGTACTACAGCCACAACCTGCACTTCATCGCCATGTGCGCGGCCATGGACGGCAACTACGCGGAGGCCAAGAAGAATGCCGACATGCTGGCGGCGCATGTCGGCCCCGCACGTGAAAGAGATGCCGCCGCTCGAAGGCTTCATGACCATTCCCATGGCGGTGGATATCCGCTTCCACCGTGGGATGACATTCTGGCGATGCCGCAGCCGGATCCCGAGATGAAGACCACCACCGGCTTCTGGCATTTCGCGCGCGGGATGGCGCTGGCGGGCAACGGGCAAGATTGAGCGAAGCCGAGGCCGAGTACAAGATTGTCTCCGAGGCGGAAGCAGAGCTACGCCGCCGGATGCTGATCTTTGCCATGCCGATCAACAACAAGACGAAAGACATTCTGAAGATCGCGGAGGATGTTCTGGGAGCGAAGATCGCGCTGGCCAGGAAGGACAATGCGCAGGCGATCTCGCTGCTGACGGCGGCCGTCGCCATTCAGGACACGCTGAAATATGGCGAGCCTCCGGACTGGTTCTTTCCGGTGCGCGAATCGCTGGGCGGCGTACTGCTGATGAATGGCGATGCTGCGGGCGCGGAGAAGGTCTTTCGCGCGGACCTCGACCGCAATCCCGCGCAATCCGCGCTCGCTGTTCGGACTGCAGCAGGCGCTGAAGGCGCAAAACCGCAATTATGACGCGGGCTTTGTCGAGGAGCAGTTCAAGGATTCGTGGAAGGGCGGCCAAGTGAAAGTGGAGGACCTGGTATAACGGCGAAGATCATTGAGGGGCGAAGGTACTCAGAAACCAGTTCTTCGAAGACTTGCCGACGATCAGCAAGGATGCCGATGCTACGACCACAGCTTTTTCTTTTGAGGACGAAGCAAGGTTGGGGCGCGGGTTGGCAGAACGACGCCGGCCAGTTGGCTTAGCGCTTATGGCTTCTTTCTGCTTGGGTCATCCTGAGGATCGATGTAGTTGAACTGGAGCGGAGCCACGCCGTGGATCTGGACGACGGTTTCCCCACTGCCCATGGCGTAGTGATGCATGCTCGGATCAAGGTAGGCAAAGCTGGTGGCGGGAAAGCTCATCATTTTGCTTTCGTCGAACTTGTCGCCCATGCCGACCTTTAGCGTGCCGGAGATGACAGTGACGTTCTCCGCGCTTTGGGTGCCAGTGCGGGGCGATCTTGTAGCCATCCGGCATCTTCAAACGCACGGTGTAATCGCCGGTCGCTCCCATTGGATTACCTTCCAATACCGCCAGCGCAGCGCCAGGTTGTAGGAATGTCAGGCGCGGGTCCGTACTGAATCTGGTCAGGCGTGAAGCCGTTCTTCTCCGCTGGGTTGGCTTTATTCTGGGCCAGAGCGAGGCAGCATAACGCGATAACGAAGACCACGAGGTATCTTTTCATGAGATACTCTCCTCTCGATAGCTGTGGAATCTGATAAATTCCGGGACCGCATACGCGGCATTGTACACGGAGTTGCATTCGTCAGAACTTGGGCCGCAAGCGGGTGGCCTCATTGGGCAGAGTGCAAGCCTCGGACGAGTTCTTCAGGGCTTCGTCCAGGGCGGTTCCGAGTGCGGCAAGCTCATGCGGGGTCATCACCTTCTGCATGCCCTCAAAGAGTTGGCGCTCCTCTTTACGAATGTGTTGGGCCAATCTATCTCCGAACGTCACCAGACCTTGCCAGTCGAGGTTGCGGGTGGAGGCGCGAGAAAAGAGGTCGCGGAGAATCGCGTGCTCGGACAATAGTTCACTGACCAATGGCTGGAGCTCAGGAAAGTTTGCCGCTACTGGGAATAGTTCTTTTTCTTCGGCAGCGAAGTGGATTTCGATTTCGCTTTCAAATTGCTGCTGGATCTCAGCCTGCCAAGCCTCCAGGTCAGGTTCAGCCGCTTTAATCGCACGATCAAGTCGGACGCACAGCGCCAGGGCGTGCTGATGCTGGCGTGAAAGTGGGATGAGGTTCGGATCGCGCAGCATCCCATAATTATAGATGGAAGGCAGATCGCACCCTCTGGTCGCACTCTCTGGACAAGATAAAGCGCCCGATTACCTTTGTCTCCGACCACAGCTTTACTAAATCCCCCGAAGCATTGAGAATATGGAGTCGCCCTCAAGTTCCGTTTTTTCTGAATACGGAGCGCATAATAGAAAGATCGATCGCCCGATCGCGGGCCACTGGAGCAGAAATCATTATGGGAACTTCCGGAGAACTGATTCGCCTGATCAACTACGTGGACGACATTACGACCACCCTGCGCCGCATCAACGCGTTCGTCGCGGGCATGGAGAGCGACGAGAGCAAGCGTCTGGCTGAAAGCCTGAAGGCCGCCGGCTCGAACCTCGATGCCCTTGTCGTGCGGCTGGAAAAGGGTGGGCAGTAGTGGCAGAGGTCCACACCATTGCGGTGATCGGCGCCGGGACCATGGGCCGCGGTATCGCTCATGTGGCGGCGCTGGGCGGCTACCACACCATTCTGGAAGACTTGCTTCCGAATGCGCTGCGCCGGGCGGAGGGCGAAATTCGCGGCAACCTCGACAAGGCGGTCGAGATCGGGAAGGTGTCCGCCGAGGATGCCAATGCTGCGTTCAGCCGGTTGCGCTACGCGGGTAGCGTTGAAGAAGCGGCACGCGAGGCGGACCTCGTGATTGAGGCCGTGCCCGAGGAGATGGAGTCGAAGATTGAGATCTTCACCCTGCTCGATAAGATCTGCCGTCCAGGAACCATGCTGGCGTCGAACACTTCTTCGCTCAGCATTACCGAAATTGCCAGCGTCAGTTACCGGGCCAAGAAGTGCGTAGGGATGCATTTCTTCAATCCGGTGCACAAAATGAAGTTGCTCGAGGTTGTGCGTGGACTCGAAACCGATGACGACACGGTTGCGACTGCGGCCGAGGTGGGCCGGCGGATGGGCAAGGAAGTCGTGGTGATCAAGGAATCGCCCGGCTTCATCACCAGTCGCATCAACGCCATGATCGGAAACGAGGCCTTTTATATGCTGCAGGAAGGCATTGCCTCTGCGGAGGATATCGACAAAGCCTTAAAGCTTGGCTTGAACCATCCCATGGGGCCGTTTGAGCTGGTGGACCTGGTGGGATTGGATACTCGGCTACAGCATCCTCGAGTACCTGCACAAGAGTCTGGGTGAGAAATATCGACCTGCACCATTATTGGTGCAGTACGTGAAGGCGGGACGTTTGGGGCGAAAGTCCGGCCGCGGCGTCTACGACTATCCGGAGCAGTCAGCGGGGCGGGAGAAATCACCGGTAGCCAAAGCCGGCGATTGAGTTTCTGCGCGCTTCGTGCCCAGCTTTAGTTAACTGGGACGGATCGGAGACCCGTCCCAGGACGAGCTACGTTTCTGGCGAGCTAGGTTTTGTTGATGTCCTGCTTCGCTTCCAGCCTTGTTACCAGTGGCTCCCAGAAGATTTTCTGGTTGTCGGGAGCGCCGGCCACCACTATTTTCGCCTCCTTGACGGCGCTGTCATAGTCGCCCTTGGCTACATAGAGTCGCGCTGTGCCTGCGTGAACCACCCAGTCATTCGGATCCTTCTTGGCCGCCTGCCGGTAAAATTCGAAGGCCTCATCCTGCTTACCCTTGACCTGGAGTTGTCTGCCCCAGAAGTAAAGTTGGGCGGCCGTGGCTCGATCCAGCGCTTCTTTCTTCGCAGCCTCGGAATCTTCTTTGCGACCCATGGCTTCCAGGATTTGTGACTTGGTCATGAAGTTGTCGAAGCGTGGTTCGGTGCGAATCGACGTCTCTTCGTACTGGAGGGCCTCTTCGAGGTCATACTTGTTGGTAACCAGATACGTTGCCGCATCGTCCCAGCCTTCCCAGGTGTATTGCGCCAAGCCCTGGAGTTGGTTATGCAGGCTGGCCTGCACGATCTCATGGACATTGACGGCAATCTTGAAAGGGAACGGCGATCTTTTCCCAGCGCAGCGTGGCCACGGCCGAGTCTGCCTTGACGTCATCGAAGTCGTACGTCAGCGCTTCATGGGGCTCGGTCGCCTGTGGCTTCACCGTTACCCTTAGCGCGTCGTCAGCTTCCTTATAGGTAAAGCTGCCCCAGGCGGTGTGCCTTTGAGAAAATGATCGTCCACTGATTCTCTCCCGGGATCATGTGAAGGCCGTAGACGCCTTTCGCCAGGGCCTGCCCTTCGATCGAGACACGGGTCCGTGAACGTGATGGTGGTGTTCTCATTGGCGCCCGCGCGCCAGACCTTGTCGTACGGTACAACCTTGCCCCAAATGGTCCGTCCCTTGACCAGCGGACGGTGATAGTTGATGGTGATGTCGGTGATTCCAATGCGTTGGGTTACCACCGAATGTTGACTATCCCGAGGCAAGTCCAGAACCGCAGACTGCGCACGGCAAAGTGAACTTCCGAGAGATAGCCCTGCAATCACGCCCAGCGCGACGACGAATTGCTTAATCATGAAATAACCCTCCGATTGAGTTTGTCTGGGGATCGACCCCGAAAACTGATGTAAAGTTGCAAAGCTAGTACTCGAACTTTCGTCCATCCCGCGCTTCGCGGGACGCATTCTCGATCATGCGACTGACATACCTCTGAAACTTTGTCGTTCAAGTCTTTGTCATCGTGGGTGAACTTCACCCGCAGGGGCTCCACGTTGACCTCTTTCTGTATCTCCTCGACTGTCACCATGCCCTTTCGCACCGCGCTGACCCACCTGGCTGACGATGCTTTCCAGGAGTTCCGCTTCCAGGTTCATGAAATCCTTGTCATGCCATGCCGGCCCGTGACCGGGGATGATGACATCGACATCCATCTGGGCGAGTGTTCTTAGACTCTTGGCGTGGCGGCTGACGCGGAGTCGTGAAATAAGGTACCGGATAGGAAAGCACGTCTCCAGTCACAAGGATCTTTTCCTTGGGGAGATACAGGACCGTCGTGCCATCCGCGTCTCCGACCATGCTGCTGAAACGAAACTCGCGTCCGCCATGGTAGAACGTGAGCTGGTCGGTGTACGTGAGAGTCGGGTAAGTGCGCTTCACCTTCATGAGCTTCGGCGACGAACTCTCGCTCCAGGCGGACGTCGTCTTCATCTTTGTGCCGTTGCTCGAGCGGTGAGCGCCGTTCCATCCGATACTTTGCCAGTGCTTACCTCTTTGTCGAAGTCGGCCTCGTCCTTGCGGAGGTTGTTGGTGAAGACCGGCGGCCATGCATTGGCAATATTCAGCATGAATTGCCGCGATTCCTCGCTGGCGATAATTTCGAGGTCGGGAAACGCTTGGGCGAAGACCTCGTTGCCAGACCAGTGATCCGGGTGGTGGTGCGAATTCACGACGTAACGTACTGGCTTATCAGTAATTTTGCGAATCTCCGCGAGAAGCGTGCGGGCGGTAGAGGGTCGTGTAAAGGTGTCGAACACGAGAACATCATTTTCGTTCACAATCACGACGGAGTTGCCGTTGGGCACGTATCCATCGGGCGCGGTGACGAACTGGTAGATGCCGTCGGCGATCTGAACCTTCTGAAGCGCCACGCCTGTCTCTGCGCTACTGCAGACAACACATCCGAAAGCGAGGCACATTGTAGAGCCATGACGGCATCAACCAGGTCATCGGATTCTTCGCCAATTGTTCCATTGAGAGACTGTTGGATATAGACGCCAGCGAGAAACAGCTGGATAGCAAGTTGTAACAAGTTGTAAAGAATGGAATCCCGCTACCGGTAAAACCCGTCTCACCTGTTGACTGCACAAATCGCTGGAACCCGCAGCATCGAGATGCGTATCAAGTGTAGGGGCTGAAGTCCACACTTGTGCGGGGAGGCTGAGGAAAGGGCAAGACCGAAACGCACGCCACTTATGAGGACGCTTCTTAACATTGTCCGGCAGTCGCTGGCCACTCTGTGGGCGCATAAGCTGCGATCTTTTCTGACGATGTTCGGGATTGCATGGGGCGTCGGTTCGTTACTGCTGCTGGTGGGTCTGGGAGAGGGTTTTCGGAGCGGCCAGACGAAAGAACCTGGCATCGCTCGGTCAAGATATTATGTTTGTTTTTCCAGGACGAATTCCAGCCATCGAGGGCAGCTATCAGTCCGGGCAACCGTATCACTTTACCTATGAAGACTATCTTGCCATTCGCGATCAGGCCAAACTGCTGCGTGCGATCTCGCCCGTCCTGCAGCGAGACGACATTCGCGCCGTGAGCGACTATGGCACGACCAATGGCCAAGTATTCGGAGTCGCACCCGAGTACAACCAGATTCGGGCTGTGCCTATCAGTCCAGGACGCTGGTTCAATGACGACGACAACGTCCAGCATCGCCGCGTGGCCGTGGTGGGCTGGGAGTTGCTCAAGAACATGTTTCCTGGGCAGCCTGCAGTGGGCAGTACGATTTTGCTGAATGGAACGGACTTCAGGATTGTCGGCGTCATCCCAAAGATTGGGAAGGAAGGCCACAACGGCACAAATTCACGCATTTTCGTGCCTCTGGAAACGATGCGGATGTTGTTCCCAATCACCACTCAGAATTCAGAAAATTCGATCACCTTTATCAATTACCGTCCGTTGAAAAAAGAGGAGCACATCGAGGCCAAGAACGAGGTCCACGCCATCATTGCCCGCCGCCACGGGTTTGATCCCAAGTTCGACGACGCTTTCATGGACTGGGATACGATCGACGGATCCATTCGCGTGGGTAAGATTTTTGATGCGATGGATTGGTTCCTGGGCGTGGTGGGACTGGTCACGTTGGGTCTGGGTGCAATTGGCATCGTCAACATCATGTTAGTGTCCGTGACTGAGCGAACCCGTGAGATTGGACTCCGCAAGGCGCTAGGGGCAACCCATCGCAATATCTTGACCCAGTTCTTTGTAGAAGGCGCATTCCTCACGGCTTTGAGCGGTGGAATCGGCCTGGCCATTTCCGGCGGGTTTGTGGGACTGCTGGCGCAGTTGCCCGCGCCGCAGGGATTTGACACTCCACGCATTGTCCCGGCTTCAGCCATCATCGCAATTGTTTCGCTGTCGATCGCGGGTATCGTCGCTGGAATTTATCCCGCCCGCAAGGCAGCGTTGCTTCCTCCGGTGGAAGCCCTGCGCCAGGAGTAACTATGTTTGGAGACCTTGGAACCCAAGCCTATACCGCGCTGAGACACAATCGGCGCCGCACTCTGCTTACCATGTTGGGGATGGCGTGGGGCATTGCCACGGTAGTGCTGCTGCTGGCGTATGGTTCCGGATTTCAAAATGCTCTGATGATCGCCTTCCGGACCTTCGGAGGCAATCTGGTTGGTGTTTTTCCGGGACGCACTTCGCTGCAGGCTGGGGGCAGCAAGGCGGGCACCGAAGTCCGCCTCAGCCGCGAGGACCTCGACTATTTGCGAGCCGATGTTCCAATGCTCACGCGCATCTCTCCGGAGGTAGACAAGCAGAGCCAGGTCGCGTTCGGTACTCGCAGCGCGAGCTATACCGTCCATGGAATCTATTCCAGCTACCAGAAAATTCGAGCTTTGGAAATTGGGGAAGGCGCATTTTTCGGCGAGCAGGAGGACTTCACCCACAGCCGGGTTGCCGTCATAGGCGGGACGGTAAAGAAGAAGCTCTTTTCCGGCCAGACTGCACTGGGCGAAAGTGTACGTATCGACGGCATCTCCTACAAGGTGATCGGTGTGCTTAAGCACACGATTTCCAACGGCGATGAGGATTTGAATTCCCTGATTTACCTTCCCTATAGCGCGATGAGCGACATTAAGGACAGCTATTACCTCGATGGCATCTTCATGGATTATGAGGGTGACCACGACAAAGTAGTGCAAGCCGTACGTCATTCGATGGCTTTTCATCACGGCTTTGATCCGAAAGATGACCGGGCGGTTTTTTTGTTTGATGCCATCAAGGACCTGGCTGACCTCACCGTCATTGCCATCGGCATTAAGATTCTGCTGGGGTTCATCGGGCTGCTGACCCTCGGCATCGGCGGGGTTGGATTGATGAACATCATGCTGGTTTCGGTAACCCAGCGCACTCGCGAGATCGGGGTAGAGAAGGCGCTGGGCGCGCGCCGCTGGCATATCCTGTTTCAATTCCTGGCAGAAGCGCTGGCCATCACCGCGCTGGGCGGCCTGCTGGGCGTGGCGTTAGCCTACGTAATTTCCTGGTCGGTGGGCTCGCTTACGCTGTGGAGCGCGTTTCTGGATGATGCCAGCGAGGGCGACATCCATCTGGTGATCAACACGGCCACGCTGCTGTGGTCCACAGTGATCCTGAGTTTTGTGGGGATTGTGAGCGGGATGCTGCCCGCGATCAAGGCTGCGAGGCTGGATCCGATTGAGGCGCTGCGCTACGAGTGATCCAGCGCTCTGCCCAGTATGTAAGAGTGAATCCTTCCATTCCAAGATCGATGTGGATAACCGTTACAATGCATTGGTGGCCGCAGGTGACAATCCACGTCTGCAACGCGTCTTCGCTCAACTGCGTCTTTACGAGCATCCGTTGCTCAATTTCGATGCACGCGCCAAGGGCGAAGGCGCTGAACTGATCATCCAGTTCAAGGACCCCTGCGTCCCAGTCCACACTTACTACTTCGATCTCCATCCCCGCGATTTAGATAACCCGCAGTTCGAATGGACTTTCCAACGCCAGCTCTATGATTGCCTGCACGACTACCTGGTTGAAATGTTCGTTCGCACGCCCCAAGATCGCCTCGAGCGCCAGCAGGAAAACCTGTGACCCTGCGCCAGAAGATTGAACAGGAAATTCACGAACGGGGGCCGATTCCGTTTTCGCGGTACATGGAGATCTGTCTCTACGATTGTGAGCTGGGCTACTATTCGCGCAATGTCGAGCAGTTCGGCAAGGCTGGTGATTTCTACACCTCCAGCGACGTGCACGCGGTGTTCGGGCGCCTCATGGCGCGACAGTTTGAGGAGATGTGGCGCCTCCTGGGCTCACCGGTGCAGATCGAAATCCTGGAACTGGGGCCGGGCCGCGGGTTATTCGCTCAGGATGTGCTGGACTGGTCGGAGAAGAAGTTTCCACAGTTTTTCAGTGCGCTGCACTACAGTCTGGCAGAACAATCACCCGCCTTGCGAAGCCGATTGCAAGGGACATTGGACAAGCATTTCACATCAGGCAAAGCGTCTCTCCCTCAGCAGCTAAAGGCGGCAGCTTCAGCCGTACCGAACGGCATCGTGATGGATCGCACTTTAGCCCCTGACGTCCCCCTCATCGTCTTCGCCAATGAGTTCTTCGACGCACTCCCGGTCGAAATCGTCGGCCAGTTGGGCGAACTACGCATCTCGGAGAGAGAGGGGCACTTCCTTGAAACCTGGCATGCTGCCTGTGCCGAAGAACTCGAATTTCTTGATCGCTACAGCGTGCGTCCCGAAGCCGCCGAGCGACTCGAGACTCCGCTGATCGCACAAAGTTACATGCAGGAGATCGCGGCAACGGTGATGCGAGGTTTTTTCGTTGCCATCGA
Source organism: uncultured Acidobacteriota bacterium (assembly GCA_963788605.1). Lineage (GTDB taxonomy): Bacteria > Acidobacteriota > Terriglobia > Terriglobales > Acidobacteriaceae > JABDBE01. Next base: position 335,844 of record CAWBHD010000002.1, on the reverse strand, counting down.
CTACGGCTATACCCGACCAGAGCAGGTTGCCGGACGCCACCGCGGCACGATCACTGCCTACCGTCAACACTCGATCAGCGCTTCTCTATACGAAGCACCGGGAGAGCAGGACATCACCGCGCACGTAAACTTCACGGCGCTCGCGGGGGCAGCGCAAGAGAACGGCATGCAAGCCCAACCTCTGCTGACACAATCGCAATTTCTCTTGGGGATCGGTGAAAAGACTCAATTCGCCGATGCGTTCGAAGAGTGCCACCTGCCACAGGAGCGGGCCAAGGTTGGGCTACAGCTCAAGCACCTTGTCACTCCCACCGGCATGGGAGAGACCTTTCATGTGCTCGTCGGGAGCAAGGGAGTCGACCCAGAGAAAGTCGCCAGCTTGAGCGGGCTAGGCTTTGGAAATGCGCGTTGATCGACGACGAAGAGAGTGTAGCTTGAATCGCTCCTAGTGCTTGGGCAGGGACATGAGTAGTGGAGCCCAGGCATCCTTCCATGCGTGGGAAATCATGCCGGGGCGGACGCTCTTCCGCCAATGAGCCAAAGCTCCCAACAAAGAGCCCTCAAGGGCGATGGCGGCCACTCCGTGCCAACCCTGGTAAGAGTGGGCCAGTCCGAATGCCGCGGCTTGGAGGAGGATTCCCAGGGCGGCGTTCTGGGTCAGAGCCATGAATTGACGCTGCAAATATCCTCGATAGATGGCTTCTTCGCAAATGCCGGCGGTCACGGAGAGTGCCACCCATAGCGTCATTTCAAACCTGCCATGCGGAAGGATGAAGTGGACGGCGCGTTCCGTGTCAGGGCCGTGTAGGAGAGGGTCCAAGATCGAGAGCAGAAGCGTAGAGACGATCGAGAATGTTACCCCGATGCCGAGGTCACGAAGCACCTGGCGAATCGAGCGCCATCGTTCTCCGAGTACCGCAGTCAAAGGCGCACGGGCTAGAGCCACACCAAGCAGCACCAAAGCGAGCATTGCCAACTCGCTGCCGATGGTGCGCTCGTACATTCGAACCCGGTCCAGATTCACCGCTGTGCGCATCTGGTTCACGTTCATAGCTCCGCGGAAAGCCATTGCTCCCGCCGCAGCGAGAACAATCACGGTATGAATCGGGTTGGCGATGCGCTGGTAACCGTTCGATTGGGGCTTGGCCAGAACCGAAGTTCCCATAAGTATTCTGTTTACTCCTAGATACAATACTGGCATCGATCTCGCGATCAGCGCCCTTGTCTCCCACTCTGAGGTATGAGACGAGAGCAGTCAACAAGCGTTAGCGGGATGCGCACCGAAAACGAATAGAGAGCGGCATTGTCTCCGAACTCATCGAAAAACTAGGTTCAAGTCGTCCTGAGTGGTTCAATTCTCGAAAAACAGCCTGCCCATAAAATAAAGCGCTGGAGTTCATAGAAAACTTTCATAAGCAAGCTTGGTTCTTAATGACTTGCCAAATCATCTATGGAGGATAGCAATCTGTGGGACGACGAGGGAGATCACCTGGAAATGTCCGCACGTCCGCCATCGTGGAAGCTGCTGTTGGCCTTCGCCATCATCTACTTCGTCTGGGGCTCGACGTTTCTTGCGATACGCGTCGGGGTTCGCGAGGTGCCTCCATTCCTGTTGGCTGCCATGCGCTTCCTGGTGTCGGGCGTCGTTCTCTATACCTGGCTGAGGCTGAAGGGCACGCCGTCTCCCAGTCGGCGCGAGTGGGCCGGTGCAACCTTGCTCGGCACACTGATTTTCCTTATCGACTATGGCTGCCTGTTCTGGGCGGAGCAGCGCGTGCCCTCCGGAATCGCGGCAGTCGTGCTGGCAACCATTCCGGTATTTATTACCCTGCTGGAGATCATATTTCTACGTACCCAGCGGCTTACGGTCCGGCTCGGAGTGGCTTTGCTGGTGGGACTCTGCGGAGTTGCTGTTCTGACCGTTCGTTCATTCTCGTTCGGAGATGTTCCTGTCGATCGCGCCGGCGCTCTGGCGCTTCTGCTGGCGGCGTTTACCTGGTCGATTGCCACGATCTTGACGCGTCGGCTCCGGCTCCCCGCTTCAAAACCCATGAGCGCTGCCGCCCAGATGATCACGGGAGGAATCCAGTTGTTGATTCTAGCGATCCTCTCGGGTGAATTTGCAGGGTTTAAGGTGAAGACGGTTTCCTGGAACGCATGGTTTGCGCTGATCTATCTGATCGTCGCTGGATCGATCGTCGGCTTTACCGCCTATGTCTGGCTGCTGCACCATGAATCGCCGACGAAAGTGGGCACTTACGCATATGTGAACCCTGTCGTCGCCGTCGGATTAGGATACCTTTTCGGCGGGGAAGCGGTTGGCCCGCGGACACTCTTGGGTGCTCTGTGCGTCCTGGTGAGCGTGATCACGATTACCACGACGCCCAAGTTGGCAGCGAAGCCGTCCGCGGAGGCTTTTGCGGAGTTATCTTCCGCCGAAGCGGATTGAGGCACGAAAACCCCACGCGTAAGTAATCTCTACGGCCGCGTCATCCTCTCCGGCTTCATCAACTGATGGAACTCCTCAGCCGTGAGATAGCCGAGTTTCAACGCCGCTTCGAGCAGGCCGGTCTTGTCGACGTGGGCGGTGTGGGCAATCTTCGCGGCTTTGTCGTATCCGACCTTTGGCGCGAGAGCGGTTACCAGCATCAGCGAGTTCTTCACGTACCAGTCGACTTTCGCGCGATCAACCTCGATACCCTTGATCATGTACTCGACGTATCCGTGGCAGGCGTCCGCGATGAGTGTGACCGAATGCAGAAAGTTGTAGATAATCACCGGCTTGAATACGTTGAGTTCGAAGTTGCCTTGCGAGCCGGCAAATCCAACAGCGGCAGTGGCGCCGTGAACCTGCACACACACCATCGTCATAGCTTCACACTGTGTGGGGTTCACCTTACCCGGCATGATTGACGAGCCGGGCTCGTTCTCAGGAATGGACAACTCCCCCAGGCCACAACGCGGGCCGGAAGCCAGCCAGCGGATATCGTTGGAAATCTTCATCAGAGAGGCGGCCAGAGTCTCCAGCGCGCCTTGAGCAAAGACGATTTCGTCATGCGCCGATAGTGCGGCGAACTTGTTGCCGTGCGAGCGGAAGGGAAGTCCGCTGAGTTCGGCAATCTTCTTTGCGGCGCGTTCAGCGAATTCAGGATGCGCGTTCAGCCCAGTACCGACCGCGGTTCCCCCGATGGCGAGGTCGTAGAGGCCGCCGAGCGACCTGCTCCAAACGCTTGATGTCGCGTTCCAGCAGGCTGGCCCAACCACCGAACTCCTGCCCGAAAGTCAGAGGCACCGCATCCTGCAGGTGGGTGCGGCCAATCTTCACTACGTCGTTGAATTCTTTCGCCTTGGCTGCGATGGCGTCGTGAACGCCCTGGATCGCCGGAATCAGCGTAGTTCTTGACCCGCTCCGCGGCAGCAATGTGCATCGCGGCCGGGAAGGTATCGTTCGACGACTGCGACATATTCACGTGGTCATTGGGATGGATCGGCTTCTTCGATCCCATCTCACCGCCCGCGATTTCGATAGCGCGGTTGGAGATGACCTCGTTGACGTTCATGTTGGTCTGCGTGCCACTGCCGGTCTGCCAGATGCGCAGAGGAAACTGATCGTTGAGTTTGCCGGCGATGACCTCGTCGGCAGCCTGCACGATGAGCTTGGCTTTGTCAGCAGGAAGCTTGCCCAGATCCTGGTTCACCAGCGCGCATGCCTTCTTGAGGATGCCAAACGCCCGGATCAGTTCCGGCGGCATGAGTGTCGCGGCCGATGTTGAAGTGCAAGAGGGAGCGCTGCGTCTGGGCACCCCAGTAAACGTTGGCTGGGACTTCGATCTGCCCCATGCTGTCGGATTCAGTGCGTGTGCGAACCGTGGGTTCCGTAAATGTGGCCATAGAGCGTTCCTGTTTGGCGCCGCAAAGATGGAGGCAACTGAAAATTATAACCCCAGCATGACATGAGGTTGTGCGCCAGGACACTGCACAGAGTGATCCAGGCCCAAACTTGCGTTCCGGCTCACATGCTAAAATCTTTAGCTCCAGTGAGCCGCAGGTTCCGTTCTTCTGCGTGCTCGGTGGTGTTTGTTATCCGCGATCATTGGTAAGGATTAATCATTGGTTACCAAACAGATGTCCGACACGGCGATTCAGGTTCCTGACACGCTCCCGCGAACCCAGGTGGAGTCACGCTCCAACACCCGGGTTGACGTGCTCGTCATCGGTGCGGGGCCTACTGGTCTGGCGTGCGCGATCGAGGCGCAGAGGGCCGGATTCAAAGTCATCGCGATTGATAAAGGCTGCGTAGTCAATTCGATTTTCAACTATCCAGCCAACATGACTTTCTTCACCACGCCGGAACTGCTGGAGATTGGCGACATCCCCTTCAGCACCGCCAACCAGAAGCCCACGCGGCAGGAGGCTCTCGAGTACTACCGAAAAGTGGCCGAGCACTATCGCCTGCCGATTGCGCAGTATCAGTGGGTGAAGATGGTGAACGGACAGGACGGTGATTTTCTGGTCACCACTAGCGATCGCCTGGGAAGAATCTACGATTACCATACCCGCAAACTGATCGTAGCCACCGGATATTACGACTTGGCCAACCTGCTGAATATTCCGGGCGAAGATCTGCCCAAGGTTTTCCACTACTACCGTGAACCGCATCCGTACTTTGATAATGACGTTTTGATAATCGGCGGGAAGAATTCGGCTGCGATCTCGGCGCTGGATCTCTGGCGGCACGGAGCACGCGTCACCCTGGTGTATCGCGGGGCAAAGATGCATCACCACGTCAAATACTGGATCCTCCCGGACATTGAGAATCGAATTAAGAACCGTGAAATCACGGCGTACTTTAACAGCACAGTCGGGGAGATTGCGGCGGATCACGTCGTGATTTACACGCCCGAAGGCGCAGTTCGGGCGAAGAACGATTTTGTTTTTGCCTTGACTGGATACCATCCCGATTACGACTTCTTACGCTCCATGGGAATCGAGCTGTCGACTGAGCAATGCCGCCCGGTTTGCGATCCCGAAACGCTGGAAAGCAATGTGCCGGGCATCTACGTGGCGGGTGTCATCGTGGCCGGTTCGCGAACCAATGAAATCTTCATCGAAAACGGGCGCTTCCACGGCCACTTGATCGCCAAGCACTTGAGATACAAATTGGGTGCAGCCGCCTAGCGAAGTCTGCATCAGCTACAATGAAAGTCTTCCTTTGAGAACCTTCGTGTCCTTTGTGGTTAATGAAGTAGAAATGCTTGAACCACAAGGGTTTCGCTAAGCAAGTACGACTGTTTCATCTCCCAGTTGCTGATTGATCAAACGTGACACCAAGGGTTTCAATTCTTCCCCAGTCTTGTGCAGCACAAAAGTTTGATTCGCATCCGACCAATCCAGCTTGAAACTTGTAGCCAAAGCCGATATCCATATCTGCCGGACCGGCGCATTGGGCGAGATGACAAACCGGGAACCATCGTCGAACGAGATGTGCAGAGCCCCTGACTGGTCCTCGACTTCGAGGTCGGCTGATTCTTCAGCTGTAATCAGACTCTGTTTGAGTGATTCCAGGGCGGCGTCCGCCTGCTTGCGAAAATCGTTTTCATCGAGCATGTGGAGATTATAGAAGCTATTAGCTGTCACCCGTCAGCTTTCAGCCAGTACACACTTTGAGATTCGTTTCCGCTTTGCAGTGGGCAAGTCCGACCGATTACATTATCCATTCGCCGTGGAACCTCAACCAGAACGCGAAGTGACGTCGATTTCGCTGTCGGCCTACTTGCGCCTGGTGCGACTGAACCGCAACTTCCGTCGCTTGTGGGGCGCACAGATCGTCAGCGAGCTTGGCGACTGGTTCTACACCCTCGCGATCTACAGCTTGCTGCTGCAACTGACGGGCGAGGCCAGTTCGGTGGCTCTGGCCCTGGTGCTGCAGGTTCTGCCGCAGACCTTCATCGGGCCGGTTGCGGGCGTGGTCAACGACCGCATCCGGCGCAAGCGGGTCATGATCGCGGCCGACTTGGGCCGCATGGTCATTGTTTTTGCGATGCTCCTCGTGCGCTCCCGTTCGATGGTCTGGCTGGTCTATCCTTTGCTGCTGGTCGAAACCCTGATGGCTGCGTTCTTCGAGCCGGCGCGCAGTTCGGTGATCCCCAACATCACGGAGCGCGAAGACGTGATCCTTGCCAACACGCTTTCGTCCGCGACTTGGTCCGTGAACCTGCTGGTGGGAGCCTCGATAGGCGGAGTGGTGGCCGCACTGCTGGGCCGTGATGCCGTATTCATCCTGAATGCGCTGTCTTTTCTGGCATCTGCGCTGCTGATTCGCGGGATGCGCTTCGAGGAACCGCACGCCGAAGCATCCCGCCGCTTGCGCGCCCGCGACCTATGGGACCACTCGCCAATTCTCGAAGGCGTGCGTTACGTGCGTCGGCAACCGCCGCCTGCTGGCTACGATGTTTGCGCAAAGCGGGCGAATTGATGATCGGCCCGAGTTGGGTGCTGTTCACCGTCATGGGGCAGCGCTACTTTCCGGTGCGCTGGCACGGAATCGATCCGCAACGCGGCGGCATGCTGGGCATGAGTCTGCTGCTGGGGGCGCGCGGCCTGGGCGCTCTGGTCGGCCCGCTGCTTTCGGCGCGCTGGGCGGGACATTCGCGGACGCCGATTGCGCCTGGGCGTTCTGTTCGGATATTTGATCGTGGCTCTCGGCTACGGCGCTCTGGGAGCCTCGAACACAGTTTGGGTGGCTTGCTTCTGGGTGGTGTCTGGCGCATTGCGGAGGTTCCACGATCTGGGTCTTCTCCACCACCCTGTTGCAACTCAACACCGAAGACCGCTTTCGCGGACGCGTCTTTTCCGCCGATCTTGGCTTCTCGCATGTTGACCATTGCTATCGGCGCCTATCTGTGTGGACTGTTTCTGGACTGGGGATACTCGGCGAAAGTAGTGGCAACTGCGACCGGGCTTCGTGATGGTGCTTCCGGCGGTGCTGTGGGCATGGGTCGTGCGGCCGTGGCAGGAGCGTCATCGATTCAACGCTTAGAAACGTAGCTTGCTACCTTTTAGGGACAGGTTATGCTCGGAGTCCAGCCTCGGTCATTAACGCAGGTCGATCTTGGCGGCCATGATGAAATCGCTCTCGGTCAGGCCATCGATCTTGTGGGTCCAAATTGTAATTTCCGCTTTGCCCCACTTCAGCAGAATGTCCGGATGATGTCCTTGCTCCTCGGCCACGGCGCCCACCCGGTTCACGAAATCCAGCGCCTGCTTGAAATCAGGAAATGTGAAAGCGCGGGTGATGTGGTGCTCGTTAAATACTTTCCATTGAGGAACTTGCTGGTGAAGTGATTCCAGTTCTTTCCCCTTGAGCGGAGGCACGCCGCCTCGGCAGGGAACGCAGGTCTTGTCGGCGAGAGAGGACATGGAAAATCTCCAAAAGCATTGTAGCGCTCCCGGCCCGGCGACCTGTCAAAACTTACAGGCTTCGAGCAGCCAGGAACTTGCTAGACTGGCGGCTAAAGAGATGTAATGCGGCTGTAGCGATTTGCTATTCGGGTCGCCTCTCTTGAATTGCTGACACGAGGATAGGTAAGCGATTTTGCCTTGTAAGGAACGGGATCAATCCGCAACAAAATATCGATTAGGGAGGAAACCATGACCGCACTGGAAGACTGGATTGAAAAGAGCGTCTCGGGCCTCGCTGGTGTGGTCGATCGTACTGATTATTTTCGGAGTGCTTGCGATCACCTTGCCGATGGCGACGTTCCATCGGAGTGGCTATCGTGATCGGATGGCTGGTGATATTTGACGGAGTTGCGCAACTGGTTCACGCATTTCAGTCCACGGGCATCGGCCACATTCTTTGGAAGCTTCTGGTCGCGGTGTTCTATCTTGTGGCTGGAGCCTATCTGATCGCTAACCCGGCGATCGGAGTTGCCGGCTTAACCCTGGTTCTGGGGATATTCCTGTTCGCAGAGGGCGTGGCTGACGTGGTTGCCTATTTCGCTACCCGCAAGAGTGGCAGCTCGACCTGGGTGTTGTTGGATGGAATCGTCACCCTGGCTCTGGGCTTCATGATCTGGAACCGATGGCCGTTCAGTTCGCTGTGGGTGATCGGCACCCTGGTCGGCATCAGCATGATCATGACCGGTACAACGCGCCTCATGATGGCATTGGCGGTTCGTAAGGTAGCCAATCGTCTTGGCGACAGTCCGTTGCGGCAACGGGCGGCATAACAACTGGCATAGACTGAAGAGCGACGTCCGCTCAACCTCTGTCAGAACGGGATATCTTCGTCGCTGATCGGGGTCGATGCGGTCGCGTGTTCCGGTTCCGGCGCGCGCTGATCGAAATTGTTTCCGCCTGCGGCGACACCCCGGGAGCGTCCTCCGGAATCATCTCCTGCGCCTTCACCACGTCCGCTGAGCAGCACCAGGTCATTGGCGATGATTTCGGTTTTGTATTTCTTCTGGCCGGTCTCTTTGTCGTCCCAGGAACTGGTGCTCAATCGGCCTTCCACGTAGCACTTGCCGCCCTTTTTCAGATACTCGCCGACGATCTCAGCCAGGCGTTGAAACGCCACGATGTTGTGCCATTCGGTGCGGTCCTGCCAATTGCCTTCTTTGTCCTTGAAGCGCTCGTTGGTGGCCAGCGAGAACTTGGCAACCGGCATGCCGCCGGGAGTGTATTTCACTTCGGGATCTTTACCCAGATTTCCGATGAGAATGACTTTATTGACGCTCTTTCCTGCCATGAGTGCTGCTCCTTCCGCCCGTGACCGACACGTGAGAACGGACAACGAAAATTAGGGGCTGGACGCCCAATATATCAGAAACGACCAGGCGTTAGACGGCAAACGACGCCAAGACTTTGCGGAGAAAGGCGAATGCGGGCCAAAATGAAACTACAGGCTAGGCCGCGAGCCTTACCACATGTTCGATGGCAGTCATTTGGGCTCGTCTTTGTCATGGATGAAACCTCCAAACGTTCGGTATAATCGGTGCCATGCCTGCTGATGCAGACTCCATGAAACCCGCCGGGATGGTCCCGGACGAACTCAAGTTCGAACCCAAGTCCAAGGGATTGCTGACTCCTCGAAAGAAGAAACCAAAGGAGTTGGCGGTCATCACCGAGTGCTGCACGGGGTGCGCGGGCTCTCCGGCCTGCGTCGAGTATTGCCCCGTGGAAGATTGCATGTTCTGGGTCCCGGACGAAGATCATCCGCCGTTTGGCAGAATCCAGATCGATCCGATTCTTTGCATCGGTTGCAAGAAGTGCCTCAGCAAGGGTCCGGATGGCTGCTTCCTGGATGGCTGTCCCTGGGACGCGATTGTGATGGTGGACACCGTCGAAGTGGAAAAAGAAGTCGGCGTGATGCCGATTTGATGAGTAGCTACTGGCCTTTAGCTCTTGGCTTTTAGCTTAAACCACTCCGCTGCCGCGAAACCTAGCAGTTGAGGCTGTTCCGCTTATTTCTCTCTTTGCCTGATCGCCTTTTCTGTTTCTGTTGCTTGCTTCCGCACATGGTCAGGGATGTCGGGTAACTCCCGTTCATAAGGTTGGACTGCGGCGAGGTCTTCTGCTTGGCCGACCAGATAAAGCGCCCGCAACGCTTCCCAGACCTGTTCGTTGGACGGATCGATGGTTGCGAGGGGCGCGCCGGACGCCACTGTCTGTCCGGTTTGTGCAGACAGCGCTCTCAGTCGGCCGCTGATCGGTGACCGGACTTCGATTGTCTGTGTGCCTTCCTGCAATTTCGCGACGATTCCCCCTTGATGTATCGCAGTGCCCACCGCGCTGGTATCGATAACCTTTCCTGATTGTGGAGCGGTCACGGTTGCGGGTTGGAGCAGTTCGAGGATCTGGGGTCGTCCGCTCGCGTCGCCAAACCGGACCAGCGACAGCGCGGCGTTGCCCCGCACGCTGAGCGACGAATCAGCAAGCATCCTCAGCAAAGCTTCATGGAATTGCGCACCGGACGTGTCTTGTCCCATGACCCACGCATCGGTATTGCGCACCTCTTCGACGGGATAAGGAGCCAGACGGACAACCTGGGGATACCACCGCGTCACGCTCGCATCGTGGCGGCTCATGCGCTCGCCGATCTGGACCAGGGCGTGCTGAATATGGCGGGGATGCTTATCGTCCTGCAGATACTCAGCTAATTGCTTGTCGGAGAGTTGACGTCCGAACCAAGTGTTCCACCAGAAAAGAAATGGCATCAGAACAATCAACCACCCAGTCAGGAGAAACAGCAGTCGGTTGCGCGTTGACATGCGCGGCTTGGGCGGAACTCCCGGCGCTTCGTTCGTGGGCGCTTCGGGAGTTGCGTTGGGAAGGGCTGACATGCAATCAGGCAATATAGCAGAAAGATGGCTTCTGTTTGTAGAGAAACCTCAGAGTCATTCCACGACATCAGCATCGAGCACGCGGTCCTGTTCCAGATAGTGGGAGACGGCGTATTGCGCTAATAGCGGGGTCTGCAGCCGGATTTCAGCGCCGATCCATTCGCCCTTGCCATGTGGCCCGTTGAGCGGATGACTGCAGCGCCCGCCGCTGCCGAACTGCGGACCAAAATCGGCACTCTGGATCTGATCAAACTGCTTCAATCCGCGCCAGGCTTCATCGCCCACCGTGCCCGAAACATCGATCTTTAGTCTTACGACTGACATACCGAGAAACATTTCACCACAGCGTCACAGAGAAGAACAAGAAATCCTCTGTGACTCTGTGTCTCTGTGGTAAAGCCTTCTCACACTGCGAACAAATGATAAAGCATGAAATAGACAATCACACCGGTGACCGAGACGTACATCCACAAAGGATACGTCCAGCGCGCGATCGCGCGGTGGCGGTCGAAACGCTCTCGCAAAGCCCGGCTGAGCGTAACGATAATCATAGGCACAATCGCCGCGGCCAGAATCGTATGGGAAATAAGAATGCTGAAGTACACCGGCCGCGACCAGCCTTGCCCCTGAAAGTGTACCGAACCGACGTGCCAGTGATAGTACAGATAGCAAGCGAGAAAGATGCTGGATGAAGCCAGCGCGGCAATCATAACCGCCCGGTGCGCCGCCATGCGGCCCCTTTTGATGAGCCCACGACCGACCAGCAGCAAGACGGCGCTGGTTCCATTCAAGCTCGCATCGATTGCCGGAAACATCGCGTATTGTGGCGGAACTTGCATCAGGCGGCAGGTTTGGTGGTACGCCGGTTGACTCGGAAGAAGCACAGCCCGAACATGAAAATCGTAAACAAAGCGAGCGCTGCAATCGAGGCAGGCAGGGGCAACACGGTCGGGCTCTCCGGATACAGCAGGTTACGAAGAGCTTCGACGCCGTAGGTCAGTGGGTTCAAGCGCATCACAAGCCGCAGCCACCCCGACGCACCAGACAGCGGGAACAACGCACCCGACAGCAACCACAGCGGAATCAGAAAAAGATTGATGATGGCATGGAAGGCCTGCGTGGAATCCATGGGCCACGCGATGGCAAATCCCAGAGAAGTAAGAGCAAAAGAGACAAGGAATACCACAAATACGACTAACAGAAAATCAACGAATCCCATATGTACGCCGACGAAGGGTGCGAAGGCCAAAAAGATCAGGCCTTGGATGGCGGATAGCGTTGTTCCTCCCAGCACCTTGCCAAGCACAATGGCGGAGCGGGGCACGGGGGCAACCATCACGGACAGGAGAAACCCTTCCTTGCGATCTTCGATTAACGACATCATCGCGAAAATCGAGGTGAACAGCACGATCATGATCAACGCGCCGGGATAGAAGTAATCCAAATAGTGCTGTTGCCCAGGAGCATTGCCTGCGCGGAATGATGTTCCGAAGCCGGATCCGATCACCAGCCAGAACAATAGCGGCGAAGCGATTACCCCGATGACACGCGAACGTTGGCGGTAGAATCGGACGAGTTCCCGCCACCAGAGGGTGAAAGCGGGCAGCAGGACTCCACTGGATACCGGTGCGGTTTGCGCTGGCAAAGTTGTAACTTGTGTGGCCACTTCAACTCGTTTTCTGCGCCGGTGGCGCTGCGGATTTCTTGAATTTTCCGCGAACCTCTAGGAATGCATTGAGAAAGAGAATGCCCGACAGCGTTAGCAGGATCAGGCTCATGAAGAGACCATCGACAGTAGTGACACTTGCTCTCAAAACAATCCAGGCTACTCCGAGCAGTGGAACGATCCCGAGTACGACGGAAAGCACCAGCATCATAGGCTTGCTAGCTCCTTATGTAGCGTCGAGGGCCGAAGCTTCTTGTCCGCCATCCGTCCAGAAACGATGGCCGGTGCGGTGAATAAAAACATCCTCCAAAGTTGGCTTGCTCACTGAAATTGCCTCGATCTCGCCGGGAAAGGCCTCAACGACATCGGTAATGAATCGATGGCCGTTCTCGCGCTCGATACGAACTTGCGATTGCAACACCCGTGCGTCAAGCTGAAAGCGTGCGCGAATTCTCTCTGCAAGCGAGTCAGGAGACTTCGTATCCAGCAAGATCACATCTCCTCCGATTTCATGCTTAAGCTCGTCAGGAGTGCCCAGCGCCACCACTTTCCCCTCGTTCAGAATGGCAAGCCGATCACAGCGCTCGGCCTCTTCCATGAGATGAGTGGTGACGATCACCGTCACTCTTTCCTCGTCACGCAGAATCGCAAGGTATTGCCAGAGATCGCGCCGGGCTCCCGGATCGAGTCCGGTGGTGGGTTCGTCCAGCAGGAGGACCGACGGGTGATGGAGCAGTCCCTTGGCTAATTCCAGGCGCCGCTGCATCCCTCCGGAGAAGGTCTCTGCCTTTTCGTTGGCGCGATCGGAAAGGCCTACCCGGCCCAGCATTTCCACGATACGCGCTTTCAAAGACGCGCCGCGCAAGCCATAGAGATGACCCTGATGCCAGAGATTTTCCTCCGCAGTCAGCTTTACGTCGATGCTCTGGGCCTGGAAGACCACGCCGATCTGGCGGCGCAGGTTATTGGGATCGCGGGCCACATCAAATCCCATGATCTCGGCACGACCGGCGACCGGAACCATCAGCGTGGAGAGGATGCGAAACAAGGTTGTCTTTCCACTTCCATTCGGCCCCAAAAGCCCGAACAGTTCGGCGGCTCGAACATCGAACGTCACGCCATTCAACGCGGCGCGGTCGCCGTAGCGATGCACAACGTTTTGCACGGAAATGACCGCAGGCGCCACGGCCACCTCGGTCTCGGAACCAGCCACGACGTATGGAGTTTTCAAGGCCACAGACTATTCTACGATGAGATGCTGTCCAGCGGGGTTCATGCAGCCACTGGTTTTCGAGTTGGATTGGGAATTCGTTCCTCAAACGATACTGGCACATGCCGCCAGACCTGGATGGCGAGAACCACGGCTGTCGCGAGAAGAAGCGCACCGACGGCCACGTGGGCCACAGTCGAGACCACCATGGGCAGTTCGGGCTGAACCGCATCGCGGCCCCAGGCTACGCGTGTCAAGAAGGCCGCAAAGCCCAGGCAAAGCTGCGCGACCAGCAGCGACACTAGAACGATCGCAGGCCGTCGTACGGCCTCAATCTTAGAGAATTGCGATAGAGCGCGAACCGCCGTCCAGGTGAGCACAAACGCAACCACAGCGGAGTGCACGACGTGCGGCCACCAACTCATGCCATGATGGCGGAACATGGCGCCCAGGATCAGCTGAACGTAAAGGACGAAGATCGAAAGCAGCGTGAGGGTTACAAGGCTTGGCCGGCGGCTGTCGAATTCAATCTCTGGGACCTCTTCCACCCATCGGCGTCCGGTAAACATGGCGATGGCAACCGCAATACAGAAGAAAGTCTGGCCCACTGCGGCGTGCGCGGAGGAAACCCAGGGTGGCTGAAATAAAAGAACGGTAAGCCCTCCCAGGATTGCTTGCGTGATGACTGTACAAAGGGCGGCGACGCCCAACCACTTCATCCAGCGGCGACGATCCGCCAGCCAAGTCCACGCGGCGATGGAAATCGTTAGCAGTACGATCGAGCCTGCAATCGCTCGATGGGTCCACTCGAAGCGGATTCCTCCATGCAAGGGAGGAACGCTGAACGATCCGAACGAAGTAGGCCAGTCGGGAATGGAGAGGCCGGCATCGTTGCTGGTCACCAGAGCTCCGGCGACGATGAGGACAAAAGTCGCGCAGGCGGTGAATACTGCGAAGCGGTGGTGCCCGCGATTATATGGTGTGGCGAGGGATTTCAGCGGTCTACTCCATGAGTCGATTGACAGCTGCCGAGCGTCGCGGCGGGACGAGCCAAAGACTCGTCCCACCGAGTACTGGACGGGCGAGACGCCCGTCCTCAGTTAACAGAGCTATTGCGCCTTGAAGCTCTGATCTACAGTCTTGCTGTCCTTGGCGGCCAGCGTGACCTTCTGGGTCTGTTCGCCTAGTTTCTCCTGCACGAATGCGATGGTGTAATCGCCCGGCGGCAGGCCCTTTGATTTCGTACTTGCCATCTGGACCGGTGACCGCATAGAACGGGCTCTTCACCACGTTGATGTACATGCGCATCCACGGATGCTGGTTGCACTTCACCGGCAGCATGATTTCTTCGCGGGCGAAGCTCTTCTGAAGCGGTGCTGCCTGCGGCGGCTGAGACTCGTTCCACTCGCGATTGGCTTGCGGCGTGGGATGAATGTTGTGGGTGGTCGGATCGTCGTTCTTGATCTCAATGTTTTGTCCGGTCATCACGCCCAGCACATGGGGATGATACTTGCAGCCCTGCTGATCGATGGTCACGGCGTCGTTGGGAACGTCAAAGGTGCGATCACCCAGACCGTCTTTCACGTATACGAAGACGTTGGCCAGATTGCCGCCGTCGGCAACGATGGTCTCTGCCATGTTTGCGCCCTTGCAGGCCGGATCCTGGCTCATGTCAATCTTGGCAGCCTTGGGAGCCGCGCCGTCCAGCTTCACGCGTGCCGCTTACGCGGCCACCGTGGCTGGATCGATCGGAGTCGCCGCTGCCGCCGGCGCTGCAGACGCATGCGGGTGCGGAAGGTTGTGCCTCGGTTGCTCTTCTTTCTTGCTGCAGCCCACCAGTATCCACAGGCTGAGAAGGCAGAGCAGGCTAAACATTGTTACATGCATGTTTTCTTATTCATGATGTCGCCCTTTCGTGAAGTATTGAATGCGTTTTGAAAGTCTGAATTCTGCTTTCTTGCTGTCCCTTGCCCCGAATGTGTGGGCGGGAATGTCCACACCACAGCCGCAGAGACGGCGGCTCTTCAAAACTCACCATTCTACCGCGAACCGCCGCTGCTTGCTCGATGGAGGGCGCTACGGCTTGCCTGGTTTTCGCGGGAGCCTCATTCGACGCCTTCGTTCGTCCCATAGAAGCAGCGACGCGTCGTTGCTCCTCGGGTGTCAGTTGGAAGATGTAGTCCACCAGCAGCTTGGACTGATCCTTCTCGTAGCCTTGGAACGAAGGTGGAGTGGGCCCGGCAAAAACCCACTGATTGTTCTCCCGGCGGAACAACCCAGAGGGCATCGATGTGCCGGGACTGATCGCCTGCGGATCAAGCACCCAACGTTCCGCCCAATCCGGTTTCAGCCGTTCCTTGGCCAGCAGGAAGTTGGGCGCAGTGGCAATCTTGTCATGCTGCCGGATCGCCGGTAGCGTGGCACTTCAGGCATGGAGCAGCAGTGCTCGAGAACAAGCTACGCGCCATGTCTGTTTCCTTCGCGGTCAAGACCGGAACCTGCTCAGGAATGTACGGCATAGGCTGCTGTGACAACGCCTGGAAGAAGCGCACCAGTTTCCGCAGTTCGTTGTCGGAGAATGAGAACGTCGGCATGCGCACCTTCAAGTACGGACGCACGCCGTTACGGTTCGTATCGCTTGTCGCTCAACGAGGGATTCGACAGGAATCGCCGCAGCCATTCGGGATCGACGCGCGCGCCTTCGGTCAGAAGCTTCGGCGGGAGTTGGTCCTTCCAGTCTGGATCCTGATACTTTTTCATTCCCATCAGAATGGTCTGCTGCCCCGGAATGAACTGATGGCATCCCATGCAGTTGTACTTCTTTACCACCCACCAGCCGTCCTGAATGTCACGGCGGGCATCCCCGGGACGTGTATTGGTACTGGATGGGTAGGGAATTCTCTTCGCTCCCCAGCAGGAACGTGGTCAGGGCGCGAATCTGCTCCTGCACTCAGGTGCAGATTGGGCATGCGCAGGGCTTCGGTCTCAGTTTTGATCTTGCCCTGATCGTAGACATTCGGCTCGGCCAGTTTGTGCTCGAAGAATCCCTTGTGGTCGTACCACGGAGTCTTTGCTGGACCCTCGGGCAGTCGTGCCAAGTCTTCCGGGTTCGTGATCGGTTCGGCTGCTTGCCGCCGCGCTGGGCGACTTCGGTGAACAACGCGAAATCCAGGCGCTCGATCGGCTTGCTGCCCTCGAAGGTCAGTTCCGTTCCGATGCGACCTTCATCCTCCATGCCAGAAATTTCATGGCAACCAGCGCAACCGTAATGACGAACCCACTTCTTGCCCTCGTCTTTCAGGTTGGGATCATCCATGAAAGAAGCGTCGGCGTAGGCGGAAGGTTCCTGCTTCTTCTGCGTCATCAGGTAGGACGGCAATGTCCTGTGCATCTTCCGACGCCAGGCGCAGGCTGGGCATGACCGTCATGTTCTGAACTTGCAGTTCATGACCATCGTTGGGGCACTGGCTGTGCTGAAGATCGAAGACTGTACGGAAGACCTTTCTTGGCGTAATCTTCGGGACCGATGTCTTTCTTTTCGTAGGGGCAGTAGGGACGCGTGCGCTGGCGGGCGTTGTGAATCCAGCGCACCAGGTAATCGTAGTTCGCTTTTTCGCCCTCGCGCGCTCAGGTTAGCGGCAAAGGTGCCGCCCTGCATCTGATCGCCTTCGCCGATGGAGTGGCAGGCCAGGCAGCCGCGAGTTTCGAAGAGTTCTTTACCGTGCTCCGCATTGCCGGGTTTTGCTTGGGCAGTGCGATCAGTGAACGCCGACTGCCAGAGATAGGCTGAGATCGCCTGGATCTGATGATCGGTCAGGCGGAAGTTCGGCATCTTGGTGGTCGGACGGAAATCGGTCGGCTTCTTCAGCCAGACCGGAATCCAATTCTTGTTCAGCTTGAGCCGGATGTCTTTCAAGTTCGGCCCGACCTTCTTCATGTCCTGCATCAGGCTGTGCGACTGAAAATCGAGCTGCTGAATGCGGCCGTCCATCTCTGCTGTTCGCAACTTTGAGCGCAATGGCCTTGTCATTCAACCGGTTGGCTTCGTCATTGCTCTCCGCCGCGTCGGCCTGCTTCATCAGGTCGGCAGACTGCTTAATGTTGTCTTTCTTCTGCTGCTCCAGTTGCTTGATCTGCTGGGCTGAACGTATTCAGATCCTCGGGTTCCTTGTCGTAGCCCTCATAGCGGTGGCAGCCCATGCAGCCTTTTTGGCGGAACAGGTCCTTGCCTTCGCTGATCGTCCATCCCGCATCGCCGCTGACCAGCACCATATCGGCGGCGTGGCAGGTCTGGCATCCGGCTTCGACGTTCTGCTTGGGAAATAGCGGCCACAGCCAGTGCTCATAATTTCCGTGAGCCTTCTCAACGCTGGTGGTAGCGCGTCCGTTGCCCTGATGGCAGGGCGAACAGCCGAATTTGTCGGGATCGTGGATCTTCAAAAGCTCAGGTTCGGGATGGCTGACGAATGCTCGCGCGTATTCGTCGGGCTTCTTCTCGCCCTTCGGCAGTCATGGAAGCGGCCGTAAGCTTCAGTGGTTCGCGAATCCCCATGTGGCAGGATTCGCAGCGGTCGACAATATTGGCATCCGCCACATTGATCTGCACAATGGTCGGATCCCATCCAGACGTTTTCTTCTTCAGACCGTCGATCTGAGTCGGCGTGAGGTCAACCATGTGTTCGGTGATGTAGGCGGACATCGCAGTGCTGGCCGCAGTCACCGGCTTTAGCACGTCACCCAATTCCGCGTTTAGCTTGGTGCGTTCGTCTTTGAGTTCGTTATATTTCTCTTCCAGTTGGCGGAAGTTGTATTTCTCTTCATGGCCGTCGGGAAACTCGACCGTCGCAAGCTTCTTCTTGTATTCGTCCAGTTCCTTCTGCTTGCTTTCCTTGCCCGAGGCGCTGGTTTCGGTCTCCATCTGGTAGGTAAGGGCGTTGGCGTAGGCGCGCTGGTCGGTGAAAACGTTCTGCACTGCGAGAATCTTTGCGCTGAGGTCGGTGATCTGTTTCTGAAGTTCATCCCGGCGTGGCTTGGCGGCCGCGTCCGCCTGCTCGTAGACCTGCTCCAGTTGCTGGTACTCGGGGTTGTTCTCGACACTCTTTACTTCGACTTGTCGGACTGCAGGTCGGGCTTTGTCCAGGAAAGCGCTGTAGCGCTGCTTCCATTCATTCTGGAAAGCCTTCCACGGACGCTGTCCGAAAGCCTCGTCCCATAGCGCCCAGAACAGCGTCGCCATGAGCATCACCATGGCGACCACGTAATAAAGCGCGTACGACTTGGTGACTACCGGATCTTGCTCGGGAATTGGTTGTTCAGGCACCAGATTCTCCCTCTCAGTCGTTGGTCGTTCGTCGCTGGTCGTTGGCTCCGGACGGTGTGCCTAAAGTTTCAGGCCAACGATCCAAAGACCGACGACTATCGACCGTTACACGTTAAACCACGGCGTAATCCACACGTACTTGATATTGAAAGCAAGCCGCAACAGCATCTTGAGCGGCAACGCCACCATGGTGAGCAGAAAGAACTGCATGATGGAATACTGCAACAGGCTCATGCGCTGATAGTCCTTCGGGTTGTAACGGCGGAACAGCGCATGCACGAGGAATCCGCCAGCCACGTAATAGCCGCCCACCACAATCGCGCCGAAAATCGCTTTGGCAAGGTTCGAAGTCGATCCCGAAAAGATCGGGCAAGTCGCGGTTCACCTCGTAAATCAGCCGATTGTGGTCCCAGGTCTGTCCCGGCCAGAACCATTGCCAGCCAGGCCCGCGAATGAACGTCCCGATGATGATCATCGCAACCCAGAGAATGACGAAGCCGAACATGAACGTGCCGATGGCAAACTTGCGCTGCTTCCAGGTGTAGTAGCCACTGCCCAGCGGATTGGTATCGATGTACGGAATCACCATCAGCCCGACGATGATCAGCGTCGGCATCACCACGCCCGCGATCCAGGGATCGAAGTACACCAGCATTTCCTGCAGGCCGAGGAAGTACCACGGCGCTTTCGCCGGATTCATGGTGAGGTTGGGATTCGACGGTTCTTCGAGCGGCGCATTCAGCGTGATGGACCAGACCATCAAAATGATGGTGACGATGATGGCGGCGAGAAACTCAATGCGCAGCAGAAACGGCCAGACGTGGACTTCCTTCTGCCAGCCCGGACGGAACGGCCAGGTCTTGCGATGATGAGTCTTGGCCATCGCGGGATTGGTTTCCAGTTCACCGATCAGATCGTCGTTGGCCTTGGCCTGCTTCCACGCCAGATAAATGTAGAAAATCAGCAGCGGAATCAAGCCGACGATGGGCACATTGTCAGGCGCGGAGCAGATCTCCCAAAGTTGTTGCCAATCCATAAAGTCTCCCTCAACCAGGAGACGTTGCGGAGCAACGTCTCGACCGCACTGTAGAGACGTAGCTCGCTACGTCCCCCCGTACGCCTAAGTGCTTCCGTCGTGGTTTGTCGCCTTCTGCTGTCAGCATCACCGGCGCCGGTCCGGAAATGCCGCCATCTTTCCGTACCCGCCAGAAATGCACGATCATCAGAACCGACGCCACAATCGGAATGCCAATGCAGTGCCAGATGTAGGAGCGCAGCAGCGCATTCGCATCCACGATCGATCCGCCCAGCAAACCGAAGCGGACATCGTTATACGGCGTCATGCCCAGCATCTTGCCGAACGGGCCTTCGTGGCCCGAGCAGCGGCGTGGCGCGGGCCATGTTCGTTCCCACCGTGACCGCCCAGAATCCCAGCTGATCGTCCGGCAGCAGGTAGCCGGTGAACGAAAGCAGCAGCGTGAACACCAGCAGCAGCACGCCGATGTTCCAGTTGAACTCGCGCGGCTTCTTGTACGAGCCGGTCAGGAACACCCGGAACATGTGCAGCCAGACTCGCGATCACCATCAAGTGCGCGGCCCAGCGATGCATGTTGCGCAGCAGCTTGCCGAAGGGAACGTCGTGCTCCAGATAGAGAACGTCGCGGAAGGCCTGCACCTTGGTGGGATGGTAATAGAACATCAGCAGCACGCCGGTGAACGTCAGCACGATAAACAGGTAGAACGTGATTCCGCCCATGCCCCAGGTGTAGCTGTAGCGCACCGCGTCGCGATTGATCTTGGCCGGATGCAGATGCAGGAAGACGTTCGAAAGCACGCCCAGCGCGCGATTGCGCGGCGTGTCGTCGTGCTTGTGGCGGAAGATCGAAGTAAAGACCTGGGTCTTGGTCGGATCTTTCAGGCCTTCGATCTGTTCCTTGGCCTTGGCCGGCATGTCGGTCTTGAGCGACTGAACGTCTTCCTTGACGCCGGCCTTCACCCGCTGCAGCAGGCCGACCCGGTTGCCGTTTTTGCCGTTTCCATTCTCTTCAGCCATTGGTTCCTCTTGTTCGGTTTCTCGATGTCCACTGCGCGAGAGCGCCCCACATTCTATTACGCCCGCAAGAACGCTCCAGGGTCATTGAACTGGGTGGGCTGTCCCTTGGGCCATTGATAAAGCTTCGAGACATCCACCAGAATCTGGCCGTCGGGCGCAACTTCGACGTGTGCCCGATCCATGGGCCGCGGCGCCGGTCCTTCGAAATTGACGCCTTCGCTGTCATAGCCGCTGCCGTGGCACGGACACTTGAACTTGTTCTCGCTGGGCTTCCAGTCGGGCGTGCAGCCCAGGTGAGTGCAGCGCGCGTAGATCACGAACATGCGATCCGGCGTGCGGTCCACCCAGATGCGGTATTTCTGCTGAAACTTGGTGTCCACGCCCAGACCGTACTCGGCGGGATAGCCGATCTTGAAGCTGGTAGCCGGCTCGAACAGAGTGCGCGGCAGAAAGAATCGGAAGAAAGCCAGGAACCATGCCGTCAGAAACGCCGCAACCGTCGCCCACACCAGGCGCCGGCGCTCGCTGATTGACCTCGTTGTCTTCCGGGCCGATCGCCGCGACGCCTCCGGCGGCCGCGGCTTTCGAAGTTCCGACCGCCGGCGTGCCGACGTAACTGGTGGATGCGCCAGCTGCGTGCCACCGAAGCTGCGGCAGAAGCAGCTACGGCCGCCGGAGCTGCAGGCCGTGGAGCGGCAGCGGGCGCTGCCGGCGCAGCAGAGCGGCTGCCGCCGCCGGAGCCGCTGCCGCTGGCTCGCCCAGCAGAGCCGTGATTTCCGCATCATTGAGCGCCGGCAGACTTTTGCGTCCGCGTCGCGCCTGTTCGGCCGCGATGGTCGACTTGCTCCACTTCTTGCCCTGCGCGACCCACTTGGCAACTTCGGCGCTGATAGTTGCCCGATGCAGCCGCAACCGGTGCTGCTGAGCCAGCGGGCGGCGGAGCCGTGGCGCTGCGGAGCGAACTGCCGGCAGTCGTCGGGGCCGAAGCCGCGAGCGCCGCGCCGCCTTCCTCCCACGCCATCGGGCTGACCCGCCTTCAGCGCCTCGATGTCGGCGTCCGCTAAGCAGAGGCAGGCCCTTGCGCTGGCGGTAGGCCTGCTCCATCCCGATGACCGAATTGTTCAGCGCCTTCCGCGGCAACGGCGGAAGATGCCCTAGAACGCCTTTGGCGGACTCGTCTGCCATCCGTCCTTACCCTTTCACTCGGCTAGTGACTGCCAAGCCTGATCTTAGATTGCTCAACTTCACGCTGTGCCCAGACTAGCCTCAATCCGCGGCAGCCAACTCGGCTCTGACGTTCACGTCGCTTCAAATCTACACCAATCGCACGTTTCCACCAAATCAGCCAGCGCCGCAATAAACGTCGGCGAATCGTTCAGCCCCGGCGTCATCTCAAACTGCGTGATCCCGAGAGCCGCCGCTTCTTCGCGCGCTTCATGATCGATCTCGCCCAGCGTCTCCACGTGGTCGGAGACGAACGAAATCGGAACAATGCAAACTTCGCGACTTTGCTCCGCCGCCAACGTCACGCAGCGTCGTGTGCAGCGACGGCTGCAGCCACTTGCTGGCGCCCACCTTGCTCTGGTAGCAGAGCCGATGACGATTGCGCCATCCGCCGCGCTGCATCAGCAGTTCACCGTTTCTTCAATCTGTCGCTGATAAGGATCGCCCTTCTCGATCACCGACACCGGAACGCTGTGCGCGCTGAACACCATTTCCGCCCGGCCAGGATCGGGGAAACGCGCCAGCGCCTCCTCAATCTTCTCGACCAGCGCGTCCAGATAAAGATCGTGGCGGTAGAACGGCTCGATCACGATGAACCGGGAGTCGGTCGCGGAAACTGCCGCCGCCACTCGTTCAGGCTGCTGCCGGTGGTGGTGCTCGAATATTGCGGATAAAGCGGCAGCAGCACGACTTCGTCGCATTGCGCGGCCCGCACCTGTTCGATCGCCTCGGCGGTAAACGGATGCCAGTAGCGCATGGCCACAAAGCAACGCGCGTCCATGCCGGATTCCATCCAGCGCAACTGCAGAGCCCGCGCCTGCTGCTCGGTAAACCGTCGGATGGGCGAGCCCCCGCCGATGACTGGCGTAGTGGTGCTGGACTTTGCGGGCGCGGGTGCTGGAAATCAGTTTGGCCAGCGGTTTGCGGCCGATGCGGGCGAAAGGGAAGTCAATAATATCGGGATCGCAGAACAGATTGAAAAGAAATGGCTCGATGGCTTCCAGCGTGTCGGGTCCGCCGAGCTGGAAGAGAACCACACCTATCCGCCGTGTTGTGTTCGCCATTCCCCCGGGTTCCTTGAAGAAAAAGGATGTTACTCAATAATGGAAGGGTTCGTCAACGCAGAAGTGACATTTAGCGGCCGGGGACGTGCAAAAACAAGGTCGGGAGAAGGGCCGCTCACGCAGGACACGGCCTGGCCGTAGCCTGAGGGTTACCCTCAGACTCCATGGCTTCAATGATGAAATCCGCGAACTCGGAGTGCCCGCCTTGCCGCCCACGTCGCGGGTCAGTTTTTCGCGGGTGCGATAGACCTTTTCGAGCGCATTGCGAATCTTGAGCGCGGCATCGTATTCGCCGAGATGGCGCAGCATCAGCAGGGAAGAGCGCATGACGGCGGTCGGATTGGCGATGTTCTTGCCGGCAATGTCCGGCGCCGAGCCGTGTACCGCCTCGAAGATCGCGCACTGATCGCCGATGTTCGCGCTGGGCACAAATCCCAAGCCCGCCGACGAAAGCCGCGCACAGGTCGGAAATAATGTCGCCGTAGAGGTTCTCCATCACCAGCATGTCGTACTGGTAAGGATTCATCACCAGCTGCATGCAGGTGTTGTCCACGATGTGCTCGCCGTAGGTGATCTCGGGATAATCCTTGGCCACGTTGCGGGAGCAGCGCAGGAACAGCCCATCCGAAAGCTTCATGATGTTGGCTTTGTGAATGGCGTGAATCTTCTTGCGCTGGTTCTTGCGGGCGTACTCGAAAGCAAACCGCGCAATGCGCGTGGAAGCCTTTTCGGTGATGATCTTGAGGCTCTCGACCACGCCGGGAACGACTTCGTGCTCGAGGCCGGAGTACAGGCTCTCCGTGTTCTCGCGCACGATGATCAGATCCACATCAGGATAGCGCGTGGGAATGTGCGGCAGATTGCGAATGGGACGGAAGTTGGCGTACAGCTCAAACTGTTTGCCGCAGGGCGACGTTGATGCTGGCAAAGCCGCCGCCAATCGGCGTTGTCACCGGGCCCTTTAAGCCCGACCTGCGTGCGTTCAATCGATTCCGTCAGTTCTTTGGGAATGTATTCCTGATATTTCTCGAAAGCCTCGGCGCCGGCCATGAAGGTCTCCCACTCAAACTTGACGCCGGTGGCTTCGAGGATGCGCACCGTGGCCTGGGTCACCTCGGGGCCAATGCCATCGCCGGGAATGAGTGTGATCTTGTGGGCCATGTCCGTAAAAGGACCGTCGGCAACAACGCGTCAAATCTGCAAAAACGTTGCGCGGCAACATTTTGGGTTCACGCCGGTCCCTCGACAGTACCGAGACGTAGCGAAGCTACATCTACAGTGCCCTCAACTCTTACCTGCGGGTTTGCCGCGAACCTCCGGTTCCTTGGTCTTGAGCAGGTCCTTCAATTCGGCCATGAACTCCTGCACATCCTTGAAATCCAGATAAACCGAGGCGAAGCGCACGTAGGCCACTTTGTCATAGCGGCGCAGGCGATTCATGATCAGCTCGCCGACTTCGCTGGTCTTGCGCTCGCGCTCCGCCGACTCGATCACGAAACTCTCCGCTTCATTCACGATCTGTTCCAGCTTGCCGATGGGAACAGGGCGCTTTTCGCAGGCGCGTAGCAGGCCATTCAGCACTTTCTGGCGGTCGAATTTCTCCCGCCGGCCGTCTTTCTTGACCACCATGTAGGGAATTTCGTCGATGCGCTCATAGGTGGTGAAGCGCTTGCCGCACTTCAGGCACTCGCGGCGGCGGCGGATGGAATCGGCTTCCTTGCTCTCGCGCGAATCCACCACTTTGTCATTTGCAAATCCGCAGAAAGGACACTTCATGGCGCTTGGATCATTGACTAACTGATTGTAACAGGGACGTACGACCCTTCAGATTTGCCGGTGGCACGGGCAAAAGCTCGGCGCGTGCCTCCTCTTGCTCGCTCTCCTCGGAAAGTTTCCGCAAGGAAAGCCGCTCGCGGTGGGCCAGCAGCAGTCCAACCGGAACCACGGAGACAAATGTCACCAGCCACAGCAGGATGCCGCAACTGGCCGCCAGTTCATGCGGATGCATCGAAAATATGCTGCAGCGCTGAAATCGTTGCCAGTTGCGAGCCACCCCCCACTCCGGGCAACTGGATCAGCGAACCCAACATGCTGGAGCCCATCAGCAGCAAAACCTTGGAGACGGTCATGTGCTCGAGCGGAGTCCCATAGGCGTGGGTAACCTCGCGATAAGCAAGAGCGATGATCCACCACGTAGCACCGACACGCCGACAGTTGCAGCAAAGGAAAGCGGACTGTGAATGGTGTCCAGCCCTCCGTGGAATTCGCGTACGCGCTGCGCGATGCGGTGGCCCAGGTTGGCGGCCAGGTGGGCGAAACGGTTTCGATCCACCCAGCGCAATGCCTTCCCCGATATCTCGCCACCAGAAATGCTCACCACGGCTAATCCCGCCACCAGAGCCACTCAGCAGAAAACCTCGCCACGCGAAGCCGGGGATAGATGTCTGGGTTGGGCAGAAATCGCAACTCGGTAGGAAGAAAGATGGCCAGGACCATCAGAACCGTAAAGCCCCCAATATCGAAAATGCGCTCGACTGCCCAGGCTGCCATCTGCGAGGAGAAGGTCAGGTTCGTCCGGCGGGCGATCAGGTACGGACGAATCAACTCTCCGGGACGTCCCAGCAGCGCCAGGCCGGTGAATCCGATCAGCGTGGCGGGGAATCAGTGCCAGCGTGGACATCTCCTTGCGTACCGGTCGCAGGAAGATTTTCCAACGATAGGCGCGTAGGAAGTAGCTGATGTAGATCAGGCCAATTGCGGCAAGACGATGTGGCGCGGACTGATCTGTTCCAGTTGCACCCCAGAAAGTGGGCCAGTCGAAGTTCTTCCACGTCCGAAACTGCAGGTAAACCAGGGCGGCCAGCAGTACCGCGAGCACAACGTAGACCAAGAAGCGTTTTCTTTCTCATTGTGAGGGCCGGAGACTTCCAGAACTGCTAAGAATGACCCCTGTTGCCAAGGTAAATGACCCAGAGCGCAGGGTCAACGCAGACGGGTTCGCTATTGATTCCCCAGATTCAGCGTGACACTTGCAGAGTTGAATCTGGAAGCGCCGCGGACTTCAGAGCAGCAGCGTGAGAGGTCGAACTCTTGTGGTAGTTCGCAGTCTTCAGTGCAGACTGCTTTCCGTCTCCGCCAGTTTCTTGCGATTGAAGTCGCGAACGATCGTGCCACGTAAGCCTGGGTCTCGTAGTAAGGAGGGACGCCGTGGTACTGCTCCACCCGCTGCGGGCCCGGCGTTGTAGGCCGCCAGTGCCTTGATCAAATCAAAGTTGTAGCGCTCCAGCAATTCCCGCAGGTATCGTGTGCCACCTTCGACGTTGGCGCCGGGATCGAAGGCGTTGGTCACTCCCAACTGGGACGCAGTTTGCGGCATCAGTTGCATCAAGCCCTTGTGCTCCCTTGTGCGACACGGCTGTTGGGTTGAACCCACTCTCGGCGTGGATCACACTGTTGACGAGATCGGGATCAAGATGATGCCGGCTGCTAACGGCATTGATCACTTCCTTCATCTCTTGCGCGTTGTGGGGTGTTTTTCCAGCCGCGGGAGCCGAAAGATCTTGCTCGAAGTGGTCGATGTCGCTAGTGGGCACCTCCACATATCCGTCGCGGTCGGCGCCCAGATAGAGTCGAGTCACCGAACCGATGACCTCACGCCGTTCGTGGCGAATGGAAAAGCCATTGCGCAAGAGCGCGACGTCGGCCCCAGCCGCAAATGTTGTCGTTCCCAGAAGGCCAATCGCCAAAACGAGTTGTGTCAGCCACTTCATATGAAAGTTGAACGATGTCAAAGGACAAACTTGCGGTCCGCTAAACCCCGACCCCCGTCCCCAGCACCTGCTCAATCGCCGCCGCGACCCCGTTCTGATCATTCGACCGGGTCACCGTCCAGCCCTTCCCGCGCAACTCTTCCGATGCATTCCCCATGATAAACGGCACTCCGGCGAAGGCAAGCATTTCAATGTCGTTATAGTTGTCACCAATGGCCATGACCTGTTCGCGGGGGATGCCGCGGTAATTGGCCCAACGCTCCAGCGCATGCCCCTTGGAACATCCCTGGTTGAGCACGTCGACGATGGACAGGTCGCGGACCGGATATTCCGTACGCAGGACCGTAATCTGCTTTTCCAACCCGCTGGCCGCCAGCACCGTCAAGCGCCTGATGCATCCGCGCGATCGGCCCGCAGAACATGGCCTGCACCGGATCCTTAGGTCAGAGAGTCTTCCAGCGGGATGACGAAATCGATGTACTGCAGGTTTTTTTCCAGCCAGCGCTGAATGCTGTCGTTCAAATCGCGCATATGCTCGAGCACAACTGCGCCCTTGCTGTCGGTATCGAAAGTTAGAACCGTGTTCCCGCGGAATTCCCGCATCGCGAGGCAGAGTTTGCGGCAAGTCTCCGCGGGCAGCAGATCGCGATGGAAAGTCTCTCCGGCAAGCGACCGCGTGATGGCGCCATTCGAACTGATCAGCCAGAGATCGAACCCGAGCTGCTGGGCGATTGGGAGGGCAAACCTGTGCCGCCGCCCAGTCACCAGAATAATCTCCACGCCTTCCTGTTGAGCGCGTCGCAGCGCAGCCATATCCACATCAGAAATCTGAAACTGAGGGTTCAGGAGGGTGCCGTCGATATCGGCGGCCAGTAAGCGGATGGGAGGTCTCACCACCAGCGATTTTATCATCTGCGGGGTGAGTATCGCCGAACCGCGAGCGCCATGGGCAACCCAATGAACAACATGTGAACCATGAAGTCGCAGGCGATGGAGACCCGTGTATGCTGAAATTTTGGAGCAGCCGAAAGCGGCACGACGATGAAGTTCATAAAAAAATAGATCGCAATACCGTAAAGCAACCCCGAAGCAATCGCCCGCTGGATCAGGAAGATCAGTTTCTGGCTCGCGAGGTAGTAGACCGCCGTCGCCACAAATGTGATGAAGAACTCCAACCCAACCCCCAGGAGGGCGCTCGGAAGCCCTCCCTTGAAGGATCGCACCCCCAGCAACCCGCTGGCGATCGCTTGCGGCAGAACAATCGGCCTAAGGCCCCTTAAGGTGACAAATCCAATGGCATAGGCCAGGTCCAGTACACCGGAGATCAGCCCGCCCCAGAAGATCCCCGCAATAGCATTGGACCCATTTGTCCGGAGCAGTGGCGAATTCTCATGCATGGAAATTGCCCGATCGCGCGGAGCCGCACCCGCGCCATGCTATAGTCCGATCAAGGCATGGGATCACTAATTTTTTTATTCTTTCCCTGGGGTCTGATTCTCCAGGCGGTGGCAATTGTTCACTTCATTCGCCGTCGCCCGGACGGCTACTGGCTCTGGATCATTATTTTCTTCGGTGGGCTGGGCGCTCTCATCTACATCGCCGCCGAAGTCATCCCCGATGCCGGTTTGATGCGCCAGTCTTTCAAAGTGTTTCCCCGCCGCCGCAGAATCCACGAACTGGAGTCCGCCATCCTGGACAACCCCTCCGCCGGAAATTATGAGGAACTCGCAGACCTGTATCTGGAAGAAGGGAACTACGCTCGTGCCCGCGAGTGCTACGACAAGGCAATCTCTTCCCGGACCGACTCGCTCGACCCGTTTTATCGCCGGGGAATGGCGGCCACGTTCATGGGGGATTTCGCCGCCGCAGTCCCCGATCTGGAGCGCGTGGTCTCTCAGGACCCTAAGTACGACTTTCAGCGTGCCGCCGCGCTGCTGGCCCACGCTTACGCCAATACCGGTCAGCCGGACAAAACCGAAGCTCTGTTTCGCGAGGTCACTAAGACCTCCACTTCGTCCGAGACCTATTACAACTTCGCTTGCTTCCTGCTCGATCGGCAACGTCCTGCTGAAGCCCGCGAATGGGCCCAGCGTATTCTCGACAAACGACCGACCATGCCCGGATACCTCCGCCGGCGCGAGCGTCCATGGTTCCGCAAAGCCAGCGCGCTCCTAAAACGAATATAGGCGCGAGCGTCCCCGCTCGCGCACGGGTTCAAGAGGATGGCCGGTTCATTGGCAAGAAATAGAGTTGGTCTCGCTCCCGCACCGGCGAGCGCGCCCTTGGCTGCGGTGCTAGGCTATGCCGCCGCCAGGTAATGTCTCAACGCCCGCTGGGTTTGAAGATCAAGAGCTTCCCCAAATTGAGTGAGATCGCGAATCAGGATCTGTGGTTCCAACTGTTGAAAGTGCTCCTGTGCCAATGTAAAAATGCAACGCCGCACCAGGTTGTACTCTTCCACCAGGGCCATTGCCGAGAATCCCTGGGCTTGCCGCAGGCGCCCGTGTTGCTGGGCTGCTCTCATCGGAGCACCTGCCATTTGTTTTACACTCAATTTCATGACCTTCATAGCTTCTTCAATCACTGGCCGGATGGGCGCGGTTCGTTTCCGAGCGGTGATTCCCACCCGACTCAAAGCAGGATCCGCCTGGCTGTGCCACAACCATTGCTTATGAATACGGTTACGATGTTGCTTTACCAGACTCGCGAGTCGCTGCTTCGCGATTGTCCGACCCGATTGCCCTCGCCCGTTGTTTCGATGCGGTTCCAGTCGCTGGCTGATCGTTTCCAGTTCCTGGCGCAAAGCGCTTGCGATTTCCTCCGAGTGACGGTCTCCTCGCGCCACGCGACTGACATAGGATGGATCCACACCCAGTTTGAGCGCCACTCTCACGTACAGCCCACGGTAAAGTTGTTGCGGAGATGACCCCAGATTTGTGCTAGCATTGTCACGGTGCATGACAGCCTTTCACAAAACTAGGCGACAGGGTGCCGCCTAACGCCTGCGTTAGAACCGAGGCGTTAACTTCAGTCTAGCAGGCGCGCCATGAGCAGCACAAGCAACACGAAACCCGAATGGGCTCAGCGAATCATCGCCCTTCGGCGCCGCCTCCGCGTTAGTCAATCTGAATTGGGTAAGCAGTTGAGCTCTTCGGCGATGGCCGTTTCCCGCTGGGAGCGCGCAGCTCAGGAGCCTCCCGCCAGCGTCTACATCCAACTGGGCAACGTTACTGGGGATCCAGAGTGCTGGTACTTCTGGGGGCGTGCCGGGCTGAACAGTGGAGATCTGATGCGCGTCTTGCCGGCAGTTCGGACCCGCTTGCGGAAAGACCGTCTGCCTAGCCTGCAGGTAGTTCAAGCGGGTGCCCGTCGCCACCCCAACCGGGCGGAAAACCTGATTGCGATCCCCGTTCTGCCCGTCGTCGTTGCAACCCACGGGGGCAAGGGAGACTCAGCTGACGTCCTTGAACAAGTCCGTCCCGAGTCGATGTTGGCTGCCCCCAGCGATTGGTGCCCCAATCCCTCCCATACCAGCTGTTTACGAGTTCGCGGTAGATCCATGATGCCGCTGATTCATGACGGCTACATCATCGTGGTTGACACCAAACAGACTAATCGCCTCAAGCTGCAAGGTCAGATCGTCGTGGCCGCCCATAAGGAGCAAGGCCTGGTACTGTCCCGATTGCAAAGGCTCGATCACACCGATCTGTTAGTACCGGAAAATCGCGAATACGACTCGCCGGTTTCAGCGACTGGCTGGCGAATCGTCGCCAAGACCCTGTGGTGGATCGGGCGACCCGCTTAAGTCCATTTCAAAGGCTTTTCCACTCTCCTGATTTTCTGCTGGCACCTCACATCCCCTTGTGACGTGGAGCACCGCGCCCCAACTCTCCCCTCGGTAGTCTGGTCATGGCTGAAATTCTTTTTCTCGGAGCTTAGAACATGCCCTACGCAATCACCGATTCCTGCATTAAAGACCTGCTCTGCGTCGACGTTTGCCCCACCGATTGCATTCATCCCAAGAACGATGAACCCGCTTTCGAGGCAGCAACCCAGTTGTTTGTCGACCCCGAGGGCTGCATCGACTGTGGGGCTTGCGTCCCGGTATGCACCTCGGATTCGATTCATCTGGTCGACGATTTGCCGGATGAACTGAAGCACTTTGCCGAGTTGAATGCGGCTCATTTCTCGGCTTGAGGAACAGACGGAAAGCTTCCTGACCAGGTTTACTCGGTGGACGACGTAAGGCAGATACCGTGGAATAGAGGTCTGCCCATCTCTACGGTTGCGATTCGACCTTAGGAGTCCCTTTAGATTTCGCGGGGAAACCCGTAAGACATCGCGTCCGCTGACTCTAGCCGCGCTGCCGTCCCTGTCGCCTCGCGCTCCAGTGCGTTGAGTAACTCGTCCAGGATGACCTGCAGCGATACGGGATCCTGTCTGAGTGCCCGTCGAACGCTCTCCCAGTCGACCGCCAATTCACCAATCTGCCGCGAGCCTCTGGTGTCTGGCTCTTCAAAAATAGGCAGCATGGAGCCGATCTCCTGTAAACGTCTTTGCCGCTTCAGGCCAACCGTTGCAAACGGATAGTCCAGACTCCCGGTCGTCATCCAATGCACAACCAATTCCTCCACATGTGCCGCGCTGCAGGCCGCATAAATCCCTTGCCGCCGCGCCAGTTCGTCTTGCCACCCGAGAATTTTCAATTTGTCTTCCCAGCGACTCTCGGCAATCATGAACCACACCTGACCCGCTGCTCGCTCCTCGCCACAAATCGTGCACTCCTGCTTGCTTGGCCCTCTCATGGCTGCTCCTATCCTTTTCTACGCGCCCTGTTCGCGGCTGCTATTTTCGGAGGCAGGCATTTCTCTCGCATGCCCTGTCGTGGCCGCCGGCTGCCCTCGCGGAACCGTAATCACGCCTTGCCCAGCTTCGTACGACAGGGTCAGCACGAAGGCGCAACTATCGCACAGCCAGTAGTGCTCGATGCGCCGCGAAGGCCTGCCTCCCCAGCCCGCCCGCCTTGATCCCGATCCTCCTTGAGCTTCGGTTTC
Organism: uncultured Acidobacteriota bacterium; assembly: GCA_963788605.1. Lineage (GTDB taxonomy): Bacteria > Acidobacteriota > Terriglobia > Terriglobales > Acidobacteriaceae > JABDBE01. Next base: position 304,140 of record CAWBHD010000002.1, on the reverse strand, counting down.
CACCAGGAAGAGTTTTCCCTGATTCAATTTACGGAACGGACTGAGGCAGGCTGGATTAGCACATTTGTTAAGCACGAGGTTTATCTCCTACGGACATTCTGAACCAGAGCGAATTGCGAATGCACGCCGATGACCGAACCCTGTCAACCGATGAGCTGCTGAAACTGTTTTCAATGCCTCAGCCCACCGAAGCTTGCTTCGAGCGCCCCAAAGTCGTGTGCCCAAACGCAGTCCGGAGTGCCGATATCTCGGCTCGCTACGCCTCCACTGGAATCGTGGCCTGACAGCCGCTATCATGATGCTTCATGCCCAAGACTGCATTGATGTGCCCGCCCACCTTCTTCGATGTCCGCGAGCCCAAGAATCCGTACATGGGCGACCCCATTGACGGAGTCAAAGCGCAACAACAATGGGAAAATCTGCGGCGCGCCCTGCAAGACTCTGGATTAAAGGTAGAGGTTATTGATCCGGTCAAAGAACTCGACGACATGGTGTTTGCGGCGAATCAGGTTTTCGTCGGATGGCATGACCAAATCGGGAAATTCATTGTCCCCAGCCGCATGCGTTATCCCTCTCGCCATCGCGAAGTAAAGTTTTTCGTCGACTGGTTCCGCAATCGCGGCTACAAGATCATCGATCTTAATTTGGACGGAGAGTATCTGGAGGGCCACGGCGACCTCCTATGGCATGCCGACCACTCCCGCATCTGGGCAGCTTACGGCTTCCGCTCTACCCGCGGCGGCGTTGAAAAATTCGCCGTGGCTATGCGCAAGATGGGTTTCGATGTGATCCCCCTCCAGTTGGCGGACGATCACTGCTACCACCTCGATACTTGCCTGTGCCCGCTAAACGACGATGCCGCGCTGATCTACCCGGGAGCATTTTCCCCTGAATCTCTACGGACCGTTCGCGGCGGTTGGAAACGAATCCACGAACTCAGTCGCGACGAAGTCCGGCAATTCATGGGCAACGGAGTGGTTGTAAATGGCCGCTTCATCACCCCCAGGCTCTCCCAGAATCTTGAGCAGATTCTTGCCCGGGAGAACTTGACTCCGGTCGTGGTTGACACCTCCGAGTTCGAAAAGTCCGGAGGCAGCGTCTTCTGCATGAAGGCATTCATCGATTAGCCCTCGACGAATTCCCGCACAATCCTTATCATGAGTCATCACGAGGTAAGCCAATGTCTGAACCAACCTATGAAGAACTAAAAGCCCGCCTGGCCGAACTGGAAAAGCAAGGCCCACGCCGCACCGCCAGCATGGAATTCCGAGTCAGCGAAAAGGGCGGGGTCAGCGTCTATGGCCTCGGCCGATTCCCAGTCACGCTCTATTACGAACAGTGGACGCGCCTGCTTGAAGCCGCTGACAAGCTGCGTGAATTCCTCGAAGAAAACAAATCCAAACTCAAACTTAAAGGACAATAGCGCGAGAACTGAGAACCGGGAACTGGTAACTAACGACTGATTTAACATTTCAAACCTGTGACCCCCGAACCCGTCTCCTCCGAAGACATTCTCACCCTTCCGCCACCTCCGGCCGACGCCCGCGTCGCCTACGGCACCGATCCCAATCAATTCGGAGACCTGCGCCTTCCCAAGTCCAAAGGCCCCTTTCCGGTCGTGATGAACATTCACGGAGGCTACTGGCGTGCCAAGTACGACCTCGCTCACGCGGGACACCTCTGCGCCGCTCTGACCGCCAAAGGCCTCGCCACCTGGAACATCGAGTACCGCCGCGTCGGCAACCCCGGTGGAGGCTGGCCCGGCACCTTCGAAGATATTCGTAGCGCCTACCGTTACCTTTCCCAAATCGCGAAGCGCTACAGTCTTGACCCGGCAAGAATCCTGGTCATGGGCCATTCTGCGGGGGCGCAACTCGCCCTTTGCCTCGCCGCCCACGAACCATCCCTCAAACACGTGATCTCACTGGCTGGCGTGGTGGATTTACAGCAGGCCTGGGAACTGCACCTCAGCAACAACGCGGTCGTAGAACTTCTTGGAGGCAAACCCAGCGAAGTGCCCGAGCACTACCACGAAGCCGACCCCATGCAACTCGCCATCGACCACGCCACGACGCAATGGTTGATTCATGGCGCCGCGGATGATGTCGTCCCGCCAAGTTTCAGCCGCCAATATGCCGAGCAAAAGAAACAACGCGGAGAGAATGTGGCTTCCCTGGAGATCGCAACCGCAGGCCATTTCGACGTGATCGATCCGCGTTCATCCGCCTGGCCGAGAATCGAAGATACCGTGCTGCACCTGCTGTGAACAGTGTAAGCACGGGCTTCCACGCCTGTGGGAAAGCATCGATAGAACCCGGAGCACTTCGACATACAGGGCGCTAGCCCGTTGACCGTTTCAATGCGGAGCACAGATAAATCATTTGACCGAGATGGTGATCCAGGTGCGCAGCACATTTTAGAAGCATGTGGAAACGACTCCCTACATCCCCCGCACCGGCCGCACTGTAGGGCATTGACCAGTCCTCCGCCGATTGGGCCCGAATCGTGCTCAGCACCACCTCAATCGCCTCATCAAATCGCTGGAGAACCTCTTCTTTCGGAAGAAGATGTGTTTCCATAAATTCGCGCTCCCGATCGCGTACGTAACCCGTCCCTGCAATCTGGGCACCTACGTAATAATTCAAATTGCCCGTGAGATGGAGAACCAGGTGGCCAAAGCTATTTCCAAATGGAAAAGGCTTGTGCCAAAACTGCTCGGCGCTAATCGGTGCCGCCAACTCGCGCACCCGCGTGGCCAATGCACCGTAACGCTCGGTCAGCCCGGACACAATCGTGGCCTGCAAATTCTCCATGGTGAGTCCCTCTGTGGTTTAAGATTTTGTTTTTGTCCACGGGAATCGGTGACCCGACTCAACCGCAATTTCGCAAAACCAAAGCCGAGTTCTTCGATCCAAACGCAATGCAATTACACACTGCGTGCTCGACTGCCTTTTTCCGTCCCACCTCAGGCACATAATCCAGATCGCACTCCGGATCAGGAGTTTCCAGATTTATGGTCGGAGGAATTTGCCCATTCTGCATGGCCGCGATCGTTGCCGCCACCCCCGCCGCCCCACACGCTCCCTGCGGATGCCCGATCTGCGACTTCAACGCAGACATTGGAACGCTCCCCGCTCGCTCACCCAATACCAGCTTCAGCGCCCGCGTCTCGATGCGGTCATTCAGCTGTGTTGACGTGCCGTGCAGATTCACGTAATCCACGTCCTGAGGCGCGATACCCGCTTCCTTCATCGCCAAGCCGATCGCCCGCGCCGGTTCTTCCCCGCATTCCTGCAGCCGCACCCGATGAAATGCCTCGCACGTCGATCCATACCCGCAGACTTCCGCGAGCATCTTCGCCCCTCGCGCCCGTGCATGTTCGTACTCCTCCAGCACGAACATCCAGGCTCCTTCTGCCAGCACAAAACCATCCCGATCCACGGAGAATGGACGCGATCCCCGCTCCGGAGCCTGATTCCACGAGTCGGTCAGAATCTTCATCAGGATGAAACCTTTAACAATGCCCAGCGCAATGGGAGCATCCGCCCCTCCGCTCAGCACCATGTCCAGCCGTCCCGATTGAATCTGCCGCATCGAATATCCGAATGCGTCAGTGGACGAGGTACAACCGGTCGTGATCACGTGACTCGCCCCACGAAACCCAAAGCGCACGTTGAGTTCGCTGGAAAGCGCGCCCATCACCCCAGTCGGCACGCAGAACAGACTCATCTGCTTGTACTGCTGATGAAAGAAAAGACGGTATTGTTCTTCGGTAAATTCCTGCGATCCGCCGCCCGATCCGATAATCACGCCAAAGCGCCGTTTCTGCTCTAGGGGCAGGGAAGCCAGATCAAAGCCAGCATCGCCCAAGGCTTCCGTGGCTGCAGCCAGAGCCAGCGGCAGCACCCGCGACACATGTTTCCGATCGCGCTTTTCCACCCAGGCTAACTCGTCGAAATCAGGAACCTCGCCCGCAATCTGCACCGGGATCTCGGAGGAATCAAATCGCGAAATGCGCCGCACTCCACTCCGTCCCTGCAGAATGCCCTCTGCGAAAGCGGCATTCCCCACGCCGTTAGGACTCACCACACCCATGCCGGTAATGACAACTCGTCGTTTCAAATCCTCACCTCGGCTAAATCTAAAGATACCCTATAGATGATTCAAACCGCTGCAATCATTTGATTTCCTTTGTGAATCTTAGTGTCCCTTGTGGTTAAAGCCTTTGTTTTCCCGCAGTGCTTTATAATCGCGTTTCGCAAGGGGGAACTCTTTGGCCTACGATGACCTGCGGGAATGGATCGCCGCGCTCGACCGCGCTGGCGAACTGAAAAAGATCAGCACCGAAGTAGATCCCATCCTCGAAATCGCCGAGATCACCGACCGCGTCTCCAAAATGCCGGCCAGAAATAATGGACACGCCGGCGGCCCCGCCCTGCTATTCCAGAACATCAAAGGTCACCCTGGCGCCCAAGTGCTGATCAACCAATTCGGCTCCGCCCGCCGCATGAATCTAGCTCTTGAAGTCGACAAACTCGACCAGGTCGCGGACCGCATCCGTCAATTCATGGACGTAAAATCTCCGCAAGGCTTCCTCGATAAAGTAAAGATGCTTCCCATGCTGGCAGAAATGGGGAAGTTCTTTCCGAAAACTGTCCCCACCGGACCATGCAAAGAAGTCATTCGCCGTGACAACTTCTCGCTCGACTGGTTTCCCATCCTCCAGTGCTGGCCGAAGGACGCGGGCCGCTTCATCACCCTGCCTTGCGTAGTCACGCGCGATCCCAAAACAGGCAAACGTAACGTCGGAATGTACCGCATGCAGGTCTACGACCAGCACACCACCGGCATGCACTGGCAACGCCAAAAAGTAGGAGCCGAGCACTATCGCGAGCGGATGCGATCGGCAGCTAATGCGGGCGCGAGCGTCTCCGCGGGCGCAGGCGTAGACATCATGGCCCGTTCATCAGGGGGCTCCGTACTAGCCGAAGGCGGCCCATCGGGCAAGATGGAAGTCGCGGTCGCCATCGGCACCGATCCTGCTATTACGTTCTCCGCCATCGTCCCCGCGCCTCCCGACGTCGAGGAATACCTCATCGCCGGATTCCTCCGCCAGAAGCCTGTCGAGCTGGTAAAGTGCGAAACCGTAGACCTTGAAGTCCCTGCCAGTGCGGAAATCGTCCTCGAAGGCCACGTCCACCTCGACGAACTGAAAACCGAAGGCCCCTTCGGAGATCATACCGGCTTCTATTCGCTTGAGGATCTCTATCCGGTCTTTCATTTGAGCTGCATTACGCATCGCAAGAATCCCATCTACTCCACCACGATTGTCGGCAAGCCTCCCATGGAAGACGGTTGGATGGGCAAAGCCGTCGAGCGCATCTTTCTTCCGCTCATGCGGCTTACCATTCCGGAGATTGTCGACATCAACCTCCCCGTCGAAGGCGTGTTTCACAATCTGATGATCGTTTCCATCAAGAAGTCGTATCCCGGACAGGCCCGTAAAGTGATGAACGCGATCTGGTCGCTGGGGCAGGCCATGTTCACCAAGTGCATCCTCGTCGTCGATGAAGACGTCAACGTGCAGGATATCGCCGAGGTCACGCTCAAGGTGCTTAACCATATCGATCCGGAACGCGATATTCAGTTCATGCTGGGCCCCGTCGACTCGCTCGATCATGCGTCACGCCTACCCAACTACGGATCCAAGATGGGCATCGACGCCACCCGCAAGTGGGCCAGCGAAGGCTTCACGCGCCCCTGGCCCGACGAAATTCTGATGGACGAACAAACTAAAGCCCTGGTAGATAAAAAATGGAAGGAGTTGGGTCTTGAGTAGTATGGATGTCATTCCGAGCAAAGCGAGGAGTCCCTACCTGCACCCAGATGGTTGCGCGGGTAAGGATTCCTCGCTTTGCTCGGAATGACAACGTTGGTGATAGAGAATGGGCATGCATTGTGTAAGAACGGCTCTGATTACTCTGCTGATTCTGGGCGCTGCAAGCGCCCTCGCGCAGCAGAAAACCACCGACGCAGAGCGGCAACTATTCAACGCAATCAACAAAGAACGAAAGTCCCACGGCCTGCCTTCCCTGAAACTGGATGAAGCCCTGGCCGACGCCGCCCGCAAACATGCCCAACGCATGGCAGAGCAGGGAAAGGCCTCACATCAATTTCCCGGCGAGCTGAATCTACCCTCGCGCGCCCGCGCCGCGGGAGCCCACTTTACCTGGCTCTCCGAAAACGTAGATCTGGGCCCGAATGCCGCAGCCATCCACCAGAGTTTCATGAAGTCCCCATTGCACCAAGCCAATATCCTGGACAAAGACATGGACTCCGTCGGAATCGGCATAGCCGAACGCAATGGCCAGATGTTCGCGGTAGAAGATTTCTCGAAAGCGAAATAGCCGGTGCTGAGCGGACACTCCTGTCCGCTGCCTTTAACGTTGATCTGAATCTTCAGGAAGGCTTGGTGAAAGCAGCAGGTTTGGCGAAAGTCCCGCGGGTGAACATGCCGGGCGCCGTCGCGGACTCGGCTGGCGTCGGCTCGGGCGATGCCCGATGAATGCGCTCGCGAACTTCCTGAATGCGGGAAGTGACAATCGGAGTCTGGTATTCAGGATGGCAAAACTCCAGATGCATGCCGCGACCGATGTAGCGCAGCTTCAGCATCGAGCCTCCCCAGGTCGAACCGGCAATTGCCACCAGCACGGGTTCCGGGCAGTACTCGGGATGTCCTGAAATCAGGGCCTGGCTCTCGCCCAGGAATACCGCGGTGTAGCGATGATGCTGGGTCTGGATCTCGAGCACGGTGGATGGCGGCAAATCCCCAAGCGAGACTCCGCCCTCGATTTCCGACTGAACGATGTTGCCGTTCACTTCGTCGCCGAGATTGGGATGAGGCGTGAACATGACTCCCACACAGTCAAGCCAGACGAACCGTTCAAAGGATAATATCAGAGGAAAGCCCGCCGTCGGAGGTTACTTCGGGGGGGGCACTGGACACGCCAGCGGTGTATGTCCTGCAGCGCGGGCTCCCCCAAAAAAACAGCCAGACCTTATGGGTCTGGCTCTGCGTTCGACTCCGGTTGCAGCTTCGCAGGAGCTATTGGCCGATCGAACTAGCCACGGAGGAAAATACGTTATTGGAACTCCCTCCGATCAATCGAATGGTGCCAACGACCAGCACCAGAATGACCGCCAGCATTACCGCGTATTCGGCAATGTCCTGGCCCTCGTCGTCCGACCACAACTTGCGGAAGGCTTTTAGATTCATCCCCTCTCCCTTCTAAACAGTGAGCACAGTCTGCTCCCGGCGGTGGAAAAATACAAGTGGCAAGTCAACTTTTTGCGGTGGAAAAATGGGACATGAAATGCCTATGCTGTCCAGATTCCAGAACGGCCGGGTCCCTGTCGTCTCCCAAGTTACTGTTAGAGCCGAAAGCAATCTATTATTCTAGGTATCGGAATCTGACGAAGGTCAAGGTCAAGATTCGTAAGGCTTGAGGAATGCATAAGTCTTCCGCGCGACACTATGCCCGCTATCGTACGGAGTTGCCGGTTATTGTGAAAGTTCTTGGCCAGGATGGATACATGCGCGTCCATGGCCGCTGCTTCGAGATTGCCGAAGCCGGACTGGGTGCGGTCATTACCAGCGAAATGGTGCCCGGAGAAATGGTTACGCTGGAGTTCTCTATCCCGGACATTCCCGAGGTTTTCGCCATGCGGGCGGTGGTGCGGCACCGGATGGGCTTTCTGCATGGCTTCGAGTTTATCGGCGCGCTTGCGGAGCAGCGCGAACTGATCAAGACATTCTGCCGGAAGCTGGAGCCTTCGTAGAATTCCTAAGCGGGCTGTTTAGAGTCCGCCGCTAGACCTGGAGCACATCGCCTTCGCGCGCAACCATCTCGTACAACACCGGATTGACGAAGAATCCGATAAACAGGCGGGAAATGAGACCGGCCACGATGACGATGGCAAACGGCCTTTGCGTATCCGATCCAATGCCCGTGGAAAGCGCCGCCGGCAGCAATCCCAGGCAGGCCACCAGAGCCGTCATCATGATCGGACGCAGCCGCAACAGCGAGGCTTCGCGGGTGGCAGTGCCGAATGTCCATTCCCTCCTGCCGCAGCTTGTTGATGTAGGAAACCAGAATGACGGCAGTCTCCACGGAAACTCCGAGCAATGCCAGAAGGCCCAACACCGACGAAACGCTGAAGGGAGTGTGGGTGAGTTTCAGCGCGACCAACGCGCCCACCGGTTCGGTCATGATCACACCGAGGGCAATGGTGACGGGGAACTTGAAATTCCCGTAGAGCGCAAACAGGATCATGAAGATCAGCACCACGGCCAGCGGACCGATAAAATACATCTGCGATTTGGCCTCGAGAAACTGGCTGTATTCGCCGCCCCATTCCATGCGGTAGCCCTGCGGCAGGGTCACGGCCTTGTTGACCGCTGCCTGGCCGTCTCGGACCGCGCGCTCTAAATCACGTCCCTCGATGCTGTACTGCACGCCGATGTAGCGGGAGTTGTTTTCGCGATAAATAAAGGACGCGCCGTTTCCCTGGCTGATATTGGCGAGTTGGCTGAGCGGGATCTGCTGCCCGTCGGGCGTGCCCACCAGGAGATTTCCGATCTCATGCGCGCTGCTGCGGAATTGGGGCTGCATGCGCACCACCAGATCGAACAGTTTCTCCCCTTGAATGACCTGGGTGACCGCCTGTCCGCCGACTGCGGCTGAAATCACAGCTTCCACATCCGCAACGTTGATCCCGTAGCGCGCAATCTTGTCGCGATCGACGTCGACCAGAAGGCTGGGCTGGCCAAGTTCCCGCACCACCGTGAGCTCGGTGAAGCCGGGCACCTTGGAGAGCGTGTTCTTGATCTGGATCGCTTTGTCCTGCAGCACGTTCAGGTCGTCACCGTAGATTTTGACCGCCAGAGAACTCTTGAGGCCGGTCAGTGCTTCGTCCACCGCATCTTCCGCGGGCTGGGTATAGTTGAAAATGATCCCCGGGAAAGCGGTGAGTTTCTTGTTGATCGATTCGATCAGCTGTTTTTTCTCGCTGATGTCGCCGGTCCATGCTTTGTCCTTGTAGGGCTTCAGTCCAACGTAGAACTCGCAATTAAAAAAGCCGGTAGGATCGGTGCCATCGTCGGGCCGTCCTAGTTCCGAACCGACCACCGTGACCTGGGGATAAGACATCAGAATGTCGCGAATCTGAGGAGCGATCTGGCTGGCCTCCTCGAAAGAAATGGTGTAGGGCATGGTGGCCCGCACCCAGAGCGCGCCCTCATCGAGGTGAGGCATGAATTCGCCGCCGATAAAGGGCACCAGCAGCAGGCTCGCCCCGAAGATCAGGGTCGCAATCGCCATGGTCGTCTTGGGCCGTTCGAGCGCCCAATCCAGCTGGACCGCGTATTTCCTCTTCATCCATTCGAAGGCGCGATTCGGCTTCTCGCGCACGCCATTCTTGAACCAGTAGGAGGCCAGCACCGGAATCAGCGTGAGCGTCAGAATGAGCGCGCCCACCAGGGCGAACGACATGGTCTCAGCCATGGGGTGGAACAACTTTCCCGAGGCCCCGCTCAACGCATAAATGGGCAGATAACCGGCGAGGATGACGGCCACCGAATAGAAGATCGGGCGATCGACATCTTTCGCAGCGGCCAGAATGACTTCGTTCAGGTTGTACGTCTGCCCCTCGCGCAGTGCCAGTTCGCGATAGATGTTTTCGATCATCACCACCGTGCCATCGATGACGATTCCGAAGTCAATGGCGCCGATGGAAAGCAAATTCGCGGCTACGTCGTGCGCATGCAGCACGATGAAGGCAAACAAAAGCGAAAGCGGAATGGTAAGGGCAACAATGACGGCGGCGCGGAAGCTGACCAGAAAGAAAATCAGCACGATCAAAACCAACACCATGCCGCGAAGCAGGTTCGCTTCGACGGTATCCGTGGTCAGGTCTACCAGTTCGCTGCGATCGTAATAAGGATGAATCTTGACGTCGGGCGGAAGGATATGGCGGTTCAGTTCCTCGGTTTTTGCTTCCACCCCTTTCAGGACATTCTGCGTCTGCTCTCCGCGCAGCATGAGAATCACGCCTTCGACGGCATCGTCATTTTTCTGAAAGCCGAATTCGACCCAGTCGCGGTGCATGCCCGATGGTCACATCTCCGATATCGCGCACTCGGATGGGCACGCCCTTGTTCGCGCCAACCACGATGTTTCCAATGTCGTCTGTATTCCGTACCAACCCGATGCCGCGAACGTAGTAGAACTGTCCGCCCTGCGAATAGAAGCCGCCGCCGGCATTCGAGTTGTTGGCCGCTAAAGCCGCGGTGACTTGAGGAATGGTCAGGTGATACCCATAGATTCGCGCCGGATCGAGCAGCACCTGGTATTGCATCGTGGTTCCGCCGAAGCCGGAGTCGTCCGCCACGCCGTGCACCGACCGATAGGCCCGCTGCATCACCCAATCTTCAATCGTCTTCAGTTCCTGCGGGCTGCGGTCGGGACTTTCCAGCACGTAGCGATACACCAGGCCGCTGGGGCTGAACAGGGGCGCCAGGCTCGGAGTCACTCCCGTGGGCAGCGTCGCTTGAGCCAGTCGCTCAAAAACGATTTGACGCGCAAAATAGTCGTCGGTGCTTTCCTCGAAGGTGAGACTTAGATCGGACAATCCGTAAAGCGAGATCGAACGCATCACCACCATGTGCGGCACGCCGTTCATCTCGAGTTCGAGCGGAAGCGTGACCAGCCGTTCGACTTCTTCGGCGGCATGGTCTGGCCACTGGGTGATGATTTCGACCTGCGGAGGTGAGAGGTCTGGATAGGCGTCCACCGGCATCCGCTGAAAAGACAGGATTCCCGCCGACCGTGATAAACGCGGTCAGCATCAGTACCAGGAACCTCTGCCGCAGCGCCGCTTGGACGATTCGGTGGATCATTCAGTTTGTGGTGGAGACTATCCTAGTCAGAGTTCCTCGGGCCTGATGCAAAGTTCGCATGAACGGTTAACGCTGCAGCGAGTTCGCAAACTGCAGGAACAAGCTGCCATTTCCGATAACTCGATCGCCCGCTTTCAACCCGCTGGTAATCTCCGTCTGCCCATTCAAGCTTTCTCCAAGAGTCACTGAGCGTCTGCCGAACTGGTTCGGAGACGCCGCGGCATAAACAAAAGGCTGGTTCTCGCTATCGCGCAGTACCGCGGCATCCGGGAAGCGCAATGGCATTGGGGATCGTGCCCGCGTTTACGGTCGCAACCACGTACATATCCTTTTTCAGTTTCTCGCCGGGATTGTTGGTTTCGATGCGCGCCTGCAGCGTGCGTGTGTTCGGATCCAGGGAGGCGGCCACGTACGCAATGCGCCCATGGAACAGTATCAGGATAAGCATCCGTCTGAATGGTCACCGGATCTCCGACGCGCACGTAAGGCAAATCCTTCTGATAGACATTCACCAGCACCCAGACCGTGCTGACGTCGGAAATCATGAAGCACTGCGTGGTGCCGGGCTGAATGAAGTTGTCCGGCCGACACATCCTGCTCGACGACCAGGCCGCCGATCGGCGCCTTCACCGGAACCTCAAAAGATGGCGGAGCCTTTACCAGCGCGTCCGGGTCGGTAATTCCCATGACTTTCAACGCCGCCTGCGCCGAAGCCAGATCGCTTCCGGCCTGCACCTCGGCCGATTCCGCCTGCTCCAGATTCTGCTCCGCAATCGCATGATGCTGGTACAGGTCCTGTGCCCGGGCGTAAGCCTTTTGCGCCAACGCGTAAGCATCCTTAGCCTTCAGAAAATTGGTGCGGAGTTGCGAGTAATCCGGACTCGCCACATACAGCATGGGCTCGCCCTGATCTACCTTCTGCCCAGGAACGACCACCACCCGGCTGACTGGTCCGCTAACCTGCGTGATCACCGGCGTCGTGCGAAAACTGTTGTAAGCCACGGCTCCGGTCAGGCGGAGCGATCCGAGTCAGCGTGGTCGGCTGAACCGTGAGCACCTGAACATGCGACATCTGGTCCTGCGGGATGGTGAACAGTTCGGGATTGTTCGCATTTGCCGCACCGCTCGAGTTGGCGGCGGCATTCGATCCTGAACCGTCGCAACCGGCAAGCGCCAGCATCATCGCCGCATAACAGCATGAGGTCAAACTCCGCCAAGAGTTCTTCTGCAGGTTCATGGCAGGTTCCTCGTCCCCACTGCTTCCTTCAATTGTTCCAGTGCGGTCATATAAGAGGCCAGCGCCTGGCGATACGCCAACTGAACCGACCGGTAGCTGCGCTCGGCGTCGAGAAAATCCAACAGGCTGGCGGCGCCGCGCTTATAGGCATACTCGCTGATATCGCGCGAATCCTGCGCCTGCTTGAGATACCCGGAGGTATAGAGTTGCACCACTTCGTCGTTGCTCCTGACCGCCTCATAGGCATTGGCAACATCGGACAGAACCGTATCGCTGGCTGCTTGCTGCTGTTCCTGGGCCTGGCGTGAGCGCATAACCGGTACGCGCGATCTCGCCCTGATTGCGGTTGAAGATCGGCAACTCAAAATTCACGAAAAACGAAGCCGTGCTCTCGCCGGAGACGTGGGTAAAGTCGTAAGTGCCATTCACGTCCACCTTGGCGTTGGCTTTGGCCAGAAGAATCTGGCTCTGGGCCGCGGTGATTCCCAATTCCGCGGCGCGGAAGTCGGGACGTTCGCGCATAGCCTTGGTCTGTAAGTCTTCCAGGTTCGCCTTGAAAGGCTGGTACGCCAGATCGCCAATCACGTCGTAGTCGGCCGGCACCGCGTTGTAGCCCAATAACTCACGCAGGCCGACCAGTGCCTGCGTCTTCGCCAGGCGCGCGGACGACACGTCGGTCTGAAACTGCAGCAACTGCAGCTTGATCTTCAGATAGTCGCCTTCACCGATGAATCCCGCTTTGAATTGCGCCTCGCCGATATCGACCGTCTGCTGAAAGCTTTTCAGATCCTGCAGGGCGAACTGCAGCGTGGACTCCGCCAGTAAAACGCCGACGAACTGCTGGCCCACGTTGAACGCCAGGGTCCGCTCGGCATCGCCGACCTGGGCACGCGTGACGGCGGTCTGATCGCGGGCAGCCTGCAAGCGCCGTTGCCGCTTGTGACCGCGCTCGAACAAATACCCGATTCCAATATCGAACTGCTGAATCTCGTTCAAATTGTCTTCGGAAAAATTCTGCGGGCTGAAAAATGGGACGAACTGGGTATCGGCGCCAAGCGTCGGATTGGGGCGAAGGTTGGCAGTGATTTCCTGGGCCTGATTCTGAAGAATTAGAGTTCTGCGTGGCTTTGATGGAATGGTTGTGCGCCAGCGCCAGATCAATGGCCTGGTCAAGCGCTGATCAGGGTGGTGTTTTGCCCACTACCCGCCCCCGCCAGCAGCAGGAAAAACACCGCAGCCAGGAGGAGAATCTTAAAGTACCTAGAGCGCATAAGGAATGAGATCAAAGCGCACTCATCGAGGTGAAACCGACATCGTGGGCTACCCCAAGCTCCACCGTCGGTATCAACCTCCTGTATCTAAGACTGCGACTTCAGGCTAATGGATGTATTGTAATCAGGGCGGTTAGCGTCGCGCTATCGCGTAACGCCATCCATTAGTGCCTGCAATTGTTCCGGGGGCTGCCTGTCTGCAATCTCCACTTGAAGATCAAGAACCGACAGCGCACGGCCCACTCATCGAGGAGCGTTGTTAGATGGCAGGAGGAGGTCGAATAAAGAGGGTGGGTGCTGTGGCCGGGCTCTCCCGTTGCGGTTGGTGCAAGGCTGCCAGTATGGCGACGGCACGCAATACGGGCAGGGGATGAGCGGCAATAGCCGGCACATTGCCGGGTACGGAAACACAAATCGCACAACGGCTGGAGTGGTGGGATGTGAGGGCGTGGCTGTGAGCAACTTCCAGCGTATTAAAGGCCAGAATCAGCAGGATGCTGCTCAGCGCAATTAAGCGCCGAATCCCGCCCGCCTCGAATTGAGCCCTATGGACGATACCGGTAGCCCCACAGTATGCGACTATCCGGAATATAGCACGCGCTTACCGCAGCATCAACCCGGGCGAGCCTCCCTCCTGTTACTCCGGTGCAAGAAAAGGAGGCCTCTAGGCCGCGGTCCTGCAGCCTTCCGGCGACAGTCTTGGTTTTGGGTGGCCAGGACGTAGCCAGGACAATCGGGTGCGCAGCCTGATAGGATAAGGCGAGCTTGCCATGAAAAAAGCCCTGCTGATCGCTCTAGCCCTCTCGCTATTTGTCTTTATGGTCGCCGGCGCCGGTGCCACCTCGTCCGTGAAAGTCTCGGGTTACATCAGTGATTCCGTGTGTGGCGTCAGGGGTGCAACCATAGGCTACGCGGATTGTTCCACCAAATGCCTGACCAAAGGCGCGCAGTTGGTAATCGTGGTTGATGGCACCCAGCAACTGCTTGCGATTGAAAATCCCGACGACGTGAAGGGACATGAATGCAATCACGTTCTGGTCACTGGGGACGTCAATGCCCAGACCAACTCCATCCGCATTTATAGCCTTAGGATCATTTGATTTCTCGCCTGCCGCAAAGCTCCGGGACACCCAAACTTTTACTGCCTGATGAACCGCAACCCTAAGTACTAGCTGGCCGGAAGCGCTCTGTGAGGACTTTCGGACAATCCCGCAATTGGTCTTTGGATACCTAGGCGCGATACCCCCCCGAAGGTAGAGTCGGACTTGAAGGATCGTTGTAGACGGTCCCCTAATCCTTCGTGTGGAGCGTACAAGTGTTAAAAGCTTTCCTCCCAAGCCACAAGCGCCTCCTTCTACTCCTGGCTGTAACTTTCGTAATCATGATCGCCGCGCCCTCTGGAGCCCAAGTGCCGGCCGAGTATTTCGGCTTGCAGGCCACCAGCGGAGTAGCGTTGCAGCCGCCGCAGTGGTGGTCGAACCCATGGCCTCAAGTGACATTCAAAAGCATGCGGCTTTGGGACACAGGCACGGGTTGGGCGCAGATCGAAACTTCCGACGGAGTCTACAACTGGACCCTGTTCGACGAATGGTTGGACGACGCCCAGCAATTCAAGGTTGGGGGCGTGATGTACACCTTCGGCAAAGTGCCGCAGTGGGCGTCATCGAAGCCCAATGATCAGACTTGCGCTGCCGGCTGGGGACCCGGCGAGTGTGATCCGCCGAAAGACCTGAATCCGGACGGCACGGGCAGCGATCAACTCTGGCAGGATTATGTTGCGGCCATCGCCAGGCGCTCTGCCGGGCGAATCAAGTACTGGGAAATCTGGAACGAGCCCCACAACGCTTATTACTGGAACGGCACGGTCGCCCAATTGGTGCGCATGGCGAAAGACGCCCGCAGCGTGATTCTGAACATTGATCCCCAGGCGGTGCTGCTGACTCCGCCTAGCCACGGTGCTTTCCAGACGGATTATTTTGCCGCCGGCGGCGCTCAATACGCCGATGTCATCACTTATCACGGATACGTCAATCATTCCGGCTGCTCTGGCTTTCCGCACGCGGAAGACGAACTCGCAATGATCGACAAGGTGCGCGCGGTCATGGCGGATTATGGACAGTCCGGCAAGCCCCTGTGGGATACGGAAGTGAGTTGGGGAGTCACCGCGTCGAGCTGTTTTTATCATAGCCACCTGCAGGCAGCCTTCCTGGCGCAACTATTCATGCTGCATTGGTCGGCCGGTGTCGAGCGCGTATTCTGGTATCAGTACAACAATGCGGGCAGCGGCACACTGTGGCTTCAGAATAGTGACCCGAAGCACCGCAATGATCCTGGAATCATGCGCAGGCCAGGCAAAGCGTACAACGAGGTTTACCAATGGATGGTCGGCGCTACCATGGACGGGCCCTGCGCCGTCTCTGGCACCACCTGGACATGCCACTTCAAACGTCCGGGAGGGTACATGGCCGAGGCGGTCTGGGATACTTCCCAAACCTGCAACCGAGGCGTCTGCAGCACAGTCGACTACACGACTGAACCCCAATACACAAATTACCTTTCCCTTTACGGGGAGAACCTCCCGATCAACGGAACCAAGGTTCCAGTTGGCGCAAGGCCGATCCTGCTCCAGAACCAGTGAGCCGTCTCCGCACCAGGAGCAAAAGCCCCACTCTGCAAAGGGTGGGGCTTTTGTGTGTCGGGGGCTCCGGCAACCACGGTGTCGCCTGCCTCGTCAACGATATGGCGAGGCCAGGGAAAATGCGGGGACAGTGTCCCCGCATTATCGCAACAGCCGTCGTTAGCACCCTTGGCACAAGGCCGCATGCGCGAACAATTCAATTGACTCGCCATGCTCTTCGGTATATCTGTACTGATTCGCTGCTATGTGGAAACGTATTGTTTTGCTCTTTCCCTTGCTCGCGGTTGCGATCGCGTCGGCGCACGATAAGCCGGACGACTGGCTGGAAATCCGCAGTCAGAATTTCATTGTGGTGACAAATGGCAACGAGAAGACAGGGCGGCGAATCGCCGACCAGTTTGAGCGTATGCGCGCGGTTTTTCATGTGCAGTTTCCGCATATGTCGATCAATACTGGCTCGCCCATAATCGTGCTGGCCATCAAGGACGAAAAAAACTTCCGCGCGCTCGAACCGCAAGCTTATCTGGCGAAGGGACAACTCAAGTTGGGTGGCCTTTTTCTGCGTGCTCCCGACAAAAACTATGTCCTCATGCGCGTGGACGCCGATGGCGAACACCCATACGCGGTGGTCTATCACGAGTACACGCACCTGCTTCTCAGCAGGGCCGCAGAATGGCTGCCCTTGTGGCTGAATGAAGGGCTGGCGGAGTTTTATCAAAATACGGATATTCAGGAGAAGGATGTCGCGCTGGGTCACGCGAGTCTGGGGAATCTGCAGTTGTTGCGTGAGAACCAGTTGCTGCCGCTGGCCACTCTGTTCACCGTTAACACCAGCTCGCCCTACTATCACGAGGAAAACAAAGGCTCCATCTTTTACGCCGAGTCGTGGGCGCTGACCCACTACCTGATAGTCAAGGACTATCAGGAAAAGACGCAGCACTTGAGAGACTACGTGGAACTGCTGGCGCAAAAGGTGGACCCAGTGACCGCGGCTAGCCGCACGTTCGGCGATCTCAAACAACTGCAATCGAACCTGGAAGCCTACACTCGAGGAAACTTCAACTATTTCAAGCTGGCGACCGCGACCGACGTAGACGACACCGCCTTTAAGGCGCAAGCTCTGACCTCGGCACAGGCCGATGCGGTACGCGCGGATTTCCTGGCTTACAACGATCGGATTGCCGATGCCCGGCCACTCCTCGACCGTGCGTTGCAGGAAGATCCACAGAACGTGTCGGCGCACGAAACCATGGGGCTTCTGGAGTTTCGCGCGGGGCACTTAGATGAAGCACGTAAGTGGTACGAACAGGCTGTAAAACTTGACTCGCAGAGCTATATCGCCCACTACTATTTTGCTGCGATTTCCATGAACGCTGGGGCCAATCCTGGCGATGACGCCCAGGTAGAGAGCAGTTTGCGCGCCGCCATCAAGCTTAACCCTTCGTTTGCGCCGGCCTTTGATCGCTTGGCGGTCTTTGAAGGAATGCGGCACCAAAATCTCAACGAGGCACATATGATGGCGCTCACCGCGGTAGGGTTGGATCCCGGGAATGCCGGCTATCGCGTGAACACGGCCAACGTGCTTTTGCAAATGGAGCGGGGCACGGATGCAGTGGCCGTGCTCCGTGTCGCCTTGCGGGTGGCCAAGTCTCCGGAGGAAACGGCGATGATCGAGAACGCTCTCACGCAAGCTCAGGAGTACGCCACCGGGCACGAACAGAAGAACGAACCAAGCCGTCGTTCAGCAGAAGAGCTGAAAGCCAACGCCCAGGCAAATGCCGCGTCCGCCGAAGAGAGCAACCCTAATGCTAAAGCACCCGAGGAAGAGCTTCCAACAGGACCGCACCATTTCTTGGTCGGCACGCTGCAGAACGTGCGCTGCCATACTCCAGTTATCGACCTGACGATCGCCGCCAAGGGGAAGACGATGGCACTGCATAGCATCAACTACTACAAGATTGTGTTCACGGCGCTCGGCTTTACGCCAAAGGGAGACCTCAATCCCTGCAAAGATTTAGAGGGCATGGCGGGGAAGGTCGAGTACATCGAATCGCCCGCTGAGTCAGCAGCAGCCTACGTCATTGCCATTGAGCTCCACAAGTGAGGCGCGCCGGCATGTTACCTATGCTAGCGAACCAGTGAATGACACACGTACAACCCGGCGAGAGTGAACCGTCCCCGAATTTGAATTCTGCTCGTTTCCTCTCTTTTGGATGGCAAGAAAAAACGCCCCCGGATATCCCGGGGGCGTTCAGGAGGTTAGTGAGAAACTACTGTTTGTGGCCGTTGTGTTTGTCTTTGTGGATCTGGTGAGACAACTGGGTCTGCTGTTTGTTGATCTGGGAGCGCTCGGCGGAAGTCAACTGGCCGCCGTTGGCCTTCTTGTCGGTGCGAATTTCTTTGTTGATGTTCGCTTCCTGGCTCTCAAGATGATTAGTTTCGGCGCCGGTTAGCTCGCCGCTCTTGACGCCCTGAGCGATGCGGTCCTGCTGATGCTCGGCGCGGCCGCCAACTTCACTCTCGTAGCCTTGCTTTCCTTGGACAGCGCTGTTGTGTTTGTCCTTATAAATCTGATTGGAGAGCTTGTTCTGCTGCTGTTGCAGAGCAGCTTTGTCCGCGGCGCTCAGGTGGCCGCCGTTTTCCTGGCGCATGTCCAGCCGTTCCTGGTTAATGTCGGCTTCCTTCTTCTCCAAATTTTTGGTCTCGCCGGCGGTCAACTGGCCGTCCGAGATGCCGTTGGCGATGCGGCCCTGCTGATTGTCCTCGCGCTGGCGCACCGACGGCGCCGTTGTGGGCCTGGGGGTTTGAGTCGCTGCCGGAGGCGCGGGCGCGACCGGGGTTGTGGCGTCCGAACTCTGGGCGATTGCGGGCAGTGTGAAAACCGCCAAGGCTGCACTTAACACCGTAACTTTTATGGGGTTCATCATGGGTTCTTCGTCTCCTCGAATGCTGTTTTTGAGTGTTATTTTTGTAACCCTTCGAATCTCTTGCAGCTTGTTTGCTGCTGACCGTTCAAACACGAGGTTGTGAGAAATGTTGCGTTGATCTTGGAAGTTCACCATAAAACCAATGCAACCAGATGGTTACGAGCGAACATGTCCGGTTTCCTGGCCTGACCTGGTAACTTCCCTGGTTCCGAAGAAAATGGCCCTGCAGTGCGTTCCGCAGCTAAATGGGCGGGAACGGGCGGCGCCTGGCACCCAATTCGGCTTCCCCTAGTCATCGTCCGGGTCGGTAGGCGTCCTCTTGTCATTGAGGAAATGCGCGGCGCCGAACTTCGCGGGAATGGTGTGAAAGGGCAGTGGCTTTTGAGTGAAATCGAAACAATCCGAGAGATCGCCCGTTCCTCCCGGATACTGGTCCGCATAAGTCAGAGGGGCATTAGGCGCAATGTGACCCAAGCCGAGAGTGTTCTCAATGAATTTCAGGATGCTGCCAAATTCATAGAAGTCATGCGAGATATGCGCCGGCTTGGCGTAGGGAGACACCACGATCATGGGCACCCGGAAGCCGATTTCATACTGGTTCAGGATCAATGGGGGCTTGACATGGTCGTACCAACCTCCCCAATCATCCCAGGCGATAATGATGGCCGTATTTGCCCAATAGGGGCTGTTGCCGATGGCATTGACCACGGAAGCGACCCACGATGGCCCGGAGCCGTCGGTGGTGACGGGATGATCGGACGCCTGCCCCGTGGGAATCACCCAAGTCACGGCCGGAAGTTGATTGTTGCCGATATCCGTCAATACCTGCGCCGAGTTCAGGACGACGTTGTGGGTCCAATCTGTGCCGACGCAAGCTGTAGCATTCGGCGAAGCGGCATTGGGCCCGCACATGTGCGAAATCGCGTTGGGAGCCGTCCAGATCGAACCTGCCGACGGCGCGTAATACTTCCAACTAAGTCCGTTGGTGTTGAGCAGGTCGGTCAGGGTGGGACGGTCAAAGCAGGGATAGACTTTCTGCGACTCGTCGCCGGTGGCCGGGTCAATGAGCTGAACGGTTTCATTGGCGGGCGCGGTACACCCAGTATCGGTTGCCGAATCGCCGGTTGTGATTCCGGCCGGATTCTCCGCGACCAGCAGGCCATCGCCCGGAACGCCTGGTGGAGCCGACGCCGAACTTCCGGAGATGAGGTACTGATGAGCCGGAAAGCTGGGCCCTTGATTACTCTGAAACATGTTGTCGGCAAACGTGTAAGTCTCGGCGAGCTGAAAATAAGGAGCCACGTCGCTCTGCTGAACGTACGCAAATGAGTAATAGTTCTTCGGTTCAGTCAGGCAGTACGTCCCGGGTTTGGCGCAGTGCGACTGGATCAGTTCGGCGCCGTCCATCTTTCCGTTGTCCCACATATCCACAAAGGCTTTGTGAGAGTGATCAGGATTATAGGTTTGACAGTTGCTGGGGTCACAACCCAGCGGAACCGGCGTCAGTGGGACCTTATTACCCTGGAGATTGATCCCGTAGTTTTGGATGTTCGCGCCCGCAGTGATCAGTTTTGGATCCTGGAACAGGTTGTCAGGGCTGCGATTCTCCTGGAAGATCACCACCACATGCAGGATCTTGTTGGTGCTTATGGTGACTTTTGCCGAAGCCTGCTGAGTTCCGCCCGGTCCCTTTGCCGTGAGCGCATACTCGGTAAAGCCGGTTGGAGTCACCTGCTTTGAGCCGCTGGCCGGCACCGTGCCGATGCCTTGAATGCTCACTTCAGTAGCGCCGGTTGTCTGCCAGGTCAGCATCGTGGACTGACCTTTCTCAATCGGGTTAGGACTGACCGCAATCGTCGCCGTGGGTGGAGTGGGTGTTGAACTCGAGCTGCCTCCGCCGCAACCATTCAGGCTGATCAAAACCCCAGCGGTGCAGAGAAGCAATCCACAAGCCAGGAACGGGGTAGAACGAACCATGTATCTTCTCCTAACCAATGTCATCACGGATCACCATCATTGATAAACCCGACGCCGGGATTTTCCACTCGGTACGCGGCGAATTTCTGCGCGATGCCGGTTGGCGTTGAGGGTTGCCAACGCACCATACTGATCAAACTGAACTCTACAACCATGAACTTAGATGCAGCGGGAGGAGTTGGCGGCTATGCTGAATCGCGTGTCCCGGTCGCGGCCGGGAGTGGGGAACCGGAATAGTCTTTCGGGAAGCTGCGCCGCTTCGCCGGAACTGATGCTGTAGAATCCGTAACACGCAGTGCATCCTAAGTTGCAGTGATCAAGCGAGGTCCATTGTCCGTCCTAGTCATTGGGGGCGCCGGATACATCGGAAGCCATGCGGCTCACGCCTTGAGGCGCAAAGGCTACGAAGCGATTATTTACGACAACCTGTCGACCGGGCACGAATCGCTGGCGACTGGGTTTGAATTGATCGTTGGGGACATTGCAGATTCCGCAAAGCTGAAACCGGTACTGCAGCGGGTGGATGCGGTGATGCACTTTGCCGCGCACGCCTATGTTGGTGAATCCGTAATAAATCCGCGAAAATATTTTCAAAACAATGTGGTGGCAGGCATTTCGCTGCTTAACGCCGTCGTGGACTCCAAGGTACGGAAGTTTATTTTCTCTTCCACCTGTGCGACCTACGGCACCCCTGCAAAGATGCCAATCACCGAGGATAATCCGCGCCTGCCGGTAAACCCATACGGAGTCTCCAAGCTGGCTCTGGAATACGCGCTTGAGGCCTACGATCGCGCCTACGGGTTGCGCTTCGTGGCGTTCCGCTATTTCAACGCGGCGGGAGCGGATGAAAACGGGGCGGTGGGCGAGATGCACGATCCGGAAACGCATCTGATCCCGTCGGTCTTTGAGGCCATCAAAGGCGAGCGTCCCGAACTGGAAATCTACGGTGACGACTATCCCACGCCCGACGGCACCTGCGTGCGCGATTACATCCACGTCAGTGATCTTGCCGAGGCGCACGTGCTGGGGTTGGATTATCTGGAGGGGGGAAAGTCCGTGGCGCTGAATCTGGGAACGGGACATGGGCATTCGGTAAACGAGGTGGTTTCGGCCATCGAGCGGATCAGTGGCCGCCCGGTTCCGAAACGCGTTGTGCCGCGACGCGCGGGGGATCCGGCGGAACTGGTGGCCGATCCGTCCCGGGCCGCTAAGCTTCTCGACTGGAGAGCCAGACGTTCGCTCGATGAAATCGTTTCTACCGCCTGGAGATGGGAACAGAGCCGAGGGAAATAGGCGGGCTCAGCGACGGGAGAACGGGCAGGGAAGCCGTTAGTTGGAAGTTGGGCAGACAAAACGACGTAGGCAGCTTAACCCAAAAAGAAAAACGCAGGTTGCCGGATAGACAACCTGCGTGAGCTTGAGACGAACTAAGTTGAAGCCGGGCGACGCGCCTACTGCGCAGTCTCCTTGTATGGAGTGGGAGCGACATAGCCCGGAGCCGTGAGCGTAAGCGAAACCACGCCCGCTTTGCCCGGTAAGGTGTAGGTTGTGGACGCGACTCCGTTGCTTCCAGTCACCGGGTTGGGGTTTCCGAACGCTCCCCCGGCGCCGCCATCGGTCATATTAACCGTCACACCGGCGATGGCGCTGCCCGAATATCCATCCACGACTTTCACGGAGATCGGTTTGGGTAAAGTGGTGCCGGCGTTGCCGATTTGCCCGCCTCCGCCGTTGGCTTTTATCCGAGGCATGAGACCGTAGATCGCCAATTTGGTGGTAGTGCCGACATAGACCTTTCCGTTGGCGATCGTAGGCGTCGCAAAGTGCGCGATGGGACCAACGGTGTCACGGTTTCCGCTGGCCTGATTGCTGCTGTAGATGATCGCCAGGCTAGTGGCATCGAAAGCGGTGAGCAGCGGAGCGGCGTTGCTTGGGCCCCGCAGCAGCCACACGATCCCATTGCTGGTACCGTTGGCGGAAAGGGAAGGCAATCCGCGGGTATAGACGTGAACGCTTTCTGCAATGGGAGACGTCGAGAGTAGCCCGTTGCTGAGGGCAAAGGCCTGCATCGAATGGTTCCCGCTGCCAACGTAATAGACGGTTCCATTCCAATAAACCGGAATGCTGTAGACCTGTCCAAGGTCGGTGGGTATTTCCTGGACAACGTTGTCTTCTGTCGAGTTGAACTGGCCCATGTCGTCCCGGTTCACCAGATAAATCACGCCCTCTTTGCCCGCTGCGACCAGCAGATGCGGATTGGGGCCGGTCTGGTCCGGCAGTTCCACAACGCCCCCGGATCCGAGATCCAGGTCCTGGGTATTCAAGATGTCTTGATCGGCAGGGGTGAAGTAGTCCGCCCAAGTCAAGCCGCCGCCTGCGAGGTTCAGTTTGAGTACGGTATCACCAAAATCCATGCCACCGATGTTGGCATTGAAATCACCGATCGCGGCGGAAGAGAAATAGACATTCCCTTGATCGTCCCCGGCCAATCCCGCGCCACTCTGCCAGACCGAACCACCTTCTTTTACGTCAGGCGTGGTATTGAAAACTCCGGTCTGTTGCAGGGTCGCAGCGTCGTAGGAGAAAACCCATCCGTGCGCATTGTGATCGCAACCGTTGGAGCCGAATCCGATATATACATTTCCATTGACCAGGAGCAAGCCGGGCCGCTGGGCCTGATGCCGGATAAGAAACGGCACGGAGACACCCTTCGAATTCACCACCGAGCCCGAGATGGCCACGGGGCCACCAAACTTTTCTTGTCCGGTAGTGATATCAAGCGCATGCAAGCGGAGAAAATAGCTGCCATTTTCCTTCGTCTTGGCAACGACGTACAAGGTATTCGTTGTTGTATCGATGGTTGGCGTTCCCATGACGCCAATCTCGCTGTATCCAGTTTCCGGACCACATCCCTGATCGCCGGCGGGTTCGGGAGTAATGCCGGACCCTGGGTTGATGAAACTCGCCTTCCAGAGCGGCGAAGCATTGATGTTCCCCTGGTTGCTGTCCGCATCGAAGGCGTAGACACTGTCGTGCTGCGTGGCGACGTAGACTACGTTGTGAGTGCCTCCGGCTATCGAGACCCCCGTCAGATAAAGCGGCTGTCCGACCACGATGCCATCGACGCTTTGCGTAAACAGCTTTCCAAAGTACTTGGAAATGACGTTGCTGGGAGCAAGGAAGGTCTCGGAAACATTCTGCCCGGTGCGCGAATTGTCGTTATGCTGCGTGGTGACATTGACCTGCGCAGCCGCCGACACCGTGATGAAAGCCAAAAAACCAACACCCAGAAGACTTCGCAAATATCGATTCAAAATACGTTTCATTTTCTCCCCTGCTCGAAAATATTACGGGTTGAGACCGCAATCTCTTACTGGCACGTAGGAAGCTTCACTGTGGAGATTCTCGTTTTCCACGTCAGGGTTGTGATCTGGGCAGTGGCAAAGTACTCGTTCACGTACCAGAAGGTACATCCGTCGACGGGGTCGACGGTGGTGCTGGTGTAGGATCCCCATCCCTGCCAATTTTTTTCATCAGCTTTGCCTGCCTGCAAAGCGATTTCGGCGGGTACCGGGTTGGACAAACTGAACCACGATGCTTTGATTGAGGGATGAACGAATCCACTCGAACTGCTATAGCCTACGAGCGCATTCCCAACCTGGTCCTGGGCAATGCTGGGCATGAACCGGTACAAGTTTTGATCGGGATTGACGATGCCGGTTTGAAAAATAGAGGGAACCCCACTGCCGCGCAGTTCGAACCACGCGATTCCAGTTTGCTTATTCTGCTTCAGCCCCGTACCCACCTGGATGGTCTGGCTTCCCAGAAAGGATTCGTACGAGCCGAAATTTCGATATGCCAACCGCCACATGACCCGGTCCCCCACTGAATCGATGTGGTTGTGGACCTGGGAGCCGTTGAACGAAGGCTCGGGAATGCAAAAGGTGAACGCCACATTGGCCGCGTTGTAGCAACCTGGCGTGTACGTGGGGACGGAGAGAGCAGACTTGGTGAATGTGGAGTTGGCAGGATTGATCCAGTCCACATGGAAGTCCCAGAGATTCATCGTGCTGGACGTAGTGCTCTTTCCGTCGGCGGGAGGATTCTGGATGCTCACGAAAAACTCATCTCGTCCTTGCGGGGGGGCGGTGGTGCCGTCAATATCGGCCGGTTCGAGACTGTGCGCGAGGTAAACGCTGCCGTCAGCGCTGGTATCTTTGAAACACTGCATTGGATTCGGAGTGGAATTGGCCAGCATGTTTGCGCGATCGAGAACAAATGCCACGACGCCAAACTCCTGATATCCCTTGCTGGGATCTTCAAGATCGATGCTTCCGTAATAGCCATCCGCCCAGGTGCTCAGCTTGGTGTAATCCGGATAATAGACCTTGCCCATGGAATTGGTTCCGAGGCACTGGGTCAGGTCAAACTGATAGGTAGACCAAGCCAGAGTGCTTGAAGTCAGATCGTCGGTATTCGAAATTGCGACGCAAGAATAGTAGTGCCTGTTAATCTCCGGAGAGTGACCGCCAATCACCCAGCGCGACGCCAGCCGGTCAAAAAGCACGACCGTGTCCACACCTATGTTCGAGCAATTCGGCGCACTCTTGCCCCACGCGAAGGCGTTGATGGCTTGCGGAGCCTTCCACACCTTGGCTAAAGTCACCTTGTCATACGCCTGATAATAGCCATTTACCCATTCCATATACTGCTTGGTGCCGACGGAGCCGTTTGGATCGATGGTCTGTCGTGGGGCAGGGAGTTGTGCCGCATCGATGCCCTCAAACGTCTTTACGGTTTGGGCAGGCAGCCAGATCGAACAGAGGATCAACAGCGGGAGTAAAACCTTAAATCTAATCATCGATTCGCAATCCAATCGTCACGGGAATAGCCTGGGAGGGAGTAAACCAAATACTTTGGGGCAGATACAAAACCCCCGTCTGAGATCAAATGTTCTTCTACTTCGTGTCCTTTGTCAATGTTGACGAACTAGGTAAGGTGAAGAATCTTGCACACTAACAACCAGCGTGGAAGCAGCACTAGCAGCGGGACTTAGAGCTCCGGAAATGCCATGCGGGGCGACCCACTCTCACTCCCCCTCAGCCTCTGGTTCAATGAGATTTCCCGCCGGTATCTGGACTGGCAACTCCGATGGTTCCGGATGTCCTTCTGAGACCTAGCGGCCCGATTATGACCCGTCTAAAGTCGGAAACGAGTAATCGCGAGCTGGAGCGATTTCACAACTTTTTCATCCAGGAGTCTTTTGGTGCAAAACTCTTCCCCCGGGAATCCCAGACTTGGTCATTTACTCCTGGATTTATTCATCTTATTCGCAATAGCTCTGCCAGCTCAAGCTCAGATCCCCGCCGAATATTTTGGCATGCAAGCCACGTCAGGAGTCGCCCGTCAACCTCCGCAATGGTGGTCAAGTCCCTGGCCGGAGGTGCCGATCGGAAGCCTGAGGCTGTGGGATGCGGGCGTGGGTTGGGCTCAAATCAACCCCTCCGATGGCGTCTATAACTGGGCTCTTCTGGATGAATGGTTGGACGATGCTCAGGAGTTTCAGGTCGGCGAGGTCATGTATACGTTCGGGCTTACGCCTCAATGGGCTTCTTCGAACCCCAACGATCCGATCTGCGCCTGGGGACCTGGCGAGTGTGATCCTCCCAAGGATTTGAACCCGGATGGCAGCGGCCCTGACCAAATCTGGCAAACTTACGTCGCGGCTCTGGCCAGCCACTCGGCTGGACGCATCAAGTACTGGGAGATATGGAATGAACCCAAAAATGCGTACTACTGGAATGGCACGGTCCAGCAATTGGTGCGCATGGCCAAAGATGCGCGCAAGGTGATTCTAAGCATCGATCCCCAGGCAGTCCTGTTGACGCCGCCCAGCCACGGCCCGTGGCAAACGCTGTACTTCGCCGCTGGCGGCCCCAAGTACGCGGATATCATTACCTATCACGGCTATGTCTATCGATCGGGCTGCGTCGGCTTTCCGCAAGCGGCTGACGAATTCAAGACTATTACCGGCGTGCAAGCGGTGATGGCAGAATACGGGCAGTCCGACAAGCCGCTGTGGGACACAGAAGTGAGTTGGGGAGTTACGTCCGCAAGTTGCTTCTATAACACTTCCTTGCAGTCGGCATTTCTGGCTCAGTTGTACATGCTGCACTGGTCAGCCGGTGTCCAACGAGTCTTCTGGTATCAATACAACAATCAGGTGAATGGTACGCTGTGGACCCCGAACACCACTTATCACCATCGTAACCGCAAAGGAAAGCTGCACAAGGCGGGTGTTGCTTTCGAGCAGGTGTACAACTGGATGGGAGGGGCGACGATGAGCAACGGAGCTTGCTCGGTGTCAGGCACGATCTGGACGTGTAGTCTCAGTCGCCCGGGAGGTTACGTTGCCGAGGCCATCTGGGACACTTCTAAGACCTGCCACAAGCACTCATGCCGTACTGGCAATTATGGAGTCGGTTCGCAGTACGTCAACTACCTCACTTTGGACGGAACCAAGGTCCCCATCAACGGAGGGCATGTCCCAGTCGGCGCCATGCCGATTCTGATTCAAAACCAATAAAAACAACCTGAACCGGCTGGCGGGAGCGGTAAAACGGAAACAGCCGAGGCGTTGCTATTTGTGCGCCTCTTCCATGAGAACCGGCCGACTGGAGATTTGTATGCTTCCGCCCTTCAACGGAGCGGTACTAGCGGTAAGGTCGCGTTGACTTGCGTAGCTATCCTGAACCTTGTAATTAGCGCCCGCCTTTTCGTTCCAGACAATCTTTGCTTTCGATCCATCAGCCTTGCGCAGTTCGCATGTCCAGGTTCCATCCTTATTCTCACAGGGGTGGTCAAAGGTGGCACCGATGAGCCAGTCCTCGAGTTGCTCATAGGCCTTGGCCGCGGGTCTCGCTCCTGCGTCAGGCGTCCACAAAGTGCCTAACTTACCGTGATCCCAGGAATACCACGTGACCAGGGAAACTCCCTCGGCAGCCTGCAGAACGTAGAGCCGGCCAATATCGGCGATGGGGTCTTCACTTTCTCCGTTGGGATTCCAGCTTCCTTCTGTATCGAAGATAGGTTTGGAACCTTGACCGTACTTCTCGAGCATATGTCGAAAGTCGTGCAGGAATCCGACGATATTTTCGGGAACACGGATGTAAGCGTGAAATGAGAAGCCATCCGCATACTGACCACCTCCAGTTGCGAGGTACTGGTTCATCCAGACCGCGGCCCGCTCCGCGCGGAGACCGCCCGAGGGGCTGAGCATGATGGCATTGGGATCGATGCCCTTAATGATCTCCCGCGCATCCTTTGCCATGCGGACCATCTGCGGGAAGGTACCTTTCCAGTACCGCGCATTAAATGGTTCGTTCCAGATTTCCCAGTACTGAATACGCCCCGCCGCGTGCTTGGCAATCGCGGTTACAAAGTCTTTCCAATACTGATCGGGTCCGGTGCCGTCTTCTTTAAGGTCGCTTGGAGGCCAGCAAGAACCGGGGCTGTCTCCGCACTCCTGGTGATCATCAGGGTGGGCGCTGGCCCAACGGGGAGTTTTTCCAAAGGTGTAAAGCACGTCCGTACCATGTTCCTGGGCGTCTTTCAGTCGACGATCCAGGACAGTCCAATCGTACTTACCCTTCTCCGGGCTGATCTGGAACCAATTGGTCTGGCTGTCCCAGAGCCGGTACGTACCAAAACGGAAAGCGGGCCATCCGTGTTCCTCGCGATGGTTGATGTGCATACCGAAGAATTTCTGCGTGATTTGAGCTCCGGCAGAAGCAGTCAAGAGGTACACCAGAACAACCAGACACAAAGATTTCCTAGCCATATCGATCCCGCCTCACCTTTCCAGTTGAGCCCTTAGTTTACATCGGAAGGGGTGAGCAGAAAAAGGTGGATGGGTCCGGCGTGCTGCTTGTCGTCCATATCCATCAGGCGGTCGCTGGTAAGATCGTGATGGATGCCGCCGACAGCGAGGATTTGGCCGCGGTCATTGATGGCCTGCGCCGAAGTCAGAACGATGTTGGAGTCGGGCGGAATCAGCGAATTCAGGTCAACCATGCCGGTCGTGCGAGTCCACAAGAAAGCGCGTCCCCCGAGGGATGTGTCCGAGGTTCCGACGATTTCGCCTGAATTATTGATGCCGAATGCCGCACTGTAGTTTCCGGAGTGCAGTGTCCCCAGGTTCTGAATCTCGCGTTCTTTGGTCCACAAGACCGCACGTGTCCCACCCGACCCTTTGGAAGCGCCCACTACGATTCCCGAGTCACTGATTCGGGTTGCGGTGCTAGTGACGTCGCCGGGAAGAGTTCCGAGACCAGTCATGCCATCGCGTTCTGTCCAGAGAAACGCCATGTTGCCGGAAGGACTTGTGCTCACTCCGACCACCGCGCCCGAGTTGTTAACTCCACAAGCTTTACTGGCGGTCTCTCCGGGCAAATTTCCCAAAGTACGCATGCCACCAGACTTGGTCCAGAGAAAAGCGCGCATGCCGTGACGGCCAGCGGAGAATCCGACGACTTGGCCGCGATCGTTGATGTCAGACGCAGCGCTGCTGTCGTCTCCAGGGAGCAAGCGTAAAGGTTGTGTCCCACGGTTGCTGGTCCAGATGAAGGCGCGCATCGAGTCGTCGGCGTTGTACCGGCCAACGATTGCGCCCGACTGATTGATGGCAAGGGCAGCGCTGGAGTCAGCGCCCGGGAGGGCGGACAGAGCCACGATCCGGGCCGCGGGCGACCATAAGAAAGCATTGACATCGCCACCGTCCCGGAATCCCGACCAGCCCACAACCTGCCCAGCGGAGTTGAGCGCGGTTCCAACACTGCTCCCGCCGCGCAGTGCCCCCACTTCCTTCACTCTATAGGGCCCGGCCGCAAGGGAATAGGGGGCAAGAATCGAGGCCAGCGTAGACACTACCAGTACATTGCCGAGTTTTCGCGTATTCCAGATTGTCATGGACTTGGCTCCTGATAACACAACCGCCGGAGCGGCGGCGGCTTCCATGATTCATTGACCAGAGGCTATAAAAGTCACGGCCTGCATCACCCAGTGGGCATCTGCGTCGAGTTGAGCCGTGGGATTAAAATCCCCCAGCTTGGACGCAATAAGATGTTCGCCGATATCGAAGAAATTGGTGAACACCACCGGCAGATATCCAGATCCGGGACTCAGAGTCTTAGACTCCACGGTGTCGGAGGCGAACACCAGTTCGTGAGCGAATTTGGTCGTGACCGTACCGCTGCTTGCGGTGAAACCTTTCCCGCTGGATCCGGCTTTGCCGTCCAATGGATTTACGGTGCTGAGACCTGCATATTCGAAAATGCGAAGATCCGCAAAATGGGCGTTCTGATCGAATGTGACGGTCACCTGATTGGCGCCCGGGTCCGCAGGCTTGATGTTTTTTGCGAAGTAAATCACCTGAGTGATTTTTGTTCCTTTGGTCACGGCAACGGCGCGGGCGTAGGAATTTCCGGACGAGTCCTGCACCGAGGTGATGGTAGCGGTGGTGTCACTCCATCCCATGACCACGATGTTCAGATCGCCCGCGGATTGCGCCAACGGATAGGAAGCGGTCACGGGGTTCGCTAATTTCTGTGTAGAAGAATTAGCCTGGACAAAGGAAATCCTCCCGCCGGGCTGATACGCATAGCCTCCGGACAAAGTGCTTTGTTGATAGTCCGGGTTGGTTACTGTCACGTCTGTTGCTCCCGTCGAATGAGCGGGTGTAGTTGCGGTGATCGTGGTGCTGTTGGTGACGGTGATCTTCGTGGCCATCAGGCCGCCAATCTGCACCGTTGCCCCGGGCAGAAAATTGTTTCCCGAGATGGTTACAGCGGTGCCGCCGTCAGTGACGCCCGAAGCCGGGTTGATAGAAAGGGCGGAGGGGCCGTTGGCGCTGACCTTCACCACGGAGGCCACCGAAGGGACTCCATTGCCATTCAGAATAAACAGCATGTACTGTCCGGGAGGGGCAAGGGTGGGACCGGCGGGAGCCGTGACATTCAGGCCACCGGAGGCTTGCGTGAAGCTGAGTTGATTAAAGCGCTGGTTCGCGTTGAACGCGTGGGTGACGGAGGAAAGCCTGACCCATGTCACTTTCGTGATCGATGCAGCATTGGGCGTGCCTACAAAGAAATTCTGCCCGTACGCAACCTGAGTCGGAGCACTGGCGATGGTGGGCCGGGTTCCGCTAAAAAGATAGGGCGGCGAAAAGAATTCGCCATTTGACTCGGAGTTGGCTGAACCGCCGGCAGTGAGTACGCGTCCATCGGGCACCAGAACCGCGACCGAGTGGTAACCGCGGAAGGCGGTCGAGCTCGCGAGAGTGGTCCAGTTGCCACTATCAGGATTCCAGAGCTCCGCCGTGAAGACGGGAGAATTTGAATTGTTAAACCCTTTTCCGCTGCTGCCGCCGGTTACGAGCACTGTCCCATCCGGGAGAATGGTCGCATTCAACTGGCGGCGTGGACTGGCCATCGGGTTGGTAAAACTCCACGCGGGTTTGGTGGAATTCAGATCGATGGTTTCAGCTGTGTTGGTTGGAGGATCGTCGCCGCCGACGATCAGGATCTTTCCGGGCGCGTACATTACAGCGGTCCCGTAGTCGCGGGTGCCCGGAAACCTGGTGGATCCTACGTTCTTCCAGGCGCCGGTTCCAGTCGTGTCTAAGTAGCGGCTCTTTACGGTTGGTCCGGCGTTGAAGACCTTGCCATTGGGGGCGACGAACATGCGGGAATAATCCGCAACCGAAAAAGGGGCGTGATTGAGATACCGCCACTTTCCGGGCACGGTTTCCCACACCTGGGGGATCAGGTTGGTGCCGTGAAATGGAGTGACATCGCCGCCGACAACCAGGACATCCCCATTTGAAAGGCTGGTGGCAGTTGGATACCAACGGCCATCGTTCATGTCAGGAAGTTGAGTCCAGCTGTTGCTGCCCGGATCGTAGATCGCGGCGTTGGGCAAGCCGACCTCTATATCAACGTGCCCGCCCGCCACGAACACCTGGCCATCGGGGAGAATTGTATGTCCCGAGCAGAAGATGTTGAAACCCGCCGGGGTCACGGGGGTAAATTTGTCCGCGATGGGATCGTATATTTCCGGCATGTCCCCGCGATCGAACTGGGGCCAGAACAGTACCTTCCCGTTCGTCAATGCGTGCGCGTGGACGGCCAGATGTGGCCACTTCTCCGGTGTCGACCATTGGCCGACGGCGGAAGGCTCGTGGGATTGTGCCCACAAGCCTCCAACCAGTACCAAAAAGCTGGCAAGACCCAGCAGGAACCGGAGCAGTCTTCGACGTATATTCGCAGCTACCTGCATTGTAAACATGTCCGTACCCTCTACTCAGGGGCTAGGACCGGGGGATGTTCACAGTGATCATTGGCCCGGCGCTTTGAAGGCGACTATTTGCATCACCCAGTTCGTTGAGGCATCGAGACCGGCCGACGCGTTGTACTTTCCCTTCTTCGAAGTTATTAAGTGTTCGGCAATGTCGAAGAAGTTGGTAATGACAATCGGAGCAAACCCAGCTCCTGGGTTGAGTGTCTTGGAAAGGACCGTGTCGGATGCTAATACGAGTTCCGTGGCGGCGGTGGTGTTAATCGCTCCACTGCTGGCCACCAAACCCGCACCACTGGCTCCGTGGGAGACGTCCAGGGGATTCACGGTATCGAGGCCCGCATACTCGAAGATGCGCACATCCGGAAAACTCGCACCCGGCGCGTTGAACTGCACGTTCACGGTGTTGGAACTTACCGCCACGATATTCTTGGCGTAGTAGATTGCCTGCGTCAGGTTAGTTCCGACCACGGGCCCTGCTGCCAAAGCGTAGGAGTTTCCCGCAGTGTCAGTGACGGAATTTACCGTACTTGTCGAATCGTTCCACCCCACGACGACAATGTTGAGATCTCCTGCCGACTGGGGCAAGGGATAAGCCGGCGCGACACTGGTCACGTTGTTTTTCGACACGGTCGAAAACGCCATTTGGACGAATGCGATTCCCGAGCTGATGGCATAGGTGTATCCACCAGCAAGAGTGCTCGCCTGGTAATCCAAGTTGGTGACGGTGACGTCCACAGTGCCCGCGGCGTGAGCCGGAGTGTTCGCGGTGATGGTCGTGCTATTCGTCACTTGGACGTTAGTGGCCATCATCCCGCCGATTTGCACTGTGGCTCCCGGGAAGAAGTTGGTGCCGGAAATGGTTACAGAAGTAGCTCCATCGGTGGATCCGGAGCCAGGTGTAATCGACAGCACTTTCGGCGCGGCCGCTACGATCTGCACGACCGACGCGACCGAAGGCACGCCCTTGCCATTCAGGATGAATAACAGGTAGTACCCTGGAGGGGCGGTACCGGGTTGCGCGGGAGCAGTCACAGTGAGTCCGCCCGAAACCGGCGTAAAGCTGAGCTGATTAAAGTGCTGGCCCGCATTGAATCCATGCGTGACTGACGAGAGGCTGACCCAGGTCACATTTGTGATCGAAGCGGAATCAGGCGTCGAGACTGTGAAGTTCTGCCCATAATTCACTTGGGTTGGGGCAGAGGTGATCGTGGGCCGCGCGCCGTTAAACAGATACGGTGGGGAAAAGAATTCGGCGCTGGGATGTGCGCCGCCTGCGGTCAGCACTCTTCCATCGGCGAGTAGGAGAGCGACTGAATCATAACCGCGAAACGTGGTAGAGCTCGCCAGTGTGGTCCAGGTGCCGGTCGCCGGATTCCACAGTTCCGCCGCTAGGACAGGGAACTTATTATTATTGAAACCAGTGCCACTGCTGCCGCCGGTGACCAGGACGGTTCCATCTGGAAGGATGGTTGCATTCGGCTGTTGGCGCGGGTTTGCCATGGGATTGGTGAAACTCCACGCCGGATTGGTAGAGTTCAGATCGATGATCTCCGCCGTGTTGGTCGGAGGATCGTCGGCGCCACCTACGATCAAGACCTTACCAGGCGCATAGGTGACCGCGGTGCCGTAATCACGCGGTGAGTTGAACTTGGTGGTGACAATTGGGCCCCAGTGGCCAACTCCGGTGGTGTCCAGAAGGCGAGTGGCCGGGTACGGGCCAGTGTCGAAAACCTGGCCACTGGGAGCAAGAACCATCCATGGGTCAACTGGCAGCCCTAGAACCGCACCATTGAGATAACGCCATTTATTCGGCCCCTGTTGCCAGACCTGTAGCGATCGATTGGGACCGACAAAGTGATTGTTATAGCCTCCGGTGACCAGAATGTCGCCACCCGACAGAGTGGTGGCGGTTGGCAGAAAGCGGCCGGCATTCATGTCGGGCAGGTCAGTCCAGGAATTGCTCACTGGATCGTAGATGGATGCGTTGAGCAACCCGACTTTGTTGGTCTTGAATCCGCCCGCGACCAGCAGGCGACCATCCGGGAGAAAAGCGTGGCCAGAGGAGAATATGTCAAAACTCGCCGGCATGGCCGAGGCGAAGGTTTTGGCGACCGGGTCGTATATCTGAGGCGTATCAGCGGTTGGCCAGAACAATACCGTTCCATTCGCCAGCAGGCTTGCGTGCGCAGCGGTTTGCGGCCACTTCGTGGTTTTCGTCCATTGGCCGACGCTGGATGGAGTGGATTGCGCGGTCACTACCCCGCAAAAAGCCAAGCTGGCAATGCTGAGAAATGCCCAGAATAGTCTTCGAGTCACATTCGTACTGGTAAACATAGTTACTCCTAGTTGGGTTAGAGCAAGAGACCGGCCAAAGCCGCGATCAAACGCGGCATTGCTGAATAGGCTCAGGCCGGGGTTAACGGTTATCGTGAGCAGACCGACGCATTTCGAGCGATCAAGAGTGAAAAACTGTGCGGATCAGAAGGGAAATCCTTTGCCTACTGGTTCGCCAACCATATTGGCTTTAGGCCAATGGCTACGGTGTGGTTGGAAACTGAAGCGGAACTTCCTGCCAAGTCGTACGACCTCTTGTACTGTGAGTCTACCAGAACATTCGTGGTCGTGCAGGCGCCGTTGGCGCAGGATTGAGATGTGTCCCAGAGGGCCTGGGCCTGGTAGCCGTCAGCGCCGGTGAAAGTGCAGCTCCATTGGGTGCCATTAGCTGCGCAAGGAGCAGCCAGGGTACTTCCAACTAGCCAGTCATGAACCTGCTGATAGGCCACCCCAGGTTGAAGCACGGTGCCGTTGGGGGCGGGATTTGGGCTCCAAAGCGTGCCCCATTCACTGTTATCCCACTGGTACCAATAAAAGCGAGCGACGTTTGCCGACAGGTGGAGCAGATAAAACTGGGCCAGGAATGCGGCCCGCTGATCCGGGTCCGAGAAGCAGCCTGACTGTTCATTACCCCAGCTGGCCTCGGTATCCCACAGCGGCTTACCGGTAATTCCGGCCGCAGCCAAGGTTGCTTGAATAGAGCTGGCTCGATTCGCAATGCGTGAGGCGTCGGGCGCCGTGCCGCAATGCACACCGAAATAACCATGGATGGTCACCACGTCAGCTGCCTGGACGCCACCAGCCGCAACATACTGTTGGAACCAAGTGTCCTGGCTGGGCGGGGTCAGCATAAGGGCTTTAGGATCGATGCCGAGAATGATGGAGCGGGCGTCCTTGGCCATCCTGGCCATTTGCGCCACCGAGCCAGTCCATTCGGTGGGATTCTCGGGCTCGTTCCAGACTTCCCAGTATTGAATCTTACCTACCGCGTGGGTGGCAAGCGCCGTTACAAAGTCTTTCCAGTGCTGGTCCGTACCCGTGCCGTCTGGGTTGAGATCGTCGGGAGGATCGCAGGCGCCGGGTAACCAGAAGTTCGCGCAAGAGGTGTCATTCGGATTGGAAGAGGCCCAGCCCGGAGTCTTGCCGAACGTGTACATCAAATCGTTGACTCCGTGGGCCTGGGATGCCGAAATCCAGCGATCCAGCACCGTCCAGTCATAGACGCCGGCAGCCGGATTCAATTCCTGCCATGCGGTATTTGTATCCCACAGGCGAATGGTACCGAAGGTCGCATTTGGCCAGGGTTGGCGCTTCAGGACGTCGGTGCTCATCTGCATGCCGAAGAACTGCGCATTGGTATCAGTCGAGCCGTTGCCGTGGCGAACGTTGTTCGAGTTGCCGTTGGATATGCCGGCACAGGAGAGCAGGCTCCCGACCAACAATGCGAGTAGCAACCAGCGCAGCATGGGCAAATTCCTTCTCCCGGTGCAATGGTTGCGAGGTTAACAAACCCTAACTCAAATGGCTCCTCTCCAAAGTACACATAAACTATTGATCATTAAGCACATACGACATGACCCAGTGGCACTTGTCGCCTAATACTTTAGGGTAGATTCTCAGAGGTTGCCTGGACTTGACTCACCGCTGCGACCCGGTTTCGGATGGCCCGATATCCGCCAAGGATCCGTAAAGGCAAAAATGAATAAAGGAAGAGAACGAAGGAGTCGTAGCGAGCGAACCAGAGATAGGAGGCCCGATCCCGCCACAGCTCAAACCAGCGTGGCGCTTCGATTCCGGCATCCGGCTGTCGAGCCGGGTGAAGCGGCCATGCGCCGCCTGACCGGTCCCTCCACAAACGAAGGTATCGTTGAATCTTGCGTTTGGCCGATGCGGTCAGGGCCTCGGGACGGCGCGCAGAACTGACGATGTCCTTGCTATTCACGAGGGAGTGATGTTCATCCAGGTAGATGGCGGAACGGTCTGCGTCTTCCAAAGACAACATGCGCGCATCAAACGGAACATTCAGAAATTGACAGATGGCGGTCATCTCAGCGGCCGCATCTTGCACCAGGTCTTCGTAATGAAGTTGGTGAACCGGGGTTCCCTGGCGGGTAAGTTGATCGCAGCCCCGCTTGAGTTCTTCCATTCCGAGCAAAGCGCGGAGAATCATTCCGCGACGGGCAAAATAGTGGGAACCGGAGGCGGCCCGGACGATGCTGCTGCAGATTGCCGTAGGATCGCGCCAGATGACAATGAACTTTGCCCCCGGAAACTCGCTGGCGAGTTGAGGCAGACAGTCATAATACTGTGGCGACTTGCAACCCCAGATGGAGGCGCCTTTGCGGGAGGCATACTGCGTGCAAACCGCTTCGGTTGCGGCGCGAATGTCGAGGCCCGGTGGAATTCTCGAACCATCGATCCCGTGCCGGCTGGGACCCTGATTCCAGAATTCCCAACGCTCCAGCCAGTCCGGCTTTGCATGTCCACCGGAAAACAAAGGCCGCATCACGGAAAGCTCTCCTTCATACAGGAGTGCAATCTGAGGATGCTGGTTCAGCAGAGTGTAGAGAAGGGAAGTCCCGGAGCGCCACATTCCCACTACAAAAAGAGGTCCGGAGGGCGAGTCAGTTGACATATGGGTCGAGGCCATGACGAACGATTCGTGCAATCCGCTTGAGTTGAAGACTGGAACTACGAGAAACGCTTGATGCCAGTAAGTTCAAGGCCGACGTTCCAGACAAATTTAGGACCGAAGACCAGATAGCGCTTCCAAAGCCGGCGGGGCTCCATCAGCAGCCTGAACAACCATTCCAGGCCGTTTTCCCGCATCCATTCCGGAGCCTGTTTCAGCTTACCCAGATTGAGGTCGAAGGCCGCGCCCACGCCCAGCATGACGGGAACACGGAATGCATCGCGGTGGGCATGCATCCAGCGCTCCTGCTTGGGTGTGCTGAGACCAACCCAGAGAACATCCGCCCCAGAGTTGTTGACCATCTCGGCGACCTGTTTTTCCTCCTCTGCGTTGAGCGGGCGAAAAGGTGGAGAGTAGGTGCCGGCGATTTGCAATCCGTACTTCTGGTGAAACAGTTCAGCCAGATGCTCCGGTACACCTTCAGCACCGCCATAGAAGAAATGACGGTACCGAGCACCGGTTTGTCTGCAGAAGGTTTCCATCAGTTCAGGACCATAGACCCGGCGTTGCAGGGGATAGCCATGCCATCGGCCCAGCCAGACCAGGGGCATTCCGTCGGGTACGACCAGGTCGGCGGCCAGAAGGACATCGCGGAAGTGGGAATCGTTGAGAGATTCAGTGACGCCATGCATGCCGGTAACGGCCACATAGCGCGTTCCGGCACGCTCGCGTATCCAAGCTTCCAGACGATCGATTGCGTCCGGAATCTGGACCGCATCCACACGGATTCCCAAAGCGTGGAAGCTTTGGGGATCCGTAACTGGAGGTGCACCGGGTTGAATGGTTTGAGTGGACATAGCGGTTAGCAATCGGCTGCTAGTCTCCGGTGGTCAAAGCGGGCTCTTCTTCGGTGGCATTCTTGGCTAGTTCGGCGGCGATCCAGGGATAGGTTTTAGCCAGCCCCTGGTGCAGCAGAATTTTCGGTTCCCAGCCCAGGACTTTGCGCAGAAGACTATTGTCGCTATTGCGGCCGCGCACGCCTTGTGGACCAAGCGTGTTGTGCCGCTTGGAGATCCGCTTTCCGGCGGCTTGGGCGACCAGGTCCACCAGTTGATTGATGGTGACTAGTTCGTCCGTGCCCAGATTCAACGCATCGCGACAGTCGGAGGCCATAATGCGAATCAGGCCCTCGACGCAGTCGTCGATG
Source organism: uncultured Acidobacteriota bacterium (assembly GCA_963788605.1). GTDB lineage: Bacteria > Acidobacteriota > Terriglobia > Terriglobales > Acidobacteriaceae > JABDBE01. The sequence continues at coordinate 265,605 of CAWBHD010000002.1, read as the reverse complement.
TACATGAAAGAGCGGGTCTGCTCGCCGTCGCCCCAGACTTCGATTTCACCCGGATTCGAAGACTGAGCGACCTTGCGGGAGATGGCAGCGGGAGCTTTTTCCTTGCCGCCGTCATAGGTACCGAGAGGCCCGTAAACGTTGTGAAAACGCACGATGCGAGTCTCGAATTTGTAGTCGTGCCAGTAGTAGCGGCAGAGTTCTTCCGCGTAGAGTTTCTCCCAACCATAGCCTGGTTCCGGTTCGGCGGGGAAAGCGTCTTCTTCCTTGAGCGGTTTGACGTCGGCGTCGAGCTGCTTGCTCTGGGCGTAGACGCAGGCGGAAGAGGAGAAGAGGTAGCGCTTGACATCATGCTGGCGCGCGGCTTCCAACATATGCGCGTTGATCAGGATGTTGTTACGCGCAATATCGGCGTGGAAGGCGGTGATGTAGCCAATGCCGCCCATATCCGCGGCCAGGTTATAAACCTCGTCAATGCCGCCACGGGTTGCCATCAGGCACTCGTCCCATTTTCTGAGGTCGCGGACTTCCATTTCGTCGGCCGCCGAGCGTTCGTACTCGGGCAATTTAATGTCTACGCCGCGTACCCAATGGCCGTCGGCTTTGAGTCGTTTTACGAGATGGTGCCCGATGAAACCACCTGCACCGGTGACGAGCACCCGCTTCTGAGTCTTCATAACTAAATTCCTCCTGGAGTCGAACAGTTGATCGAATTGAGATGGATTGTGAAACGGTACTGCTTTGCAACGGTATTACTTCTGGGTTGTATTGTCCGGCGATTCATAATCGTAAAAAGGTTTACGAAACAAGTAGAGAAGCCAGTGAAAAAAATCCGCGAGGGGAGATTTGTAGCCAAGGTAAGCCAGCGATGGCGAGCGGAACGCCATCAGTCCGGGATAGTCCGTCCATAAACGGCGAAGATAGAACTTCTCCTTTATGAAAGAGCGGTAGTCCTGGCTGAAAACAGTCTCCTGCATGTTAGGCAGGCTTTCTTCTTTTTCCAAGTAACGGAGGTAATAGATTCGCAAAGGGTCGATTTGCATGAGATGGCAGCAGGCAAAGTCAGCGGCGTAAAGGTCGTCTGCCATCATGAGCCAGTTGAGGTCAACGGCGTCTCCCGCCATAGGTCCACTGCGGTTAAGGCCGTATCGGCCGTCAATAATGGACATCGCCGGATGCAGGCGCTTATTGATCTCGTACAGAATCTTCTCGAGAAATGGGTGCAGATCCAAGCGCGCCGAGGGTTCGGAGATGCATCCCCACTGGTTCTTGATCGACATGCTCACGCCGGTGTTCATATGAATCTTGGGTACGGGAACGGTGATGAACAGGTCGCTTTCCTCGGTCAGAACTGCGGGAAAAGGGACCTCAAGGTCGCGTCCTTTGTAATTGAATCCAAAAGTCGTTCTAGGCAGGCGGCTGAGATTGACCACTTGAATGCCGTACTTCTGCTCCAAAGCCTTGATTCCAGTTTTCTCGAATACAGCGCTGATATCGAATTTGTTGTACCCGCCCGAATCAGCCTCCACCACGGTAATGCGATCGGTGTAATCCTTCACTACTCGAACGATGGCTTCGATACATTCCGGGTTCGTCATGACTCCCCGGCGATAAATGGGGAAGGTCAGATTCGGCTTGATGAAAACCGAGTCACCTGGTTTGAGTCGCGAGCCCAGATTGTGCCAGGCGAAACCTTCACGGAGTACCGCTTCGTATCCGAGGTCTAGATTCTGCAGGAAGATTCTTGCCGGCGACTTGCTCATTGGCGCTGCACTTGGGCAAAGATATTCATGAGATTAGAATAACTTTCCTGTGGGCCGTAGCGGGTCTCGGCCAGTTGCCTTCCGCGGTTCCCCATCTCGGCGATCTGCGCGCGACTGGAGAGCAAGCGCCGGATTTTCTCGACCAGATCCGCTGCATCGCCCGCGCGGTAAAGCAACCCCGTCTTGCCTTCTTCGACGATGTGGGGCAGGCCACCCAGATTTGAGGCAATGATGGGTTTGCCGCCGCTGAAGTACTCGAGCGAAACCATGGGAAAATTCTCGTAACACTCCGACGGGATAATGGCGAAGAGCGCATTTTTGATCATGTGCCACTTGTCCGCGCCACTCTTGAATCCAACCATCTCCACGTTTCGCAGATTCTTTTCCCGGATGTACTGCTTCATTTCGGCTTCCAGAGGCCCCGTGCCCACAATCTTCAACGGCAGGTCGGGAAGGTTTTCAAATGCGCGCAACACCGTCAGCGGACCTTTTTCCGAGGACAGGCGGCCAAGATAGAGAGCATACTCGCCCGAGCCCGGAGAGGATCGGTCTGGAGCAAAGGCGGCCGGATCAATAAAGTTCGGCCGAATATGAATCTTGTTTTCGGGAAGGCCAACTTCTAGCATTTTGCTCTTATAGAAATTTGTGAGGCAGACATAGGCGGCGACCTTGTCGGTCATTCCCGCCATCCGGTTGCCGGCTAAAGAGGCCGAATAAAGCGCGCTCAAAACGTAACTGTCCTTGTAGCAACGATGCTTGACGGCGTGTAAATAATTACCAAATTTACAGCGCTCGCAAATCTGGCCGTCGATGTAAAACCATCCATTCGGGCAAAACGGCCGGAAGTCATGCACCACCTGCACGATGGGCACTTTCAGAGAGTGCAGGGTGTGATAAAGCGATGGCGAAATGAGGGGATAGACATTGTGAACGAATGCTACTTTGGGTTGAAAATCCTCTACCGCCTTCCTGATTTCCCGCTCGGTCCGGTGCGAATACATGGTGCGCGGGATGAAAGCGGCTTTTTCCCAAAGCGAATAGCTCTTGATCTCGTCGTTGTGCCGGGTGAAGCACAAGACCTCGTCTCCATTGCTTTCGAGGAGGTTTCTTTCGGCAATCGCGGCTGAGTCTTCTCCCCCGAACTGCTGGTAGAAATTGTGAACGAAAAGAACCTTCATTGCCGGGTGGGGAACGCTTCGGATTGACGCGGTTCAGGGCGTGTGCAACAGGCTTTCATCATTTGGCTAGACGTACCCCAAACCAGCCAGACGGTCGTGAATGATTTGCTGGCTTTCCGCATCGGTGCCATCGCCCGGCGTGCGTTTTTCCATGCCCGCGACCAGGGAACGCCCCTGCATGGACTCGGGGATTTCGTACCCAGCCAGGTCCAGCAGAGTGGGAGCAATATCGAGCAGGCGCGCGCCTTCATACTCGCCGCTGAGGGGGTTGTTCGCAGCCGCCAGCAGGAACATCCCGTATTGTGCGTGGTTGCAGGCGTCCGGGCCAGTGTCGTTTTCCTGGACATGAATATCGGGATAGCCCACGGTGCCAATGGAGCGCCAGTACAAGCCTCCGAAGTGGACAATCAGGTCCGGGGCAACGTTACGGGTGGATTGATAGAGTTCCTTCGGTTTGAAGACAAGGGAATTCAAAGGCTGACCTTTGTCGTCCAGCATGGCTTCGAATTTCGCCTTCATTTCGTCCTGGAACGCGGCGTATTGATCGGGGGGGATGACGCCTTGGGGCTCGCGGCCTTGCATATTGAAAAACACGCGCGCGTAGTAGCCGCCCTCGCTCCACGCCTTGGTTTTCGCCCAGTTCACCTTGAGCTGATTGAAAGGAGTGACTTCTTTGGGATACTCGTCGAGAACCAGCAACCCTTCCTTGATGAGCCACTCGTTCACCGCGATGCCGCCGTCGAGGCGCTGCGCGCCGTGGTCAGAAACGACCAGCAGGATGGTTTCTTCATCGAGCATTTCCATTACTTCGCCGATCTGTTCGTCGAGCCAGAGATAATAATCCGGAATCACGTTTTCATACGGGTTGCCGGGCTCGTATTGCACGTGGTTCTTGTCGAAGTAGTTCCAAAAACCGTGGTGGACGCGGTCCAGCCCGATATCCACGAAATGGAAATAATCCCACTCCTGTTCTTTGAGCAGGTACTTGACGACTTGCCACTGCTTGCGGCTCATGGCAAAGATCTCGTCGCGTAACCAGTCTTTGCGGTCGGTACGGAAGTTCTTCACATCGACGGGATACTCGCCCACCAGTTCGTTAATCTTCGCCTTAATGTTGGGTGGATGAGTGAACTCATCTTTGGTGGTGTCCGGCGTCAGGAAGCAACCCACGCTAATTCCGTTGATTTTGCGAGGCGGAAAATTGGGTGGCACGCCCACGATGATGGACTTTTTCCCTTCGCGCGCCAGTTGATCCCAGATGGCATGTGCCTTGATGGAATTTGAATTTGCGAAACCGAGTTTGTCGTAGGAATAGTCGGTGCGATTCCTAAAGCCATAGACGCCCAGCGAACCTGGGTCCTGGCTGGTGGTCATACACATCCAGGCCGGGACGGTGATGGGAGGGACAACGCTCTCCAGTCGTCCGTAGAGGCCCAAATCCATCAAACGACGAATATTGACCAGACGCTCGTCGTTGAAGACGACGTCCGGTGCACAACAGTCCAAGCCGATTACGCAAATTTTCATGAGATCGTTTCTTACAGCCCTTTAGAACAGGGATTTTCCTTCCATAGATTGATAGCCTTGCACGTCCAGATATTTCATGATGGTCGGCGCCAGATCGATGATAGAAGCGTGATTGTGCACGACCGCCTGATTCATAAACAGAATGCCGGGAACCGCGTCGGGATCGATGATATGGTCACCGCTCCAGCGGCGCGTGTTGTCTTCGAAAAGATTGTTGGAAAAACCGCCCAGCGAAGCCTGCCAGGAAACCCGATAGCCCGGGTGAAAGTTCACCAGCAAGTCGGGAGACTCGCTGGCATAGGCGCCAGAGTAAAGTTCCTCTTTGCGGCTAACGCTGCGAACCGCCGGCTGGCCGGTTTCTTTGTCTGGGAACTCAGCTAACCCTTCCTGAATGGTCCGGCGAACTTTCTCGGTTTCGCCACTACCTTCTTCCAGCGTGCCACTGCGTTCACGGCCTTTGATGTTGAGATAGATTCCACCCAACCCCAAGGCGTATGCATAGGACTTCGTCCAATCGACCTGCGTGAAGCCGTCGCCCATACCCTCTTCCGGTTGTTTGCCATCCTTCAGCGCGAGCAAGCCGTTTTGCCAGAGCCAGGTGTTGGTGTGAAAGGCGCGCCGGAACGAGTTGAATCCGTGATCGGAGAGGACGATGAGCAGCGTATTCTCGTCCACTTTCTGGAGGACGCGGCCCAGCAAGGCATCGCATTGGCGATAGAGATCGCCGACGTTATGGCCTAATGCCTGAGCTGCGTCGGCATCGTAGTTGGGATGCTGGGGATCGATGAATCGCCAGAACATGTGTTGCAGGCGGTCGGGGGTATCAAACAAGGTAAACAGAAAACCCTCGCTGAGCCGATCGAGTTCGTACATCATCATGTCTTCGCGTTCTTTGAAAGTCAGCTCGCACTGGGCCTTGTACCCCATCTCGTCGAAACGTCCGTTGTTGTGGCCGGTGTGATCCTCGGCCATCCCGACGGTCGAGAAAAGTCCGATCTGCTCGGAGAGAGTCTTGCCATAGTCTGCAGGGAAGCAGATAGGGAACGGCGCCGCGGCCGGATCGAAATTCACCGGAGAAGCGTAGAACTCGACGTGGGGCTCGAGTTGGCGGCAATAGAAACGGACGATGCCGGTCACGGACTGTAACATCGACATCTTGAACTTCATCCGCACCCAGGGGCTCCATCCTTTTTCGGGCACTTGAATCGTAGACGGTGTGCCCCCGCTGGAGATCGTGAGTTGTCGATTCGCTTTGTCAACTCGGACCTTGATCTCAGCAGTAAGGTCGCTGGGCGGATTAGTGCGTGTATTCCTCGGGCCAAAAACTCGAGCCACAAGTTCAGCGCCCTGTTCCAGATACACCAGTTGTTCGTGTTCCTTAGCCTGGACAGTTCTGTCCTGCGTATAGAACGTGCCCGTACCCTGGCTGCCGCGGAGATCGGGTACACCCACTCCGGAGAGCATCTTTCCCACCAGATCTTCAGCAGGGAAGGTGCAGGGATGGCGAAGAATTGTGCTGGGTATGCCGGCTTTGCCAAGATGCTGCCAAAAAGCTACACCCTTGCGGTTGTTCACCACCCGGGGTAGCGCCAACATGCTCTTGGGTCTTTCAAACCGGCTAAGCGCGATGTCGGGCAGGTAAGTTTCCTTGTCGCGGGAGATGAAATCGAAGATTCCGTGTCCCCCAGGATTGGTTCCTGTAGCAAATGAGGACCATGCCACGGGAGTCTGCGCGGGATAGGTCGTGCGCAGGCGACCGTACGAACCGCTGTCGCGGATCTTCCCGAAATTGGGAAGCTCGTTGCGTTGCAACATAGTTTCCACGATGGCCGGTTCCAAACCGTCCAATCCGACAACGATAACTTTCTTCTTCGAAGCCATTCCCGAATTACACTCCGTCCTGAGGAACTTTTGGTTCCTGCACCGATGACGATGGTTTGAACTTATTCAGAATCTTGCCGAAAGTGACACAGACCTTGTTCCAAAACATCATAGCCACTCCGACAATGGTAGCCAGACCGGATGCTACTCCCATGATCTGGTCAGGACCGCCGTAAAGAAACGCCATAAACAATGCTCCTTTGGTTCGAGATTACTTTTTGATGCTTGCAACCGGACTAATGGGTGCCGCTTTGGAGTCCGGATTACGGGACGTCACTTCGCTCCATAATTTCGTAGACATCGCCTTCACCGCTTCTTCATCTCCGCCGGTGGCGCGATTGTGAAGTTCTTTCGGGTCTGCCTTCCAGTCGTAAAGTTCAGCAGGCAGTTTCTCCGAGACAATCAAATGCCATTGCGGACCGACGATGGCCTTCAACCAACCCTGATAGGCGGGATACCCCTCGGGAAGATCCAGATTCTGTCCTATCTCCGCCAAGGGTTCGGGCCATGCCGGATCCACGCCGGGCTGCTGCCAGAGTTGGGCCACGGAGGCGGCGGAAAAGGTTACGTCCGACTTAATGCCGGCCAACTCCAGGACAGTAGCTGGCAAGGACGCAGCGGAAACGGTCTTGTTGATGCGAACGCCCGCCGGGATCTTACCCGGCCAGTAGTAAATCAGGGGAACGTGGACGATCTCCCGATACAGCGAATTCCAATGGGTGAGGAGGCCATGATCGCCGAGGCATTCACCATGGTCAGAAGTAATCACGACCAGAGTATTCCGGGAAAGGCCGCGTTTCTCGAGTTGCGCAAACAGGTTGGCAATCTGCTCATCCACGTAGTAGATGGCCCCGTCATAAGCATCGACCTGGTGCTGATAATCCTGGGGCGACATGCGGGACAAGCGATACAAATAGGGACGCTCCTTGCGATTGATACGCTGATCGATGGCGGGCGGCGCGTCCTTTGTTGCAGCCCCGTAAAACATTTCTCGATACGGCGGCAAGGGCAAATACGGCTCATGCACATCGAAATAATTGATGAACGCAAAGAAGGGCTTGCTGCGATCCTGGTCAATCCAACTGAGCAGTTCCTGGTTTACTTGAGGAGCACGCTTGCGGGCATATATCTCGTCGAACCGGGGGCTGGACGGCGCGTATTTGTTGAGAATACGTCCCCACAAGGTTCGGAAGAACATGTCTCCCGCTGAGTAAAAATAATCCTCGAAGTGAAGAAATCCCCGTGTGAGGCCGGTGCGCCGGGCGAAATAGTAAAGATTGGCGGAGAAGCCTCCGGTGCGATAACCATTGGCGTCGAGAATCTCGGGAAGCGTAGGGTAACGGTGGTCAAGGGCAATCTCGTGGTCAACGCCGTGCTCGTGGGGATAGCGGCCAGTCAGCATGGAAGCATGCGATCCGAGAGTCCAGGGGGACGGCGCAATGTCGTCGTCAAAGACGACGCCCTGTTTGGCAATCGAATCCAAATGCGCACTGGTTTCGCGGTCATAACCGTAGAGCGACAGGTGGTCGGCTCTGAGAGTGTCAATCACCACGACCAGCACATTCGGCGCGCCCGCCGCAGCCGCGGGCAATTTTGCCACAGCAGTCCGCTCGCGCAACCACCCGGTTCCTGCTATGGCAACGAAAGCAAGGACGGCAATCGCGACTACCGCGGGTAACGTACCCCGCAGCAGGCTCAGGGTATTGGGCACGCGCTTCTGGAACCAGCGATTGAAGGCAACCGATATGCCGGCGGCAAGCGTCAGAACCGCAATCGGGCCAATGCGGCCGGTTAATGCGAACCAATCCACGCAGGCCACGAATACGAAGCCGGGCACCATCCATTTGACTACTTCAACCTTGGGGAAAAGCTTCTGGAGAAGCATGCCTAAAACTGCGAGCAACAGAAACAACCCGAGGTTGACCAGCGCTGAAATCCAGACGATCTCAGCCGTCACCCCGGCGCGAACGTTATTGGGAGTCAGCCATCCATAGCCGAAAACGGCCAGAAGGCCCAACCCCTCCACCAGTCCGGCGACAAGACCAAACCAGGCGCCAAGCACCAGAAATCGCGAGTTGTTGTTGTCAGTCATCATCGGTTGCGATGTCGAGCCTTATCTGGTAACCGCTCCACGAGAACTCCTGGTAGTGGACATTGCCGCCTGCGACTTCGCGGTGGCGGCGTGCGGTTCCACCTCGCTCCAGAGTTCATTGTTCAATTCATCCTCCCGAGGCTTGTCAGCCGGATCGGCAGCCAGATTGTGCTGCTCTTGAGGATCGGCGCTCCAGTCGTAGAGTTCGGGGGGCATCTTCTCGGACACGATCAACTGCCAGCGCGGAGCCACGATCGCCTTCAACCATCCGCTGTACGCAGGGTAGTGGTGAGGCTGGTAAATGTAGCGGTGCAGTTCCGAGATCGGATCAGGCCATGCCGGGTCGATGCCGGGCTGCTTCCATAGCTGAGTCAGTGACGGGATCGGAAAAGTCTGCTGCGTTGGGTCCCCCGTCAGATCGAGGATCGTGGCGGGCAGGGACGCGGCGCTGATGGGTTTGGCGACGTGCATGTTTCCAGGGATGCCAGGCCCCCAGTAGACCAGGGGAACTCGGATCAGATCGCGGTACAGCGCATTGCGATGGTGAACCATTCCGTGATCCCGCAGTTCCTCTCCATGATCGGAAGTGATAATGACGATAGTATTCTTGTCCAGGCCACGTCTGCGCAGCTCAGAAAACAAATTGCCGATCTGGTCATCAACATAGGCAATGGAAGCGTCGTAAGCATCGATCGCCTGCTGAAATCCTTTCGGAGACATCAGTACCCGGTAGAGGTAGGGATCGACATTGCTAAGTATGTTGAGATCCTCCTTCGAAACCGGAGGCCACTTGTCGGCTGTGGAGGCGGATCCGTCCGCCGATGCGAACTTGGCGCGATAGGCTGGTGGAGGGGTATACGGCGTGTGAACGTCGAAGTAGTTCAGAAAAGCGAAGAATGGCTTTCCCGGGTCCGTATCGACCCATTGCAGCATTTCGTGATTTACGTCCTCGGCGCGTTTGCCCTCAGGCCATTCGTCCCAACCCAACCGGTCTGGAATGTAGCGATTGAAAATGCGTCCCCAGAGTGTCCGGTAGAACATGTCGCCCAAGGAGTAGAAGTAATCGTCAAAGTGGAGGAAACCACGATCGAAGCCTCCGCGCCGGGTGAAATAAAAGAGATTGGCCGAGAAACCTCCGGTGCGATATCCACGATCGCGCATTACTTCCGACAGCGTGGCGTATCGCGTATTGAGCGGGGCGTCGATCTCCGCCTCATGCTCGTGTGGATACCGGCCAGTAAGCAGGGAAGCATGAGAAGGCAGGGTCCACGACGCGGTGGCGACGGCATTATCAAAAATCACGCCTTGAGCTGCGATGTGATCGATATTGGTGCTGGTCTGCCTGGGGTAGCCGTACAAGGACATATGGTCGGCGCGCAGAGTGTCTACCAGAACCACGACCACATTTGGCGCCTGGGCAGACGCAGCCAGTTGCCGCGTCGCCAGCCGTTCCCGCAGCCACAAACCTCCGTGAACAGCTACGAAAGCGATTACGGCAGCGGCCGCAACCCAGGGGAGAGTGCGCCGGAAGAAAGATAGTCCAACCGATTCTCGCTTGCTGAGTACACGGTACGTCATGGTGGCAAGGCCGGCGGCTAGGACCAGGACAGCGAGCGGGCCGATTCGTCCGCTGATGGCCACCCAATCCAGAAATCCTAGAAAAAGAAACAGGGGAACGACCACCTGAGGCACAACAATACGAGGCAGAAGCGGCTTAAGGAATCCAGCAATCACCGCAAGAGCAAGGAATAAGAGCAGATTGACAATGGCGGAAATCCAAATGATCTCAACTGAAACACCGGCTCGTATATTGTCATTCAACCACCCATAGCCGAAAGCAGCGAGCATCCCGAAGCCTTCAACTAAGCCTGTAACCAGTCCAAACCAGATTGCAAGTTGAAGGAGTTCGCCCCAAGTGAGGGTCTTCTTCACCGGTGGAGCAGCGCTTTGGGTTTTCGTAGGGTTCATCTGACCTTGATTTTTTTGATTTCGCTGGATTTATGCTGCCCAGGGAAGAGTTGCTTGCCTATAGCAAAACTGGGGCGACCGCGCCTTCCGGGCGTTGGAGTGGTTCGTTTCCGTCCGGGTTACGACTGAACCCAACGACCTCGATGTGAGAGGGCACAGGATAGGATTGGGCGACAGCCCATGAGAAAGTGTTGTCCACTGAATTATGCGCGAACCCTGACTTCATCCAGAAATCGCGGCAAGGCTTGTTCTTGGCAGTCTCGATGTATCGAGCAGCGACCTCGCCACACCCCAGGCTGCGGCAACACTGAATCGCAACTGCGAGCATCACCCGTTCGACATCTCTGCCCATCACCCGGCAGCTGAGTACAAAATCAACGATCTGGGCCGACTTGGGGCCCACTTGGAGGCTGAGTATCCCGGTCAGGCCTGAGTCGCTAAATCTGTCTTTCACCCGGAAGGCCCAGAGCTTACGGTGCTCCTGGTTCATCCACACCGAGAGCTCGCTGTCAGTCATGCGACGGGTCGAAAGGTTCATCTGGTTGGTCTTATTCAGCAACTGAACGACCCGGGCACGGTTGCCTTCATTCAGTTCCTCCACGGTAACCGTGGTTTCGAGCGAACGCAGCCACTCTTCAACTGACTGATACTGTGCTTTAACTTTATCGCGTTCGCGAGCGCTGACGTACAGTTGGGCGCGCCCGCGGTCCTCTTCGGTAATTTGAGCGACATCAAAGCAGCTCAACTGCAGCAGCGTGCGGACATAGGAAGTCTTGTCTCCAGGCCATTCTGGCACCAAAACCTCTGGCAAAGCTTCACGAACCCGTGACCTCTCTGCCGGATTATCATCGATGAAGACAACGGACTGAAGACCCAAGTTCAATTCCGAAGCCAGTTCGACGATATTGGCCGCCTTGTCGTTCCAGTTGATTCGCCAACCGGCGAAGTCTTCGAGGTGGAGAGCCATTTCCGGATGTTTTTGAAAGGCCTGCAAGGCGATCTCTTCGTCGTTCTTGCTGGCGATGGCCAGTAGGATGCCCCGGTTGCGTAAGGATTTCAGCGCCCGCTGAAAATCGACGAAGGCCTCACCCTTGTGATCGTGTCCGCCCAGGGCAATATTTTCCCAGCCCACATCGCCGATGATCCCTCCCCAGAGTGTGTCGTCAAGATCGACCACGACCAACTTCCTGGCGGAACCGAGCACGGTGCCCACGGCGATCTTCAAATCCTGTGCAGCCTGGCCAAAAACTTCGCTGCGAAACGGCGTCTTGCTCAGGTACCAGAGCTTTGGACTCCAGGGATTGTTGCCTGCGCCCTCGAGCCAGCGCGACGAATCAACGACATAAATTCCTGCTGCGCCTTCCAGTGCCTTGGCCAGCGCGAGATTCATTTCCAGCATAAGACGACGCAACCCAATATTGCTCTGGAAATCCAGGATGCCAAGTCCGCGATTGAAGGACGGCAGCGTCCAGGAGGCGACAAACGTGGCTTTGAATCGGGTGTGACATTTCTTCACGCACTGCGCGAAGTAAGCGACTTCCGCGAAGAGGGCGTCGCGATCGACCACATCGAAGTCCAGCGCCTTTCTGAAGCTCGGAACAGCGCCCTCAGGCGAAGTCCAGATGAAGGAGAAGTCCTGAGTGGATCCTTCGTTTCCGGCTTCGAGCAAAGAAGGGAATATCTGTCCAAACGGCGCTATGGCAGCCTTGATCGGCGGCCAGGAGGCGTCGTTGTCCAGGTAGCGGCCCAGGGTTTCGATGTTGAAATCAGAAACCAGCCGCAAGTTGAAAACGTCGTTATTCACTCGTCTTAGTCTCAGAGAAGGAAGAAATATATCGAGCCAGCGAATCAATGGTGCGGAAGTGTCCGTGCTGGCCTGAAAAAGGATCGTCCTGGGTCAGATCGAGTTGCAGACCTAACGAATCGGCCAATTTCTGCTCGGTGATTACGATGAAGTTTGCCAGGGCGAGAGAGTCAAGCTGGCCCTTTTCCCCAAACAGCGCAGTATCGGGCCGGGGCTGGATTTGTTTGTTCTTGGGCATTTGCAGGTTCAGTTCCGCGATAGCTGCATAAATCGCGTCAAATGCACCATCGAGATGGTTCGTTGTTCCCAGGGTCATTGCGCGTCTCCGTGAGCAGTTGAAAACACCGGAAGGCCTTTTTGTTGAACCTTCCAAAGTCTGAATAAATCCCCGTTGGTCATTCTAGTCATCCTGTTGTTTGCGGCAATGGCACGAAAGACCGACTCCAGTTTCGCCCAATGTCCGAAATTCTCTATTTCCCAGCTGTGCAAATAGAGGTGAGCAATCCCTCCCCGGTTGGACACATCCTCAAGGCCGTGCAAGAAATGAGCCTCCCAATCCTGGGTCGCTTTGAATACCCGGAAGTAATTCACCACCCCGGAAAAGTTTCGCTCCAGCAGTGCATGCCGTACCTGTATAGAAGGGCTGTGAGGACTGGCATGTGTGCTCACCCCCCAGTAAAAAGGATTCTTGGGAAAACTGTTTAAGTTAAAGAAGCACGTTCGTGCGCCCAGGAAGCCCGCCTCCTCGACCAGTACCGCCACGCGGGCGTTAAACTTTCCCCGCGGATAGCAGAAGGACGCGACGGATACGCCCAGCAGATCCTCCAGCCACTTCTTTCCATCGTTAATTTCGGTTCGAGCGCGTTCTGGAGCCAGGGGCTTTAGCGGCTGATGGTTCATGGTGTGGCCGCCGACCTCAAATCGGCTTCCCAGTTGTTGAATCTCAGTCCTGGACATCACCGGACGCTCAGGATTGGTCGCGGGAACGTAAAACGTGGCTTTAAGGCCGTATTTCTCGAGCAGGTCTTTGGTGCGAAGGTCGGTAGGATGACCGTCGTCGACGCTGATCGTGACAAAACTCTGGTTTCTCATTGAATGATTCTTCAGCCTGTTATCGCGAAATAGCTCGGGGGGGTAAGTCAGTCTACCGCTCAAGGTATTCGATGACAAGTCGGTTTCGGGTTACCACCCAGGCAATGCGTCGCCCCTGAAAAGCCACTGCGGGCAAGGGCTGTTTCACCACTAATCCGCCGCGGGACCGAGCCTTTTTCAATTCGTTTTCCAGATCACCCACCTCATAGCAAAGGTGGTGCAAGCCGCCGCCGCGTGCCAGAAAGCGTGAGACCGGCGAGTTGTCGACCGTAGGTTCTATGAGTTCAACGGCCGCCTCCGCAGGAGCGGCCGGCTGGATGAAAGTAACTCGGACCTGCTGCAGGGGATCATCAAAAATCTCGCCGTTCCAGGTTGCTCCAAGGGAAGCGGTGAATCCGTCGATCTCTTCGCGAATGGAGCTAACCACAAAACCGACGTGGTGAAGCGTCGGGACCGCCAGCGGTCCCCGCGCCGTGGTGGTTTCTTGGACGGTTCTTGAAGTCAACGTCATATCGCTGGCGTCTTCAGAGCGTTGATTCAGCATATGAGCATGCTTCGGGGACAGGTTCGGTCGCCTTAGCGACTTTCTTGCGAAGCAAAAGCACAACCATCAGGAATGACACGGCATCGGAAATATTGATGCCCCAGATGCCGCCCACTACTCCGAACATCCGCGCTGCCGGAATCCCTATGAGCAGTGAAATAATCGCGGCGGTGATGTAGGCGACAAAAATAGAGGACGGCGATTCCATGGCACGCAATACAATGGCCGATCCATAAGCCGCACTCCAGAACAGCGAGCCGATCGCGACCGTGCTGAGCAGCGGCGCAATCTCCACGTACTTGCCCGAATACAGTAAATGGAAAAGCGGTCCCCGCAGCAGAACGACCAATGTCCAGTACGATGCAGTCGCACCGACAGAGACAAGAGTGAGTCTCATTGAGAGTCCAGGGGCCGACTTGCGATCCTTATTCGCTCCCTGCACCCTGGCCGCGTAGGGCAGAAACAACATGGCCAGAGCGATTTGAGTCTGTTCGATAGGATTGGCGAAATTCATCAGCGCCCGCAGTTCGCCCGAATGACTCATGCCGCCAAAGCTGCTAAGCACCGGATAGTAAATATAAGCGGGGATCCACGATGCCACCGAGGTAGCCAGAGCCCACCGGCCGTAGACCCAGTGTTTCTTCCATACCTCACGGTTCACCAGAACGGCGTCGCTCGACGGAAGTGCGCGCCGCAGGTGGCTCAGCAGGAGACCACTCGTCATCAGCGCTCCTACCGCAATCAGCAGGAATGCGCTGAACGGAGAAAGCAACCCCTTGCTGTACACGAACCAAAGGCCACCCAGCACGATGCAACAGTACAGAAAGGCCCCTTGCACCGCTCTTGCCGGAGAAAGTTGGAGATAGTAGGTCCGGCGGGCCAACCAGAAAAGAAACAGGCAGGGCGACGCTAAAGTTACCCCGGCCAGGGCGCCTGGCAGTCCACTCGTGGGGGCAAGTCTCCATGCCACTAATGCCGAAATGCCCAGCGGGACGATTATCAGTAACGCAACCCCGACCTGTAACTTGACCAGAACACGCAAATACTCGCGCAGGCATTTGTGATAAGAAGAGCCCCCGAATACCGCCATCGGTTCAAGCAAGAGAGCCAGGTAAACCAGCGAGAGCAGGATAAAGACGCTGAAAGCGACCGCGTACGCTCCGTATTGTTCCGGGCTCAGCCAGCGAGCCAGGAGGATGCTGGCAGCAAAGTTGGATCCGGAAATAAGTCCCTGATCCAGAATGGCAAGGCCGCTCTTGGTTGTCCACCGGAACAGCTTTTGGGCAAGCGTGCCCGCGAGAACGTCGCGCAGACCCGTACTATTGCCCTCCACTGTTTCTTCGGCCGGCATTACCACACGTTCCTGTTGATTAGAGACCATCATTCCCTTGATTCAATTCCCGACTTGCGAAAGCTGTTGATCTGCTTTGGAGGCGGCGTATTCAGCCTGCGCTCGTTCCAGGCATCCGCGAAGTTTCTCGGCCGTGACTCTTACCTGAGGTTCAATAATGATGTCGGCATGGTGGCCTTCGATTTCCTGAATCTCGAGTCCGCCTTGGGCCAAATCTCGCCATCGGGCATGCGGATCATTCTCCGGCGTCAATGCCTGTGTCGCGCGAAACAGCGTGATCCGCCCGGCATATGGACGCAGCTGATATTGGCGCTCGGCTTCGTAACAGGCTCGGAGAACGTTTTTGATCGCGCGCGGAAGTCCCACCCACACAATCCTTCTGCGAATACCTTTTTTAATGGTCTTGGGCAAAACGTACATTAGCTGTTGCTGGGTCGGAATACGGAAGAAACTCAAGAGTGACGACGTCACCGGCTTCAAGCGGAACGGATAAGTGTCGAACATCGCGAGAAATCCGACGTGCTCGCCTTGCGCCTGTAGTTGTTGGGCCATCTCGCAGGCGATCCAGCCTCCGAATGAGAAGCCGCCCAGATAATAGGGGCCGGTGGGTTGAATGCGGCGAATCTCCTTGACGTAGAGAGTTGCCATATCCTCCACCCGCGTAAGGCACGGCAACTGCCCATCGAGTCCCTGAGCCTGCACTCCGTAAAACGGCTGGTCGGCGCCGACGAAGTTGGCCAAATCGCGAAATCCGACGCTATTTCCGCCAACTCCGTGAATACAGAAAAACGGTGGCTTAGAACCGGCGGACTGCAAAGGAACCAGGCAAGACCAGGACTGTGTCTTGTCCTCACCCTTGATGATTCGCGCCAGTTGCTGGACCGTCGGAGCCTCGATAATCGCAGCCAGCGTAAGCCTCTTGCCAAAAGTGTTCTCCACCAACTGGGTAAGACGCGCGGCCAGAAGGGAATGACCCCCGAGTTCCCAGAAATTGTCTTGCAGCCCGATGGACTCGACTCCCAACACCGTCTGCCAGATCTTGATCAGCTGCCTTTGAACAGGATCGCTCGGCATGCTGGCATTCGTCCGCGGGCCCGGTCCGAGAGTGACAGGACGCTTTTCGAGCGCGCGGCGGTCAACTTTTCCGTTGGGAGTTAACGGCAAGGCATCGACCGTGACAAACAGGGAAGGCACCATGTAGTCGGGGACGCGCTCCTCCAGAAACCCCCGCCACTGTTTGATGTCTGCTTCCGCTGGACTGGCGGGAACCACATACGCCAGCAGCCTCTTGTCGCCCGAGGCGTCGACTCTTGCCACCACTACCGCGTCCCTGATACCGGGATGGGTGGCTAACACGGCTTCGATTTCTCCCAACTCGACTCGGAAGCCGCGAATCTTCACCTGGAAGTCGCGGCGGCCAACGAACTCGATCTCACCCGCCGGCAGATAGCGGGCAAGATCGCCGGTCTTGTAAAGGCGCGCGCCCGGATCTTTACTGAAAGGATCAGCGATGAATTTCTCCGCTGTCCTTTCCGGTTGGTTGAGGTAACCACGGGCTAGGCCGTCGCCACCGATGTGCAGTTCGCCCTCGGCGCCCACGGCAACCGGATTGAGATCGGAATCCAACAGATACACTTGGGTGTTGGCGATCGGCCGGCCGATGGGCAGGGAAGCGGGAACCTTCTCCGGATCGGAAATCCTGGGCTCATAAGCGGTGGCAATTACACTCGCTTCCGTTGGCCCGTAAGTATTGATCCAGCGTACTTTTCCGCGGCTCACCCGAAGCCAACTGGAAAAGGCCGTCGAGGACGCTTTCTCGCCGCCCACAATGACTGCCCGCAAACTCTCCGGTAGGGAGGCGGCAGTTGACTCTGCAAGTTCGTGGACCAGTTCATGCCAGTATGCCGTTGGCAAGTTCAAAACCGTAATCTTTTCTTCCGCAATCCAGCGCAGAAAACCGGAGGCTGCCAGAGGAGTCTCATCGGTTCTGAAGACCAGTGTCCCACCCGCTACCCAGGTGGGGAAGGTTTCTTCGATGGAAATATCGAAGCTGATTGAGGAAAACTGCAACACCCGATCCTGAGGCTGCAATCCATAGAGCCTGGTAGCCGCCACGTGGTGATTCACCAGCCCGCGATGCGGAAGTTGAACTCCGCGAGGTTTTCCGGTCGACCCCGAGGTGTAAACGATATAGGCGAGATTTTCGGGTGTTACGCACGCGACTGCAGCCTGATTCTTTTCGCTCGCGATCGAATTCCAATCTCGACCGAGGCATACGGTGTGCGCCGTATCGCTGCTAACCTTGCCGAGCAGCTTGCCATCGGTCACCAGGACGGCAACCCGGGCATCCTCGAGCATGAACGCAAGCCGTTCGGCCGGATACTGCGGATCGAGCGGCACGCAGGTCCCGCCGCTCTTGAGCACGGCCAGCAGTGTAATCGCCAGATCCAAAGAACGCTCTAGAAAGATACCCACTGGCACATCCGGACCGACCCCCAGCCTGGACAAGTAACCAGCCAGTTGGTTCGCCCGCGAATTTAGATCCTGATAAGTGAGAACCTGGTTTCCGCATTGCACCGCTGGGGCTGAAGGCGTGCGCTCGGCTTGTTGCTCGACCAGTTGATGGACACAGAGATCGCGCGGGTACTCGGCGGCAGTGTTATTCCACTCGATCAGAATGCGCTGCTTCTCGGACGGAGTCAGAATATGCTGATCCTTGGCTGGTGTAGAAGTGGTTCCCATGTCTAGTCGGCTACGAAATCGAAAGATGGTCTGGCGGGAAGTTCAAGTTGTGCATCTCGAAAGCAGTTCACCAGCTTGACTGCGAAAGCTTCCACGTTGTCCTCGTGGAAGATGGCTTCATGGGCACCCTCGACTCTCTGATAGCTCAAGCCCGGCGCGATATTGGTCCACCCAAGCCTCAGATCCCAGTACTGCCCCCGGGGCCAATCGGTCGATTGAAACAGGACTACCTTGCCGTTGTAAGGGCCCGGACTATACGCTTCCGCAGCTGGATGTACGATGCCATCCAGATTCTGCAGATCCTCTTGCGCTCTCCAGCCGCGTTCATAGGCGAGCTGCCAGCGTACCCGGTTCCATCTACGGCGCACCCCGTCCCAGCGTGCCCGGGCATATTGACCCAGGTCACTAATGCGCACACGGGTTAGCTTGTGAAGGTGGAAAGCCGTCCGTTGTCCGAGGACGTGGTAGAGGCCCTCCCGGGAGTAGTCGCGATAATAAACAGGATTTTGCGCGTCGAACATTACCAGCAGTGCTACCTGCTGGCCTGCAGCCGTCACCTGCCGGGCCATCTCATAAGCCAGGACGCCGTTCACGCACAAACCCGCCAGATGATACGGCCCCTCGGGCTGAACCTGCCGCATCTTTCGGACGAATGCGCTGGCGATCTCTTCGAGGGTGCAATGTCGCGGAAGCTGGCTCGCCTCGGCAGCAGGCAGATGCAATCCGAAAGACGGTTGATCCGCTCCCAGGCGCCGGGCTAACGACAGAAACAAAGCCGCCCCCCGCACCCAGAACAGCGGAGGCTTGGTACCGTGCGGTTGAATGGGAATGATTCCAGAGAATTCCTGCGCCTGCTCTTGCTGATGAAGCAGGGCGGACATCTGGGCAATCGTGGGTGCCCGAAATACATCAGAGAGCGAGAGCCTCTCGCCCATTTTCCTTTCGATTGTGGCGATCAACTTTGCGGCGAGGAGGGAATGGCCGCCGAGGTCGAAGAAGTTCTGCTGGATGCCGATGGGAGAAACCCCCAGCACGGCTTCCCAAATCTCCGCCAGTTTCTTCTCGCGTGAGTCGCGGGGCCCCACCTGTTTTCCTGCCAGCACTGCCGGTTCCGGCCCCGGTAATGCCCGCCGGTTCACTTTCCCATTCGGGGTCAGCGGCAAGCTCGACAGAAACACAAACTGCCCGGGCACCATGTACTCCGGCAAACGCTGCCGCAGCGCCGCCCGCAAATCCTCCGGCGAAACCGTGCCCTGCGGTATCACATACGCCACCAACTGCTTTTCTTTCGATCCGTCCACCCGCGCTTCCACCACCGCCGCTTTCACCGCCGCATGGTCCGCCAGCGCCGTCTCAATCTCTCCCAACTCAATGCGGAAGCCCCGTACCTTCACCTGGTCGTCGATCCGTCCCAGAAACTCCAGCCTGCCGTCGCTCAGCCGCCGTACCAGATCACCCGTCTTGTACAGCCGGCTGCCCGGTTGCGAACGGAAGGGATGCGCAATGAACTTCTGCTCGGTCAACTCCGCCTGCTGCAGATAGCCGCGAGCCAAACCTTCGCCCCCAATGTGCAACTCGCCAGCAACTCCGACCGGCAGCAACTGCAGGTTGGCGTCCAGCACATAAAATTCGGTGTTGGCCACGGGAAGTCCGATACGCACCGGCCCGCTCCCCGACTCGATCCGTCCCACCGCCGACCAAATCGTAGTCTCGGTCGGTCCATACATGTTCCACAGTTCCCCACAGCAGGGAAGCAGTTGCTCGGCCAGTTCGCGCCCCAGCGCTTCGCCACCACACCACACTCGCAGATTCCGGTCTCCCTGCCAGCCGCTTTCCAGCAACAACCGCCAGGTCGCCGGCGTCGCCTGCATGACGGTAATGCCCGCCTCTTGCATGCGCCGGCTCAGCCGGGCGCCATCACGTACCGTCTCCGCACTGGCCAGCACCAGCCGCGCTCCTGTAATCAAAGGCAGGAACAGTTCCAACGCCGCAATATCAAACGACAGCGTGGTCACTGCCAGCAGTCGGTCCTCGCGGTTCAGCCCCGGCTGCTTTTGCATCGACAGCAGCAGGTTGACCAGCGCGCGCTGGCTGATCTGTACTCCCTTGGGCCGTCCCGTCGAACCCGACGTGTAAATCACATAGGCCAGATTGTCCGGCTGCGCTTGCGCTGGCAGGTTCTCCACGCTCTGCTTGGCTAACAGAGCTTCATCCCGGTCCAGACAAATGACATGAGCCTGGTTCGCGGGCAAGTCCGCCAACAGCGCTTGCTCGGTGAGCAGCACCGCCACGCCGGAATCCTGCAGCATGAAAGCCAAGCGTTCTTTCGGATAGCTCGGATCGAGCGGCACATACGCTGCGCCGGCCTTCAACACCCCCAGCAGGGCCACCATCATCTGTTGCGAACGCGAAGTGCAAATCCCTACCAGCCTTTCCGGGCCTACCCCCAAACTGCGCAGATGATGCGCCAGCCGGTTGGCCTGCTGGTTCAGTTGGCGATAGCTGAGTTGGGAAACTTCATCGTCAACCGCGATCGCATCCGGCGTGCACTCCACCTGGGCTTCAAACAACCCCGCCATGCTTACCTGTGGTTGCGCCTGAGCCGTGCCATTCCATTCCCCCAGCAACTGCTGCCGCTCGGGAGCGGTCAACAACGGCAGTTGCGAGATCCGGCAAGTAGGATCGGCCACCGCCGCTTCCAGCAGACGCTGCCAGTGCTCCACCATCCGCCCAATCGTCTCCCGATCGAATAGGTCGGTGCTGTACAGCAGACAGCCGGTGATGCCGTCCGGCCTGTCTTCCAGTTCCATGTGAAGGTCGTACTTGGTAACGCCGATATCGAGGTCCGTGGTCAGGCTCAATCTGGATTCTTGCAAGGCTGGAGTGACCAGGGAGAAGAGCACCTGCACCAGGGGACTGCGGCTGGCATCGCGTTTGGGGTGTACTTCCTTTACCACCAACTCAAACGGAACTTCATCATGAGAGATAGCATCGAGAACTGTCTGCTGAACCCGTGTCAGGAGTTCGTCAAACGTTGGATCGCCGGAAATATCGGTGCGAAGCACTACGATATTAATGAAGTAGCCGATCAGTTCGTTAAGTTCCGGCCGGCTTCGTCCAGAAGTGATGCCTCCGATCCAAATGTCCTGCTGACCGCTGTAGCGGTGGAGCAATGCCTTGAACGTAGCGAGCAGAAGGGAATAAGTCGTGGAGCCTTTTCGCTGGCACAACGTCCGGATCGCCTGCGACAATTCAGCAGAAAGAACCAGTTTTTGCATGGCGCCGCGGAACGTCTGTAGCGCGGGCCTTTGACGATCAACCGGGAGCGCCAGGATGGGCGGTTCTCCCGCGAGACGATTCCGCCAGTATGCCAACTGCGGACCCATTTCCTGCAACCCTTGTGCTTTCCGATCCCACTCGGCGTAGTCGGTGTATTGGATGGAAAGTTCCGCTAATGGCGAAGGCTTGCCGGCAGAAAATGCTTCGTACAGGGCCGTCAGTTCCGGGATGAGAACGTTGTAGATTGACAGGCCATCAAAAACGATGTGATGCAGAGTCAGGTACAGGCGATACTCGGTTTCCTCCAGCCTGACCAGCAGCGCGCGAAACAGAGGACCAAGTGACAAATCGAAAGGCAGCCTCGCATCACGGGAAGCCACTTCGTGCGCGGTACGTTCCCGCCCTGAGCGGGACTTGTCACGGAGGTCTAGTTGTCGAAGCCCGATGTTGGGCGACGGGGGCTGGACTTCCTGGACCGGTTGTCCATCGACTGCATAAAAAGTCGTGCGCAGGATGGCGTGCCGCCGCACGATCTCATTCAGGCTCTTCTCCAGAACACTGGCATCCAGGGAGCCATGCCAGTGAAGAGTCATGGCCTCGTTATAAAGAGGAAGATCACCGGCTAGTTGCGAGTGCAGCCAAACCTGCTGTTCTCCATGAGAAAGCGGAGCCGGACCCTGCTGGTTGCGCGGCGCGATGGCCTGGGAGGGAGCGCGATCGGGTGCCTGCTGCAGCACTGCGGCGAGTTGTTCGATCGTGGGGGCGCGGAATATCTGGCCAAGCGAGAGGCGGGTTCCGAATGTCCTCTCGATTTGCGAAAGGATTTTTGCGGCGAGGAGGGAATGGCCGCCGAGGTCGAAGAAGTTCTGCTGGATGCCGATGGGAGAAACCCCCAGCACGGCTTCCCAAATCTCCGCCAGTTTCTTCTCGCGTGAGTCGCGAGGCCCCACCTGTTTTCCTGCCAGCACTGCCGGTTCCGGCCCCGGTAATGCCCGCCGGTTCACTTTCCCATTCGGGGTCAGCGGCAAGCTCGACAGAAACACAAACTGCCCCGGCACCATGTACTCCGGCAAACGCTGCCGCAGTGCCGCCCGTAAATCCTCCGGCGAAACCGTGCCCTGCGGTATCACATACGCCACCAACTGCTTTTCTTTCGATCCGTCCGCCCGCGCTTCCACCACCGCCGCTTTCACCGCCGCATGTTCCGCCAGCGCCGTCTCAATCTCTCCCAACTCAATGCGGAAACCGCGTACCTTCACCTGATCGTCGATGCGTCCCAGAAACTCCAGCCTGCCGTCGCTCAGCCGCCGTACCAGATCACCCGTCTTGTACAGCCGGCTGCCCGGTTGCGAACGGAAGGGATGCGCAATGAACTTCTGCTCGGTCAACTCCGCCTGCTGCAGATAGCCGCGAGCCAAACCTTCGCCCCCAATGTGCAACTCGCCCGCAACTCCAACCGGCAGCAACTGCAGGTTGGCGTCCAGCACATAAAATTCGGTGTTGGCCACGGGAAGTCCGATACGCACCGGCCCGCTCCCCGACTCGATCCGTCCCACCGCCGACCAAATCGTAGTCTCGGTCGGTCCATACATGTTCCACAGTTCCCCACAGCAGGGAAGCAGTTGCTCGGCCAGTTCGCGCCCCAGCGCTTCGCCACCACACCACACTCGCAGATTCCGGTCTCCCTGCCAGCCGCTTTCCAGCAACAACCGCCAGGTCGCCGGCGTCGCCTGCATGACGGTAATGCCCGCCTCTTGCATGCGCCGGCTCAGCCGGGCGCCATCGCGCACCGTCTCCGCACTGGCCAGCACCAGCCGCGCTCCTGTAATCAAAGGCAGGAACAGTTCCAACGCCGCAATATCAAACGACAGCGTGGTCACTGCCAGCAGTCGGTCCTCGCGGTTCAGCCCCGGCTGCTTTTGCATCGACAGCAGCAGATTGACCAGCGCGCGCTGGCTGATCTGTACTCCCTTGGGCCGTCCCGTCGAACCCGACGTGTAAATCACATAGGCCAGATTGTCCGGCTGCGCTTGCGCTGGCAGGTTCTCCACGCTCTGCTTGGCTAACAGAGCTTCATCCCGGTCCAGACAAATGACATGAGCCTGGTTCGCGGGCAAGTCCGCCAACAGCGCTTGCTCGGTGAGCAGCACCGCCACGCCGGAATCCTGCAGCATGAAAGCCAGCCGTTCTTTCGGATAGCTGGGATCGAGCGGCACATACGCTGCGCCGGCCTTCAACACCCCCAGCAGGGCCACCATCATCTGTTGCGAACGCGAAGTGCAAATCCCTACCAGCTTTTCCGGGCCTACCCCCAAACTGCGCAGATGATGCGCCAGCCGGTTGGCCTGCTGGTTCAGTTGGCGATAGCTGAGTTGGGAAACTTCATCGTCAACCGCGATCGCATCCGGCGTGCACTCCACCTGGGCTTCAAACAACCCCGCCATGCTTACCTGCGGTTGCGCCTGTGCCGTGCCATTCCATTCCCCCAGCAACTGCTGCTGCTCGGGTGCGGTCAACAACGGCAGTTGCGAGATCCGGCAAGTAGGATCGGCCACCGCCGCTTCCAGCAGACGCTGCCAGTGCTCCACCATCCGCCCAATCGTCTCCCGATCGAATAGATCGGGGTTATAAGTGACCGGGCCGATAATTCCTTCCTCTCGATCATCCAGGTCGAGGTACAAATCAAACTTCGAAGCCCCGCTTCCCACATCGAACTGCGTCATGCTCCAGCCGTTGAGCGGAGGCATGGGAGGCTCAAGGGACAGCATGATCTGGAACAGCGGATTGCGGCTGGAATCCCGGACCGGATGAAGAGCCTCAACCAGAGATTCGAAGGGGACATCATCGTGTGCCAGGGCATCCAGAACCGTTTGGCGGACGCGGCCGAGCAATTCACGAAAACTCGGGTCACCGTTGAATTGAGTCCGAAGAACTACGGGATTCACAAAGTATCCCAGCAGCTTTTCTACGCCCTCACCCTTTCGGCTGGCGGTAAGGCTGCCCAGAAGGATGTCGTCCTGGCCGGTATAACGATGGAGCAGAGCGTAAAAGCCAGCGAGCATCCCCATGAACAGAGTTGCTCCTTCGCGCTGGCTGAAACTTCGAACTCGCTCAACTAAGGTCTTGGGAAGGCGAAGCGGGTACATCTCGCCGCGGAAGGTTTGGGTTGCCGGACGTGGATGGTCGGTGGGTAACTCGAGTACCGGCAAATCTCCACCGAGCTGTTTACGCCAGTAGCCTGTCTGCTCGGCAAGTCTCTCTTCCGTCAGCCATTGCCGTTGCCAGCAGGCATAGTCCGCGTGCTGGAAGGCTAACTCCGGGAGCGGCGAAGGCTTTCCGTTGGAGAAAGCTTCGTACAACGCCACCAACTCAGGGAGCAAAACGTGGTAGGCAGTGACTCCATCAAGAATGATCTGGTGGAGCGTCAAATACAACCGGTGTTCATCGTCGGCGAGTTGGACCAGTTTCGCCCGGAGCAGCGGACCCTTCGCCAAATCAAACGGCTGGCGGGAATCCTGGGCAGCCAGCCTGAGAGCCTCTGCCTCGCGTTCCTCAGTGCCTAGCTTTCTAAGATCGAACTGCGCAAGTGTGAAGGATTCAGGTGCGGGTTGGACCATCTGGACCGGCTGCCCATTCACTTCCGGGAAGACTGTCCGCCAGGCCTCGTGCCGCCGAATGAGTTCCGTCAGGACGCGCTCGAGAGCAGCGACGTTGAGCCGACCTTTGCGGTGAACTGTGAACGGCTCGTTGTAGATGGGCAGGTCAGGGGAAATCTGGGAGTGCACCCATACCTGCTGTTGCGCAAACGACAGGGGCGCAGGTCCGTCCGATTTCCGTTTGGAAATGGGAGGCACGCGGGCGGGATCCCCAAGCGCATTTCCCATGTCCCCACGCGCGTACCTCTCCAGAAGCTCACGCTTTGCTTCTGAGAGAGTGGTCACGTCGGGAATGGTTTCGGAATAACCCATTTATGTTTTATGTTCCTGAAACCCCGATACTCGCAAAAGGTTTCGTCAAACTGAATTGGGGCAGATCAGCCAAACGCAACAAGGGGTTTGCAAGGACCGCTTCGAGAACAGTCTGATAGTGCTCTACCAGCCGGCTCATCGTTGATGCGTCAAACAGGTCGGGGTTGTACTGAACGCGACCGATGATGCCGCTCGGCCGGTCGTCAAACACCATGTAGAGATCCAGCTTTGCTCCCCCGCTTTCAAAATCCATGGGCGTCAAGTTCCATCCGTCTTCCAGAGCGGGGAGTGGAGGCTCCAGGGAGATCTGCACCTGGTACAGGGGATGCCGGTCAACCGCGGGTTGAGGTTCCAACACCTTCGCCAAAGAATCGAAAGGCAGGTCGCTGTGAGAGATTGCTTCGAGAAAGAGGTTGCGGGAGCGGCTCAGAACCTCTCGGAAAGTTGGGTTGCGGGAAAGATCCGCCCGCAGTACAACCGGATTCAAGAAGTAGCCCAGCAGTCCCTGCAACTCGGAGTGCTGGCGAGTGGGTGCGATCGTACCCACGGCAATGTCATCCTGATTGGTGTAGCGATGCAGCAGACTGTAGAAAGCGGCGAGCAAAGTAATGAACAGCGTCACATTTTCCCGCTGACTGCAGAGTCTGGCTTGTTCGCTGAGTTCCTGGGGCAAAGCAAATGGCAGAATTGCACCGTGAAACGTTTGCTGCGCTGGACGAGGCCGATCCGCAGGCAGTCGAAGCTGCGTCAGCGGTCCGTTCAGTTGTTTTCGCCAGTACGCCATCTGTCCCGGCCAAGCCTCGCCTTGAGATCGTTCGCAGTCCCAGATTGCATAGTCCGGATATTGCACCGGAAGATCCGCCAGTGGCGAGTCCTGGTTGTTCGAGAAGGCTTTATAAAGAGTCATCAACTCCGGCAGGAATACGTGGTAGACGGAGACCCCATCCAGAAGAATCTGATGAACTGTGAGCAGCAGTTGCCACTCAAGTTCACCAATCCTCAATAGCCTGGTTCTGACCAGCGGGCCAGTTTCCAGATCAAATGGTTCGCGAACGTCCTGGCTTCCCAGACGTAGCACTTCACGATCCTGCTCAGCTTTCGAAAGACTGCGAAGATCAAAGACCGGTAAGGAGATTTCCGCTGGCGCACTCACGATCTGCCGCGGTTGTCCATCCACAGCACGGAACGTAGTCCGCCAAGCCTGGTGACGCCGCAGAATCTCGTTGAGACTCTTCTCTAACGCAGCTGCATCGAGCGCTCCCCGGCGGTGAACCGTTATGGTTTCATTGAAGAGCTGCGCCTCGGGCGAAAGCCGAGTTGCCAATTGAGTGTGATTCCAAACGTGGAGTTGCCAGGAGGAAAGCGGTGCAGGATGGCCGTTCGAAATCCCTCCAACCAGAGGGCGGTCGGGTGCACGCAAAAGGAGAGTTCCGTTGAGAAAACTCTCCATGAGACCCTGTCTTGCCTCTAAAGAGGGATTTTGCATCTCGCTATGCGGCCACGCTGGGATTCTTGGTGAATGTAATGGGCAGCGCTTTCAGGCCACGCAATCCCAGATTCTCGCGCCAATGCAGAGCGGTCGATGCCACGGTTAGATTGTGCAAGCGGCGGAGAATGGTCTCGAACGCGATTTGACCCTCGATGCGTGCCAGGGGGGCGCCAAAGCAGAAATGCGCCGCCCAGCCAAAGGCGACATGGCGGTTGTCCTTGCGGGTCAGGTCGAGACGGTCAGGATCGGGAAAGCGTTCAGGATCACGATTGGCCGCTCCCATTACTGCGATCACAGCCTGCCGTTTACGAATTTTCCGTCCACCAAGTTCGACGTCCGCGGGAGCTATTCGACCCGTATGCTGGCTCGGACTTTCGTAGCGCAGGAGTTCTTCGACCGCTGAAACGATAATGGAGGGATCGTTTCGCAGCCTGTTCATTTCGTCAGGGTTGCGCATCAGAGTCAGCAGGCCGTTGCCGATCAGGTTGGTAGTCGTTTCCTGTCCTCCGACCATGGTTACGATCGAGTTTGCGATTACTTCTTCTTCGGTCAAGCGGTCGCCGGCGATTTCGGCCGTCAGGAGAGCGTTAACCAGGCCCTCGCGGGGACGTACGCGGAGTTCGCGTACGGTAGCCCGGAAGTATTCGAGCATGTCATTCAGCGATTCCAACACCAGCTTCACCCGATCCGGGTTGTGCTGGAAGTTGCCCAGCATTTCGGCAAAGTCCGCCGACCATTTCTTCAGCTGCAGGTGGTCGCTGGTAGGAACACCCAGCATTTCGGCGGTGACGATCGCGGGCATGGGAGCGGCGAAATCCGCAACCACATCCATGCTTCCGGAATCGGCGATGGCATCGATGAGCCGGTCAGCGATGCTCTGAATATGGGAGCGCAACGCTTCCACCCGGCTGGGGGTGAAGGCACTGGACGCCAGAGAACGCAACCTGGTGTGTGCAGGTGGGTCCATAAAGAGCATTTGCTTAACCATCACGGCCGCGATGGGATTAATGTGCGAAAGCCCCATGTCGGTCAAATGCTGCGGCGTCGGAGTACGATCGGCCTGGAAATCGTGCAGCACGCGGACCACGTCGTCATATCGGGTCACGATCCAGGCGTGCAGGAACGGATCCCAATGCACCGGATCCTCGCTCCGCAGCCGATGGTATAGAGGATAAGGATTGGCCAACACCTCAGGATCAAGCAGTTGATAGAGGCTGAGTGTTGGTTTTGCTGGCGGCGATGTGGCGGGTGTGGTCATTACTGTCTCTTTGCGGCCCTCGCCTCGTGCAGGAGTCGCTGGATTTCTTCAGCGCTCATGGCATCCAGCCGGGCAACCATCAACTTCTCGATTTCCTTCGCCAATTGAGCCGGCGCGGGTGAGTCGAAGATGGTGCGGAGCGATAAGTCAACCCCAAAAGCATCGCGAACCCGGGCAATCAGCTGGGTGCCCAGCAGAGAGTGGCCGCCAATGAGAAAGAAATTCTCGTTGACTCCTACTCGCTCAAGGCCTAAAAGGCTGGCGATTATCGCGGTAACTCGTTCCTCGAGTGGGGTGCGGGGCGCAACAAACTCGTCCTCTTGCAGGGTGTTGCTGGCGTCGGCTCTGGGCAGTGCATCGCGGTCGAGCTTGCCGTTGGCCGTGATGGGCAACTCGTCTACCTTAATGAACGCGGAGGGCAACATGTAGTCTGGCAACTGGTTCAGCACCAGGGTACGCAACTCACTGGCGTTCGGAGAAGACGCGCCGTCGGTGACTACATACGCCAGCAGTCGCTTAGCCCCGGAAGAGTCCTCTTGCGCGACCACCGCGCTGGCCTGCACCGCCGGGTGGCTGTTGAGCAGGGAAACAATCTCGTTGGGCTCGATTCGGAAACCTCGAATCTTGATCTGCTCGTCAGCTCTTCCCACATACGCGATCTGTCCATCGGGAAGCGAGCGCGCCAGATCCCCGGTTCGATAGAGTCGCGAACCGTTGGCAGCATGAAACGGATCAGGAACAAACCTTTCGGCTGTGAGTTCAGGACGGTTCAGGTATCCTCGCGCCACCCCGGCGCCGCCAATATAGATTTCTCCAACTTCTCCCGCGGGCACCGGTTTCAGGCGCTGGTCGAGAATGTGGACGACCGTATTTGTAATCGCGCGTCCGATGGGTGGGCGGATATCGGGTCGCTGCCGTCCGATAGGCCCCGATGTGGCTACCACGGTGGCTTCCGTCGGTCCGTAGTTATTGATGAGCGTAAACGGCAGAGCCCCGGGGTAGTGGTGAAGCGTATCCGCCCCAGTAAGCAAAAAACGCAGCGCTGTTCCTGAAGGCCAATCCGCGAGAATAAGGCGCTCGGCGATCGCTGTTGGCACGAAGCTTATGGTGATTTTGTTAGCAACCAGCCAATCGCGCAGAAGCTCCGGTGAAACCCGGGCCACTTCGGGCACGAGATATAGGCTTGCTCCGGCGGAGAGGTGGGCCCATATTTCCCAAACTGCGGCGTCGAAGCCGAGGCTCGCCAATTGGGTGGCACGATCGGCAGGAGTCACAGCGAACGCGTTTATGTGCCAGGCGACGAGATTCGACAATCCAGAATGGGTTACCTGCACGCCTTTGGGTTGCCCCGTCGAACCGGAAGTGTAGATGACGTAAGCCAGGTTCTCCGGAGTAAGACTGACGGAGGGCGCCTCGGATGCTGCGGACCAGACCGGGGTCGAAGCATCGTCCAGATTGACTACCTGCCAACTGCCGCTGCCGGCCTTGCTGAGGAGTTGCGATCGCGTGATTACGGCGGCCGGTTGCGCGTCGTTCAAAATGAAGGCCAGCCGATCCGGCGGGTAGCTTGGATCCAGCGGCAGATAAGCGCCTCCAGTTTTCAGGACAGCCAGCGCTGCTACTACCGCCAGGGGAGACCGTTCCAGGCAAATTGCGGTAATGACTTCGGGTCCGACTCCCAGCGATTGCAGGTGATAAGCCAGTTGGTTGGCTCGTTGATCCAGTTCCTTATACGTCAGCGACTCGGATTCTGACACCACCGCAACTGCGTCCGGAGTAGCGCGTGCGCGCTCGGCCAGCCACGTAAAAACGAACTTCTCAAGAGGCGACCCTACCGGGGTTGAGACGGAGCTCCCGGAGTTTCGCAGCTCATCGATATGGGATGTGGACGGGGACATTCTTCACTTCTCCAAGGCTATTGCCAGAACGCTGAAACCAACCGCTTCAGATGCATTTTCCCGGGCACGCGCCTTCGGGTCTAAAAACTGGAGTCGCCGTCGAATCCGCTTGGATCCCAAACGTCAGCGGTTTTCAGCTGTTCGGCGAGTTCTCGATTCTTGGTGCGATAAAAGTACATCCAGGAAGGCAGGCGTCGTCGGTAGGGAATGACATCGTCAACCACCTCCCGCTTTTCAGGACAATAGCCGATCACTTCGAGCATGTGAATACCCTCGGCCCGGCACCGTCGCAGAGCCTCCGCCAGGATCGACGGAAGCAGGTGGTGACCGCCATTCAAAGCCTGGAAATCAATCAGGCGCATTCGCTTCAAATCAAACTTCGCATTATCGTCCCGAAAGAAGATGGCGTAGGCTTCAATGCGGTCGGTGGTTCCGACCGTCAGAATCCAAATCCGGTCGCGCAGCAGGGAATGTTTGAAATGCCATTCCAGGGTTTCGCGGTCGCGGACCGCGAGCAGGTGGCGGTTGTCCTTCTTAAGTTCGAGCCAGAAAGCATCGAAGCGTTCGTCAAAATGAGATCCATACTCCACGCGCACGCCATCATCCACCTTCAATTTCTTGGGTGAGAATAGTTCGCGAATGCGCGGTGCGAGCGATATAGGGAAGCTCAGAAGTCCGGCCAGCGGAGTGGACCGCGATTTCAGGAGGCTTTTGACGAATCCCCGGTGATGGGTAATCCAGAACGCCGACTGATCCCACTCTCCCACCGGCACGCGCAGCGCACGAAAAATTGCATAGGCGCTCACGGCTTGAGCGTTGACCGTGGTGTTCAGGTGCAGATCCACTTTGGGCTGCCGAAAGTAGCGGTCGAGAAGCAGGAATGAATGGCTGCGATGTTGCGCATCAACCACAAAAGCCCTGCCCGTGGCCGTAAGCAGAGTCTTGCCTTGCAGTTCGTAAAGCAGCGGGATGTTCCCGATATATCCAACGATATCCTTGTTGTCCGCCTCCAGAACCCATCCAATGGGCCACCATTCACGGCCTCGGTAGACAGGGTTGTTGATCCAAAGGTGGCTCCATTCCTGGTAGTTGCCCGCTTGCAGGTCATAGCGGGCCTGCAAGCTTGCGATCTTTTGATAGTCATCGAAGCAAGCTTCGCGGACGGTCACGGACTGTGCACTGGTTCCGTTCGCTGGGGTGTTGTCAACCTTTTCCAAAGCGGAGACCGTCGCCCCGGCGCCATCGCCGACGCGAGCGTAGGCGGATGAAGCTGCGGCGCCGAAGCCGTTCATATCTTGCATTGGAAGGCGAGGTGTATCCACGGGAGCTCCGGATAATTCGGCCAGGAAAACAGAACAGACTGTTACAGAGGGCGGATCAGGCAGCGCCCGATCCCTTCAACACCGCCGGAATGGTACGAGCAAGAATCTCCAGGTCGAGCCACAACGACCACCGGTCGATGTATTGCAGATCCAATTGCATCCATTTTTCGAAAGGTATGGAATTCCGGCCCTTGATCTGCCACAAGCAGGTAATCCCAGGGCGAACGCTAAAGCGGCGCCGTTGCCAGTCTTCGTTGAAGCCCTCATAGTCGCGAATCGGTAACGGCCGGGGGCCAACCAGACTCATTTCTCCCTCAAGCACGTTGAACAGCTGAGGCAATTCGTCGATGCTGGTCTTGCGCAGGAACTTCCCGATGGTGGTGATCCGCGGATCCGCCTTGATTTTGAACACCGGACCCGAAACTTCATTCAGGTGTTGCAGCTCGTGAATTTTCTGCTCGGCATTCGGGATCATGGTGCGGAACTTGTAAATGTTAAAAGGCCGTTTATTCAAGCCCAGGCGTCTCTGGGTGAAAAAAATCGGACCCGGGCTGGTCAGCTTGATGGCGAGCGCGGTCAGAACCAGGATTGGCGCGCAGAGTACGAGAAGCGTCAACGAGGCCCCGATATCGATGGCGCGTTTCACCAGAACCGGCCAACCTTCGGCGAAGCCCGTGTGATGAGTAATGATCGAGGCGCCCTCGAGTTCGTCGTGGCTGACCCGGGCCAGCTTCAGATCGAAGATGCTGGACAACACTCGCATTCCGATACCCTGGTCCTCGCAGATCTGCGCAATCTGTGCCGCGTGGTCATGCAGCGATCGCATGGGCAGGGCAATCACCACTTCATCGACGACGGTATTCCTCAAATAAGCCGAGAGGTTTTCGAAATTGCATACAACCGGGAACCCGCTCTTCCCGAAGTCTTCCAGACCGTTCCACTCTTGATCGACAAAACCCAACACCCGATAGCCGAGTTCGGGCCTGGAGGCGGTTCGATTGGCGAAATCGACGGCACGGCTGTTGGTTCCCACGATCAGCATGAACCGCAGATTACGGCCGCGGAGCCGGATCTGTGCCAGCACACTCCTCAGGAACAACCGGCTTAGAATTGTGCTGGCGATTACAGACGCCCAGAAAAGCAGCAAAAAGGGCAAGGTGATTACGTGAAGCTGGAAGAAGGCCCCGGCCGCCAGGATCAGCAGAGTACCCACTGTTCCGGCTTTGGCGATATCGATAATGTCCGCCCGACGTCCCAACAGACGCCTGGAACTATATAAACCGAACGCAGAAAAAGTCGCGTGCCAAGTCCAGATAACCACGGAGAACAGGACAAAATTCAACAGGCGGATCCGGAGGGAGAGAAATTGCTCGAAACTGAGCACGGTCCTGCCATGCCGGTCAAAGAAAATTGCCAGCAGAAAACAGAGCACCATCAGAGCCACGTCAAAAAGCTTGAGCGAGTTCAGCAGAAGTTGGCGTCGGATATTGCTCATGAGTAGGAATCCTTGTGATTAGGACGAATGTACAGGCCGGGGTGAAAACTGCTTTCGCTTCATGCGAACGGGATGGCTGGGCAGGGAATCTTCCGCCGCGCTCAAACTCAAGCTCTCGCGATTTACAACTTCGCTCATTGCGAGCACTGCCAGGAACGACATAAACAGGAACCCGGCGCGGCCGCCGAACACGGTGGTCAACATTCCGTTGATCAATAAATTGAGATATAACGCCAAAAAGCCGGACGCAACCAGGTACAGCGTCCTGGACGACCGTCTTTCTTCCGCATCCATGAGCGCGGATGGGTTCTTGGCGCGCCGCATGGCGTTTCGCAGGTTCTTCACAATCCCAAAGTGCATGAGCACCATCGGCACAAAACCCATCAGGCCGACGTTGTAGAGCACGTCCAAGAAGCTATTGTGCAGGTGAGCAAACTCCGCCGCATGTCCGCGAACCGACAGCCATATGAAATGCGATGCGAGATACCCGTAACCCTGGATCGGCCGCGCCTCGAAACGTGGGATCGCCATCTGCCAGACAGCCGTTCTGCCACTCAGGGTATCCGTACCTCCGTAGGAATAAGCGTATTGCGATACTTGGGGAACGGTTGCGAAAATGATTGCAGTGAGCACCGCCAACCCGACTACAAGGCGGATCGCCGACTTGCGTTTCCCCTGCAAAACATAGAGCAGGACCGAGCACAGCGCACCGGCTGCAATGGAGGTCTTGCCAAACGCCAGAACCATCACACCCGCGCCAATTGCACCCACCCAAAGCCAGAGTCTCTTTTTTTGCAGCGAGTACAGAATCTGCGCCAGCAGGAGAATGCAAGCCCCTTTTTGCGATACCAGAGTGGGATCAATGACTCTGCCCCCGGCGCCATTAAACATGCCCTCCGGATCCGACATCGCGATCAACAACGGTATAAACGTAAAAACCAGCACGCCCCAGAGGGTAATTCGCAAGAACAGGATGGCCTTGGAGACACTGGATACCGTAGGAATGCAGACTCCCAGCAAGGTCACAACCAGACCGAGTTTGAAACACCACGCTAAGGCATAGGACTTATCAGGCGTGTAGGCAATCGAACCCAGGCAAATCAGAAAGTAAATCGTTGCCCACTTGTAATAGTTCGAGAACAACTGGCGTAAAAGACCAAGATGCGGCAATAGGACCAGAAGCAGAATCGCGGCTGCAACGACCCAAACGATTGCTTCTCCATAGGCCTCATTGGTAATTAAACCTTTATAGGTGTCGACTTCATCACCTTGGCGGTCGAACAGGCCCTCGGCGAACAGAAGCACGAACCAGATCAGGAGGCTTAACCTCAAGATCGTGCTGTCCGCATCCGCCATGGAAGATCTGCATACCGCAAGGCCCATGTAGAGGATGGCGATTGAGGCGACTACCACGACCAACAAAATGATCGTGTCGCCGGTAAGCAGGCTCGCCGGCCAGAGCCACATGAAGCACAGAGCGAACCCGGCCAGCGCAAGCAGCAACGCTGCCGTAACTACGTACGGTGGCAGCTTCGAAGTCGCTGTGTAATCCAATGACATTGATTAGAGATTAGATCGGATTGTTCCGGGAAAGCGTTCTTGCTTTGCCCAGTTGGCGGCGCCTGGTAGAGAATTCTCGAGCCGGGGCGGCCTACAGACGGTTGTAGATGGCTTTCGGGATGGGAAATTGCCGCTGGTTGAGCACCGCTCCGAGGCTAGTGACATTGGCGGCCTGGAGATCGGTCAAGGCTCGTCGCGCAACTTCACGGCGTGACGAGTTGGCCTTCAGAACGAGCACAACTCCGTCAGAGAGGCCGCCGAGCACGATGGCATCGTTTGAGCCCTTCAGAGGCGGAGCGTCGATGATGAGATAGTCGAATGTAGCGCTCAATTCCGCCATGCGTGCGCGCGTACGATGCGAGCCTAAAGACGTCTGCTGACCATCGACGGGGGAACCGCCGCTCAGCAGCCACAGATTTCGGCGAGACAGCTGATTTGCATATTGCCGGGCGGGCTCAGTTTGCTGAAGAAACTCGGAGAGGCCATGATGATTCTCGACACCGAATTGCTGGTGGAGACTCGGAGAACGCAGATTACAGTCCACAACGCATACCGATGCGTCGACTTGCGATGCCAGGATTTCGCCCACATGGGCGCACATCCAGGTGCAGCCGGCGCCCGGTTCATTGCCGGCAAAAACGATCCGGCGCGGACCCTTCACGTCCGGCAAGCGGAACAGGCTCTGTACCAGTTTGGCGATTTCGTTGCGTGCCTCTTCTCCCATATCGATCGCTGGCGTGGAAGAAGTCGTGTCCTCAAGGCTCGTAGTGGTCTGTAACCCTTCGGCCTGGGGCTGTGATTGCAGCAACTCCTGCATCTTTCCGCTTTGGTACAACAGTTCGAAATTCCTACTCAAGGTTGCCTCCGTCCGGCGGTCAAAAAAGCCGCCGGCTCAATTCAAAAGACGTGCCGGATTCGAACAATCTCGCAAGACCAACCGGTCCGCGTGTTCCAAGCCCGTACCTACAAGTTCAGACCAGACCCACTGGCGACTTGGTCAAGGGAGCCGAGCCCGCTGCCGCCGCTCGGCACTTCAACCGGCTTCTTGTGCGAAACTGCCGCCAGAACAGGGATATTCAATTCGGCCATTACCTCGGACGGTGTACGGAACGAGGGGTCAAAATACTCTAGAGCAAAAGCCAATCCCAGGCTCGCAATCATCGCCAGCAGTGTGCCGGCCGCACAAATGAGGAGCGGCGAAATTGCGGGAAGTGTCGGAATGATCGGCTGTTCCGCAATCGCCACGCTGAGAATGCGCGAATCGTTCATGGCATCCGACATTTTCGCTTCCTCGCGCTTGCGCAGGTACAGGAGGTAATTTTCCTCAGTAGCCTTCATGTTGCGGAGAAGGTCGCCCTCGACCAGCCCTTTCTGATCCAGGTCTCGAGATCGTGCCTGATATTGCGTGACAATTGCCTGGGTTGCAGCGGCGCGCGCTTGTAATCCGGCGTAATCAGACTTCGCCTTGGCCAGTTCAGCGTTGATCCAGGCGTAGGTTGGGTTGCGATCCGTGGTCTCTTCCCGCACCGGCTTGGCATCTTCTGCCGCGATCGAAGCCCGGGTTTGCGCCAGTTCCTTGTCCACTTCCTGGACCAACGGATAGCTAGGCTGATACTTGGTGAGCAACTCGGTGCGTTTGAGTTCCAGGGTCATCAAGGTGTTTTTAAGGCCCTGGAGAACCTGAGCGTCATCCGCTTGTTTTTGCTCGGTCGTCAGACGCTCGGGGGTGATGCCGGCTTGCCGCTCCAAGTCCCGGATACGCTCCTCGGTGGATGCCATTTCAGCTCTGGTCTGCTGCAGGCTCGCCTGGAATTCGTTCAATTTTTCCAAAGTCAGATTCGTGGTGATCTGCGGAGACACACCGCCTTCTTCTTCAGAGAAAGCTTTTAGTTGAGCTTCCGCGTCGGCAAGATCCTTTTGGTACTTTGCCGTTCCCTGGTCGAAGAACTCGAATTGGCCTGCCGGATGATGGACTGCCACGTTCTTCTTGAGATAAGCGTCATCTAGAGAGCTCAGGACGCTGGCCGCCAGCCGCGGGTCGGTGGAATACCAGTGCACGTCGATGAGATTGCTTTTCTTGATGGCTTCAATCGTCAGATTTCCGGCCAGCCGGTTCACAGCTTTCGCAATCCGATGGGCTTCATCAGGCGTGCCGAAAATGTAAGAGGAAAGGGATTTGCGGTTTTGCAGTCCGTTGGCCAGAACCACTTGTCGGAGCACGTCCTCACTCTTAAGCAACTCCACTTCAGAGTTGAGTTCCTCTTCGGTCACTGGCGGGCGAACCATTTGCTGAGCGCCCTGGCCGGGGCTGGCCACCGGATCCATGCGTTCGTGCTCGATGAGGAATTTTGTGCTCGATTTATAGAGCGGCGGCAGGAAAATCGCAGCCAGGATCGTGCCCAGCAGGATTCCCGAAAAACACAGCGTCATGGCCCGCTTGTGACGGAATCCAACAGCCATGAAGTCACGTACGGAGAACGAACTGTCTCCCATTGCCGATGTGGTGTAGTCGCTTCTCATACCTTAACTCTCCTGATTCCCCAGCGCTTCTTATCTAAAGGGTGGCTGGGTTCACGAACATACCCATGGACGATCCTGGAATAAACGGCTTGATCTTTGAAAGTGCATTCTTGGGCACGAACAACATGTCGCCCGGATGCAAGAACGGATCCTCTTTGAGGTTGCCGTCTTTTTCCATTTTCTTCACATCGATGATCTTGGCGGAATACCACCCTTCCGAGGCGCGGCGGAACAGCAATACCTGGGAATGTTTGGCGGTGTCTTTGAATCCGCCCGCAATCGCAACTGCCTGCGTCAGAGAGGTATCGCCACGCAAATCATATTTGCCCGGCCGATCAACCTGCCCATCCACGATGAAGTAAGGTTTCTCAAAATCCTTCAGGGTCACGCTGATGAGCGGACTGTTGAGAATCTTGCTGTAGGCATTGCGCAGGGTTGCGGTTAACTCTGGCACCGTCTGGTCGGCCACGTGTACATCGCCGATACCCCGCAGAGTGATATAGCCATCGGGTTGCACCGTAACCGTCTGGTTAAATTCCGGGCTCAGGTCGAAACTGACGTCAAAAGTATCCCCAAGTTGTAACTTGTACCGTGGATGTCGCGATTGAAACCCGGCTTCGTCCGCGGGCGACTTTGCGGATGCATCGGCGCTGGGGGATGCGCTGGCTGACGAATTCGTACCTGCGGCCGACGGTTGCTCCTGCGCCCATGCAGCCGCCAGAACTACAAGCAGCAGGGCTGTGATAGTGATGGCCGTTCGAGTTCTCATTTGCTTCTCCTCACCTACGTGCTTCGATAGAGTCTACGCTCGACTGACAAACTAAATTCCTGACAACCGCGATCCTACTTCGTGCGAATTATGTTGTGGCGCCGTATCTTGTAAAGTAATCCCCGATAGCTGATGGCGAGCAATTGAGCTGCTCGTTTGCGATTCCATGCGGTGTTCTCAAGGGCGCCGAGGATGGCCTGGGTCTCGGCTTCGGCAATGCGGCTGCGGAGGGTCGGGACTTTTACAGAGTATTCGGACCTGCCCGGAACAGACCGAGCTGCAGGCCTGAGCGAATCCACTCCTGCCTGCGGCGTGCCCTCACTTATGTTTTCTTCTGTCGACAACGGAAAGTCATTCATTTTTTAGGTACCAGAAACAGGCTGTGCGCCCCTGCAGATCTAGATTACTTCGATGTTGTAACCGTCCACTTGCACGCACAGCGAACGTTGAATGGGTTCAACCGAAATGACCAGGGTACGGGAGCCGTTGATCGCTACCAGCATCCCTTCCAGTCCGTCTAAGGATCCTCCGCGAACCCGGATACGCTGGCCCACCCGAAGGAATGGATACTCCTTGAACGGGACATTGTGGGTAATCAGGGTACGGATGCTGGCGATCTGATCGTCGGGGATCGGCGTGCCTGTCGTCCCCGATGCGCCCACAAAATTCGCCACACCGTGGGTCTGAAGAACGCGCAGCCGGTCACCGGAACAGTAGGCAATCCTCACAAACGTGTACCCCGGAAACAACGCCGTCTCGATCTGCTTGCGGCGATCACTCCACTTGCGTACCTCCGAGAGCAGAGGAAGAAAGACATCAATGCCCTGGGTCTCGAGCTGTTGCGCCACAACCTTTTCGTGACGCGATCGGGTACGAATCGCATACCAGCAAGCCGCATCAGCTTTAGGCAGAGCCAGAGGAGCGCTCGGCGCAGAAACGGATTCCGACATTTGCCAGTTACCACTCACAGCTTCGCCCTCTGAGTCACAGTGTCTGACCCCATTTAAGCCTCTGAAACCGAAACAGGTGCCGCTCTTTCGCTACTCCATCGGACTAGCTGAAATAGGATGCGTAACAGCTTTCCGTTGTGTTTGTTTGGGGGAAGGACAATTCCGACCGATGCACTAGCGAAAGTTGTCCAACACTACCAGCGGTTGCAGACTCTTGCAAGAGGTAGAAAGCACTGGCAATTTGGTAGAGAATAAAGACTCTACCGTCCCCCGACACCAAGTGCTGGAAGCGAACTACCTCACCCCTGCAAATCGCGAATACTGAATCCAAAATTCCGTCTAAACCTGCCCTTCCTAACCCATTGCGCCGTTCAGAAGCGCCTTTTGGCTGAAGTCCCATATTTTGGGGAGGTTAGACGCGTCTTTCAAGCTAAACGGCCACTCACCTTGTTTAGCAACCCGGTCTCCAATCCCGGAAGGTGTAAATGCTTGCTTATGCGCGAGTTAGCTGCAGAGCAGTGTGCAAAGAATTGCAACCTTCGTGGAGAAAACGGAGAAAACAAGGATTTCGTCTGCCACAGGCCTGCAACAGCGACACCTTGGAGGCGACCCTCTCCTGAAATGGCCCGCAGCATCGAGCTGAGGGCCGTCAGGATAGGACTTAGGCCTCTGCAGGCATGGGCGCGTTACTCCAGTCCGGTCGTCTCCATGCCCCTGGCGCAAGGGGGTGACTAAATTGATCCCCCTCCACCGCTTGCGGCGGTGCATTCTCCTTTCGACCATATTGCGGGGATTTGCCATCACCGTATACTCTGCGGATAGGGTGATCCCATAGATGAAAGTGCTCCTTATAGGCGCTAACGGGCAGTTGGGTAGCGACCTTTTCAAGGTTTTTCGAGAGGCGGGCGATACCGTCATACCCGTGACCCACGCACAGGTCGACGTCTGCTCCCGGGACCGCGTAGACGAAATCATGGCTCAGGCCAAGCCGGACCTAGTGGTGAGCACAGCCGCTTTTCATAAAGTCGAAGAGTGTGAAGAGAAGCCTGCGGAGGCTTTCCAGGTGAACGGCACAGGGGCAATGAACCTGGCGGTGGCCTGCCAGCGATCGGGCGCTGTTTTGGCGAACTTTAGCACTGACTACGTTTTTGACGGGAAGAAGGACGGCGCCTATGAGGAAACCGATCTGCCTTCACCTCTGAATGTCTATGGTGTTTCCAAAGTTGTCGGGGAGTATCTGATCGCTGCTTATAACCAGCGGCACTTTATCATCCGGACCTGCGGCCTCTACGGAGTCGCCGGCAGCAGGGGTAGGGGCGGCAACTTTGTCGAGACCATGATAAAGAAGGCGATGGCCGGAGATACTATTCGAGTGGTAGACGACCAGGTTCTTACTCCCACTTACACGGTCGATCTAGCGGAGGCCACGCGTAAGTTGATCCTTACCGGAAATTACGGGCTGTACCACATCACCTCCGAAGGCCAATGCTCGTGGTATGAGTTTGCCAAACACATCTTCGAGTGCGCTGGTATCGAGGCGAAGCTGTTGCCGGTCAAATCCGCCGAGTTTGCGAGTCCGGTGAAGCGTCCGGCGAATTCGGTACTCTCCAAGTCGAAACTGCGCGCACTGGGAGTCTCTATTCCACATTGGAAGGATGCTCTCCCGAAGTACCTTCAGGGAAGAGTTCAGAAGAATGCGCTCCCTTCGGTGACCCCCGCTACTATTTCTTGATCTCGAATCAGTAATTCAGGGCTGGAGGACTTTGTCTTCTAAGGTGGCTTTGCGGAAGTAATCCAGGGACATGCGGAGGCCGGTTTCGAGGTCGATCTTTGGTTCCCAGGCCAGCAGGGTTCTTCGCCTTGGTGATGTCGGGACGGCGTTGTTTGGGATCGTCCACGGGCAGGGCTTCGTAGCGGATTTTGCTTTTCGATCCCGTAACTTTCAGCACCCGCTGGGCGCATTCGAGAATCGTGAACTCGGTGGGATTCCCGATGTTTACCGGCAGATGCTCCTCTGATTTCGACAGCCGCAGGAATCCGTCAATCTCGTCGCTGACGTAGCAGAAGCTGCGGGTCTGGCTGCCATCGCCGTACACCGTCAAGTCCTCGCCGCGCAGCGCCTGCTTCATGAAGTTCGGCACTACGCGTCCGTCGTTCAGTTGCATGCGCGGCCCGTAGGTGTTGAAGATGCGCACGATCCGCGTGTCCACTTTGTAGTAGCGGTGGTACGCCATGGTCACGGCTTCGCTGAAACGCTTGGCTTCGTCGTACACCGAGCGTGGGCCGATCGGGTTCACATGTCCCCAGTAAGTTTCTTTCTGCGGATGCTCCAAAGGATCGCCGTAACATTCCGAGGTCGAAGACGTCAGATATTTCGCGCCATATTTACGCGCCACATCGAGCGCGTGAAACGTGCCCAGCGAACCGACCTGCAGAGTCTCGATTCCGTGCTCGGTGTAATCGACCGGACTCGCCGGACAGGCAAAATGAAATACGTAATCCACCCGGCCGCAATCGAAGGGCTGGTTGATGTCAGTCTGCTGAAATTCAAAACGCGAGTCGTTGCGCAGGTGATCGAGGTTGGACAGCCGTCCGGTCAGAAGATTGTCCACGACCACGACCGAGTAACCTTCTCCCAGCAAGGCGTCACACAGGTGGGAACCGAGGAACCCGGCGCCGCCAGTGACCAGAGCGCGTGGCGGGTTCACGAGTGGCCAGCCTTCCGCGGAGGCGTGCCGGCTTCGAGCGGCAGCGTTTCCGGCGTTGCCGCCATTCGACCCACGCTGTAGTAGGTGAATCCGCGCGCCGCCATGGCCTCGGGATCGTACAGATTGCGTCCATCAATCACGATGGGATATTTCAGCAACGGATGCAGTCGCTCGAGATCGAGGCTGGCGAACTCATCCCACTCGGTGAGGATCAGCAAT
The DNA here is from genome assembly GCA_963788605.1 of uncultured Acidobacteriota bacterium. Lineage (GTDB taxonomy): Bacteria > Acidobacteriota > Terriglobia > Terriglobales > Acidobacteriaceae > JABDBE01. The sequence goes on along the minus strand of CAWBHD010000002.1, from coordinate 224,231 downwards.
GCGTCGGCGCCGCGCGCGGCTTCGTAGGCGTCCGTGGCAAACTCGACGCTGGAGTTCAAAACTTCCCGCGCCCGCTCCTGCGCCGCCGGATCGTAAACCGCAATCTTGCAGCCTTCCTGCAGAAAAGTCTGCACCAGTGCCAGCGCCGGCGATTCGCGAATGTCGTCCGTGCCTCCCTTGAAAGCCAGGCCCAGCACGCCCAGACGCTTGCCACGCAACGTCCACAACGCGTTGCGCACTTTGCGCAAAAAACGGTGCCGCTGTTCTTCGTTGATGCGCATCACTTCATCCAGCAACCGGAACTCGTAGCCACACTCCCGCGCCACCGCGCGAAACGCCATCAGATCTTTCGGAAAACACGACCCGCCATAACCGATTCCGGGATTCAGAAAGCGCGTGCCAATCCGGCTGTCGCTGCCAATCCCCTGACACACCTGTTGCACGTTCGCGCCCACCGATTCGCACACCGAGGCCACTGCATTGATAAACGAAATCTTCATCGCCAGAAACGCGTTGCAGGCATGCTTGATCAGTTCCGCACTCTTGGTGCTGGTGATGATCAGGGGCGGAGGAACCTGCGCCCGGTCGGGCGGCGGAATCGCATCCGCGCGCTGGTAGTAACTTCCATCGGTCAGTGGCGCGTAGATGGCGCGCAACACATCGGCGCAGCGTTCATTGTCGGCGCCTACCACGATGCGGTCGGGATAGAAAAAGTCCGTGACCGCCGTGCCTTCCCGCAGAAACTCTGGATTCGAAGCCACGTCGAAAGAATCCGGCGGCGCCGCATTGCGCAGAATAATCTTCTGAATCCATTCGCTGGTGTACACCGGGACCGTGCTCTTTTCGACGACGACTTTGTAGCCGTTGATCGCCGAGGGAATAATCCGGGCCACCGATTCCACATAGGACAGATCGGCGTTGCCTTGCTCGGTCGGCGGCGTTCCCACCGCGATGAACACGGCCGCGCTGGCTTCAACCGCCGCCCGCAGATCGTCGGAAAACGTCAGACTCCGCCCGCGATGCCGCTCCAGCAACTCCGGCAGAAACTTTTCGTGGATCGGGACTTCGCCATTTTTCAGCGCCGCCAGCTTCTGCTGGTCGTTGTCCACCAGAATCACCTGATGGCCCATGTCCGCAAAACACGCCCCAGCCACCAACCCCACATACCCAGACCCCACGATCGCTATCCGCATTCAAGCCCCTTTTACACGTCGCTACTTTTTCCCGTCAGCTGCAACCGCTTTGACCTCGTGATCTCTAGGCGGAGAGTGCTTGCCAGTCGACAGGCAACTGCATCTTCATGAAATGTATCTCCTTGGGAAATCGGATCTCCTAGGCTGCGTTTGCGGGGGTGGAAACGGAATTTACCACTTGAACTCTGTTCTAAGCCACCCGGCTGGGGTTGTCAACATGGCCCTTTGCGTACAGTCGTTGGACTACTTAACTCTAGAGGGAAAAGTGTGTAGAAGAATGGATTTGCTCCATTTGCGCAGGTCGGCCAATGCCGACGCTGCCGTCAACCGAGGGTTGGGGGGCGGTGCAAATGATCGCAACTTTGTGCGCGCCTTGTGGTTCACAGAAACAGCACATCGTAAATTTAGAGTAACGCAGCCCTCCCCAAGAAGAGGGGCAAATTGTGATCGATGAACGAGGCCCAGCGGAGTACTAAAGTACCGTATCTGGATCCTCATATAGAGCCTAAAGTACTACAGTGAAGCCATCTGGGCCGAGCATTCGGGCTCGACGTCAACTCTGGTGACGGGATGGCACTGAAACGATCAAGAAGCCCAAATGGAACACGGTACTTCACCCGAGACTGCAGCGCCGCTCCGAGTTCTGGTAGCCGACAGGACTCGTATGAACAGCCAGTTGCTGGCCGACGCTCTAGGCCGCGATCCGCTCTTTCGAGTGACGGAAGTGGAGCCCAGCGAAACCGCGATCCTGTCAGCCGCAGCCAATGAGAGTCCTGATTTAGTTCTGCTGAGTGCAATCCTCGACGACAGTCCCACCCAAGGATCCCAAGTGGCGCGTCGCCTCCGCGCCGCCCATCCTAAGATACGAATTGTAATGCTGCTGGATGCCTCCGAACCTGCGGCTGTCGTGGATGCTTTTCGTGCGGGCGCCCGGGGCGTATTCTGCCGCACTGAGCCCCTGGAGAATCTGACCAAATGTATTCGCTCCGCTTATGCTGGCCAGGTCTGGGCCAACAGCCGGGAACTGGGCTACCTGGTGGAAGCGCTGGGCGAAGCGATGCCGATCCGCAATTGGGTCGAGACCAGCGAGAGCCCGCCCTTGTCCAAGCGTGAGCACGATGTGGTTCGCTGCGTTGCCGATGGATTATCGAATCGGGAGATTGCCCGGCAGTTGAAGCTCACCGAGCACACCGTGAAAAATTACCTTTTCCGGGTTTTCAACAAGCTTGGAGTTTCGAGCCGCGTCGAACTTGTTCTGTACGCTTTCAGGTTGGCGCAGGCACCGTCTTCACCCGGACGCGAATTGCCGGGTCCCGAAGCGCAAACCAGAACCGGCGGCGCGGTTATGCAAACTAAGAACGCGGGAAAGCTCTCGACCGGAAGAAGCCGGCGGCGGGGTCCTTCCGAATCAGGTTGAAGATCTCGTGCCCTGCCCGAGCTTAGCGGCAGCGGCCGTCAATGCGTCTTCCAGTTCGCGCAAGTGGCGCGGTTCGGTAAGGTAACTGACCACCATCATGCGCAGCACGCTCTTACCGCTGACGACGGTATCAGAAATCCATCGGCGGCCATCCCGCGTAACGTCCTCGACAATGCGGGCGTGGGCCTCGGCAAGCTGCTGCCGACTGAGGGTCGCGGACTTCAGGCGAAAGGCCACTATGGGTAGGGTTTGGGGCGCAGCCAATTCGAAATGTTCGGAGGCTCCGACCCAGCATGCGAAAGTCCCCGCCAGCCTAAGTTGCCGGTCGATGTGTTCCTCGTAAGCCTTCCTGCCGTGGACTCGCAGAGTCAACCAGAGTTTGAGCGAGTTCATGCGGCGCGTCCACTGGGTGCTGATCCGCGAATTGTCGACCCCTTTTGACTCGGATGCTTTCGGCATGTAGGGAGCAGCCACGGCGAAGGCTCGCTCCAGCATCTCGGGATGGCGGGTCAGAATTACGCCCGCCGCAAGCGGCATGGCCATCCATTTGTGAGGATCGATGGTGATCGAATCGGCTTGCTCGATACCAAGAAGCAGGCTGCGGTGCTGATCGGAAAGGATCGCTGATCCGCCGTAGGCGCCGTCAATGTGCAGCCACAGATCGTAGCGCCGGCATATTTCAGCGAGGACAACAAGATCGTCCACCGCTCCGGTGTTGGTGGTGCCGGTGGTCGCGATTACACAGAATGGCTTTTTCCCGGAGGCAACGTCTGCCTCAATGGCCTGCTCCATCAGCCGTGAGTCGAGTTGCACATTCTCATTCACCGGGATACGCCGCAAGGCGTTACGCCCGACTCCGACCAGGCCGGCCGACTTGTCCAGCGAGTGATGAGCCTCCTCGGAGGCATAAAGGACAGGCTGGGTGCCAATCGAAGCCACGCCTTCTTCGATAACACGCGGAAACTTCCACGCCAAGGCCAGCGCCAAGCCACTAAAGTTTGCTTCGTTGCCTCCAGACGTGAAGGTTCCATTGAATTCCCCGGGCCAGCCGACGCGCTCTCCAATCCAGCGGACTGTTTCGTGCTCGATCTTCGATGCCAGCTGCGAGCGTTTGACGGTGGCGAGTTGCGGATTGAGTCCGGCCACCATGGCTTCCGCCATAACCCCAATGTAAGTCGGGGTCGGGTTCATCAGTCCGAAATAGTTTGCGCTGGGAACGTGAAAGCCCTTGTCAACCATTTCGCGGAAAACCTCATCCAGAACCTTGTCGGCATCTTCTCCGATCTCGGGTAGCGGGTTGTTGAGGGCGGCAAATGTCCGTTGCTCGACCGGAAGTTGCACGGCGCGGTCGGGCAGGGAAGCGAAGAAATTGTCGATTTGGTCGATCAGGCGATAACCGAGACGGCGGCGAGTGGCGGAATCGAGGTCGAAGCGCATGGAAATTTGATTCTAGTGGTAAGAGAAAGGAATCAGGCGGTCTATCCGAAGTTTGCGGTCAAACTACAGAAGCCAACAGTGAACATCATCCTGAACGGAGTCTACGACCCCTACTTCTCCCCAGTCTCCTCGGTCATCGCCACTTTTTCAGGCCGCAGCAACGGGAACAAAATCACATCGCGAATGGTGTGGGAATCCGTCAACAGCATCGCCAGGCGGTCGACCCCGACGCCGACGCCACCGGCCGGCGGCATGCCGTAGGACAGCGCCCGGATGTAGTCTTCATCCATCTGGTGAGCTTCTTCGTCGCCGCGTTCGCGTTCCTTCAGTTGCTGTTCGAAACGGCGGCGCTGGTCCTCGGGATCGTTCAGTTCGCTGAAGCCGTTGGCAATCTCCATTTGTCCGGCGAAAATCTCCCAACGCTCGGTCCAATCGGGCTCGTCGGCTTTCTGTTTGGAAAGCGGCGAGATGGCGGTGGGGAACTCGTAGATGATCGTCGGTTGAGTCAAGTGTTCCTCGGCAGCCGCTTCAAACAGGTTGGCAATGGTTTTCCCGGCTGGCTCGTTGATGTCGTACGCGACGTGCGCGTGCGCGGTATTGAACCGCTGCACCAGATTCTTTACCGAATCATGAGAACTGAAATCCGACATCTCTGGTTTTGCTCCAGACGCCTCTGGCCAATAGTGAATGATGGCTTCGCGCATGGTCAGGCGCCGCCAGTTCGCATTTGCCCAGTCGATTTCGTGCTCGCCCCACTTGGTTTTGGTGCCGCCCGTGACGTCGATCGCAACTTGTTCGACCAGTTGCTGCGTGAGGTCCATGACGCCCCGAAAGTCTGTATAAGCCTGGTAAAACTCGAGCATGGTGAACTCGGGATTCCACCGCCATCCCAGCCCTTCGTTACGGAAGTTGCGGTTGATCTCATACACCCGATCAAACCCGCCGACCGTAAGCCGCTTGAGATAAAGCTCTGGAGCAATACGCAAATACAAATCCATGTCGAGAGTGTTGTGATGCGTGATGAATGGCTTGGCAACCGCACCCCCGGCGATTTGCTGCATCATCGGAGTCTCGACCTCGATGAAGTCATGGCTGTCGAGGAACCGTCGCATCGACTGCACCAGGCGGCTGCGCTTCAGAAATACCTCGCGGACCTCTGGGTTCATGACCAGGTCGACGTAGCGCTGCCGATAGCGTAGTTCAACATCCGTGAGGCCGTGCCACTTCTCCGGCAGGGGGAGCAGGTCCTTGGAGAGGAAAATAATTTCTTCGACGTGAATACTGAGTTCGCCGGTGCGAGTGCGGAACAGGTAGCCGCTCACCCCGATGTGATCTCCGAGGTCGAGCAATTTGTAAAGCTCGAATCCCTTTTCGCCGACGGCATCTTTCTTCACGTAGATCTGCAATCTCTGTCCGCCTTGTTGCAGATGCGCGAACCCTGCTTTCCCCATGAGTCGGATGGCCATGATCCGCCCTGCCACGCGCAGGCTGATGCGCGGATTCTCCAGCTCCTCGGCGGATTTTCCCGAGTAATCCGCGACTATTGCAGGGATGGTGTGAGTAAACGCGAACTTGGTCGGATAGGCCAACTGCCCCAGCGCTTCAATCTGCTTCAACTTCTCGCGCCGCAGTTCGTAGATCTTCTCGTCGAGTGCCAATGGGTTCCTTTGATCCGCAAAGATGAGAATCGATTATAAACAAGGTCTCGTGGGGTGGCGTCAGTACGCTCTTCAACGATTGTTGCTGCGACCTCTTGTCCGCACCTTCTGCATTTTTCGGTTTGTTGAGACTTCGACTCGCGCAAAATCCTAAGAGTCCTTGAAGCCCGAGGCACTCGGCGGTACTATAGCTGGTTCGAATTTCTCCGAAGTCGAACGGAGAAGAGGCCCGATGCCGCAAAACTATATTCCGATTTTCATTTTCGTCGCGGTCGTGGGAGTACTCATCCCTATCACTCTGTTGGCCGGCAAGCTGGTTCGGCCCGAGAATCCCAACCGGACAAAATTGATGCCCTACGAATGCGGCATCGATCCGATCGACAGTGCCCGCGGACGTTACACCGTTCGCTATTACATTATCGCCATCCTTTTCGTGGTCTTCGACGTGGAGACCATTTTTCTGTTCCCCTGGGCGGTGAAGTTCAAAGCGCTGGGCAGGTTCGGACTTATGGAGATGCTTATTTTCCTCGGCATCCTGATTGTCGGATACATCTGGATCTGGGGAAAGGGCGCGTTGGAGTGGGTGTGAGACAGCATTCAGCACTTGGCATTTAGCATTTAGCCTTGAACGTTCGCTGCGAGAACCGCACGTCGTCTCAATCAGTTGCTTGCGCTATGACTAACCCGATTCCCGACGGAGAAACGTTCATTGCTAGCCGCTGGACCAAAGGGAACTTAGTTTTCCCGATTCGTATTGTGGTGAATTCGCTGCACGTGAGCAAAGTGAAGCCGCGTCTTTTCGGTGCCAATGAAGAAAGCATCGCCATTGCCCAAGTTGCTTCGGTAAACATTTCGACCGGTGTGCTGTGGTCGAACATCCGTATCGACTCGGCGGGCGGGACGAATCCGATCACCAGTCACGGACATCGCAAGGCGGACGCGCAGCGAATTCGCGACCTGATCGAGGCTTATCAGGCTGCACCTCGGCGTAGCTGAGGTGTAGACAACGCTGATTTCGTGGGCATCGTTGACACCGTATTAGCAAGCTGTTAGAAGTTAACGTTCTCTAAACCTGTTGCAGCGCCGGAGGTCTGTACCGTCGTAGCTATGGCCGAGGAAACCAATTCGCCTGCTCCACCGCCTGGCGGCGAGACCAAACCGGCCGCCGGCCATGCCCCGCCGGCCAAGCCAGTCGGTCCCACGCCTGTCCCATGGGAATCTCCGATGGTGAGCAAACTCAAGGGCCAATACGGTTCCGGCATGCGCGAGGCCAACAGCTATCTGGGTCAAAACTACCTGGTCGTGGATCCATCCATTATTTTGGAGTTGCTACAGATCCTGCGTGACCGCGAGCAGTTCGACTACTGCGTTGATATCACCGCCGTGCACTATCCAGAGCGGGAAAAGCAGTTCGATCTCGTCTGGATTCTGTATTCCTTCCCGAGAAACGAACGCATCCGCGTGAAAATCATGATCGCGGATGGCGAGAGTGCGCCCAGCGCGGTCTCGGTCTGGGCAACCGCGAACTGGCTGGAGCGCGAAGTCTATGACATGTTCGGCATCCGCTTCGACGGACATCCTGATCTGAAGCGCATCCTGATGCCCGACGGCTGGAAGGGTTATCCACTTCGCAAGGACTACGGCATCATTCAACAAGATCAGGAATGGGTGCGAGCCAACCTGGGAATCGAGAGCGGCCAATAATCATGACCGACCGGACTCTCACCGATCCCAAGGCAACTGGCCCAAAGACCGACGACCCCACCAGGTTCCTCTCGCACTTGGAGCTTGATCAGCCCGACCAAACGTTTCTCGACAGCAACGAACTCGTCATCAATATGGGCCCGCAGCATCCGGCAACCCACGGAGTTCTACGCGTAATCCTGAAACTGGACGGCGAGAAGGTTCTGGGAACCGAATGCGTGATCGGCTACCTCCATCGCGGGGTAGAAAAAATTGCCGAAAACCGCACCTACACCATGTTCAATCCATACGTGGACCGCATGGATTATGTGGCTGCGGTCTCGAACGGGCTGGGTTATTGCGAGGCCGTCGAAAAGTTGCTCAATATTCAAGCGCCGCCACGGGCCCAGTACATTCGAGTCATTCTGACTGAACTGAACCGACTGGCGAGCCATCAGCTCTGGCTGGGTACGCACGCTCTCGACATCGGCGCCATGACGCCGCTTTTCTACACCTTCCGCGACCGGGAGGAGATTCTCAAGATTTTCGAAAAATACTGTGGCGCTCGGCTGACCACGCACGCTTTTCGCATTGGGGGCTGCCAGTACGAGACTTACGAAGGCTTTGAGCGCGATGTGATTAAGTTCCTCGACTTTGTCCCGCCCAAGATCGACGAATACGAGGAACTCCTCACCACGAACCGCATCTGGCTGGAGCGAACCAAGGGTGTTGGGGTAATTTCCGCCGCGGATGCCATCGCGCTGGGCGTTACGGGCCCGGTACTCCGTGCCAGTGGTGTGAAGTGGGATCTCCGCAAGAAGCAGCCATACGCGGCTTACTCCGACTTCGACTTCGAGATTCCTATCGGCGCGAACGGCGACACCTACGACCGGTATACGGTGCGGATGGAGGAGATGCGGCAGTCGCTGCGCATCATCCGCCAGGCAGTCGAGAAGATTCCCGAAGGCCCGATCATGGCCAAGGTACCCAAGGTGATCAAGCCGCCAGTCGGCGAAATCTATCATTCGATCGAGGCACCTAAGGGCGAGTTGGGATACTTCATCGTGAGCGACGGATCGACGCAGCCTTACCGCATACGCGTACGTCCACCGTCGTTCGTGAATCTGCAGGCCCTGGACATCATGGTGCGTGGAGCCCTCGTCGCCGATGTGATCGCAGTAATCGGCACGCTGGATATCGTGCTGGGCGAGGTGGATCGCTGATGCTCGACTACATCACTTCCTATCTCAGCAGCAACACGACCCCTGGGCAAGCCGGCAATGTTTTTTGGGCGCTCGTTTACATCCTGGTGGTATTCGGGGGAGTCTCGGTCGCGGTGATGGCCATGAACTGGCTGGAGCGCAAGGCACTGGCGCATTTCCAGATCCGCCTCGGCCCCATGCGGGTTGGCCCGCACGGCTTGCTGCAGCCCATCGCGGACGCCATCAAGTTGCTCACCAAGGAAGATATCGTTCCGTCCGAAGCCGACAAGTTCGTCTTCTGGATTGCGCCGCTGATCATTCTTTGCGCGTCCTTCACCGTTTACATCGTCGTGCCTTTCGGTCCCACGCATGCCATTACCGACATGAATATCGGCGTTCTCTTCATGCTCGGAGTTTCTTCACTGAGCGTGCTAGGCGTAGTGATGGCCGGGTGGGCGTCGAATTCTCACTACCCGCTGATTGGTGCACTCCGATCCAGCGCGCAGATGGTTTCCTACGAAGTGGCCATGGGGATGGCGGTCGTCTCAGCGATTTTGATGACCAGCCTGCACGGTCTCGGTCCTTATGGAGTTGGCGTGGGAACGTCGGGAACGGGCACGCTGAGCATGATTGGCATCGTCCAGGCTCAGCAGGAGCAGCATGTCTGGTTCCTCTTCAAATTTTTCCCTCTAGGATTCATCGCATTCGGCATTTTCGCTATCGCCATGGTCGCGGAAACCAATCGCGCTCCGTTCGATCTGCCGGAAGCGGAATCGGAATTAACCGCCGGCTTTCACACCGAATACAGCGGGTTGCGCTGGTCGCTGTTCATGCTGGGCGAGTACGCCGCGATGATTGCCGTCTCGTCGATCGCGGTGACTCTGTGGCTCGGCGGATGGTTCCGGCCTTTCCCCAACACACTTACCGGCGAGACTTGGGACTTGGTGTTTTCGTTGTTTCCGGGATTGACTTTCCTGGGCCTTGCCGCCATCGCGTTCGTCGGCGTCCGCCGTATGCCGAAGCACCCGTACTTCCGGATGCAAACCATCGGCTTGGCCGGATTCGGTGCCGTGCTCGGTTTGATCGGCCTGATCTTGTTTGCGCCTCCGGTGCGGGACCGCATCCAGGACATCTTCTGGTTCGTGGCCAAAGTAGCTGGCTTTATGTATTTGTATATCTGGTATCGCGCCACGTTTCCGCGCTACCGCTTCGACCAGCTTATGAAAGTAGGATGGAAAGTGCTGTTGCCGATTGGGATCGGTGTGCTTATCCTGACAGCGGTCTTAGGAGTGTTGCTCTAGCATGCAACCTATCGTTCAGCCCGGCATGCAACCCGTTGCGACAACGTTTTTCTTTTACCTTTTGTCCGGAATTACCCTGCTGAGCGGCGTTTTCGTGATCACGCGAAAGAACCCGGTACACTCCGCGCTGGCGCTGATCCTGGGCCTGCTGTCACAAGCGGGGCTGTACCTGATGCTGTATGCTCCGTTCGTCGCCGGCGTTCAGATCATTCTTTACGCGGGCGGAATCATGGTGCTGTTCCTGTTCGTGATCATGCTGGTGAACATCGAACGCTCGCAGAAAGAAGAGCAATTCAACAAGCAATGGGTAGTTGGACTCCTGGCAGCCGTCGCTTTAGGCGCGCTGTTCGTGTGGGTGTTCGTGAAGGGCAAGAGTCTGTTTCCTAACCATATTGCACAACCGCTGGAGAACAGCAACACCCAGCAAATCGGTGTGATGCTTTACGGGCAATATATGTTCGCGTTTGAGATTGCGTCGCTGCTGCTGCTGGTAGCGATTATCGGCGCGGTCGTGATGGCGAAGAAAAGAATTTGAAAAGCTAGAAGCTCTTTATGGCTCCAATCGGCACTCTACATTATCTGGTGACCGCAGCCGCCCTGTTCATACTGGGCGTGATTGGCGTGCTGACTCGCCGCAACGTGGTCATTATTCTGATGTCGATCGAACTGATTCTGAACGCGGTAAATCTGAACCTGGTAGCTTTCTCGCGGCTGTGGGGATTGCACGGCCAAGTGTTTGCGATTTTTGTGATCACCGACGCAGCAGCCGAAGCGGCAGTGGGCCTGGGAATCTTGATCGCCTTCTTCCGCAACAAGGAAACGGTGAACATGGACGAAGTGGATTTGTTGAAATGGTAAAGGGGCTCCTGGCAAGGAGCAAGTAAGCCAACGACCAACGGCTAACGACCAACGACATGTTTTTCTTAGATCACATCTGGCTGATTCCTCTGTTGCCGGCCTTCGGAGCGGCGATCATGTTTTTCTTTGGTCGCAAGCTGCAGAAGACAACGGTCAACGCCGTCTGCGTCGGCGTTGTGGTTCTGGCCTTCCTGTTCGCTTGTGGCGCGGTCTGGCAATACACGAACTACGCCCATGACAATCCTGGCAAGCCCTACCAGGTCATTGTGTACACGTGGCTCGGGACCGACACCGGTCAGATGAACTACGTGATGCATGACGGGAAGACTCCGGCCCCGTTCCAGGCTGACGTCGGTTTCCTGCTCGATCCGCTGTCCGGTATATGGCTGTTGTTCGTAACCGGCGTTGGAGCTCTGATCCACATTTACTCGACCGGCTACATGGCGCACGAAGGCGGATACTACCGGTTCTTCGGATACCTGAACCTGTTCATGTTCTCCATGCTCACCCTGATTTTGGGGAATAATTACGCTTTGATGTTTGTGGGCTGGGAAGGTGTGGGCCTGTGTTCGTATCTGCTGATCGGATTTTATTTTCATCGTCAGTCCGCCAGCACCGCGGCTAACAAAGCATTCATTGTGAACCGCATCGGGGACGCGGGCTTTCTGTTGGGCATGTTCACCATCGCCTGGTATTTCGGATCGCTGCGCTTTACCGAGGTTACTCACCTGGCGCGCAGCGGGCACTTTGCCATCGGCGATCCCGTCATCACTGCTGCGACTCTGCTTTTGTTCATCGGCGCCTGCGGCAAATCCGCGCAGATTCCTCTTTACGTTTGGCTGCCAGACGCCATGGAAGGTCCCACGCCGGTTTCCGCGCTGATCCACGCCGCAACCATGGTAACGGCTGGCGTGTACATGGTGGCGCGATCGAATGCACTCTTTGTGCTGGCGCCTACGTCGATGAAGACTGTCGCAATTATCGGCGCGCTGACTGCGATCTTCGCCGCGTCCATCGGCCTGGTCCAGAACGACATCAAGCGTGTCCTGGCGTATTCCACGGTTTCGCAACTGGGGTACATGTTCCTCGCGCTCGGCGTCGGCGCATTCTCCGCGGGCGTGTTTCACGTGTTCACACACGCGTTCTTCAAAGCACTGCTCTTCCTTGGATCAGGGTCCGTAATTCACGCCATGAGCGGCGAGCAGGACATGCGCAACATGGGCGATCTGCACAAGCGCATCCCCATCACGCACTGGACCATGTTCATCGCGACGTTCGCCATTGCCGGCATCCCGCCATTCGCTGGATTTTTCTCTAAAGACGAAATCCTCTGGCAGGCTTGGTCTTCCGAGGGCGGTGCGTACCGACTTCTCTGGCTTATCGGATTTATCACCGCATTGATGACCGCGTTCTACATGTTCCGGTTGATGTTCCTGACCTTCCATGGCAAGCCTCGCATGAGTCACGAGGTGGAACACCACATCCATGAATCTCCGAAGTCGATGACGATGCCTTTGATCGTCCTGGCTGTCTGCGCTGTCTGTGCTGGGTGGCTGGGCTGGCCGCACAGCCTCGGCGGGTCTGATCGCTTTGCGAAGTTCCTGGAGCCGGTATTCGCGCATGAGGCAATGGTTTTCCAGGAGGAAGGGAAGTCCGCTCAGCTTACCGCGGGAGAGAAGGAAGAGGAACACACCAGCCCAATCGAATATGGATTGATGTTTCTCTCCGTGGGTGCGGCGGTCGTGGGTTGGGGCATGGCCTGGCGCGCGTATAGCAGCGCAGACAAGGGTTACGCCGAACCTATCGCGGTTTCCGCTCCGCCGCTCTACGACGTGCTCTACAACAAGTACTACGTCGACGAAGCTTACGACTACGCTTTCACCGGCCGCCGCAAAGTGGGAGACGTACGTCTGGGCGTGATGGGCGCGGGCGAAGCATCGTCATGGTTCGATTCGCACGTGATTGATGGCTTGGTCAACGGCGCGGGATGGATCACTCGGCTTTCGGGCACGATTACGAGTTGGTGGGACAAGTGGATTATCGACGGCCTGCTGGTCAACGGACCCGCGATCCTGTCGCGAGTGATGTCATTTCCGGTGCGGTTGCTGCAATGGGGTTTGGTGCAGGGGTACGCCTTGGTAATGGTGGTCGGGTTGGTGTACTTCCTCTGCTTTATGCTGGGTCTGTCGTTGTGGTTTTGGCTATCCCTGGGTTCAATCTTGTTGCTGACGACAGTGTATTTTGTGTTGCGATATTTGATGCGACGCTTCGCGACGTAGGGTTGGCAGCGCCGGACGCCTCGACGACAACCGCCGGGACTGCGGCTCTACAAAGTAACTGAGAACTGCTTTATGCAAAGCCATATTCTCTCGATCATCTTATTCACGCCGCTCGCGGGCGCTCTCTTGCTCATCTTCATTCCTAAAGAGCAAAAGGACGCTATCCGCTGGATCGCGAACCTCTTCTCTCTGGCCGGCCTGCTGGTCTCGATTCCACTGGTGCCGTGGTTCTGGGCACAGCGGTTCGAGCCGGGATTCAAGTTCATGGAGGGGACACCCAATAACTGGATTCCCTCCATCGGCGCGGGATACGTGCTGGGCATCGACGGCATTTCGTTTCTGCTCATCATGCTCACCACGCTGCTGGGATGGATTTCCATTCTCTCCTCCTGGACGGCGATCGAGAACCGGGTCAAGGAATACTACATCTGGTTTCTGGTGCTGCAGACCGGAATGCTCGGCGTCTTCATGGCCTTGGATTTCTTCCTTTTCTTTGTTTTCTGGGAAGCCATGCTGGTACCGATGTACCTGCTGATTGGCATCTGGGGCGGCCCGCGCAAGCTTTACGCGGCCATCAAGTTCTTCCTGTACACCCTGCTTGGTTCCGTGCTGATGCTGCTGTCCGTTCTTTTTCTGTACTTCTACAATTTCCACCAGACGGGCACGTATACCTTCAGTATTCAGGCGCTTTACCAAACTGCGCCGCATATCTTCCACGATCCGGCGTATGGTTCGACATTCGCCATTCTGCTGTTTCTGGCATTCTTTCTGGCCTTCGCCATCAAGGTGCCCATGTTCCCATTCCACACCTGGCTGCCGGACGCGCACGTGGAAGCGCCCACCGCGGGGTCGGTCATCCTGGCCGGCGTTCTGCTGAAGATGGGAACCTACGGCTTCATCCGATTTGCCCTCCCCTTTTTCCCCGATGTAGTGATGCACCCGAAAGTACGTTTCTGGATGATTTTCCTCTCCATCGTCGGAATCATCTATGGCGCTCTGGTGTCGCTGATGCAGAAAGACATGAAGAAACTCGTGGCTTACTCGTCGGTCAGCCACCTGGGTTTCTGCACGCTGGGGATTTTTGCGTTGAATCCCGCGGGACTCAGCGGATCGGTGCTGCAGCAGATCAATCACGGCATCTCGACCGGCGCACTGTTCTTGATCGTCGGCATCCTCTACGAACGGCGGCACACTCGCGAAATTTCTGAATACGGAGGCATCTCGAACGTGATGCCGGTGTACGCCACGATCACCATGATCATGTTCCTGTCTTCGATGGGATTGCCGCTGCTGAACGGCTTCGTCGGCGAGTTCACCATTCTGCAGGGCACGTTCATGGAGAACTGGAAATGGGCGGCGTGGGCCGTCCCGGGCGTGATTCTGGCGGCCGCTTACTTACTTTGGCTATACCAGCGAGTATTCTTCGGAACGGTGACCAATCCGAAAAATGAGAAATTGCACGACCTGACGCCGCGCGAACTGCTGACCTTCGCGCCACTGCTCATCGTCGCATTCTGGATTGGGCTGTATCCCAAGCCGTTCTTTCAGATCCTGCAGCAACCAGTGAACCAGCTTGTCCTGACCGTGCGACCTGACTATCCGGGGATTGGCGGGCCGGTGAACGCATTGGCTCAACCCCAGACGCCGGTGGTGCCGGACGCCGCGGCCGTCGCCGTTCCTCTGGCCTCCAGTACCGCAAAGGGGAAGAAATAAGTGCCTGGCATGCCACAATACTTCACCGGCACGGACTATCTGCTGTCCCTTCCTATTGTTCTGCTTACCGTGTTCGCGCTGGGGATTCTGCTGATCGATCTGATGATCCCGCCGGAGTGGAAGTGGACCAACGCCGTGACGGCGTTCATGGGCGTGCTTTTTTCCGCGGCTGGAGTTCTGAAGATTCAGCTCGCGCAATTCGAGGCCGCAAAGATTGGACGCCCCCTTGAAGCTGCTTTCATGCAGTCGATGGTACTCGACCACTTTTCTATTTATTTCTATTATCTATTTCTCGCCGGTGCGGGCCTTTCCATCCTGATGTCCGTCCGCTACCTCGAGATCGAACACGAAAATCACGGCGAATTCTATTCCCTGATCCTGTTTTCCGTAGTCGGCATGATGTGCATGGCCTCAGGGTTCGACATCGTGCTCATCTTCATTGGCCTGGAGTTGATGGCGATCTCGACCTACGTGCTGGTCGGTTTCCTGCGCCGCGATCGTCGTTCCAATGAGGCGGCGTTGAAATACCTGCTGCTGGGAGCCTTCTCGTCCGGAATCTTTGCCTACGGCTTGTCGCTTCTTTACGGACTTAGCGGGACAACAAATCTGGAGGGGATCAGACTGGCACTGAACCAACAGATGGCTCAGAATTCCGAGTCATGTCCCTGCGGTGGCAGTGATTGCCCTGCTGACTACGGCCACGGGGCTGTTCTTCAAGATTGCCGCCATTCCTTTCCATCAATGGCTGCCGGACGCTTATGAAGGTGCTCCGACCAGCGTTACCGGATTCATGTCAGTAGCAGTAAAAGCAGCGGCCTGGGCAATGTTGCTGCGTATCCTCCTGTGGGGCTTGTATCCGTTGCGTACGGTCTATGTGCCACTGTTGATCTTCGTCTCGGTCATCACTATGACCGGGGCGAATCTGGCGGCGCTCACGCAGAATAACCTCAAGCGCCTGCTGGCCTACTCTTCGATCGCGCACGTCGGTTACATGCTGTTGGGACTGGTTGCCCTGGCTTCAGTGGAATATCCGGCGCCAGCCTTCTTCGACGGCTTCAAAGGCATTTTGCTGTACCTGCTGGTCTACACGTTCATGAACCTGGGTGCTTTCGCCGTAATCACATCGCTGCGCCAGCGGGACGTGATCGGCGACGAGATTGACGACATTGCGGGCCTGTTCTCGCGAGCTCCGACCGAAGCCGTTCTGATGCTGATCTTTCTTTTGTCGCTGGCAGGGATTCCGCCACTGGCGGGCTTCTACGGGAAGTATTTTATTTTCCTCAGCCTGATGGAGAGCGGCCATTACATTCTGGCGTCTCTGGCGGTGCTGTACGCGGTTTTCGGGCTCTACTATTACATGCGGATCGCGAATGCCATGTTCATGGGAGAGGCCACGGACAAGACCCGGCTCCCCATCAGCGTCGGCATGCGGGTAGCGCTGGGCGTGAGTGCCTTTGCCACCGTCGCGATCGGCATCTTCCCAGAGCATTTCATACGCGTCGTGACCTGGTCGATCGGGCTCGGTTAGACGAGAGACGTTGCCGGCAACGTCTCTCCACTTGCTGTAGAGACGCTGCTCGTTGCGTCTGCCGCGGCAGATCATCTCGAGGTTGAGAAAGTCCACTCTATGCCGCCCAGTGATGACGATCCTCCCGGACAAAAAAGTATGTGGGTGCAACTGGCGAACTATAGCCAGTTGGCCTTCATTTTTCCGGCGGCCACCGTCGCCGGATGGCTCATCGGCCTGGCTCTTGATCACTGGCTGCATACCTCATGGCTTTATCTGGCTGGGTTGATCTTGGGCATCGTTGCGGGCTTCGTGGAATTGATCCGCACGGTCACGTCTTCAAACAATTCATGAATCAGGGCAGGGAAAGCCGGGCCGAGTTCTTCTATTCTGGCGCCCTGACTCGTATCCCACGTTTCATGATTGCAGTGGCCCTGATCCTCAGTGTGGTGGGATGGCTGCGTTTCGGCTGGCGCGTCGCTCTTGGCTTCGCTTGTGGATGCGCTATCGCGTACCTCAATTTTCATTGGCTGGAGCGGGTTGTAAGCGCTCTGGCAGACCGCGCTACCCAGACCGCCTATAAACAATCGAGCGGTGGAATTGTGTTTCGATTTCTGGTGCGCTACTTTTTGATGGCTGCCGCTGGCTATGCTATATTCAGTGTTTCTCCCGCGAGTGTTTATGGGCTCTTTGCGGGCCTGTTTTTGCCCGTAGGGGGTATCGCGTGCGAAGCGGCATACGAGTTATATATGGCTTTGGCGCGCGGATTCTGAGCATCCAAGCCGTAAAGCTAGGAGCTAAAAGCTAGAAACTGTCTCATGCACGAACAACTCTGGTTTACAGCGTTTCTGAATCAACTTTTCGCCGGCCCAGTCAATGGGTTGCTGGCGATGCTCCACATTGCGCCGAAGTACACGGACGCACCCATTCCCAATTCCGTCGCCATGGAGCTTCTCGTATTTCTGTTTCTCGTGGTCGTATTTGCTCTGGTGCGCTCCAGGCTTTCCGTCGATAGGCCGGGTGCATTGCAGCACGTCTTCGAGGGCGCGCACGGTTTCGTCCAAGGGCAGAGCCACGAAATTGTCGGCCACGGAAGCGAAAGTTTTACCCCCTTTCTGATGGCCCTTGGTTTCTTCATCCTGATGTGCAACCTGATTGGCGTCATTCCCGGCTTTGAATCCCCGACGGCTGTCCCAGTGGTTCCGCTGGGATGCGCGATTTGTGCATTTGTTTACTATCAGGCCCAGGGATTCAAGCATGCCGGAGTTGCCTACCTGAAACACTTTGCCGGTCCCATGCCCGCACTTGCACCCCTGATGGTTCCTATTGAACTGATCAGCCACATGGCCCGCGTGCTGTCCCTGACGATTCGTCTTTACGCCAATATGTTTGCCGGCGACATGGTCACCCTGGTTTTCTTTTCTCTGGTTCCAATCGGAGTTCCGATCGTGTTCCTTGGTTTGCATATCGGCGTGTCGCTGCTGCAGACGTATATCTTCGTCCTGCTGACGACGGTATACCTGGCTGGAGCCGTGGCGGAAGAGCACTAGGAGTACTTGTGGAAGGGCACGACTTCAGAGGTTGCGGAAGAACGTCAAAATCGGCGACTAGAGCCTTGAAAAGGCGCGGCTTTAAGCCGCGCCATATATCATTTCCAAAGATTTGCGGTACGGCTAGGAAGCCGTGCCCGTTCAAAACCGTTCAGCGTGAGGGCGTCTGCAAGGTATGACGTCAACCACCCACTGGCGGTAATTCATAATCACGAGGAGAAACACAATGCGTAAACTAAGCAATCTGTTCATGGTGCTGTCACTGTTGTGCTTTGCTGTTCCTGTGTTCGCTCAGGGCGGGGAAGCCGCTGCGGGCGGAGTCAACTGGGTCGCAATCGCCGCTGGATTTTCCATGGCGTTCGCTTCCGGCATTTGCGCCCTTGCGCAGGGCAAGGCCACTGCCGCCGCCGCTGAAGGTCTGGCTCGCAATCCGGCAGCCCGCCCCGGAATTCAGCTGGCGCTGATTCTTGGACTGGCGCTGATCGAGTCCTTGGCGTTGTACACGCTGGTAATCATCTTCGCCAAAGTAAAGTAGAACTCTTCCCGGAAATGCTAAAAGCCCCCGACTCGATGGGAGTCAGGGGCTTTTTGATGTCTGCGTTTTTGGCGCTTAGCTTTTACGCTCGCCCTGCCACTCAGTGCCTCTTATCTCGGGAGCACGCTCCACCGCTTCCATCAATATCGCACGCAAGCGAAAACGGCTTTCGAGATCGGTATTCACAATCTCAAATCCGACTTCGTTGACTCGAGCACGCCGCAGCAGGACCTGCCCGCGAATATGGCGAACCCCAGTCGAAATGTCGATGTTAGCTTCCGAGCCCACGCGCAGGTTGTCTTCTTTCGTGCCCATGCCGCCGCCCAAGCTCAGCTCGCGCAGCAGGATGCTGGATTTTCCCCACGAACTGCTGATGATGGCAGACAAAGTTTTTCGCAAAACGATTCGTTCATAACGTCGCTGGCGAACCCATGGACATGCCGGAGCCGCATCCAAGGGCGCAATTGCAAGTTCGCCGGGAGCCAGGTTGCTGTCTGACATCACCTGGCTGGCGTAGCGAGGATCAATCTTGGCCAAGGCTTGTGCAGCCGCGATTCGCAGCTCGCGATGATTCGACCACTTCCACATCTTCTTGGATTCGAGCAAACCGCGCAGCACGGGAATCGACTCGGGCTCGCGCAACCGTCCCAACGACTCCACGGCTTTGATCTGGATGATGGCCGAGCGTCCCTCAGCCTCGCCCGCTTCCGCCATGACCATCAACGGCGGTACCGTCGTCCGGTCTCCGCTCATGCCAATCTCATCAATTGCTTGAGGAAGAACCATGGCGTCCAGATGTTCGAGAATTTCGAGCAACGTGCGTCCACGGTCATGCGCAGCGCCATAAGCGATCTGGCGGACGACAATATCGTGATAAAACCGGTTCCACTCGGGCAAGCGAATGGGCAGCAACTCGAGCAACGTGGGTACGTCCAAGCGACTTAACAGCCCCACTACCGACGCTGCCTGCCGGACCGGCCCCAGGCGCAACATGTCTCGCGCTTGTTGCGCTCCCGCCGGACCAAGTTCCTTTACGATCTCGACCATCCGGTCGCACTCTTCCCGTCGCATACAGCGGAAGAACCGGTCGGCGAGATGTTCCACCGACGCTTGCGAGGTGCGGCGCAGCACCAGAATGAGATCAGGAGGAACCTGGGGCAAGCGCAGCGCCTCTTCGATAAACTCAGGCAACCGGTTCTCCACCCCGATGCGTGGGCGGAGCTCGTTTGCGAGCGCAGGACGCTGCTTCGCAACGCCCTCGATGGCATCGCAAACCTGACTCAGGGCGGCGTATTGCTTACGATTTCCCGCTTCCGAACTCAGACGCACAAAGGCCGCGCTCAGCAGACTCTGCACCTCTGGATCGGGGTCCTTGACCAGGGCCTCGCCAATCTTGTGAACCACCGAGCCAATCAGATCGATGCCGGAAGCGGCGAACAAGTCTGCCAACTGGCTTAGCCCGATCGCGGCTTTGCGTCGCGGCTCCGGTTCCTTAGCCGTAAGGCAATTCGTGTAATTCTGCAGGATGGCGCTGGCGCCTTCTTTGTCCCCGCGTTCCAGCAAGACTTCGATGAACTGCCGGACATTGCGCGGCGGCACACAGGGGGCTTCGCTTGAGAGCAACACGCTCTTCTTTCCCGCCTCCGGCACTTCCGCCCAGAACATCCGGTCCAGAATGTCGGCGTGGGACTCGACCAGAATCCCGGCCTTACTCATCTTGTCTTCATGCACGCGCAGGATCTGCCGCAAAGTATCCATTTGCCGGCTCATATGCTCCAGCATCTGGTGCACGGCGTTGACCTTGATGTCTCCCTTTTGGAAGCGCTCCATGGCGAAACGGATTGCCATGTGCTCGGCCGCCTTCATCAGCAGAGGCGTATCGTTCTTTTCCGTGGGGTTCTTCGCGGCCAGACTTTCCAGGAGTTGCTGCAGGTTTAGCTTGGTATTGGGATCGGCCTGGGTCAGTTCGTTCTGCAGCGAGTCGGTCTTGGCACCAGGATCGGCGCCAACTTCTCCGAACTTGGTGAGCAGCCGGATTGCCTGGATGACTTCTTCTTCCTGCAGCGGGACGACGCCGCCTGCCCAAGTGCCCACGGCCGCAGCATCACTGCCACCCACATTGCTCACGCCTACATTCGGGACGCTGCCAATCGGCGCTCCGCCACCAGCCCCACCGCCGCCTGCACGTGAACCTTCCGCGGCGGCAATGAGTTGCAGAAGCTTCTGCGGATCGTTCAGCCATTCCTTGAATTCGGGACCAAGAGTCTGGGCTGCAATCTGCGCCGCAATCGTCACATCGGCTGATCCCGGATCAGCCGCCACAAACTTCACTTCGTTAATCCTGATGGTTGACTGTTTGCTGTCTCCAAACGTGTCTTTGATCTGTTTGACCACATCCTGGGCTTTGGAACCACCCACGGCAAACGCCCGGATCAACCGGGCAAAATCGTCGACCGTAACCTTACTTGAAAAGTGGATGCTGGCCAGACCAGCCGCGGTCAGAAGTTGGGCAAAACTGCGTTCAGCCTGTCCCGATTCGAGCGCCACCCCGTCCAGCAGCAGCCTGTTCTCGGAAACGCCCAGCAGGAATCCCCCATCGCTGTCTTTGGGCAAGCCATGCTGAAGCTCGTTCCAGGTAACCTCGAATTGTCCCTCGGTGCGCTTGTGCTGAAAACCGTACAAGCGAACATACTTCACCAGGATATTGAGGCTGTGAATGAAGGCGCGCGCGGACGCATTCCTGTCTTCTCGCTTAGTTGTGGCGGCGGTAGAAATACCTTGCTCCTGAAACTCCCCTATGAGGTTAATGCACGAGGTAAGCCGATGCATGTTACGGAGGTAATTGTCCTCAAGGTGTGAGGGCGCACGGGTTGAGCCAGCGTTCCAGGCAAGACATTGAAAATATGGCGAAAACCATCGACAATGGAGTACTGGCTTACAGCTGGCCAGAATCATTCCATGATCCTGCAATCACAAAAGATCGCATGCCTGTAGCGCTTGCCACGGACAGAAACGCGCCTCGAAAAGCGGGTCTCGCTCTTTGGATGGAACGCGTTCTGCTGGAATGCGACCGCACGGGCGTGGATCTTGCCCCTGATCCTGTTCATGACCTTCGTGTAGCCCTGCGGCGCTGCCGTTCCATGGCCGACGGCCTGCGGGTTATGGATCCCCATCCCGCGTGGAAACAAATGAAGAAGGCAGGCAAGAAGCTGTTCAGCCAACTGGGAGACCTGCGGGACGTGCAGATCATGGAAGAGTGGATACACCGATTGAGTGATCGAGATGACCCCGTGACCAGCACCCTGCTGCAGTTTCTCGCCGGGCGCGAAGCGGAACTCAAACAGCAGGCTGCCATTGCTTTGCGGGAATTCGATCGCAAACAGTGGAGCCGATGGATCACATTCCTGCCTCACCGCGCCGCCAGAATACGGCCGGGTAGCGCCCTGTTCAAGCACCTCGCTCTCGAACGGTGGACAGAAGCTCATGAATTGCATCGGCGTGCCCTGCGTAACCGTTCTCAACTCGCATTTCATCAGTTGCGCATTGGACTGAAACGCTTCCGCTACATCGTGGAAAACTTCCTGCCTGATCAGCACGCCAAGTGGAGCGATGATCTGAAGGAACTGCAGGACCTTCTGGGAGAAGTACACGACTTCGACGTTCTGTGGGCAACCGCGCTGCAAGTCAATGCATTTCCGAACCCCGAGGCACGGTCGAGTTGGCATGCCAAAATCATCGAAGAACGCTCTCGCCGAATCGATAAGTACCGCGCCCGGATGGTAGGCACCTCTTCGCTATGGCCGCTTTGGCGCGGGGAATTGCCCGCTGGCAGGCAAATCGAATCCGCCGCCCTGAGCCGCCTCAAGCTCTGGGCCTCGTTTCTCGATCCTGACTTTCAACACTCGACCCATGTCGCCCGCCTGGCGCTTGAGCTTTATGACGGTCTGCAACAACCGGCGAACTCCGACCAACGCTCCATTCTGCAAGCGGCAGCGCTGCTGCATGACGTCGGACGATCCAAAAACGAAAAGGCCCACCAAAAAGCTGCATACGATCTAATCCTGAAACTCAGGCCGCCCTTGAGTTGGAGCGCGGAGAAGATGCGCTGGGTGGGAATCATATCGAGATATCATCGCGGCGCCCTCCCCAGAGTCGGGCAAAAGACCCTTGCAGGGCTGACCCCGAGCCAGCGACAGGACGTCCTCCGGTTGGCGGGAATTCTGCGCTTGGCGAATGCCTTTGACTGCGAGCGCAACGGCCGCATCCAGCACCTCGAAGTTCATGACCATAACGGCTTCGTCACAATCGCCGCTCAAGGCTACTCGGTACGCGATCGCATGGCCGAACGTGTCGCCGCTGCGCGCCACTTGCTGGAAACTGTCTCTCGCTGCCCGGTGATCATAAAACCGCTGCGGCCAGACTCTAACCGAAAACCGGGAACTGAGAACCGCCGACTGAAAACTGCATCCTAGAAACTGATCAGTTACTTCTTCGAAAGCACTGTTTGAAGTACAACCTAAGCATCCCTATGACCCACGCCCAACTGGTCCAGAAAGCGGTTGCATGGTTGCGCTCCTATCGTTGCGGAGTAGTGCTTTCCGAGCAGGCTTGTCTGAGCGGCGAAATGCCCGATGCGATTGGATGGAAGCGTGCCTCTCACTCTGTGGTGGTCGAGTGCAAAATCTCTCGCGCCGACTTTCTGGCCGACCGCGACAAGCCCTTTCGCCGCAAGCCGGAACTGGGACTAGGCTGTGAACGCTTCTACCTAACGCCCGCTGCCCTGGTTCGCCCTGACGAACTGCCTCCGGGCTGGGGATTGCTCGAATGCCACAACCGAACAATTAGGGAACTCCTGCCCTCCGCGAAAAATCTCCGCACCACGACCGGATTTCGTTACGAGATGAATCTACTGCTGGCCAGCCTGCGTCGCGTGGAAATCCGCATCGAACCGCAAACTCTGACTGAGTTCCTGAAGTGGAAGAACCGCATGGCTGAGTACAACCGCGGCGTGCTGCCAGAAGGAATCGTGCCCGCCGAGGAGGAACCGAACTTCTTTCTCGAATCCGAAGCCGTCTCCAACTGAGTGCGAACCCCATCCTAGTCCGCGTGAATCCGTGACATTTCGTTTGCAGGGCAGAAAAAAGAAAACCGGGCTGGTTGGCCCGGCTTCTTGTAGCGTCGAGTTGAGATGCGGTTACATCGCAGCGCGGCGCATGCTGGCGCCGAAAGTGCCTCCGGCCTTGTTTGGGCCAGATCTGTTCGGATGCAACTCCTCGCGTCAGCCGAAAAATCGGTATCGCGCGGTTCACGGTTGCTCCTGCAAGTCCGGTTCCATTGGGGTTGTCGGCCATTACTTGAGGTGATACACTTGTAAGCATAATGATAAGTAACTACTTGGGTGGATGGAGAGAGCTATGCCCCGAGTGGCGGACTTCCAGGAAGGCAAACCTATTGCACAAGTTGTTCACTAACGTGTAGGGCGGACACTCTTGTCGGTCGATCGCAGGTTGGGGGAAGTCCGTTTAGCGCCACCAGTAAAAAGCCGCGGACAGGAGTGTCCGCGCCACACAACCTCTACAGCTCCCGGCGCCCTTCCATCGACTTCAGCATGGTGATTTCGTCGGCATACTCGATATCGCTGCCCACCGGAATGCCCATGGCGATGCGCGTTACTTTGAGCCCTGCGCGCCGCAATTGTCCGGAAAGATACGTCGCAGTAGCTTCGCCCTCCACGGTTGGATTGGTGGCAATAATGACTTCATCCACCTGGCCGTCCTCAACCCGTCTTATCAGGTTAGAAATTCGTAACTGTTCCGGACCCACTCCGTGCAGCGGAGAAATCGAGCCATGCAGCACGTGGTACACGCCATTGAAGTGTTTGGTCTTTTCGATGGCCCCGATGTTCGTGGGTTCTTCCACCACGCAAACCATCCGCTGGTTACGTGTCGCACTACTGCAGTAAACACACGGGTCAACGTCGGTGATGTTATTACAGATGGAACACAGGCGCAGATTGGCCTTCACATCGCGTATCGCCGCGGCCAGAGCTTCCGCGTCCTCATCGTCCGTGCGCAGGATATGAAACCCAAGTCGCTGCGCGGTCTTGCTGCCAATCCCCGGAAGCTTCTTCAGTTCGTCAATCAGCCGTGCCATCGGCTCCGCAAATTTAGCCATAATTAGCCATGAAAGGTTGTGTAATTCAGTAATTTTGTAATTGCGTACATTGAACAAGAAGAAACGGGAAGGAACCAATTGCCCGATTACTCAATTACCAAATTTCACAATCCCGGCAGTCCCATTCCACCCAGCATTCCGCCCATGGTGGATTGCATCGCCTCATCCACCTTCCGGCTGGCTCCGTTGATCGCCGCGGTGACCAGATCTTGTAACATTTCGACGTCGCCGCTCTTTACTGCCTCCGGATCGATTTTCAGGCTTAACAGTTGCTTGCGGCCGTCCATTTTGACCACCACGGTGCCTCCACCGGACGAACCCTCAACCACCGTCTCCTCCATTTTCTTTTGCAGCACTTCGTATTGCCGCTTGGCCTGCGACATCAATTCCTGCAAATTGAATCCGCCCATGTGATCCTTCCTGAAAATGTAGGTGCGGGCGTCCTCATCCGCGCAGTCCGGACAAGACGCTCACCGCTTTTCCTTGTAATCGATAATTGTTCTGATCTCCGCTCCAAATTTCTCCTTCATTCGGCGAACAATCGGGTCTTGTTCCGCCCGACTGCGCCCGCCGCCGTTGGAAGCCGGACGACTCTTGGCCGCACCCGGCTGCACGTCGCCTGGG
Organism: uncultured Acidobacteriota bacterium; assembly: GCA_963788605.1. Taxonomy (GTDB): domain Bacteria; phylum Acidobacteriota; class Terriglobia; order Terriglobales; family Acidobacteriaceae; genus JABDBE01. The sequence continues at coordinate 199,100 of CAWBHD010000002.1, read as the reverse complement.
ACCACGTTCAGCTTCAGGGCTCGTCCCGCAAACCCGCTCGCAGTCGCGATCGCCAGGCGTCTGGCGTCGGCCCCCAATGTCATATCGATCACGGTCGCGGAGGAGGCTACTTTGATCACGAGTGCGTTTCCTTCAACCTTCCATTCCCCGCCATCCAGCAGCGAAACCAGCATCTGATGGCCGCCCGCCGCCAGAGCATTCAGTACTGCGGCGCGCAATTCGTCCACCGGCGCCTGCTGTCGTTCTGGGACGCTCTCTGGCTCAGCAGATACCGCTTTTGGCGGTAATTCCGGCACAGCCACATCGGCTGGCGCTGCCGATCCCATCACCACGCTCGCCGTGGTCCCGGACCCATGCGCGCCCGCCGCAGGGTAGTCCGCCATAAGCTGTGGCTTGGAGCCACTCTTTCGTGCCGAATCCGCTGCGAACGGCGAAACCTGAGTCGATGAAACTGGGTTCGATCGAACTGCTGCGGGCGATTCCAGCTTCCGTGAATCAGGGACGACGGTCGGCCTGCCGGCTGATCTAGGGCCACTTCCTGCCGCCGTTCCCATGTCGCTCAATAACTGCTCGATCGGCAGCAATCTCTGCGCATGGCTCATCTTCAGCAGGCCCAATTCCAGATGAAAGCGTTGTTCCTGCCGATACCCCAGCTCGGCATGGGTGCGCAACATGATCTGCAGATGCCGCGCCAGATCTTCCTCGCTGAACAGTTCGGCAATGCGCGCCACCCGCTTGCGCTCATCGCCGGAAATCTGCAGCAGGGAAGAGTCGCCACCAGCGATCTTGGCCACCACGGTATTGCGAAGGAATCGAACCATCTGCCGCGCGAAATGAGTTGGACTGTGCCCCTCGCCGATAAGCCGGTCAACCAGACGCAATACCTCTTCGCTCGAACTCCGTGCCACTGCCTGCATCACCTCTTCCAGTACCGTGGAGGGCGCAGCGCCCGCCAGTTGCCGCACTGAATCGGCCGTCAGCCGCCCATCACTAGAAGCAATTGCCTGATCCAGAATGGAAAGCGCGTCGCGTATCGAGCCGTCGCCGGCCTCCGCAAGCAGCGCCAGGGCTTCTTCGTCGGCCTCAATATTCTCCCTGCCGACGAGATCCTTGAGCTGTCCTAGAATCTCCTCAAAGCGCACAGCGCGGAAACTGAAGTGCTGGCAGCGCGAGCGGATTGTCTGCGGAATATCTTCCGGCTGCGTGGTGGCCAGCATGAAAACCACGTGGCTCGGCGGCTCCTCGAGTGTTTTCAAAAGGGCATTGAAGGCCGCATCGGTAATCTGATGAGCCTCATCGAGGATATAAATCTTGAAGCGGTCACGCGCGGGGCGATAGCGGGCAGCTTCGCGTAATTCGCGAATCTCATCGATTCCGCGGTTGGTAGCGGCATCGATCTCAATCACATCAACGGAATTTCCCGCACGAATCTCGGTACACGACTCGCAAACGCCACACGGTTCCGTCACCGGCTTATCCGACGACCGGCAATTCAGCGCCATAGCCAGGATTCGGGCGACGGTAGTTTTCCCGATGCCCCGGTGCCCGCTGAAGATATACCCGTGGGCCGTGCGGCCCTGTTCGATGGCATTCTTCAGCGTCCGGGTAACATGCTCCTGCCCGATGACTTCGGAAAACTTTTGCGGACGATATTTGCGCGCCAGAACCTGATAGCTCATGGTATGGAAGCTCGATTATACGTGATGCCAGAGCGCTCGCGCGGGCTCCTGCTATCAAGCCAAATAGCCCCGGCTGCCTCATCCGAGAGCTCGACGCCGGCGGCCTGCAACGAAGGCCTTGCAGAAAAGATACTCCACAGAGTAGGCTTCTCCCTTGGCTTTCTGGCCAAAAAGGAGCTGCCGTGCAACTGAAACTAATTGTCCGAACCGTCGATGACATTGTGATCGTGGATTGCAGTGGCCGCATTATTTTTGGCGAGGAGTCCGCAGATCTGCGCGATACGGTAAGAATGGTGATCAGCCAGAGCAAGCGCGTCATACTCAACCTGTCGGGCGTAACCTACATCGATAGCGGCGGCCTGGGGACGTTGGTGGCCCTGTACACCACCGCCAGGAACAATGGCGGCTCGATCAAACTGGCCAATCTGACTCAGCGCGTGGGAGACTTGTTGCAGGTCACAAAACTCGTGACCATCTTCGATGTCCATGACAGCGAGGAGAAAGCCCTGGAGTCGTACCGCAAGGGCGCGGCAGCGTGACGGTTGGTGTAGAGGACGATCTGGTCCGCATTGGCCGACATTTCCCGCTTATTCCAGAGCCATTCGAGTTTAGGCTTTAGCTTCTGAGGCTGTTTTTCTCCCTTCGATAACAGTCGGGACGCTCAATGACCATGCACGCCCGCATCCTGGAAACCATCCGCAAGATTCCTCGCAGCAAGGTCTCTACTTACGGCGCCATCGCGCGCGCCGCCGGATATCCTCGAGCGGCCCGGCAGGTCGCGCGCACGCTACACCGTTCTTTTGACTTGCCGTGGCAAAGGGTAGTGGGCGCGGGAGGTGAAATCAAGCTGCGTGGCGACTCGGCAATCGAACAACGGCTGCGTCTGGAATCCGAAGGAGTAGCCTTTCGAGGGCGCCGGGTGAACATGAAGCAGCATGAATTCAAATTCGCCAAGCAAACAATCAAAGCGAAGAAGAGGAAAAAACTAACCCGCCAACGACGAACGACCAAAGACTAACGACTAGATTTGAATTGTTCGTCAATTTCCACCTGATATCCAGCCACCAGGCGGTTGGTTTCATTCGCCATCCCTACCACCGCCATCAATTCCTTGAACATCTCGTCCGTCATACCTTTTTTCTGGGCAGAGGCAATGTGTGACGCAATGCAATAGTTGCACTGGTTGCTGACGCTCACCGCGACATAGATCATTTCCTTGGTTAGTGGATCAAGCGCTCCTGGCGCCATGATCTGCTTAATGTCCTCCCAAGTGCGTTTCAACATTACAGGATCATTCGCAATGGCCTTCCAGAAATTATTGATCCAGTCAGTCTTGCGAACCGCCATAATGTCGTCATAAACAACGCGTACGTCGGGCGTCGCGTCCTTGTACTCAATCAACCCAAGCGTTGCCATTTCATCTCCACCCAATAATCTTACAAACCAGAACCCTTAGGCGCCTGCCCGCTCAGCAATCTCCCCAGCTCACACCAGGAGCAGCGCAACCCAACATAGAAAGTCCCGAACAAAGCGTAAACCGCGCTCACTTCATCGAAGCGCATCTCATAGATCAGCTTCTTGAACACCAGTGGATCATCTGCAAACAGATCCACTCCCCACTCCCAGTCATCAAATCCAATCGAGCCAGTGATGATCTGCTTAACCTCTCCCGCGTACCGTCGTCCGACCAGCCCGTGTTCATTCATCTGCCGCGCCCGCTCTTCGATCGGAACGGTGTACCAGTTCTTGTCCTCCCCGCGGCGCCGATCCATGGGATAAAAGCAAACATACTTGTGCTTGGGAAGCTCCGGGAACAAGCGTGGCCGCATGGCTTCCTTCTGCCGCGCCAGCGTATTCTTAATCGACTGATTCCATTCCTCGGAGTGGGCCGCTATCCCCCGCTCCGCCAACTCGGTATAGGCCTTGATCGTGGATTCGTACAGCCCAAGCTCAATGACCGAGAGGTACGACGTGGTGGGTTCAAGATAATCGCTCAGTCGAAGGCCGGCGATCTGCAATTCTGCCTGGTTCAGATCCTCAAACGATTGCCGGAAATGAACAAACATCAGGTCGCCCTTATGTCCGAGCAAGGAAAAAAGTCCCGACTGGCCAGACGCGTTCTGCTCCATCTTAGCCAGCACGCCACTGGCCTCGTGAATGATCTCGGTCTTTTGTGATGGCCGCAGCGGCCGCCATGCTGACCAGCGAAAGCGCATCATCTGGTGCAGCACGCTATAGCCTTCAATCGTTAACGGAACAGGCGGAATCTCGGTCGAAACAATGGACGCGGACGCGTGATCAGGACGTAGGGAACGGGTCACGGACATAGGTTTCCTCTTCGACCCTATTGTACCCGCGAAAGCCCGAGACGAGGGCGTCCCCGCCGGTGCGGCACCGGCTAGACCTAAACGCAGTCAGAATTGCGCTCTGGATTCTGCAGGACGCACTGCCTCTCGGACGCAGACTACTAGGGAGAAATCCAAAGGGGGATGCGCCGGAAAGCAGGTAAAGGGGGAAGGATTGCGACCTGCTCAGTGCACTCGGTTTGACAACACGGACTCGACGTACATCACCGCATCGGATATATCAAGCCCAGAGGCCAGCAGACCGCTGATATCGTCTTCCGTCAGCCCAGCTTGCTGGGACGCCTCTTGCAATCTCTCGACTGCAAGAAAGATGGGTACCCGGTACCTGTTCTCCATAAAATTGATCCTCCTTGGGTGCGGCTTGTTTCAAAAAGAACGGGACAGGACAGAAACACCGGGCCTCCCCCAGAGCCCCGGTCTTGTCACCGCACTGCCCCTTCCTTTGCTCTGACCATCCAGAGCAAGCTTGAACGCAGCTTGCGGCGAGTTTTCTAGCAGCGGAGCGAACGATGGAGGAGTGGCAAGAAACGCGATGTTACGGGAGCAGACACCGAATCATGCTCGGGGCCGCGCGAAGCAGGGTGAGTAGAAAAACTAAACGGGATAACTGTGCCAATACTGAGTAGACCGGGCGAATAGGTTGCCCGCGAATGTACGTCAACCGGAGCCGTGTCTCCGTGAAAGGCCGTATCCGGAAGGTCTACTTGCGGCAAAATTAAGATCAGCACGACAAGCGCCAGCAGGCAAATTAGAACTGACAAGCCCAGCGGTCTTATCGCCCAGCGTTCCATGCTGCAGAAAGTAACACGACATTGGGCTGGGTCAAACCCCACGAACGTGCCATAGAGCTACGAGGTCGAATAGTAGATTCCGAAAAGCCGGCCCCAGGCGGCGCGTTTCAGGGTTGCCCCAACTCAGGTCAGACCGCCCGCAGAACGATCATGCTGGCATCATCCTGGAAGCGTCCGCCGCAATGTTTCGATGCCGCCTGGGTCAGCAATTTTTCCAAATCGCCAGCCCGCCCGCCACGATTCTCCCTTGCGATCTCGACCAGGCGTGCTTCGCCAAACGGCTCCTCATCATTCTGGCTGCAGGCTTCAACCATGCCATCGGTGAACAGCAGAAGAGTATCGCCGGATCCCAACTGAAGCTCGCTCTGCTCGTAAACCCAATCCGGAAACTGTCCCAACACCGCGCCCGCCGCATTCAATTCGCTGGCTGCGCCATTGCTCCGCACCAGCACCGGAGGATTGTGTCCGGCATTGCAATAGGTGAGCCGGTTGCTCTTGCTGTCGAGCACCGCATAAAAGAACGATACGAACTTTCCCACCGGCGCGATCTCGCACAGAATCCGATTCAGTCTGCGGCACAACTCGGGCGGAGACTGGCTGTCCCACATCAGCGGTTTCAAAGCCGCCTGCAGGCTGGACATCAGCAGCGCCGCCGGCATCCCTTTGCCCGCAACGTCCGCAATGCACAACACCGTCTGCGTCTCGCTAATGCGAACTACATTGTAATAATCTCCACCTACATGACGCACCGGCTGCGTCATTCCCGCGATCTCGTAATCTTTTATCTGAGGGATATTCTTCGGCAGCAGATTGCTCTGAATGTCGCGAGCATCCTGCAGTTCGTCCGCGCGTTGCCGCTGTACCTGCCGCAACCGCCGGCACCGCTCTACCTGCGTTTCCAGCTTCTCCAGTAGTTGTCGGTTGTCCCAGGGCTTCTGCACGAAATCGGACGCGCCCCGCCGCATCGCTTCCACGGCCAGGTCAACACTGCTCCACGCCGTCATCACCACCAGCGGCAGGTTCTCATCAATCATGCGAATCTGCGAAACCAGTTCCAGGCCCTCGCCCCCCGCGGTCGTGTCGCGAGTGTAATTCAAATCCATGAGGACAACATCGAACTCGCCTGACTGGAGCGCCCGCAGCACCCGCGTCGGATGCGTCGCGGCTTCTGTCCGGTAGCCGTGACTCTTGAGCAACAACTGCAAAGCGTCCAGAACGTGCGCCTGATCGTCGGCAATCAGCACTCGTCCGGCTAACCCACTCTCGACCGGAATTCTCCCGGCTCGATACTCAGCGGAGGTCTGTAGGCTTTCCATGGAGTAGGGAATTGCACCCAGCGGGCCAGCCCCTAGCAAGGCGCAAACTGCTGATTCAACAGGGAGGAGCGGCACAGATAGATTGATTACTCAGTGGTTGACTGTGCGGGCGTGGAATAAGCTGTCCGAAAACGAACAGATGTAAGAGAACCTATAAACTCTCCAAGGACGAAAAGGCCCGGGTCCCAGGCCGCCTATTGATTGCTGAGTCTCGAATGAAGTGGCAGAATTGACCCTACCCAAATGGGGCTGGAGGAAAAATGCCAAGCCAAACACTGGACCCAACGCTCCAGCAACTTTTGCAGGGACGCTACATTGCAACCCTCGCAACCGAGAACCCAGACTCCACCATCCATCTCACCGCCGTCTGGTATCTCTTCGAAGCCGGCCACCTGTTCGTCGCGACATCGTCCAAGAGCCGGAAGGCGCGCAACGTCGCCGCCCGACCGAAGGCGTCGCTGATGGTGGACGTACGCCAGCCCCGAGCCGAGCGCGGCGTAACCGCTGCCGGAAAAGTGGAACTGATTTCAGGCGATCAGTCCCAGGAACTTAATCGCCGCATACACGGCCGGTACATGAGCCCCGAAGCGATTTCCGATCCTCACATCGGACCGGTGTTTGCATCGTTCGATGACGTCACCCTACGACTCACGCCGGCCTCATGGACCACGTGGGACATGTCAGTGCTGGATGCCCAAGCTTTCGGCGGCCGCTTGGGCAAAACGCCCGGCTACCTGCTGCCGCTGGATTGAGCGCAGGAATCGTTTACTGTGATGACTCGGACGTTTTACCGCTGCGAGGGCTTATGAAGAACGATTCTGCCAGATCGCTCTTGATTCTCGACTCGCTGGGCACGTTCGTCTGCTTTCTTAGACAAATCCTTGACGAATGGAGGCCGGGCGTCCTCGCCCTTCGGGACAGGCGGCACGCCCGCTTTTCCATCGTCGCAGAAGACCTAGTCACTTATAGCGCGGTGCACACCGCCTTGACTTCGGTATATTGCTCCAACACCTCGTGACCCATCTCGCGGCCCCAGCCCGACTGCTTGTATCCACCGAAGGGCATGGCAGCATCGAAAATGTTGTAGCAGTTAATCCACACCGTACCGGCGCGGAGTTGGGAAGCCAAACGATGTGCCTTCTGGATATCGCGCGTCCAGACTCCCGCAGCCAGACCGTAAACCGAATCATTGGCCTGCTTAAGCAGTTCTCCGGCATCGCGGAAAGGAATGGCCGTAACCACCGGCCCGAAGATCTCTTCCTGCACAACTTTCATTTTCTCGTTCGTGTTCACTAAAACCGTCGGCTTCACGAAGTAGCCCTTATCGCCATGACGGCCTCCTCCGACGACTGCCTTGGCGCCTTCGGAGAAGCCCGATTCCAAGAATCCGCACACCCGATTGAGTTGCTCGGCGGAGACGAGCGGGCCCATATCAGTCGAAGGCTCCATGCCCGACCCTACATTGATCTTCTTCGCATGCTCGGCCACACCTTCGACGACTTTGTCGAAAATGCTGTTCTCGACGTAGAGACGCGAGCCCGCGCAGCAACACTGTCCGTGGTTGAAGAAGATCGCGCTGGCAGCGCCGGCGATCGCGCTGTCAAGATCGACGTCGGCAAAAACCACATTCGGAGATTTGCCGCCGAGCTCCAATGAGACTTTCTTCAGATTCCCCGCAGCTGCCTGCAGAATAAGTTTGCCGACTTCGGTCGAGCCAGTAAACGCGACCTTGTCCACTCCCGGATGAGCAGCCAGCGCCGCTCCCGCAGTCTCCCCGTAGCCCGGGACGATGTTTACAACGCCCTCGGGAATCCCCGCCTCCTGGATCAACTCCCCTAGACGCAAGGCGGTGAGCGGCGTCTGCTCGGCTGGCTTAAGAACAACCGTATTCCCCGTAGCCAAGGCTGGACCCAGCTTCCAGGCCGCCATCAACAAAGGAAAATTCCACGGAATAATCTGTCCCACAACACCCACCGGCTCCCGCAAAGTGTATGCGAGAAATTTTGCCCCGGGCGCATAAGGCACTGAAATCGGAATCGTGTTCCCCTCAATCTTGGTAGCCCACCCCGCCATGTATCGAAGGAGATCTACGGCGAGCGGAACATCGGCGACGCGGGCTACCTTCAAGGGTTTGCCGTTGTCGAGGGACTCGAGTTCCGCGAACTCCTCCAGGTTGTCTTCGAGCAGGTCGGCCAGCTTCCAGATCATGCGGCCGCGCTCGGAGGGAGTTAGTTGCGACCAGCGGCCGGTCTCAAAAGCAGCGCGGGCTGCCTTCACGGCACGGTCAATATCTTCGCGATCACCTTCGGCTACCTGGGCGAGGACCTCGCCGGTCGCCGGATTGTAGACGGGGAACGTCTTGCCTGATGCCGACGCTACCCACTTACCGTTAATCAGCATCTTGCGAGTTTGAGACACGAAGTTGGAAACTTTGCCTGCGCTTGGATCGATATTCAAAACGGTTGCCATATTTTTCTCCTGGCGTGCGATTCGGCTAACCTCAAGGGTCAAAGCCCGTATCTCTCGAGGACCTTATTGGCACCGCTGACGCGGTGCCCCTCCCACAAAACAACTCTTGCAGCCTGGCTCTGGGCTGTGGCCAGCGGCAGGTGAAAATTGTAGCTCATTTCCGTGAACAATTCCGGGTTGTTCACTGGCTGACCGACGCCCCCTTTTGTCCAATCATGACTGCGTCCTGCATCTGCCGAAACAGGTCTCCAATTGCGGCCGGGGAATGAGAGATGAACAGAGTATTGCTCTTGTCCTGCGCCCCAATCTCTTTGAGCGTGTCTAGATATTGCGTGACCAGCACCAGCATCATCACATCTTTGGGAGTCGTGCCTTCGACAGCGGCGGAGAAGGCTTCCACCGACTCTTTGAGCCCTTCGATGATCGCCTTGCGTTGATTCGCGATGCCCTGGCCTTGCAAAGCCTTACTCTGGGCTTCAGCCTCCGCCTGTTTCACCTTGAGGATTTTCTCGGCTTCGCCGCGAGCGTTAGCAGCGACCTGCTCGCGTTGGGCGGCATTAATTTCATTCATCGCGGCTTTTACTTTGGCGTCAGGCTCGATGTCGGTCACCAGCGCCTGGTCGATGGCGTAACCGTAGGTCTTCATCACATCGTCCAAGCCCTCTTTAATTGCGATGGCGATATCGGACTGCTGGAGGAAGGCATCGTCCAGAATCATCTTGGGAACGTGGCCAAGAATCACGTTGAACACATAAGAAGAAATCTGCTGCTTGGGATTGGCCAACTTATAGAACGCCTCGTAAACCTTCTCAGGGATCACATGATATTGGACGGAGACGGGAATCTTTACGAAGACGTTGTCTTTGGTCTTGGTCTCGACATCGAGCGCCAGTTGCTGGACGCGCAAGTCGATGCGGCCGGCGATCTGGTCGAGCCAGGGCAGCTTGAAGTTGATGCCGGCACTGGCTACGTGGAGGAATTTGCCCATGCGCTGGATCACGACCGCTTCGGCGGTCCTGACCTGGAAGAAGCCGCTCAGGATCGTGCCCACGGCAAAAAGAGCTATGACCCCGTACAAGAAGACTTCAAAAGTTTGCGAAACGTCCATCGTGGATCCTCCTAGCGAGTCTCGTTTTCGCTAACCCTCACCTGCTGGACCAGCGTGTGTCGGCGTTTTGTACGGTTCCGTCCGCTTGTGTTTGAACCTGTCTTGCTCTCATCTGCCGGATCATGAAGAACCAAAGTGCTGCCAGTAGAAAGAGCGGAGCTAGATTCAATAGCCAAGTTGACCGATCTACACTGGCCGAATCTTTGAACCAGACCTCCACATTCTTCTGGCGAAGCGTGAGCAGCATGCCCTCTTGGTTCGTCGGCGCAGTAACGCGGAACGAGCTGTTGTCACGAGATCGGCCGTAGATCTGATTCCTGGAAATCGTCACCTTGGTGACGTTGCCTGCTTCCACTTGCGAAAGGAACTCTGAATAGCTGATCTCTGGTGTGGCCTGTTGGTTCGGACTGCGCCTGACAGTCTGCCAAAGCAAGAATGCCGAGACTAGAATCACGAGCCAGAAAACCGCAGCCTTAATTCTCGAATTCATCCAGAGACCTTCAAGCTTTCTTGTTCCACCAATTGGTCGTCGGATCAGCAACACTCGCGCCGCACTACGGCGGCAGGCGAGCACAAACCAGAATCGGAAGCATAATAGCGGTTAGGAGGGCTTCCCACAAATGAATTGTCGGCGATTGGCCTGCCGATTACGCGAGTAACAGCAAATGGGCGAATGGCGTTGTCAAATCCAGAATGCGAGCTGAATCTAAAGGCAGTCGCATTGTCAGTTCGGGGATTTCACCGGCAATAATGCGATCCGGAAAGGAAACCATGCCGCAGCCGAGTTCGTCTTCCTATAGAGCAAAACTGGCCGGTCGAACGGTGATTGTCAAAGTTTCTCTGTTCAGCAGAGCGTTCCGTGGAACGATCGCGGCTACCGACGAAATCGGCTTCAGCTTCATCAGCGAGGACATGATTGCGGCCATGCGCGAGATTACAGGCAGCGCTATGGCCGAGATGGAGGCGCCCAGCGTCTACCTCCCATTCTCCACCCTGGAGTGGCTCATAACATCGGAGCCAAAAGCGTCGGCTGCCAGCGCATAAAGGCGACGACCCCGGCCAAACCAACCGCGCGGTTTGCCAAATTGATTCGGCGTAGCTGGTTTGCTATCGTCGTCGTCATGTCCGAGCGTGTCATGTCCGAGGATTGCAGCGAGCAGACACGCGAATTGCTCGACTCCCTTTATCGTGCGGATTCAGGACGAATCCTGGCGACTCTGATCCGCCTGCTGGGTGATTTTGACCTTGCGGAGGAGGCCATGCACGAAGCCTTTGCAGCTGCGCTGAGCCTGTGGCCGAGCAGTGGAGTGCCCGGCAACCCGCGACCATGGCTGATTTCGACGGCCCGATTCAAAGCTATTGATACTCTGCGTCGACGGGCACGATCGGATGCGTCTCAAGACGAGCTCGCGCGATATCTCGAAGCCCAAATGAGTTCGGCGGAGAGCTCAGATAACAATGAGGACGACCGCCTTGAAGACGACCGGCTGCGCCTGATTTTTACCTGCTGTCATCCCTCTCTAGCGCCGGAAGCACGCGTTGCGCTCACCTTGCGTGAGGTGTGCGGGCTGACCACAGAGGAGATAGCCAAGGCTTTCCTCACCACGCCGCGTACCCTGGCGCAGCGCATCGTACGCGCGAAGGCAAAGATTCGAGAGACACCGATTCCGTACGAGGTGCCGACGCAGCAGGAATTGCCGGAACGACTGGGCGCGGTGCTTCACGTCATTTATCTCGTCTTTAACGAGGGTTATTCGGCTGCGGCGGGAGCGGAGGTAACGCGGGCAGAGCTAACCAGCGAGGCGATTCGACTGGGCCGGTTGCTGAAAGAACTGGGGCCAGAACCAGAAGGCGTGGGCTCAGAAGTAACCGGGCTGCTTTCCCTGATGTTGCTACAGGAATCCCGTCACGCCGCGAGAATGTCGCCGACTGGCGAGCTGATCTTGCTGGAGAACCAGAATCGCTCGCTCTGGAACCGGGATCAGATCGCGGAGGGACTGGCATTGCTGGAAAAAGCCTTGAAGTCCCGCCGCTTCGGCTCTTACACATTGCAGGCTGCGATTGCAGCCGTTCATGCGAAAGCCGAATCGGTCGCTATGACCGACTGGCGGCAGATTGTTGCGCTTTACGACCAATTGGTACGAATTCAGCCTTCGCCGGTTGTACAGCTGAATCGTGCCGTGGCCATTGCCATGTGCGATGGTCCAGAGGCCGGTCTGGCGCATATCGACGCGGTGTTGGCACATGGTGAATTGGCGAATTACTACCTGGCGCATTCCGCCCGCGCAGATATGTACCGCAGGCTCGGCAGGACATCTGAGGCTCGTGCTTCGTATGAGAAGGCGCTGGCCCTGACCCAACAAGAACCAGAGCGGCAATTCCTGCAAGAGCGGATTCGGCAGCTGAAATAAAAATTGGGATAGCTGTCGATTTTCCGTCTCCCCAACGACTATAGGACATAAGAACGATGAGCTACGGCTCCTGAGTGAACAGGAAACGAGCCATCGGGAACAAACCACAGAAAACAAGGAGAAAAAGTCATGCCACAGTATCTGGTTGCTAACTACCTCCCCGACGACTTCGACCCGTCCACCGTAACCGAAGCGATGATCGAGGAGATCCACGCGCTCAACCGCGAAATGATTGCTGCCGGCGTCAGGAAGTTCGCCTGCGGCATTTCCCCGGCCGGCAGCGCGAAGACGCTGCGGAAGCAGCCCGACGGCAAGGTGCTCGTCACCGACGGACCGTACACCGAGACCAAGGAGCACATGGGCGGATTTTGGATACTGGAATGCGCCGATATCGACGAGGCGCTGGCCTGGGCGAAGAAGGCTGCCATCGCCTGCGATGTGGCCGGCGAGGTGCGCGAGCTTCTTTTCTTCCCGGACCCGAACGGAGCAACGGAATAGTCTGCCGCGCGCGCCGGGACGGTTCGCAACCGTCTGCACGGAGCTCCATGTAGCGATCCGATCGCGGCGGCTGACATGTCAAAGGCCCATTCTCGAGGAGGAAAACAATGCCGAAAAAGAAGGTTAGCGCAATCGCGATCAAAGGCTTCACACTGCTTGTGGTGCTCGGAACGGTGTACCCGGCGATGGCACAGGACGCCGTGACACCTCATCCGAAGCATGGCCCCGATCGACCAATACCTCATGACGGATCAGGGATGCGGAAATAGCCCTGGCGCGCAGCGCAGCACCGGAGTCCATTTCACGCGATGCAGAGGTCCTGGTTCTTGGACGTCATGGTTTCGAAACGGCGGTCAAAGGCAAAAACGGTTTCGTGTGTATCGTGGGACGTGGGTGGACTTCCGCACCCGATGCTGACTTTTGGAATCCGAAAGTGCGGGTCCCCATATGTTATGAATCCGGCAGCCGCGCGTTCGTACCTCCTGGCAACCTCGAAAAGGACCGACTTGGTCCTGGCGGGGCGTACGCAAGCTCAGGTGAACGAGACCATCGCCGCCGCCATCGCCAAAAAAGAACTGCCGGCGATGGAACCCGGTGCGATGTGCTACATGATGTCGAAGCAGGGATACGGCGGCGACAGCGCCCCACACTGGCCTCCCCACCTCATGTTTTTCTTTCCGGACACCGACCCTGCAATCTGGGGAGCGAATCTGCCGGGTTCTCCCGTACTTGGCCTTAATGACGACCACGAGCACCTGACGCACGTTCGTGGTTCGCGTGCAACGGTGGTCGGACGGAACCGAAGGTCGCTAAGCCGAACCGTGCAAAAGGCGCGTCCGCGACGACTTTTGGATGAACGATCGAGAGCATGAACGATCGATAGCATGAACGACCAGCGCATTAGGCCTCACACTCTGGTAAGCGCTGGGACATCAAAAGGAAGCAGGATAACCCAATGAGAAACGTAATCTTCGCCATCAACATTACCCTGGATGGCTGCTGCGATCACTCCAAGATGATTGCCGATGAAGAACTGCTCGATCACTATAGGCTGCTCCTGCGAGATGCCGACCTGCTCGTCTACGGGCGTAAAACCTATCAATTGATGGTTCCTTATTGGCCTGATGTCGCAAACAATCCTTCTGAGACAAAAGCAGATCGCGAATTTGCGAAAACATTTGTCTCCACAAACAAAATCGTTTTTTCACAATCATTAGAGGGCGCCGAAGATAAAAACACGAAGATCGTTCGTGCAAACCTTAAAGACGAAATAGTTAGACTCGAAACACGAGCAAGGCAAAAATATTTTAGTCGGCGGTGTGAGCATCCCTTCACAACTGATAGAGCTTGGCCTGGTGGATGAATATCGCTTTGTCGTTCAGCCAATCATCGCCGGAGAAGGAAGACGGTTGTTAGAAGGTGTTAGCCTGCCAAAGAGATTGCAACTAAAACTCGTTGACTCAAAGATTTTCAAATCAGGATGCGTTGCGCTTCGCTACCTGAAACAGTGACAGAAATCTGCAGGCTGAATATGCCCCCTCAATCCAACGCCAGGATTGAGGGGGGATACGTGTCCAGGCTTACGCGGCCAGTTTTGCAGCCCGGGCTTTGTGTGGCGGGCCTACGTAGGGGAATGCGGCGAGCAGGTCTTGGTGAGGCCCTACCCCATCTCCCGTCACCTTTCCATTGGTGAGGATAGGAAGAAAGAAATCCACGACGTCGTCGCTGAGTGCCCGGCCATTGTTGGGGAAGGACGCCGGTTGCGTGGGATCATAGAGGAGGACGTCCGGCAGCAGGGTCCCGGCTACTCGCGTGGCTTCCGCCGGCGTATACCCACCGGTGTGTTCCAGCGCGTGCGCGAAGACGGGAATAAAGCGGGCATCGTCCGCTGGCTCCGCAGCAAGATAGGCGGCGTTCTGCTCGCCGGCGAGAAACGGAGTTTGATTGGGACGCGCACCGCGATCCGCCTGCACCCATTTTCCGGTGCTGCCCTCGAGTGTGCGAGCCCATAGGCCCATCTTTTTAGTGCTGAGCGCAGAGTTGGGCACTTCCAGCACGATGCTGCACACGTCCGCGTCAGCGAAGTAATCGGTACCGGTGAATTGCAGATTGTTCAGTGCGCCATTTACGTCGAAGAAAAAGGGATCGCTGCGCCAGCCGATGAAGAAGCGGTGGTCGCCCGCCTCGGTCACCTGCGTCTCTTTCTCCGTCGAGACCGGCACTCCCTCGACGATGATCTTCCCGTCGTCCCCGGTCCCAGCGGCTTGCGCACCCTCAACCCGGCGAAGCGTCGCGGTTTGCGCGCCGCCCGGGGAGGATGTGACGCGCACTCGGTAGGCGATATCGGCGACCTTATCGCCGTTGGTATCAATCTTAAGTTCATAAATCGCATCGGGCGAAAAGGCGACGGCGGTCGTGGGCCCTGGCGGGTTGGCACCGGCGGACGGATGCACGTTCATAATCAGGATCGACTTGCCAGCATCCCCAGGCTTAGGGAAAGCATACAGATCGGTTAAGTCTAGGCGGGCGTCCCCATGGGGGAACCCAAAATCGGGACCGGAGTAATGGTGGGACATGGCTTCTCCTAATGTTTAGTTCTTGCCTAAGGTCGAGATTAAGATCGGGAGTTCCGATTCGATCTCCGACTTGCGGAGTATACGCTTCTCCTGCCCACGACATGACGAATGCGGAGGCTGGGCCAGCCCCCTGTTGGTAGGGATCGCATACCCATTCTTTGCACTCCTGATGAAAATCTATTCACACTGTCGCGAACCCGCGAGATAGGCGTAGAATGAGGCCGCTATTGAAGTAACAAGGAGATTACGGATTGAAACGAATTTCGCGCCAAACCAAGCCACTTTCGAAGCTCAACCTACTGACCGCCGTCTTACTCACTCTCACCTTTGCCTTGGTCGTGGTTCCGGCGGTTGCGCAAACCATTACCACGTTTGACGCTCCGGGGGCAGGCACCGCCTTCGGTCAGGGAACGCTTCCATTTGGTATCAACACCGCTGGGGTGATCACGGGGCATTATCTTGATTCCGGGAGCGTGCATCATGGTTTCGTGCGCGCTACAAGCGGCACGATCACCACGTTCAAGGTTCGGGGCGCGGGTACAAGCGTCGGTCAGGGTACCTTCCCTAGAGACCTTAACGCAGCAGGCGTGATCGTGGGATATTACGATGACTCTGGCAGCGTGCACCATGGCTTCGTCCGCGCTAAGAACCACACAGTCACCACGTTCGACGCGCCCGGCGCAGGCACAGGCGGCTTTCAGGGAACCGAAGGTTTGCATATCAACACCGCGGGTACGATCGTCGGAACTTTTGCTGACTCCGGCAGCGTGTTCCACGCCTTCGTGCGCGCTACGGACGGTACCATTACCACCTTCGACGCTCCTGGCGCAGGCACAAGCCTGGGGCAGGGGACCATCGCCTTAGGGATCAACACGGCAGGCGTGATCGCAGGAGAATACCGTGACTCCGGCGGCGTGCATCATGGCTTCGTGCGCGCTACAAACGGCACCATCACCAAGATCGACGCTTCCGGCGCTGGCACAGGCATTCATCAGGGAACAGTCGTCGGGCCCATTAACACTGCCGGCGTAATTGCTGGGTATTACTTTGATTCCGGCAGCGTGCTTCACGGAATAGTGCGCGCCAAGAACGGCAAGATCACCAAGTTTAATGCTCAAGGCGCAGGTACAGGCAACGATCAGGGAACCGGCCCTGATGGCGATATCAACACCGCCGGTGTGATCGCGGGAGATTACACCGACTCCGGCAGCGTGTTTCATGGTGCCGTGCGTGCCGCGGACGGCACCATCACCGAATTTAACGCTCCCGGAGCAGGCACAGGCGCGGGGCAGGGGACTATACCCGACGGTATCAACACAGCGGGGGCTATCACCGGACGCTACGCCGACTCGGGCACTGTGTTTCACGGTTTTTTGCGGACGCCGTAAGTCCTGCAACGCCGCGATTGTGAACCCCAACGGTTCCCCTGGTGAGGGGCTGGCCCTCACCCGGCCACCCGTGCCAATTTCACGGGTGGGCTGCAGTGAACTCTTCCTGCATGTTCCCCGGTCACAGCTGAATTGTCGCGTTCCTGTTATTGCCGCAAAATCTCCTGATGCCCTCGGCATCGCGCCCGTGAAACCGCCACGGGTGGGGCATCCAGTTCGAGGAATTGAAATAAACAAATTCGCTTCTACTGTCGATTTTTGGGCTGCGCGACGACTATAGGATGAACGATCTGGCGGGCAAGACTGTGCCGCTGGCTCCCACCAAGAGGAGGAGAACGATGAAATACATCTGTTTGGGATACTACGACAAAGACAAACACGAGGCCCGGACCGAGGCTGAACAAAACGCCATGTTCGATTCATGCTTTGAATACGACGACCATCTTCGCGCCAACGGGCATTGGGCTGGTGGAGAAGCGCTCCAGCCTGCGGAAACCGCCTTGAGCCTGTATTGGAAGAATGGCAAAGTCGCAACCACGGACGGTCCCTATGCGGAAACCAAGGAACAACTCGGCGGCATTCTCGTCCTTGAGGCGCGAGACATGAATCACGCCATACAGCTCGTGGCGCAGCATCCGGCCCTGAAGTACGGCAGCATTTTCGAGATACGGCCAGCGGCAGACATGACCGAAATGATCAAGGCTAGTGAACAGCGGCGGCGAAACACTGTCGTACGAAACGCGTCGATAAGTAACTAGATATTGGTGGAGGCGGCGGGAGTCGAACCCGCGTCCGAAAATGTTACTGGTCAAGAGACTACATGCTTATTCACGTTCATGCCCCGGCTTTGCCTTTCCACCCTCCCAGGACGTTCGCGGCCCGCGCTCAGAACGGACAAGAAACGCGTTCCGCTAGCCTGAAATCTTAGCCTCTCGGCCCAGACGTAGCCGAGAAGAGCAGCCCTCTGTGTGACGCTCGCTCACCGCCCGAGGACGAAGCGGTGGAAAGCGGCTGCCTAACTAATTAGGCTGCGTATGCCATTTGTTGATTGGCAATTATCATTTTGCCCACGATTACGGGTGTGTGCACCCCGGCATGCCTCTTGGCCGCAAGCATCTCCGTCGAAGCCGTGACGCCCCCACTGGTGGGAATGGCCTGCAAAGAACTGCTTTCAATGTAGGAGGAAAAAGGGGCGAAGTCAAACGGCGGATGCGTTCCCCGTAAGTCTTTCATTAGGAAGAAGATAGGTTGCGACGCGTTTGCCTGATAAGGGGCTTTGCGCGGTTAGGACGATGCTATCTCCATATACTGTCTGTTTTGCCAGTTACTCAATAACTGGCGCGCTCATACGATTCAGCATTGCCGAATCCAAAGGAGAATCACCATGTCATTTCCTTCCAGGTGGGGTGTAGCGATATTAGCCGCTTTTCTGGTTTTCGCCGTCGTGGGCAGCTGGCAGAGCGCAGCCGCGGACGACATGTTTCACGTGGTCAGCGGCGTGGTCAAGAGTGTAGACAAGACGACTAAGACGATGGTTGTCAAGACAGCTGACGGCACGGAGCATACGATCAAATACACCGACCAGACTACAGTGAAGGGTGCGAAAGACGCCGGCAAAGGCATGGAAAAAGCCAGCGTCGATACATACATGACGGGCAAAGAAGGTGCCCAGGTCACTGTGAAGTACACGGAAAAGGGCGGTGAGAAGACGGCGGTCGGCATCAAGGACGCCAGCAAGAGCACCGCTAAAGCAGTCTCGCAATGATGATCTGAGCGGGCGCGCCGGTCGAGCCTTCATTTGTTGCCACTCACGCGACCTAAAAGTCGCGCGGACAGTCATGTCGATAAAAACTACCCCGAAGCGACGACGACGGGTGTGGCTTGCATTGTGGTTTTGCCTCTTGCCCGCGGTCGCATCCCGCAGGTCCGCATGCACGGCTGTCGTCGTTGCAGCGGAGGACACTTCCTCCCAGTCCACTGACTCCGGTTTGCCGATAAGTTTTAAGCGCCGCACCGGTGACTTGGACGAAATGGTCAAGCACCAGAGCATTCGGGCGCTCGTCCTATTCAGTCGCTCCAGTTTCTTCTATGTAGACGGCCGGCCGCAGGGGATTTACTACGAAGCACTGCGGGAATTCGAGCAGTTCGTCAACCAGAAACTGCACACCGGCAAGAGACACATACAAGTCACCTTTATTCCGCTGCGTCTTGATCAGATTGAATTGGCCTTGACCGCGGGAGTGGGCGACCTGATCGCCTACGGAGTGGTCCCGACTCCTGAACGGGAGCAGCGGGTCGCTTTTTCCGTGCCGTTTCTGACCGACGTGAAACAGATTATCGTCACCGGAAGAGAATTCGGCCCTGTTTCCTCGTTGCAAGATCTGGGCGGTAAGAAGGTTTTCGTTAACCCGGTCACCACGTACCAAGGGAACCTGGAAAGAGTGAACGAGTCATTACGGAAAGCAGGGAAGCCGCCCATACTCATCCAGAGCGCCGATAAGAATCTGATGGACGAAGACCTGCTGGAAATGGTGAATGCGGGTATAATCCCGGCAACCGTAACGATCACCCAGCGTGCAAGCCTCTGGGCCAGTGTGCTTCCCAACATTGTCCCTCTCCTGAATCTCACGATCGCCGAAGAAGGAAACTTCGCCTTTGCGATGCGCAAGGACAACCCTCAGTTCAAGCTACTGGTGGATGAGTTCGTCAAGACCCACGGCGTTGGGACGTCATTCGGCAATACCCTGCAGCGGCGATACCTGGAAAACTCTCATTGGATAAAGAACCCGACTTCCGAGGCCGAAGTAAAAAAATTCAATGCGATGGTTGTTTTCTTCAAGAAGTATGCGTCGCAGTATGGATTCGACTATCTGATGATCGTGGCACAGGGCTACCAGGAGTCTATGCTCGAACAGTCGGCGAGAAACGGCGGCGCGGTTGGGATCATGCAGATCAAGCCTGCGACCGCGGCAGCGCCCCCCATCAACATTCCCAACGTGATGACGGCCGAGAACAATATTCATGCGGGAATCGAGCTCTTGCGCGACATCGCTGACAAATATTTCAACGACCCGAATATCGATCCGGAGAACCGGTTGTTGCTTACGTTCGCCTCATACAACGCCGGGCCGAATCGCATCGCTGAACTTCGAAAGAAAGCGCCCTCTCGGGGGCTTGATCCGAACAAGTGGTTTGGCAATGTCGAACTGCTGGTTTCGCAGAGTGTGGGGCAAGTGACCGTCCAGTACGTTAGCAACATCTACAAATACTACGTCGCGTACAAGATGGTGCTGGAGCAGGGGGGGTCGCTTCAGTAGTCTTTGCAGCGAAACCTAGAGCAATCCCGTCACGACTGTGCCCTTGTGCCGCGGAAGTGTTTTGCAGACTTCTGCGATTCGCTGAGATTGATCCGGAGCAAGATTCACGAATTCAAACCCATAGACCCTCCCAATCCTGCGCCGTACCCGTGCCGACACTTTTCCGGCGGCAACCGGGTCCAGTTCCACGATTTCGTCGACCTTCAGCAAACCGGCGGAGACTGCGGAGATCCCGCCCACGCTGATTTCGATGCTTATCCCCGGTATTGATTCCCCCGCCGCCGAGCGGATCGTGAGCGGGACACTGAAACGATAGCGAGGATGCTCTCGCCGTTCTGCATCGCGCAATTTCCCGGGAACAAGCTCGGGCTGCATCGCTGGGCCTCGCCTCTGCATGGAATATCGGCAGAAATTCAAATGGCGTTAGGGAACCCGGTTCCTGGTTTTTGCATCTTCCTACCGCTACCATCATCTGATTGAAGACATTGCCTGTAGAATGAGGGCGGTTGACTTAACATGCGCTTCATCGTCCAACGCTGTCAGGAGAACCGCCCGTGAAGTCGGAGTGTTTGCCTTTCAGCCAAATCCCTCATACCACACGTCTGTTCACCGATTTTCTCTCCGCCTATCCCAAAGTTCAGCAGTTTTATCCCCGCTCCCCATATTTCAATCAATGGCTCAAGGACGAGGCGTCGCGTTTGACCTACGCACCGGAACGCCGGCAGCGTGTTTCTCTCATCCTCGAGCGCCAAAATCGGTCGTGGGGAGCTTCACCGAAAACTCTGGAAAATATTGCCCGGCTGCGGGCGGGAGCCGCCGCGGCGGTAACCGGCCAGCAGGTTGGACTCTTCGGCGGCCCTTTGTTTGCCATTTTCAAGGCGCTCACTGCCGTGAAACTGGCGGATCAGGCAACCCAGGCGAGTGTTGATTGCGTGCCTGTTTTCTGGCTCGCCACCGAGGATCATGATCTGCAGGAAGTAAATCAGGTTTCGATGCCCGGATCGGATGGCGTTCTGCAAAAGCTGAGTGCGCCGACGGAGGGATTGCACGATGCGCCGGTGGGGACAGTGCGATTCGGCCCGGATATTGCGCCGCTCGTGGATTCGGCTGCGGAACTGGTGGGATCGGGCGCACTGTCCGACATTCTTCGAGAGACATACCGTCCGGGAGAAACCTTCGGCGCTGCTTTTGCCCGGCTGTTTGCGCGCGTGTTTGCGGATTGGGGCGTAATCCTGATGGATGCTTCTGATCCGGAATTCCATCAGATTGCCGAACCTGTCTACCGGGCTGCGGTCGAGCGCGCCACCGAACTGGATGAGGCTCTCCTGGCTCGGGGCAGGGAATTGGAAGCTTCGGGTTACCATCAGCAAGTCAAAGTCACACCTTCGTCAACATTGTTGTTCACGGTGCGAAACGGTGCCCGGGTCCCCGTGCATCGCCGGGTCAACGGAAACGGCACTGCTGACTTTTTGATTCAAGAAGAACAAATCCCGCAGGCCGAACTCATAAAACAGGTGGCATCGTCGCCGGGCGACTTCAGCGGCAATGCTCTGCTGCGACCGGTGATTCAGGATTACTTGTTGCCGACGCTGGCCTACGCCGGCGGTTCCGCTGAAGTCGCTTACTTCGCCCAGGCATCTGTGGTTTATCAGGCTATTCTGGCGAGAGTTACTCCGATTGTCCCGCGTTTCTCGGCGACCGTTGCCGGTCCTAAGCCTGCAGGATTGCTCGATCGCTATGGATTGCGTTTGCCCGAACTGTTTCACGGTCCAGAAGCGTTGCGTGAACTGATGGCTGCCCGTACCCTGCCGAGGGAATTGCAGGCGGCGTTCGATCAGGCTGAAACTTCGCTGGAAAAGTCTCTGGCTGCAATTCGAGACGCTCTGTCCCGACTGGATTCGACCCTGGTGGACTCGGCTACCAATGCGGCATCCAAAATGCAGCACCAGTTAACGCAACTGCGCTCCAAAGCGGCGCGGGCTGAGTTGCGCCAGACTGAAGTCCTGGGCCGCCATGCCGACCTGTTGTGCAATTCACTCTATCCGCACAAAACCCTGCAGGAACGCGAGATTGCGGGAATCTATTTCCTGGCACGTTACGGGCCGGAATTTCTGCGGGATTTATACCAGACGATCTCCACCGACTGCCTCGATCATCAGATCATCTGGTTGTAGGTACGCGCCAGAACCATGTTCGCCTACGCTAATTTCTTCTCTAATTCTTCCAACGATTCCACGCGTGCTAGATCAGATTCGCGATAGGCTCCCGAGACATCGAACAAAATGGCTTGCATTCCCGCCCCGGTTGCCCCCAGGTAATCGACGGAGTAGACATCGCCGACGTACAAACTGTGTTGTGCCACCGCATTCATGGTTCGGAGGGCGGTTTCAAATATGGCGGAATGGGGTTTCTCCTTCCCGACCAGGCCGGAGTCCGTGATGGTGAGGAAGCAGTCTGCAATGCCGCTACGCCCGAGAACGTCGGCTATCTTGCCGTCGGCATTGGAAATTACAGCGAGCGGGTAGCGTTGACGGAGCCGCAGCAAAAGCTCGCGCGTGCCTGGGCGAATCTCGCGCCAGTTCGCCGAAACCCGTGTGGCATTCACCATTTCGTCACGTAAAGCGTTGTCCTCGATCCCCAGGTCCTCGAGCAAGTGGGAATAGAACAAATACCAGAAGCTGTGATCGGCTTTGCCATCGTGCTGCAGGATCTCGTCGAATTCCTTCTTGGTTCGACGCTCGATGGCGTGCCATTGATCGAGACTGGGAGCCAGTTTTCTTTCGTGGAGGGATGCCAGGATATACGATCGATCTGGGAACAGAAGCGTGTTCCCAACATCGAAGAAGATGGTTTTCAAGGCAGCAGGCATGCAATAAGACCTGGCCTACTCCGCTTCTTCGTCGCGCTTCTTGCCATAGCGGAATGCCAGGCCGGCGCCCACAGTCATGAACCCCAGAGGGGGCAACAACAGTACCAGCACGCCGCGACTGATGGCCCGCTGCCCGTCTTTGGTGGTACCGGCAGCCGTGCTGTAACACATGGCGCAACCCTGCGCGAACGCCGGGCCGGCGTACAGTACAACCAGGAACGCGAGTGTGACCAGGCGCAGCTTCATCGGACTCCCAGATGAACGATTCTAAACGCGTCAGGGAAGAAAATACACATCAGGCACAGACAAGCGGTGACGGCGGTCATCATGACCCACTTCATGGCGGCGATCTCGTATTTCAAGTGCATGAAATAACCGATGATCAAAGCCGACTTGATAATCGAGAGAATCATCAGAGCCTCCAGCATCTGCACCGGCTGAAAGACCTGTTTGTAGGCGAGCACGACCTCGACCGCGGTGAGGAGCAGCAGCACTCCCCAGACCCAGAAGTATTGTCCCTTACCTTCATCGTGTGTTGTGGCGGCGCTGTGCATGTATAGTCTCTCCTGACTCTTCGACAACTGTCATTCCGAGCGAAGCGAGGAATCCCTATTCCCGCGACAAATCCTGCTAACTTCTATGTCACACCCGCGTGGACATCAAATAAACCAACGGGAAAATGAACATCCAGACCAGATCGACGAAGTGCCAGTACAGGCCGGCGATTTCGACATCGTGCGCGTCGTAAACTTTGGGTTTCAGAATCAGGATCACGGCAGAAACAATAAACCCCGCCAGCAGCGCGTGGACTCCGTAATGGAAAACACTGTCTGCCGGAATCTGCCACCACGCCACTGCCCAGATCGCCAGCAGGATAGGCAAGAAAGCTTTGCGAAGGGAAACCACTCCGAGGTAGATGACGCCGATCGTCACGTGCAACATGTGCATGCCAGTCAGGGTGAAGAATGTCCCACCAAACTGAGGCACGCTGGCCGCCCACGGATTCTTGAACGGGGTCATGCCTTCGCCGATCAGCTTGGTCCACTCCATCCCGTGAAGCACGATGAACGCGGTGCCAAAGAACATGGTCCCGAGAATCCAGTTGCGGGTCCAACTGCGATCGCCACGCCGGGCAGCGAGCACCGCCAGCACCATCGTCAACGAACTGGACAGCAGGCAACCGGTCATGACGGTCGCGTTGGTAATGCTTTCCTTGCCGAACGGCGTGGGCCAATCCGGATTCGAAATGCGGCCGTAGCTGTAGGCGAACAGCAGCGCTCCGAACGTCAGCGTGTCCGAGAGCAGGAACAGCCACATCCCGATCTTCTTGGAATAGGTGCCAAACAGCGACGGCTCGTAAGCATCGGCCATCCCGTGTTGCACCGCGACATCAGACATGTTTTCGGTCTCCTTGGTGAATTATCGGATAAACCACACCAGCCCGAAGATGTACAGCCACAACAAAAACATGAAGTGCCAGTACCAGGCCGCAACATCCACGACAATGCGTCGCGCCTCGACCGGCTTATTCAACAGAGAAACTGCGGCCGCGTACAGCAGTACCAGAATCCCTCCCGCCAGGTGAACCGCGTGGGTCGCAGTCAGCAGATAGACAAAAGAACTGCTGGCGCTGGTGGCCAGATAAAAACCGCGATCCGCCAGCTCACGCCATGCCATCCACTGCCCGGTCAGGAAGCCGCCCCCGAGCACTACCGTGACGCCTAACCACGGGAACGATTTGCCTTCTCCCAGAGAAACCCCGGGGATGGAGCGCACCGGGGCCAGCGCCGCTTGCCGCTTAATCTGCCGGCGAGCTAATTCCACCGTGATGCTGCTCATCAGCAACAAGGCTGTGTTCACAAGCAGTAGTGAGATCGGAAGATCAACCGGAATCCAATCGCGAGTATAGGTGTTGGTGCGCTCATCAAGCGTTGGTAAGCCACGCCGCACCACGTAGGCGCTGGTCAGGGAGACAAAAATCATGGTCACGGAAGTCAGCCCGATCGCCAGCCCCAATCGCACCCGGCGCAGCCGTCGTCCGTAGTCGGGAGAGCCATCGCCGCGTCCGTCGCCGCCTCCGCCGTAAGCAGGCGGACGCACACCGCCTCCGCCCTGGCCGGTGCTAGGTACGTCAATCGAAACTGGAGGACTGAAAGTCGCCATGACTTGAATCGTGTGGCCCGGGCGCCCTCGCCCGCGACATTTTCTAGTGCGATGCCACTGTCGCCGGGTCGGTCTGCATCACATAATCCCGCGGTGCGCCCGGCACGTTGTATTCATACGGACCGTGGTTCACCACCGGCGTCTGCCCTCCAAAATTGTCGTGCGGCGGAGGCGTCGTCGTAATCCATTCCAAGGTCGTCGATTCCCACGGATTGTCGCTCGCCTTCGGACCCTTGAACATGCTCCAGAACAGATTGATTACGAAAATGAACTGAGCCGAGATCGTGATAATCGCGGCATAGGTGATAAACCGGTTCAGCGGGATCAAATGTTGCAGATACGCGAGCTCCGTGAACTGGGAGTAGCGCCGCGGTTGCCCCGCCATGCCCAGATAGTGCATAGGCATGAAGATTGAATAGGTCCCCACCAGTGTGATGAAGAAGTGGATCTTGCCCCAGGTCTCGTTCATCATCCGGCCAAACATCTTGGGGAACCAGTAGTAAGTCCCGGCGAACATGCCAAAGATAGCCGCGACACCCATAATCAGATGGAAGTGGCCCACGACGAAGGCCGTGTCGTGCAGCGGAATATCGAGCACCGGCTGCGCCAGGAACGGCCCGCTCAGTCCGCCGGACACGAACAGTGAAACGAAGCCGATCGCATAAAGCATCGGCGTCTGGAAGCGCACCCTCCCGCCATGAATCGTCCCCAGCCAATTGAAGGTCTTGATCGCGGAAGGAACCCCGATCGCCATGGTCATGAGCGAGAAAGCAAACGCCGTGTACGGGCTCATGCCGCTCATAAACATGTGATGGCCCCACACCATGAACCCCAGGAAGCCGATGGCCATAATCGCGTACACCATGGCTTTGTAGCCGAAGATCGGTTTACGCGAGAAGGTCGAAAGCAACTGGGAAGCCACGCCCATGCCCGGCAGAATGGCGATGTAAACCTCGGGGTGTCCGAAGAACCAGAAAAGATGTTGCCACAGCAGCGGCGATCCGCCTTTGTGTCCCATAACCTGGCCGTTCACGACCACCAGCGGAACGTAGAAGCTGGTTCCCAGGTTACGATCAAGCAGTAGCAGAATCCCGGCAGAGAGGAGCACACCGAAAGCCAGCAGTCCGAGGATTGCCGTAATGAACCACGCCCAGACCGTCAGCGGCATCCGCATCATCGTCATGCCCTTAGCCCGCAGGTCCAGGGTAGTAGTGATGAAGTTCAAGGCCCCCATCAGCGACGCAATGCAGAAAATAGCGATACTCGTGATCCATAAATCCGCGCCCAGTTGTTCTCCCGGACCCGAATTATTGAGCGCACTGAGTGGAGCATACCCAGTCCAGCCATGCAACGGCGCGCCTCCCGTCACGAAGAATGCAGCCAGTATCACCACGAAGGCCACGAACGTAGTCCAGAACGAAAGCATGTTCAGGACAGGGAACGCCATGTCCGGCGCGCCAATCTGAATGGGCAGGAAATAATTCCCGAACCCACCCTGCGGCGCCGTCGTCAGCACGAAAAACACCATAATCGTCCCGTGCATGGTCAGCAGGCTCAGATAGGTTTCAGGCTTGATCTCTCCCACCAGAGGCAGGACCGCCGTCGGCCAGATCATGTGAACCCGCATCAGTAGCGACAGGAACATGCCGACGAACACGGCCACCAGCGCCAGAAAGTAATACTGTATCCCGATCACTTTGTGATCCAGGCTGAAAATGTACTTGCGGATAAAGCCCTGAGGGGCATGCGAGTGGATCGTTGCCGAAGTCGCCATTATTGTTTCTCTGCCTCCCGGGTTGCCACCCACTTATCGAAATCTTCCTGACTCACAACGTGCAGCATGCCATGCATTTTGTAATGACCGAGGCCGCAAAGTTCAGCGCAGGCGATCTCATAATCGCCCACCTCGGTCGGAGTGAAATGCATATGGATCGCGAGTCCAGGGACCGCATCCTGCTTGAAGCGCATCTGCGGCACGAAGAAACTGTGGATAACGTCGACCGCGCGCAGGGTTAAATCCACCTGCCGGTTCACCGGGAGATACATGGTGCCGGTGACGACGTCATCTTTGGATGCGGGGTCCGCCGTGTCCAGTCCGAGCGCGGCTTCGTTTCCGGCTGACGGATCCATCAGCTTAGGATCAGTGCGCCCGAATTTGCCATCCGCTCCCGGATAGCGGAAGTACCAGGCAAACTGCATGCCCGTGACTTCAACCGGGACCGCGCCCGTTTCCGCCGGGGCGAAGCGCTCCGACGCCCAGATCGGACTACCCATCAGGTTCAGCCCAATAAAGAGGATGGCAGTCAACCCAGTCCAAAGCACTTCCATCTTCGTGTTGCCGTGGGAGTAGGTGACCTTGGTGGCGGTTCCGCGATCACGATATTGCCACACAAACAAGCCCAGGGCGCCTTGAGCCGCCACGAAGACAATGCCCATGAGCAGGTAAGTTATCGCGAACTGATGGTCGATCCAGACCGTCGACGTGGACGCGCCATGGGGAAGCCACCAGGTTTTTGCTACGAAGAAGTAAGTGCTAACAAAGGTGATCAGCCAGATAATCGCGAGCAGAGCGAGGCCCATCTACAAGACCTCCAAGGGTCGTGGTTTGTGCATTCTCATAATCCTGTTCAGAAAAAACCAGAAGCTGCTGATGGCCCGGAAGTTTATCACAGGACTGTGCGATACGCGCAAGCACTTGTTGTGGAAGGAACCGATTCGGGAAACGACCAAAGGCGATAACCACAAAGACTAAAGAAGAACTGGGTGGTTCCTTTGTGGACCTTCGTGTCCTTTGTGGTTTAATGCCTTTGCTATGCCAAAGAAACCCCGCGCCCATGGCCACGACACCCGCTACGTCCGCCTGCAGAAGAATCACTGCTTTGCCTGCGGCAAGAACAATCCCGAAGGCATGCGGCTGAAGTTTGCCTATGACGAAGAGCGCGACTGCTTCGTCTGCCGTTTCCGCCTGGGCAAACGCTACACCGGGCCGCCGGGCCACGCTCACGGAGGCATTATTGCTACGCTTCTCGACGAGGCCATGGGCAAGGTCAACAAGTTACGCCACGTGATCGCGCTGACCTCGCAAATCACCGTGGACTATCTGAAGCCGGTACCACTCAACAAACCGCTGCGAGTAGAGTCACGAGAGGTGCGGGTCCGCGGACGCCGCCACATCAACATGGCGGAGATACTCAATCCTAAGGGAGAAGTCCTGGCGCGAAGCCGAGGTCTGTTCATTGCCATCGACCCCCACCGCATGTTCGCCAAGTTCGTCGATAGATAGACATCACGAAGCATGAAAAAATCTGGTCAATGCATTATCGTTCTTGCTCGCCATTTCTATTGCTAGGGGACTGCTTCACCGCCCTCCGACTCTGCTCAGGGTAGACTCCTCCGACTCCGTTGGTCACCGGCTCCGGTGACTCGGCGCACTGACAAGATATTTCGATGGACTAGTTTTAACTTGTCCGGGAAACGTGTGTTCCGGCTCAGTTCTGACCTGCCGGGAAGCACATCCGTACAAGGAGAACTGCCATCATGAAGATGAGACTTGCGGTTGTGGTTGTGCCATGCTGGCGCTTGCTCTACCGGCGTTCGGTGCCGGCAACAAGACTTACAAGACTACCTATCCCGTTCCTTGCAGTGAGCTTTGGGGCGCGGTCAAAGTCGCCCTCGGCAATCCGGACAACTACAAAGACGTCCAGAGTGACGAGGACAAAATGACTGCTGACTACAACGTGAAACACTCCATTCATTGGTCCGTTATCGGAGCGGTCAACCAGGGCAAAAACCACGTCTCCTTGGCGCCGGTTGGTACCACGTGCGAGATGAGTGTTGTGTCGATGTATAGCGGGCTTTCGCACAACGATCAAGGTGACTTCAAGAAGCGCGTCGAGGAAGCGCTGGCCAAGCTGCAGGCGCCGAAGCCCGCCGAACCCACGAAGCCGGAGGCGCCAGCGCAGTGAATGATAACTGAGAACTGATGAAAACAGGCCTTACCACTCAAAACCCACTCATGAGTCCAAATTTCAAGACGAAGCCTTGAGCTTCTCCAGCGCTCTCGCCAACTGCTCGACTCCGCGCCGAAGTTCTTGCGCGTCCATTGCTGCAAAGCCGAGCATCAGTCCGTTGCGCTTCGCACGTCCGTAAGCATAACGCTCCAGCGGAACCACTTCGACGTCGTACTTTGCCGCAGCTACAGCAGCCCGCTCGGCAAGGATTCCGCCTTGCAGCCAGCCCACAGTCCGCAGGCCGGCCTCGACGGGGGGAATCTCCAGCAACCCCGTCAGCCGCTCGCCAGCCGACTCGACCAAAACCGCCAGGCGTTCGGCGTACAACTCCCGCATGCGTCGCACGTGCCGCGCAAAGTGGCCCTCGTTGATGAAATCGCACAGAATGGCCTGATCGATCAGCGGAGGATGATGCGTGCTCACCGATTCCGCGGCAGCAAAAATATCCACCATGTCGGAAGGAACTACAAGATATGCCAGACGCAAGGCGGGGAAGAGGGCGTCCGTGAAACTACCCGCGAAAATTACGACGGCAGCGCGATCCAGACCCTGCAGCGCCGGAATAGGCCGCCCCGAGTAGCGGTATTCACTATCATAGTCGTCCTCAAAAATAATCGTCCTCGACCGCCGCGCCCACTCCAGCAGCGACAATCTGCGGCGCAGACTCATCGTCACGCCCAGAGGGAACTGGTGCGCCGGAGTTACGTAAAGCAGCCGAGGACGCGCCTGGCGCTCCCAGCGCCGCTGCCCGGCCTCGAGATTCAGGCCTTCGGAATCAACTGGAACTCCGCAAATCTTTGCCCCGACGGCGCGGAACACGACCGCCGCGCCCGGATATCCCGGCTCCTCCATCCACACCGGGTCGCCCGGGTTAACCAGAAGGTGCGCAGTCCGATCCAGCGCCTGTTGCACTCCAGAAATGATCAGCACCTGATCGGCGGTACACTTCACCCCGCGTGATGTGTTCAGATATTCGGCCACGGCTTCGCGAAGCGGACGATATCCCAGCGCTTCTCCGCCAGCCAGCAGCCGCGGTGAAACCCGCCGCAGACGCCGCGCCGCAACCTGAGCCCACAGGCTCATGGGAAAGGCATCGAGCGCAGGCTGGTTGGCTCGAAACGCCCGCGCCGGACGCGACTCGGTTCGGGCCAGGGGCTGCAACCGCCGCGCATAGGCAGAGAGTGGAATGCCACGCCTTCCAGTTCGCGTCAGTAATTGCGCGCGTGGCGCCTGCAGGAGTTCATCAGGCAGCGTTTTGCTGACATAGGTTCCAGATCCGACTTTGCCTTCGACGTAACCCTCGGATCGCAACTGCTCGAACGCGGTAACAATAGTCGGACGCGAGAGCCCATATTGTGTGGCCAGATCCCGCGTAGCCGGAAGACGCGCTCCGGGCCGCAAATGCCCCGTAAGAATCGCCGAGCGCAGCTCCTCGTAAAGCCAGCGGTAGAGCGGCATCCCGCGCGCCCGCTCCCGGAGATTCAACGGCAGTGTGCTGGATTTCTTTGCCATACCTCACTCAACTCTCGCCACCCCTCCCGAATTTGTCATTCCGAACTCAACCCTCGCCATCCCCTCCCGAATTTGTCATTCCAAACTCAACCCTCGCCATCCCCTCCCGAATTTGTCATTCCGAACTCAACCCTTGCCATCCCCTCCCGTCATTCCGAACTCAACCCTTGCCATCCCCTCCCGAATTTGTCATTCCGAACTCAACCCTCGCCATCCCCTCCCGAATTTGTCATTCCGAGCGAAGCGAGGAATCTGCTGTCTGCCGGCGCGATGAGAATGCAGATCCCTCGCTTCGCTCGGGATGACAAGGCATTAGAAGTGGTATGCATAGAATATAGGAAAATGGACATTTTAATCTAGCCAATAGTTCTTGTATCTTAATGACATCATCGAAAGGGGACTTATGTCGAACAACAACGGAAAGTCGACCAGCCTGCGTCTGAAGACCGGCCTGGCGGAAATGTTGAAGGGCGGCGTCATTATGGACGTCACCAACGCCGAACAAGCCGTGATTGCCGAGAAAGCGGGCGCCGTAGCGGTGATGGCCCTGGAGCGCGTTCCAGCACAAATCCGCGCCGAAGGCGGCGTGGCCCGCATGGCCTCGCCCAAGAAGATTCGCGAGATCATGGCCGCAGTCTCCATCCCCGTGATGGCCAAGTGCCGCATCGGACACTTCGCCGAAGCTCAGATTCTCCAAGAACTCGGCGTCGACTACATCGACGAGTCCGAAGTTCTCACTCCCGCTGACGAATCCCACCACGTCGACAAACACGCCTTCACGGTTCCGTTCGTGTGCGGCGCCCGTAACCTGGGCGAAGCCCTGCGCCGCATCGCCGAAGGTGCAGCCATGATTCGCACCAAGGGCGAAGCTGGCACCGGCGACGTCGTCCACGCCGTCAAACACATGCGGCAAATCGTCCAGGAGATGCGAATCCTGACCGTGCTCGGCGAAGAAGAACTCTACGCCAAAGCCAAAGAACATCAGGCCCCGTATGAATTAGTGAGGATGGTGGCGAAAGAAGGGAAGTTGCCGGTACCGAATTTCTCCGCCGGCGGCATCGCAACACCTGCGGATGCGTC
This sequence comes from uncultured Acidobacteriota bacterium, assembly GCA_963788605.1. Lineage (GTDB taxonomy): Bacteria > Acidobacteriota > Terriglobia > Terriglobales > Acidobacteriaceae > JABDBE01. Next base: position 167,547 of record CAWBHD010000002.1, on the reverse strand, counting down.
CCTGGTCATGCAGTTGGGTGCTGAGTCCGTGTTCGTCGGCTCGGCGATATTCATGCAAGACTCCACCACTTTCGCCAGTCCGCAGGAAGCGGAGAAACGGGCGAAAGCAATCGTGCAGGCAGCCACGCACTACAACGACCCTAAAGTGTTACTTGAAGTCAGCGAGGATCTGGTAGGAGCCATGAAGGGCCTCGCCGTGGCGGCGCTGGACGAAGCTCACATGCTGCAGACCAGAGGCTGGTGAGGCCGTATGAGCACGATGCACACTACGGTCCACGAAGCCAGTCTCTGTCACCGATCTGAGCTATGTGAACCTTCGCGACTGCGGGATTACGCCGACATCAAGAACACCTCGAGCAATCCAAACGTAGATCGAGCGAGTGCTGTCGACGGCTCCTCGGCTAGCGAACGCTACAGCCTACAATGACCGGGATGAGCTTCTCCAACTCCGGATTGCCTAAGTACGTGTTGGCTGGCCCTCACGTGGCGGTGACCGCTATGGCGATCGAGGCATTGACTGAAACCATGGGCAGAGAAATTTCCGACTGGGCGCAAGGCCATGGCTCGAATTGGCCGCACTGCGGCTTTGGTCTCGGGCAGGCCAGCTGGCTACGAAAGACAAACGCTGGGCAACCTCGACCGAATTCTTAGGGAGATCCGATTCGTAACCCGGTCGATGTCCGACCGTCTCAAACAGCGACCTCGAAGGTGATGTTCCTAGCAGCTGATAGACATCGAATGCTGGTTCGGAATGGAGAATCCGAGCCTATCCCGGCCTCATCGCAGGTGATCTTCCAAGTCGCGAATCGGGTTTAAGTTCAGGCCAACACGCTTCAGAGAACTGTGTACGGTAATTATCTCAGCTATCTGCGCGGTCCCGGAGGCGGGTCGACGCCGGCTCGGAGTGGCAGGCAGTGCAGCGAAGAACCCCGCGATCAGGGCTGACTGCCCTGATTGGCCCGCGACGAGCGCAACGTTGCGGGAGCCTGGGCCTAATCAGCTCCTTGGACAACCAGGGAGGAGCAAACGGTAGCGTTGATGGACGCATTTCTTGCAGCGACAGCGGAATTTCGTCATTGACTCTGGTGACCCGCGATGTTTCGGATTTTCCACTGCTCAAATCGGTGCTCAATCCTGGGCTTAGCCGCGTAGCTGCCCAAGGCTCGGATATCGGGCGCCCGCCGCGAAATGCATCCGGCCGCAAGTGGTCTCAATCCAATGAATGCGTGACGGCCAATGCGATGCGGGGTTGGAGGCAACGAGCATGAAAGTCGGAGTATTAGCGCTGCAAGGCGATTTCGACGCTCACCGCAAGCGGCTCCAAGAGCTGGGCACCGAAGTTGTGCTGGTCAAAAAGCCCGAGCAACTGGACGAGATCGACGGCCTGGTAATTCCCGGCGGAGAGTCCGGCACGTTTCTTAAGCTGCTAGGCGAAGCGGGATTCGACAAGCTGAAGCAGTTTGTGCAGTCTGAAGCCCACGTTCGGAACCTGCGCCGGCGCGATCCTGCTGGCCAGCGAAGTAGAGAACCCCAAGCAGTCCGGATTAGGCGCGCTCGACATCCGCATCCGCCGCAATGCCTACGGACGTCAGATCGACAGCTCCATCCGCGAAGGCCGATTCGGCGATGAACCGCTGGAGATGGTTTTTATCCGCGCCCCCAAAATCGAACGCGTCGGCCCCGGAGTCGAAGTTATCGCCACTGAAGGCGGCGATCCCGTAGCCGTCCGCCAGGGAAGAGCGATGGCCGCAACCTTCCATCCGGAGCTTTCCGACGACACGCGTGTGCATCAGGCGTTCCTCGATTTGATCCCGGACGTCGACAAGACGCGCGGAATGTTTTCCGCGAAGCCGTCCATGTCGGATGAGCTGAAAAACGAGAGGCTTCAGAAAGACACTTGGTAACGTGTGGGGCGGACACTCCTGTCCGCCGCGTTTGACGTGGCGTGAAAGAGCGCACAAACCAATTCTGATTTTCTCCTTGACAGCTTTATCGCGTAACCCTATAGTTACGCATTATGCGGAACCGTACGGTTACATATTCATCCGAGGCGACCTTCAACGCCCTGGCCGACCCCACTCGCCGGTCGGTGCTTGACCTGCTCCGGAAGGGAAGTCTGCCGGCGGGACAAATCGCCCACGCCTTTCCCATTTCACGTCCGGCAATCTCCAAACACTTACGCCTGCTGCGCCGCGCACATCTGGTACTCGAAAGACGCGAAGGCCGGCACCGCCTTTACCAACTCAACCCGGAACCGCTGAAGGCAGTCGATTCCTGGCTGGAACAATATCGCGCTTTCTGGCAGACCAGCCTGGCCAATCTAAAGACATTTGTAGAGGCGGAATACCTTAAGGAGAGCTCTCCCCATCGGGCAAAACATAAATAACTTTTTAGGAGAAAAGGATCGTGTGGTGATCGCCATGCTCGATCCGAACCGCCATACCGAGGAATGGGTCTTCATCGACCATGGCAAGGAGCACAAGGAAGTCTTCGATTTGACACGCAAGAATTGAAACCATTGGGTGATTTCGAAAAGCAGAAGTGAGACAGATCAACTCAGGAGCAAGCTATGGCACAAGCAGTCATAACCCCCGATCAAGATGCAATCGTCAGTGAAGTTCAAATCAATGCCCCGGCCGAGCGAGTATTCCAAGCACTCACCGATCCGAAGCAGCTAATGCTCTGGTGGAACAGCGACGAGTGCCAGACCAAGTTGTTTGAAATGGATGCCCGCCGCGGAGGCCAGTGGCGCTTCGCAACCAAGAACAGCAGCTTAAACGTCAATGGTGTAACCCAGTTCTCTTGCGAGGGCGAGGTGCTGGAGTTTGATCCGCCTCGCCTGCTCGTCTACACCTGGATCGCAAATTGGCATGACGACAAGGCCCGCCGGACGACTGTGCGTTGGGAGCTGACGCCGACCAAAGAAGGGACTCACGTCAAAGTTACGCACAGCGGCCTGGCACATGAAGCCGTTGCCCGCAAGGATTACAGCGGAGGCTGGCCGGGCGTGGTCGAGATGCTCAAGAAGTTTGTCGAACAATGAAAGACTAAAGAGAGATGAGCACATGACCAACGACAGCAGCAGTGTCGAGAGCCATCCGGTAGTTTCTCACCAGGAGTGGCTTTCCGCGCGAACCGCTTTTCTCGCAAAGGAAAAGGAATTCACGCGACTTCAGGATGAGCTCAATCGGCAGCGGCGTGAACTTCCCTGGAAGGCCGTGAACAAAGAGTACGTTTTCGATGGCCCCCAAGGGAAACAAACTCTGCCGGATCTTTTTGAAGGAAGAAGCCAGCTCATCGTCTATCACTTCATGTTCGGCCCGACGGAGGAGGTGGGCTGTCCTCACTGCTCACTGCGGGCAGACGGATTCAACGGCATCAATGTGCACCTGGATCACCGCGATGTGACTCTGATCGTGGTGTCGCGGGCGCCCTATGCCAGACTTGCGGCATACCAGAAACGAATGGGATGGAATTTTAAATGGGTCTCATCGTGCGATAGCGACTTCAATTTCGACCACCACGTATCGTTCACTCCGGAAGAATCAGCCCAGAAGAAAGCTTTCTATAACTTCACGATCCAGGATCCAAAAGCTCCCGAGCGGGAGGGACACAGTGTGTTCTGTAAAAAGAAGAACGGTGCCGTTTTTCATTGCTACTCCTGCTACGACCGGGGAAACGATATGCTCAACATCCACTATCACTATCTTGATTTGGTGCCCAAAGGCCGCGACGAAGGCGGTCGTGGACCTTTCTGGGTGCGTCGCCGCGACGAATACGATCGATCATGAATACGAACTTTAGTCCGAGATGCACGGGCTGAGTACGGCGACGCGTCAGTCTGTTACAAGCTTTAGAAGAGGGCATGAAGGGTTGCGCGGACGAATTGGCCCGATCGCAGCCGCTCTGTCATAATTGCGCTTCTATGGCTGACAACGATGACTGGCGGGATCTAGGGCTGGTAGAAAGTTTTCTGCGAAAGCCCGTCACCGAAGTGGAGAACGCTCGTGGGAAGTTCGCGGTCTCGCAGCGCGACGGGACATTCGGCGTGGTGTCGGGCGTCTGCAACCATGTTGGCGGGCCGCTCGGGCAGGGCACACTGGACGGCGACTACATCGTCTGCCCGTGGCACCACTGGAAGTTTCACCGCATCACCGGACTGGGCGAACCCGGATTCGAAGACGATGCCGTGCCCAGCTACGAGTTTCGCGTGGACGACGGCCATCTCTGGATTAGGACCGAACCCGCGACTCAGCGTCATAAGGCGCCGCATGAACCGCATCCTCTGGCTCGCAAGGTGGAGCGAGCCGATGGACCGGTGCGAGTTGCCGGCATTTCGACCACCGCCATGGATGCGGCTTATCCGCGCTATTCAACCTCCGATGCGCTGCTCGAGACGGCACTCCAAAGTGCGAAAGACGAAGGCTGTGAAGTCAAGCTCATCAAGCTGAACGAATTGAAATTCCGAAATTGCGAGGGCTATTACTCGAAGAGCGCGCAGGCCTGCACCTGGCCCTGCTCCATCACGCAGATGGATCCCGAGGATCAACTGGACCGCGTCTATGAGGCGCTGGTGCATTGGGCGGATGTCGTGCTCATCTCGACTCCCATCCGTTGGGGGGCGGCGGGTTCGCTTTTCTTCAAGATGGCGGAGCGGCTGAACTGCATTCAGAATCAGGTCACCATTCGTGACAATGTTCTGATTCGAAACAAAGTCGCGGCTTTCATCATCACCGGCGGACAGGACAACATCCAGGCGGTTGCTGGACACTTGCTGACGTTCTTCTCGGAACTGGGATTCAGTTTCCCGCAGTTTCCATTCATCGCGCATTCGCGAGGCTGGTCGGCCGAGGATATGGAACACAATATCGAATTCGTGATGCACAGCAAAGAACTCAAGGATGGCGCCTGCCAATTGCTGCAACGTGCCATCGAGCTTTCCAGATTCCTGATGTCGCGGGATCAAACCGAGAAGCTGATGCGAGGCGGCCGCAAAGCTCACCATTTGGATGTGAGTTTGAGCGACTTGATGAAATGACAACCTCCTGGCAAGTCATCGGAACCGTAAATCCGGCGGCGCTGGGGCCGTCGCGCATCCAACTGCACTCGGCGGCGCAGCTGGTGGCGGCGGTTGGAAAGGCTCTGGCGCATCCTGAGCCTGACGACAGTCACACGAGTCTCGATTGGGATTCCGAACGTAACGCGTTTGTCGGAGTAAAGGTCAACCACCCTGAGAGTCAGGCCTGGCTGGACGTTCCGACGCTGACGCTTTCGCTTTCAGCACGAGGCGGGAGCGTGAAGAAATTGGAGCTTGGCGGCCAGAGTCTGGGCGAGGCCTTCGAATGGCTCAAGGCCACATTGCAGGACCAAGGCGCGTCCCCGGAGCGCCTTTCCATGATCGGCGATCCTTTTCAACTGCCCGATTCGGTGTTCGATCAGATGGATAAATTTGATGGAAGCCAGCGCGCCGAGTTCGCGGAATGGGCGAGGCAGTATGGCAACGGAAAACTGATCCTCGAAGAACTAAGAAAGAAAAGGCCGGGATTTTCTGCGCCGCGAGTCTGGCCGCACCACTTCGATGTGGGATCGCTCTGGGCGCCAAAGCCGGGACAGTCGATCGGGATAGGGCTCTCTCCCGGGGACCGCAGTTACGACGAGCCGTATTGGTATATCACGCCCTCGCCACATCCTGGCCTGGACAAGTTGCCGCCTTTGGAAGCGGGAGGAAGCTGGCACACACAAGGCTGGGTGGGCGCGGTGCTTCCGGCCTCTCGCATCACGGGGAAGTCGGGGAGTGAGCAGGAAGATCAAGTAGAGCGGTTTGTGGAATCCGCGGTGGGGCTGGCGGCGGATGGGCTGCAGGGGCACTCATGAAATCTCGGGTATCGCAGGTCTCGCAGCGCGAGATGTGGGGCATCCGCGCGCGACTGTTCCTCAACCCAGGTTAGTGTCCAAAGAACGGACGCGAACCTGGGGCACCCGGCAAAAAAGTATGGAAGATGCGCAAATTACAGTGACTGTTCCCGAGTCTGCTCATAAGCAAGGGAGAGCGTTCTTGGGTTTTCTTCAAAGAGCGTCCCGAAAGCATTCTGTCACTATTAGCGTCTCCTCTGAGCGTACCGGCCAATTCAGGTGTTCTATTCCACGGAAGCAAAGCGAGAACTTCGAATTATTCCTTCAGGAGTTGATGTTCAATCAGGGGCTCTATTACTACCTTTGCAGCGTAACAAACAGGAACGACGTTGCAAGATTAGTAGTGAGGCCCGTCTTTCAGGAACTGTTGGAGTCGAGCTTTGCGTTCATCTTTCCGTCGAAAATCCGAAGGCACGTACTGGAGGGTGCATGCGGTTGGGTGGCGTGTGAGTTCGCTGAAGGAACGGGACAGCAATATGAAGTTCTCTTTCGCCGACTCAAGCTCAAAATGACCTCCGGGTATGAGTTCATCCGTGATCTGGACGATCTACTGACTGAATTCATGCTGCACCAGTTAGGGTACGGAAAGGGGCAGAGGAGTCTTAAGTTTAATCTGCTAGTGGATGAGTGCGGGAGGAGAGGTTTTCTCCGAACCAAAGACATTCGCAAGCTCTTCAACAAAGTACATGTACTCAGAAGCCGCGGCCTCCACCGGCTAGAACGCGAAATCCCTGATTCAGAACTATCGCAGATCGCGCTTCAGATGTATTTTTTCTTCGAATACCTAAACAACTACTTTCAAGCTCAGCAAGAAAAGACAATCGTTCTCTCGGGAAAGAGATATCGCAGGATACGATGGGGCAACGAAATTCGCCATTGGAAGTACCCGATGCCCGAAGGCTACGAAGTGACCTGGGCAGAAGTCATTAAGAAGCCGTGCGGTGACTGCGGCGTCTCGCATGGAGAGTTGCATCTGGACGGCTGTGATCTTGAGGTATGTCCGTGTTGCGGTGGACAATATCTCTGTTGTGGGTGCAGAAGAGAATGGGACGACGAGGATGACGCGGGCGGGTTCACTTGAGTACTCAAGTCTCCCCCCGTATTTCCCGTCCCCGCACTTCCCTCATCGCACCACAGAACTCCCTGCTCAAGCGCGACGCAAAGGCTGGAAGTAGTAATCGTAATTCAGCACTTTGTCGCCTAGCAGTTTCAATAGCATTAACCCTTCCGTCGAGAGGCGAAAGCTATAGTTCGTCAACGGGAGTTCTCTGGCTTGAACGTCGATCTCGTGCGCCAGACCGAAACCCTGCAATCGGCAGCAGACGCCATAGCCAATTTCGCGGGTGTACTGATTGTTCTCGGTTGCCTGTCCCAGAGCCATTGCGATCTGAACCGTTAGTTCCTGAGCACGCTGGATAAAAGTGTTGGGGTGATTCTTCATCACGTTGCCCGTGGCTGAATTCATCTGCGACTCCCAATCTCCTGCTTTGTTCATTATCGTGTTTAGAACTTTAAGCACCGTGATATCGCGCTCGTTAAGCTGCTCGATAGTCTGGATGAACGATGCCACGTCCTGAATTTGCTCTTCACTTCGTAAAGCATTCCCGATCAGCCTCACGTAGCGCTCGCGTTTCTGGTCATTTCTTTCTCGCACGTCAAACGCGAACCCCAACTGTATCGCTCTTTGCACATCCCCATGGTCAGCCTTCGTGGTCTCGATGTGTTCGAACTCACTCTTGACCATTTCCCACATCTTCGTGACCCGCTCTTTTGTGGAGTCTTTATCGAACAGTGCTTCCGCCACTTTCAGCAGAATCTCCAGAGCCAGTCCGCCCCCGGGAAAGGCCAGCTTCGCGCCCATACTGCCCACGACCTTGGCTATTTTGGTGGGCAACTCTGGTTTATCTTTCATGTACTGCTGGTCGAATGCATCCAGCGGATTGTCGATCACCATTCTGCCTCCATCGCGTGTAAATAATATCGTGTTCTAGTCGGGGGAACTGGCCCAGGCTTTCCCTGCGCCCAAAATGCGGGTGCCCTGTCCTCCTCGCGTTCCTTGCGAGAGGGCGTCGGTTTTAGCTAACATCAGCGGCGGCGGACGAGGGGATACACGCCAAGCTGCTCACGACGACGCGCTGTCCAGCGCGTTTCGATCTCGACTCCGCATTCTTCCCCGGTTGCATAGTGCCGGGTGCTGCTTTCGTGCGCGGCGAAAACACGGGCCTCCCCCGGGACGGCGGCCTCGAGGCCTTGTTTCGATCAGCTCGACATCACCCCCAACGTCAACGGCGGCGGACAGGAGTGTCCGCCCCACACGATCCGGGTTTTGCCGATGCGGGCGGGTAGTTGATTCCCCGGCCGGCACCCACATCTCCAAGCGCGAGATGTGGGGTGCCCGCGGTTTTGCGGGCGAGAATGCCTGGAATCAGCCAGAGGACAAGTGGCATGGTAGGGATCCTTCGACTGCGTAACTGGTTCGCTTTCGCGAACCAGTTACTCCGCTCAGGATGACGGGTGAGATTAGGACGCGTGATGACGAGTGGTTCCCGAAATGGGAAGCGGGTTGCATTTTGTTGTTGGAAATGGAGTTTGGCGGGTTAGGCTTTAGATGGTAGATCAGGCGCGGCCGTAGTCTCGCGATTGTTGAGCGAGGCTTGGGTCGCGTTTTCGTTTCTGCCATACATTTCGGAAAGGGAACTCAGGCGCAGCTTAACCGGCTGCGCTTTTGTCGTCATGCAAACTGAAAATCAACAATACGATTGCGAACAGATGAAAGATCGAGTCGACGTTCAGCGGTTCGATATTCAAGCCATTGGCCTTGACACGATGAAACGCAATGGAGAAGTCGCCGAGGCGAAGTTTCTGGCCAAAGCTGCCAGCATGGGCTTTGGGGTGGCCAGGCCGTGGGGAGAGGAGCGCTATGACTTGATCCTCGATTCGGGATACTGCTTCTGGCGGGTGCAGGTGAAGTCGACGCAGAGGCGCGGGGCGCGTGGGTACAAGGTGACGATTGCCGGGTACACGGTGGCACCTTACGACGAGACGCAGATCGACTTTCTGGTGGCGTACCTGGTGCCGGACGACGCGTGGTACGTCATCCCGGTGAAGATGCTCAAGGGACGGAACTCTTTGCATTTCAGTCCACAGGGACGAGGGAAGGCAAGGTGGGAGAAGTATCGCGAAGGGTGGTGCCAGATGGCTTGTCCGTATGATGAGACTGGGCCGAGCAAGATTGTGACGCCGCGCTGCCGGGACAAAGGCAAGGTGCAGATGGCGATTTGTCCGCTGAAGGTGTTGCGGTGAAGTGAGTCGAGGGAGTGCCCAGGTTTGCCGGCGGCGGACAGGAGTGTCCGCCGCACACGACCTGGGTCAAGCGGGCGCGGGCCCTGGTTGGCAAGGAGCGGGTTTCCGGCTAAAGTTCGGAGCACCCGCCCGTCAAGGGTAGTCTAGCGGAGGCTGTGATCCGACACGCTCTCGAATCCCTTTTCAAATTGCGTGACCAGCGGCGTTTCGTCGGACTGCAGACCGCCACGTCCCATCACGCGCCAAAGAAAATTACCTCTCGGCCACTGGCGGGCGTCGTAGACGGCCAGCAGATCTTCGGAAGGCCGGCTGGTCACCAGGATGACGATGTCGGCTTCCGAGGGCCGCAAGACAATCATCAATTTGCCCCAGCCCTGAATGGCATTCTGCACCGCGCCGATGGCGTTGCGATCGTCGGAAAGGACGTTAGGATTGAACTGGTCTCCGTCATAAGAGGCCACGTAGACATAGCGGGCATTTGCCAGAGTGCCAGGAAAGGCCGGCATTTTCGCAGCACTCGAATTGGGCGCAGCGAAGGCAGAAATCGCCGCCACCATGGTCAAGCTGATCGCCAGCAGAGAAAATCGTTTCATACCACCACCTCAGCTCAATTAGATGCTGTGCGAGAGCACAGAGCTGCTCGCGCTGTCGAATCAATGCTTTAGATCACATCCGACTGCACGTGTGGGGCGGACACTCTGGTCCGCATGTTCGCTTGACCCGAATGCGCGAGGTCTGCTAGGCTCCGCGCGACTCTGGCTTGGGAGGTGAGATATGCGTCCGTTGGGGGTAACTCTCATTGCTATCCTGCACTGGTTACGCGGCACAGCCCATCTGGCAGCCGGATTCGCGCTACTCGGTGTCGCTCACCTGAGTGGGCATATGATCGCGAGCGTGACCGGGGACACCTTCTTCCACCATTTGGTTTCCGGCTTAGGCAAGACCCTGGCAGTTGGCGTATTGCTGTTCGCGCTGCTTTACATTGTGACCGGAATCGGCCTGTGGGCGATGAAGAATTGGGCGCGCATGCTGACCTTGATCTTTGCGTTGATCTGGCTGGCCTCCGCGGCGTTCCGGCTGGTCCATTCTCCGACTGCCTTTCACCTGCTGCGCGCGGCCGTGGATGTGGCCATCCTCGTCTACCTTTCGTTGCCTGACGTGAAGCGGGTGTTTGCGGCTTAGGCAGCTGCGCGGCCGCGCAACGTCAACGGCGGCAGACAAGAGTATCCGCCCCACATGGGCCCACGGAGCAGGGCGCCGCCCTGCGTTATACTTGAGCCTGGATGGCTAGCGACTCGCAGAAGACCTTTTACCTCGAAACCTTCGGGTGCCAGATGAATGCGCACGACTCCGAAAAAGTCGTGGGCACGCTTGTGTCCGAAGGATACCGGCAGGTTCAGACCGTCGAAGAGGCCGGGCTGGTTCTCTACAATACCTGTTCCATCCGTGATAAAGCGGAGCAGAAGGTCTTCAACCGGCTGTCCGACTACAAGAAGTTCTACAAGCAAGGCAAACGTTTTGGCGTGCTGGGGTGCGTGGCACAACAGGAAGGCGAAAAGATTTTCGAGCGCGCGCCGTATGTTTCGATGGTCTGCGGATCGGCGTCCTACCGAAATCTGCCGCAGATGCTGATCCAGATCGAGGCAGGGAAGCAGCGCGTCAGCGGACTGGAGGATCGCGAAACTGACGAGTGTTTCGAGACCGAATTCACAGCTCGCACAAATCCCCATCGAGGCTACATCACCATCATCGAAGGCTGCGACAAGTTCTGCGCCTACTGTGTGGTTCCGTTCACGCGTGGCAAGGAACGCAGCCGGACGTCGGAATCGGTGCTGTTTCGAGGCTCGCCAGATGGCCGATCTGGGTTACACCGAGATCCAGTTGCTCGGGCAGAACGTCAATTCATACAAGGATCCATCCGGCAAGAAGAGTTTCGCGGAGTTGCTGGCGGCGGTAGGCGAGACTCCGGGCATCCGGCGGGTACGGTTCACGACTTCCCATCCCAGAGATTTTGGCCGGGACATTATCGAAGCCATTGACGCCGTTTCAACCCTTTGCGATCACGTCCATCTGCCCGTGCAGAGCGGTTCTCCGCGTGTGCTGGATGCCATGCAGAGGCTTTATTCGCTCGACGAGTACTTGGAGCGCATCTCTTGGATCAAGGCGGCGCGGCGTGATATCAGCATTACCAGCGATATTATCGTGGGCTTTCCTGGCGAGACCGAGGCGGAATTGCAGGAGACGCTGGCGCTTTTGGACCAGGTTGGATACGACGCGGTCTTTGGGTTCAAGTATTCGCCGCGGCCCAATACTCCCGCTTTGAGACTGGAGGACGCCGTTCCGGAGGAGGAAAAAGTGAGGCGCTTGGCGGTGGTAAATGACAAGCAGCGTGACATTCAACGGCGTAATTATGAGAGGTATCTCGGGACTACTCTTGAAGTGATGGTTGAAAGCAGGAACGAAGCCCGGAACCAGTGGAGTGGGAGGACGTCGCAAAACAAAGTGTTCAATTTCACCACGCCCGAGCATGTAAAACCGGCTATCGGCGGATACGTGACCGTGGTGACCACGGGCACCTTTCCCAACAGTCTTTTGGGCGAAATAGTGATATAAGGAGCTTTTCGGAGATCACGATGGAAGTCGAAATGAAAATTCGCGGGCTTTTGATGGATCCAGTTACAAATATGCCAATCGTGATCCTTAAAGATGCGGGGACTGATGCGGTTTTGCCGATCTGGGTGGGAATCTACGAGGCGAACGCAATTGCCCTGGAGATTGAGAAGGTGAGCACGCCTCGTCCCATGACCCACGACCTGATCAAGAATGTGCTGGTCGGCCTCGATACACTGGTCCACAAAGTCGTGGTCACGGAGCTGCGGGACGACACTTTTTATGCGGTGATCTGGCTGGAGCGCGAGGGCCGGATTGTGAGCATCGATTCACGGCCGTCGGACGCGCTGGCGCTGGCTTTGCGGGTGGATTGCCCGATCTTTGTCGAGGATGAGGTTCTGAAGAATTCGAAATTGGCTACTACGGCATCCGACCGGGTTACCAGCGAAGAACTCAGGAAGTGGCTCGAAGGGCTGAATGACGAGGACTTGGGCCGGTATAAGATGTAGGCCGCGCGGACAAAAGGCTTAAACCACAGAGGACACGAAGGTTCACAAAAGGAAATCTCCCGCATCAAGTCTCCCATGCCTGACCCGGCTGCGCAGCTCCAGCAGATTTATGTAGCGGGATTCGAGTTGAAGGTCTTCGACCGCTTTCCCAAATGCGTGGGAGTGGTGCGGGACGACTGCATCGCGCTGCTGGTACCGACCCCTGACGGACTGCAGATGCTCGGAACGCCCGGCTGGCAAATGGGGGAGGCAATCGGTGTCCTGGTGGAAACGGGAGGCCGGAGGGTCTTTCAGGCTAAGCAGGAGGTCGTAGAGGCCACCCCGGAAAGACTAGAGGCGCTGGGGCGTTTTCGGGAAGATCTGCAGGAGCTTCTCAGGGCTCCGGCGTAACTTTACATAATACCTATTATCGGACATTGCATAACTCCGCTACTTGCGGTTGCTGCTCGCCACGGGTGTTGAAGCCTCTCCGGAAAGCACGATTCTGGCATGGAATAGTGTCCCCGCGACGCGGGTTGCGATTGCGATCAGTTCCCTTTGTCCGGTGAACACCTTGACTAACTTCGACTGGGAAAGTTCTGGCAAATTCACCGGGCGTCCGTTACGGATCAGTGCCGCCATTTCCTCGTTGGCGGTGACGGACGGAAGCTGCGGCAGAATCCGCCGCGGATGAATAAATAGCTCGTCGGCTTGGCCCGCCTTAAAGGCTGCATCAAGCTCCTCCAGTGTATGGGCGTCGGTTAGTCCGAACTCGACTACCGCGGTTCGGCGCAGCGACTCCAAGTGCGCGCCACAGCCTACTAGTTTTCCCAAGTCGTGGGCGACGGAACGCATGTAGGTTCCCGAGGCGACCCGGGCGCGGAAGCTGGCACGGTCATTCTCGACCTGTGAGATCTCGAATTCCTTGATCTCAACTTGTACCGGTTTCAACACTACCTCCGCATGCTTGCGCGCCAGCTTGTAAGCCGGAACGCCATGAATTTTTTTGGCCGAAAATGGCGGCGGAGCTTGTTCGATGACACCTTGAAATCCGCGGGCAAGCTCGCGCATCTGATCCAAGGACAGGCTAACCGGTTGGGCGGGACTCGTGGGCTCGCCTTCGGAATCGTACGTATCAGTGCTGAATCCGAAGCGAATGGTTCCTTCGTAGGTTTTTTCGGAAAATGTATAGAACTGCGCGATGCGGGTAAGATTGCCAATCACCAAGGGCAGAACTCCCGTGGCGAGCGGGTCCAGCGTGCCCAGGTGTCCCACGGACCGCTCTTGCAGAGTCCGCCGCACCCGGTTTACCACATCGTGAGAGGTCAACCCGGTGGGCTTGTCGATAATGAGGACGGCGTTCACGGAAGAATTGGCGATTGCGTAATCGGGTAATTTGGTAATTTAGAAGCTAGGCTCGGGAGTACGGCAACTTCCGCACGAGCGCGGTCGTTCAATTAGCCAATTACTAAGTTACCAGATTAAACAATTTAATCCCTCATGATCCCGATCCGCGACGACCAGCCCCGATTCAGCACGCCGTTCGTAAACAGCTTCCTGATCGGGCTGAATCTAGCTATATTCCTGTTCGAATCCGTGCTGGATCCCGAGAGCGGGAAGGCCTTGATTTATCAATTTGGCCTGATTCCTTCGCACGTCTCAGCGCTTCTGACGGGAAGCCCACGATACACCGCCGCTGCTGTCCTGATTCCCTTCTTCACTTCAATGTTCTTGCACGGTTCGTGGATGCACGTCATCGGCAATATGTGGTTTTTGTGGATTTTCGGTGACAACATTGAGGACTACTTGGGGCACTTCACTTATTTGATGTTTTATCTGGTGAGTGGGATTGCGGCTGCGATGACGCAGGTTGCGCTCGAACCGGCTTTGCGGGTGCCGACGGTAGGCGCGAGCGGGGCTATCGCGGGGGTGCTGGGCGCATATTTTGTTTTGTATCCCAAGGCCCGCGTCTTGACCTGGTTTCCACCGATTTTCCTCTTTCATTTACCGGCTTGGGTCATGTTGGGGTACTGGTTCGTGTTGCAATTTCTAAGTGGGGCAGCAAGTTCGGTCGCCTATTCCAGTCAGACTACCGGTGGGATCGCGTTTTGGGCGCACGTGGGAGGTTTTGTGGCGGGCATCGTGTTGATCAAATTGTTCCCGGAGCGGCCTCGACGCTACCGGTACGCGGCTTGGTAGATCAACGTCCCGGGCAACTGGGGCGCGCGCGGGGACGTCCGCACCTGCATTGCTTCCCGCTATAATGATTTTGTGAGCGCTAACTCGGTTCAACAGGCAGCGTCGGCCGACTTCCCTACCCGCTGGGGCAAGTTTCGTATTTTCGGGTTTCAGGGGGAGTTTGGCGGGGGCACACACTTGCCGAAGAACGCCTCGCGCAAGGAAGAGGCGGTCGCGCTGGTGATGGGCGATGTGCATTCCGTGCCGCCGTTGGTGCGCATCCATTCGCAATGCCTTACAGGAGATGTTTTCGGTTCGTTGCGTTGCGATTGCCGCCAGCAACTCGAGATGGCGCTGGCTATGATCTCTGAGCAAGGCGCGGGCATCCTTATCTACGAACAGCAGGAGGGTCGCGGTATTGGGCTGATGGCTAAGTTGCAGGCCTACGAACTTCAGGACTCGGGACTTGATACGGTCGAGGCCAACGAGCGCCTGGGGTTCGAGGCTGACTTGCGCGCGTTTGCTATGCCGGCGGGAATCTTGAAAGCCCTGGGCGTGTCAAAAGTGCGGTTGCTGTCGAATAATCCTGACAAAGTTGCGGCGCTTGAACGTGACGGGATTGAAGTGGTCGAACGCATTCCCTGCGAAGTTACACCTAGCACCCATGCGGAAGAATATCTGAAGACCAAGAAAGAGAAGATGGGGCACTTGTTTACCTCCCGTTAAATCACCTATCCCTATCAAATCCAGGGAAGAATGCCTTGCAGCCCCTCTGCGGCAGGGTACGGTAGGGGTCCTTCGACTCCGTACCTGATTCGCTTTGCGAACCAGCTACTGCGCTCAGGATGACAGTTCTTAACTAGAAAGTCATAGGGCAGGCCAAATGCCCAGCGCGGTCTGGCTAAGGATCTGTTGTTGTGTTTCTTGCGGTAGTGGCAGCGCGCGAAACTCGTCGAGGTTCTGCTTGGTGTCGGGGACGCCTGGGCCCGGCCAGTCTGTGCCGAACAAGGTTTTGTTGGCAATCTCCTGAAGACGGGGGAAGTACTTCAATAGGGTCTTGGGTGGAATTCCACTGATATCCAGGAACACGTTTGGATGCCGGCGGACCAGGAAGAATGCCGTCTGCATCCACAATGGGCGGCCCCCGTGGGCGAGCAGGATTTTCAGCTTGGGGAAGTCCACGGCGACGTCATCTATATAGATGGGATCGCCGTATTTGTTGCGGGCGCCGGGAAAGACCGATGTGCCGGTGTGAAACATGACCGGGATGCCGTTGGCTTCAGCGGCGCGATAGATTATTTCCAGTTCATTCACTCCGTTCAGGTAATCGTTGGGAAAAAGCAATTGGTGCGGGGGATGAATCTTGATCATCTGGATATTCAGCCGGAGGAGCTGTTCCACATCCGCCAGGATGTTCGAAGTATGCCGGGGATGCAGGCTGCCGCAAGAGAGCAGTCGCCTCGGGTCCTCTTTGACGTAGTCGGCGACGAACTGGTTCACGCCGGAAGTGAATCCGATGACTTCGGGGGCGACGTAATTGATCAGCATTGCGCGATCGATTCCGGCCTTGTCGAGATACTTCAGAAAGGCTTTGGGGGAGCGGCAGAACTCGGCGATTTCGTCGAAGTTGGCGCGCTTCTTCTTCATCAGTTCAAGGGCGTGCGGCTTGAACATTTCGAGAGGCTGAATATGGATGTGGCAGTCTGTGATCAAGTTGGTCGTTAGTCCTTCGTCGCTGGTGGTTGACGATCGTTCAATTCTGTTCGCTGGCCGCCTGAAGGATCGCCCGTTTCGTAAAGACTCGAATCATTTCTTTTCGATACTCCGGCGTCAGCGCGGAAGTGGTCAGGGGCTTGGCAGTTTTCGCCGCTAAGTCGGCTACCCGCTCGGCCAATGATTCATCCAGGGATTTCCCAACGAGTAACTCAGTTACGCCCTTGACCAGCAGGGGCGCGGGATTGGCCGCGGTGATTGCCACGCGGGCATCGGCCATGTGGCCGTTCGACCGCTTCATCACGACCGCAACTCCTGCCAGCGGGTAGTCAATCGATCCTCGAACCCGCAGCTTGCGATAAACGCCACGATAGTCCGCGGACGATTCCGGCAGGAACACTTTCGTGACCAGTTCGTCGGGCAGCAACTTGCGATAGTCATCGCCATGCCCGGTGTAGAACTCTCGCAAAGGCATGCGCCGTAAACCGGCCGCGCTAGCAATTTCCATTTCCGCATTCAAACACAGCAAGGCTGGGGGAGTGTCGCCGGAAAACGCTGCCCAGCACTTGGTTCCGCCGGGTGCCACGTGGCAGAAGTTGCCGTCTTTCTTGATGCAGAAGCCGCAGCCCTTACGCCAGGTGAGCGACTGGTTGTACCAGAGACAGCGGGTGTCGAGACAGATATTTCCGCCGATTGTGCCCATATTGCGCAGCAGAGGCGAGGCAACAGTCGCGGCAGCCTCGGTCAGCACCGGATAACGCCGCCGCAACAGATCGGAGTGCTCGATGGTGGTGAGAGAAGTCAGAGCTCCGATTTCGACGCCACTTCCCTGCTGACGGATGCCCTTCAGTTCCGCGATATGGCGAATGTCGAGCACGTAGTTGGGCTCGAACAACTTTTGCCGCATGGAGGGAATCAGATCGGTGCCCCCGGCAACGATTCTCGGCAGGCACGGCCGAGTCGCCCGCAGCCGCAGAGCTGCTGTGTTTCGCCAGAAGTGTGACCGCTTCATCCAACGTTCTGGGACGCAGTAGTTTGAATTGCGGGAGGCTCAATCGTCACCTCCGGTCAGCGCTGGGGTATCGCGTCGCGATGGGTCCAACGGATGCCGGCCCGGGCCTTTGCCGCGAAAGCAGAGCGATCCACCGTGTTCGCGGAAGCGGGCCGGCGCAGTGGGATCGACTCCCTCCGTCAGATTGATGTGCTTGGCTTTCTTCCTGGCGCGTAACGCCGAGAGCACGCGCTCCGGGGTGAACGGAGACTCGTGCAGACGAACTCCGACCGCATCGTAGATGGCATTGGCAATCGCAGGAATAGTAGCAGCCAGTGAGCCTTCGCTGCACTCCTTCGCGCCGAACGGTCCCTCCGGGTCGATGCTTTCGACGATGATGGGTTCCACCTCCGGCGATTCCACCGACGAAGGGCTGCGGTATTCGAGCAAGCCGGGATTCATCAGCATGCCGTCTTTCCAAACCATCTCTTCCGTGAGCGCCTGACCCATGCCCATCCAGACCGATCCGATGATCTGGCCTTCGACCGAAACCGGATTCAGGGCGCGCCCGCAATCGTGCGCCGCCCAAACTTTGTGGACGGTTACCTCGCCGGTTTCTTCGTCCACGGTGACCTCTGCAACTTGGGCCGAGTAAGAATAAGCGGGGGACGGTCCGACGCCGCCGCCTTTGTGTTTGCCGCCACGGGCCTCTGGAGGCGGAGCGTAGGAACCGGTCCCGGTGAGCGCGCCATGGAAATCGATGGCGGCGACCACCGCTTCTTCAAACGTCATCCAGTCTTTGGGACCTTCGTCTTTGCGCTTCTGCTGCAGCGAGCCGCGCAGGATTTGTCCTTCTACCCGGCCGGAGACGGAAGCTCCTGACTGGGTGACATCGTCATCCGCAGCCTTGGAAACGACTGGAGGAGCGCTGCCCTTCTTGTAGACAATATCGTCGCGGAAGATCAGATCCTCTGAACTGCAATTCATCTTGCGAGCGGCTGCCGAGGCGATTTGCTTTCTTACTTCTGCTGAAGCCCGCAGCGTGGCATTGCCAGTCATGAAAGTTACGCGGCTGGAGTAGGAGCCGATGTCGATGGGAGTGAGGTCGGTATCGGCCGCCATAATTCTGACCCGTCCGATCGAGCAGCCCAGCACCTCGGCGGCGATCTGAGCCATCATGGTGTCGGAACCCTGGCCGATTTCGGACGCGCCGGTATATACGACGACTCCGCCGTCGCGATCAATCTTGATGTTCACCGTGGAGTGCGGCATGTCAGAACGAATAATCGAATTGGCGGCTCCGCTCACGTAGTGGCTGCACGCGATTCCCAGGCCGCGGCCCTTGGGCAGCTTTCCCTTGCGCTGATTCCAGCCCGAGCGCTCGACCATCTTCTCAATACACTCGGGCAATCCGTAACTCTGCACGCGCAGGCCGTTCACGGTGATGCAGGGTGGTTCGAGCAGATTGCGTTGGCGAATCTCGGCGGAGTCCATGCCGATTTTGGCGGCGAGTTCGTCGAGCTGCGATTCGAAAGCAAAGCGGACGTTGACGGTGCCGTGGCCGCGCATGGCGCCGCAGACCGGCTTGTTGGTCAGCACACGGTAGCCGTCATACTGAATATTAGGAATGTCGTAGAGCGCGCCCAGCAGCGCGCCGGAATAGAGAATAGTGACGACGCCGTAGGAGCAGTAGGCGCCGCCATCCTGCACCACGCGGGCTTTGACGGCGGTGATGCTGCCGTCTTTCTTGACGCCGGTCTTGAGATCGATGATCGTGCGAGGGCGTCCGCGATGCGCCCAGAACACTTCTTCGCGCGTGTAGGTGATCTTCACCGGGGCAATCGCCTTGCGGGCGGCAATCGCGGCGATAATTTCGAGTGGGATCACTTCGCTCTTCCCACCGAAGCCGCCGCCCACCAAGCGGCTTGATGACGCGAATCTGCGACATCGGCATTTCAAGCACCAGGGACAATTTGTGTTGCAGGTAGTAAGGAACCTGAGTTGAGGATTGCACCGTGAGGCGTCCGCGGATTGCCGGTGTGCGGATCGATTTCGAACGCGGCCAGCGTGGCAGTGCGGCTCCATGGCGGCATGCGTCACTTCATTGGCGATGAAGCGGGCTTCGGCGATCTGATCGGCTTCGGCAAACCCTTTGTCCGGATCTCCGAAAACGTGGTGATAGTCCTTCTCGATGTTGTTCGGCTTGTTGTCGTGGATCAGATTGGTCTCCGCCTTCATCGACTCTTCGGGATCGAAGTAGGCGGGCAGGAGTTCGTATTCCACGTCGATCAGTTCCAGCGCCTTCTCGGCAGTGGCCTCGTCAACCGCCGCCACGCAAGCGACGTTATCGCCGACGTAGCGGACCTTGTCGAGCGCCAGGGCATACTCGTCGTGGCCGACGGGAAGAATGCCGTAAGGGTTGGGAGCATCGTTGCCGATGACCACCGCGACCACGCCATCGAGTTTCTCGGCGCGGCTGGTGTCAATGCGCTTGATGCGCGCGTGCGGATACGGCGAATGCAGAATCCTGCCGATCAGCATGCCGGGGGCGCTGAGGTCGTCCGTGTATTTGCCGGCGCCGGTGGTCTTGCCGGCGGCGTCGACCATGGCGATGGATTTGCCGATGATGGAGAAGTCGTTGGTCGCTAGTCGTTGGTCGTTGGCCACTACGGATTCCTCGCTTCGCTCGGAATGACAGGAGAAGAATTGACTGCTGCCATTCCCTTCTGCTCCGCCTCAATCGCCGCCTTGATCGCCTGATACATCTGGCTGTACCCGGTGCAGCGGCAGAGATTTCTGCTCAACGCGCTGCGAATGTCTTGTGTCCGTCGGATCCGGGTTTTCCGCCAGCAGATGCCTGACCGTCATGATGAATCCCGGAGTGCAATAGCCACACTGCGCTCCACCCCAATCACCGTACGCTTTTTGAATAGCAGCCAGGCTTCCATGCTCGCTTACGCCTTCGACAGTCGTGATCTCCTGGCCCTCGCAACTCGCAGCCAGCAGGGTGCACGAAATCATGGAAATACCATCCACCTGCACCGTGCAGGCTCCGCAGGAAGAATCGTCGCAGCCGCGCTTGGATCCAGTGAGATCGAGGTCCTGGCGCAGCACGTCCAGCAGCAGCTTGCTGGGCTCGATGGCGAGCTCGTGCGAGCGGCCGTTGACGCGCAGTTCGATGAGTTCTTTTTTCATGATGGAGCTTTTGGCTTTTGGCTCTTAGCTCTTAGCTCAAACTCTCTTCTAGCCAAGAGCTAAGAGCTAAAAGCCAAGAGCTTTCAATACCCGAAATCCGCCTGCGCCGCGTACGCATGCTGCTTTACGCCAAGCTCGTCCACGCGGCACGCTCCCAGCTGATTCATGTAGGCGCGTCGATCCGCCGTCCTGTACACCCAGCGGTCGAGCCAGGCTTCCCTGTCTGGTTTCGTCTTCGTCTGTTCGTGATACTGGCGAAAGAACGCGTCGTCACGTTTGTAATATCCCTGTACCGGCGAAGGATGCGCGCCGTACGGACACTCGACCACAGCATTCACCAGAAATCCGGGAATCACCGTGCGGTTGGGATCGCTGGCAATCACTTCCGGCTCGACGATCTCCTCCGCGACAACGATCACCCGCTTGGCTGCGCGAACTGCCTTCGATCATCACACCGAAGTTGCCCCAACAGTGCGCATTGCCTTCGCGATCGGCACGCTGCACGTGGACGATGGTGACATCGGGAGTCAGCGCGCGCACCGCCCACAGCGATTCCTTTGGCTCGAAAGGTGAAAATATCTGATAGAAGAAATGATTTCCCTTGGCGACATCGCTGCCCAGCGCGGTTCTTGTGGGCAAGAAGGGCACGCCCATCGCGCCTGCCTGCAGAGCCAGAGCCACGGTGAAGTTGGTCATGTTGATGACCTTCATTCCATCCTGCTCGACGGCGCGACGGAAGTTGTAGGCGGAGCCCATCATCACGTTGCCAACCCAGGCGGCGATGACTTGTTCGACGCAACCCGCGGCAATGATCTGATCGAACAACATGTCTGAGATCGGTCCGATCAGTGTGAGTCTGCGTTTCTTTTGACGAATAATCTCGTGCCCGGCGGCGAAGGGGATCATCTGCTCCATCTGCAGGCCGAGCGCGACCGAGGCGCCGTCTGGCACCAGGTCGGCAATCGCTTCGCGCATGGTGAGGAGCTTAGACACGGTCAGGCTATTTCCCTCTCCACTTCGGCTGCCGCTTTTCCAGAAAAGCGTTGATCCCCTCTTGCGCGTCTTCGGTCTTCATCAATTCTTCAAAGTAGATCTTCTCCGCCCGTGCCAGGCCTTTGTCGAAGTGGATCGAATCCCAGGCGTAGATGGCCTTTCTTGGTGATCGCCAAGCAGCCGGACTGAGCTGGGAAAGATGTCGCACTGCGTCCTGCACCGCGTGCTCAAGATCAACTTCGGCCACGACAGCATTTGCCAGACCGATGGCCGCCGCCTCCCTTCCGGTAATGCTGCGTCCGGTCAGCACCAAGTCGGCAGCGTGCTTTTGGCCGACCAGCGCGGCCAGTGCGGTAACCGCAACTGGCGGATAACATCCCAGCTTGATCTCTGGAAATCCCCAGGTAGCAAGCTCCGAGGTGTACACCAGGTCGCAGACCATGGCCAGCTCAGCGCCACCGCCCAGACAATGGCCATGCACCGCGGCAATGGTGACTTTCTTCGAAGCCACCAGCGCGCGGATGACCGCGTGGAACTTGGCGAGCATCTCCTCGACTTTGTCCGGAGTATGGGCCGCAACGTCGACGCCCGACCGAAAAGGCCTTCTGAGTGCCGGAAAGAATTACGACTGCGATGTCTGGCCGTGCCTCAATCTCGGTCAGCGCCGCCGCCAATTCTTCCATCATCGGAATGTCGATCACGTTGAGCGGAGGATTTTGCAGCCGATCCGCGCCACCGGCGGCTGCAACTCCAGCGTGATCCGCGATCTTGTGTTGTTGCCGTCCCATAGCGCTCAACTCGTCCAAAACCTTCTTTGTCGTATTCGCGAATCGCCTGCAACTCGGCAGACGCTCGGTTCCGGCGTCGCTGGCACTTCCCTGCCGCAGCGCAGCTTCCAGCCGGTGTTGTTGAGCACATCTTCCACTTCGATCCCAGGATGCACGGAAGCGAGAAACGCCTCGCCATCCTGGCCAAATCGCAACACAGCTTTGGTTGTAATCACCGCAGACGGACCTCCGCGCGGCAGACCCACACGCTTACGCCATTCGTGGCCATCGCCATTTCCCGGACTGGTGACGAAACGAAACCCGCTCCGGCAGGCGCTGCTTGCTGTGCTCCAGCAAGCCACGAAACGGTGGGCCAGCGACGCAATATCGCAGGCGCCGCCTGATCCCGGTAAGCCGAATCTGCCCTTCGGTCCCGTACTTCCGTCGAGTTCAAATTGCCGAAGCGATCAACTTCTGCCGCTCCCAGAAATCCCGAGATGCACGCGGCCGGACTGCAACAGGCTCATCACCCCCAGCATGTCCAGACACTGGGTCGCGCCCAGAATGTTCGGGGGATCGGCCATGGTGTAGATCAGCTCCGGCGCGGGAGTCGAGCGGATCACGCCATTTTCAAACAGACCAACTGCATTCGGCGCATGCGTCTTCTTCGCCACCACGAAAGCAATCAGCGGCAGCCGCATGCCGACGAAGACCACTTCCCTGTCGCGAATCTCGCGGGCCGCGCGTGGCAACCATCAGCTCGCCCATGGTGTAAGGAGTGCTCTGCGCTGGTTCCGGGATTGTGGTCGAAGTCGTCAGAAGACAAAGCCCTTGCTCCGCTGGGCAGCTAGGGCGGCTCTCCCCACGTGTTATGGATCAGCAGCTCTACAAATTGATTGCCGACTTTCGGACTTCGCCAATCGACGCCAGCGGATCGCGCGCTCCCTCTTTCGGCGCAATCCACTTCTTCTCGTTGGCGATGATGTCCAGCAGCAACTTCTTGTCTTCGGCCGTCGGCATGTAATCTTTTACATGCTGGTCGTAGCCTTTATCGTCCAGCGGCTTCTCCGGTTTGGGCGTGGAACTTCTGTCCTGCCCAGCGTCCGATGTTGCGATTGAACTTGATATGTGGCGCGTACAGCTTGGGCTCGCCCGGCTTCAACACGCTATTGAACCGCTCGATCAGCCCGGCCACTTCGTCGCGGTAGAGATGCCGGTTGTAGTCGTTCAATTCATCCACTTTCGCTTCGTTCGGATTCTTGGGCTCGTCGTAGCGGCCTTTGATGCCCCATACGTACGCCCAATGAGCTGATCCGAGATTGATCGGTTCCGAACAAATCGTAAGAACTCGAAATCCATTTGTTGAGGTATTTCTGGATCAGCCACGCCGGAACTACGCCGGCTTCGACAATGCGCCGCAGGCCGTCGTTGCCCGTGCCCATGTGGAAAGCCTCTTCGCGCAGCATGTAGGACATCGAGCGGCCCAGCGGAGCGAAGGCCGAGTACTTCAGCATCTGCAACTGAAACTTGCCATCGCGATCGACGAAATCCGTGTAGGTAAAAAAGTCCATCCAGTTGTCGACGTCGACGTTGAAAGCTCCGAGCAGCCGCTTGTTCTCAAACGCGCGCCGCTCCAGCATCTTTTGCGCTTCCACCTTGCCTGAATATCCGAAGTGCTCGACCAACAGCGCGCACATTTGCCAGCCGTGGCGCATTTCTTCGATCATCACGCGAGTGAGGCGCCTTGCGATCCCAGTCCGTGGGCGCGCATCTCGAACAGATTGCGCTGCTGCTCGACGCTGGCAAACTCCGTGTCGCCCTGGTAGACGATCAGATTGATCAGAGCGTCACGCATCTGCTGCGTTGGAACCTGGCGCAGGTTCTCCCATTTGCGTGCGGCCTTTGAACGCGCCGAACTGGATCTCGTCGGTTTCGATGGCGCCGTAAAGCGTATCGAACTTGAAATCGGCAATCTCGTCGTGATTGACGCCAATGTCTTTGCGCCAATCGTCGAACAAGCCGACCCAGTCACTGAAGGTCCCGATTTTTGCAACTTTTCCTGGCATGATTTGTCGCTTTTCCCAAGGATCAAAAACGTTAACCACAGAGGACACGAAGGTTCACAAAGGAACCCTGCGGATCGTCGTGTACCTTACCCCATGTTCAGCCAAACTGTTTTCATTTCCGTGTAGTGTTCTATGGCGTGAACACCCAGCTCGCGACCGAAGCCTGAACTCTTGTAGCCGCCGAACGGCAAGACGCATCCATCAATCCGTAGGTGTTGATCCACACCGTCCCAGCCTTCAGTTGCCGCGAAACCAAATGCGCTTTCTTGACATCGCGAGTCCAGACCGCCGCAGCCAGGCCGTAGGGATTGTGGTTGGCCTGCTCGATCACCTGATCGACGTCATCGAAACTTAATGTCGCCAGCACCGGACCGAAAATTTCTTCCTGGGCGATCTTCATGTTCGTTGTTCACGCCGCCGAAAATCGTCGGTTCGATGAAGAAGCCTTTGCCACCATCGACTGAAACCTGGTTTCCACCGGCGATCAGCTTCGCGCCTTCCTTCTTGCCGGACTCGATGTAGCCCAGAACGGTTTGCATCTGCTCCTGGCTGACGATCGCGCCCATGCGCGTCTTGGGATCGAGCGGATCAGCGGGTCGCATCTTCTTGGCCCGCGCCACCAGCTTTTCCAGGAACTCATCCTGCACTTTGCTTTCGACGAACAGGCGCGAGCCGGCATTGCAGACTTCACCTTTGCCGTAGAAGATTCCAGTGATGGCGCCTTTCACGGCATTGTCAATGTCGGCGTCAGCGAAGACGATGTTAGGAGACTTTCCGCCGAGTTCGAGCGTCATGCGCTTCATGCTGTCGGCAGCGCTGCGCATGATTTCTTTGCCGACGTCGGTCGATCCGGTGAACGCGATCTTGTCGATTCCGGGATGGCGGACCATCGTCCTGTCCGACTTCTGACCGCCCGGTCACGATGTTCAGCACGCCCGCCGGCAACACCAGCCTCGACCGACAATTCGCCAAAGCGCAGCGCGGTCAGCGGGTCAGGCTGGCGGGCTTCCACACCATCGTGTTGCCGCAGGCCAGCGCCGGACCGAGCTTCCAGGAAGAAAGCAGCAGCGGAAAATTCCAGGGAACGATCAGGCCTACCACGCCCACCGGCTCACGCAGCGTATAGGTGAAGGCGGTCTCGAAGGTGTTGACGGTCTCGCCGTGAATTTTCGTTGCCCAGCCGGCGTAGTAGCGAAGAACGTCGATCACCATCGGCATATCGACGTAGCGCGACTCGAAAATCGGCTTGCCGTTGTCGAGGGTTTCAAGTTCGGCGAACTCGTCGATATTCTTTTCGAGCAGATCGGCGAGGCTGCCAGATCAGGCGCCCGCGCTCGCTGGCCGACATCTTGCGCCAGGGGCCGGCTCGGTCGTCGAACGCCTTGCGGCGCCGCGGCTGAACGGCGCGATCAACGTCGGCCGCGGAGGCTTCCGCAATCTGGGTCAGACACCTCGCCGGTCGCGGGATTAACGGTGTCGAACTGCTTCGAGGCGTCGACCCACTGGCCGTCGATCAGCAGTCGTCCGGGGGAAAGTTTCGTTTTGGTAGCTGCAATCATTTGGTTTCCAGTCCAATTGGTGGAGGCCGGACGTCCCGCCCGGCCCGCCAGCGAGACGCCCGTCCTCCATCGCGCTTAACTATTTCGCCTTGAAAACCGCCGGACGCTTCTCCACGTATGCCGCCAGACCTTCCTTGGCGTCCTCGCTCTGGAAAAGCAACTGCTGATTCTCGCGTTCGACGGCCAGCGCCGACTCCATCGGAATCTCCCAGCCGGTCTGCACCGCGCGCTTGATGCGTCCGACAGCCTTCGCTGCCTTGTTCGGCGGACAGAACTGGCGCGCGTATTCCATGATGTTGTCCATGAAATTGTCGCGATCGAAGATGTCGTTGATGATCCCGAATTCCTTGGCCTCTTCGAACGAAAAGGTATTGCCGGTGACCATCAGTTCGATGGCCTTGCTCTTCCCTACCATGCGCGACAGCCGCTGCGTGCCGCCAGTTCCGGGAAGCACGCCGAGATTTACCTCCGGCAGGCCGATCTTGCCGGCATCCTGGCGCGCGATGCGAATGTCCGCGGCCATGGCGATTTCGAGTCCGCCGCCGACGCAGTGGCCGTTGATGGCAGCGATCACGAGCTTCGGGCGTGTGCTCCAGGCGGAGCAGCATCTCATTGGCATGCAGGCAGAAGTAATACTTGAAGGTTGGGTCGACGCTGGCCAGCATCTTGATGTTGGCGCCGGCGGAGAAAAACTTGTCTCCGGAACCGGTTAGCACGATGACGTAGACGCTGTTGTCCATGCGTGCCTTCAGGATGGCCTCGTCGAGCTGGCGATTCATTTCGTAGGTGTAGGTGTTGGCCGGAGGATCGAACATCTCGATCACCGCGACGCCGCCTTCGGCGCGGTAGTTCACTAGCTGTTTCGTACTTTCACCGGCCGCCGGTTGCAATGTTGTAGCCATGTTCAAACTCCTTTTGTATTCTGAATTCAGTTCGAGATTGACTTCTTTTTCTTCTTCCCAGAGGCTCTGTTACGCGGCGCGACTGCACTGATCCCGCGGAGGAAAATATCGCCCATTCCTTGCGACAAGTCGCCTGCGTCACCGTCGATGCGTGGGTTGTACCAGGTATAAATCCAGTTCATCATGCCGAACAGACTCAGCACCGCTGTCCGACTGGAGAATTCTATTCCCTTTGCCAGTTTAAAGTCGTCCAGCAAGCGGACGCATATCCGGAAATACTCGCGTTTAATCGCGGCGATCTCGGATGCGAAACCATTTTTCAGCACGTCGGCTTCATGGGAGAGAACCTTCATGGCCTCGCGATTGGCGAGGAAGTATTCCAGATGGTTGACGATGAAAACGCGAATGCGCTGCTCCGGATCGGAAACTTCGTCAAGCCGTTCGCGGAGCTGATCAACGATCGTGCTAAAGGTGTGCTTCTGGATCAGGTAGAGCAGCTTCTCTTTAGATTCGAAATAGTAATAAAGTCCGGACAGGGATGTGCCGCTGGCGCGCGAAAGATCGCGCATGGATGCGCCTTCGTATCCTTTTTCGTAGAAGACTTCCGTGGCATGGGCAAGAATCTTGCCCAGCCGGCGGTCGAAGCGGCTCTCGGCAGTCGTGGCCAGGCTCGCGCGACGGCGAGCTGGAACGGTTGAAGTACTGGGAAGGAAGATGCCATAAAGTTCGAACGTTCGTTCAAATCATAACCCAGTGTGATGGAATCACAAGGGCGGCGGTCCGACGGCTGCGGAAA
Organism: uncultured Acidobacteriota bacterium; assembly: GCA_963788605.1. Lineage (GTDB taxonomy): Bacteria > Acidobacteriota > Terriglobia > Terriglobales > Acidobacteriaceae > JABDBE01. The sequence continues at coordinate 140,073 of CAWBHD010000002.1, read as the reverse complement.
CCGCATGCTGCGTCTCCGCATTCGCGGGCCAGTCCGTTTGCAAAGCACGTTACGGAAAGTCGTGCTTCGCAACTCGAGGCGGAGGTTACCAGCGAGCTCGTCTGTATCTCGGTACAGGCGATGTTCTGCGGATCTCGGCGAGCTCGGCCTTCATGAGCGCGTTCCGGCAGGTCGATTCGCAGCTCGAACTTGAACGGCTACTGAATTGACCGTGATGCCGATGCTGCGCGTCCTTGCGGCGGTACGGGCAAGAAGCCCGTGGCTTTGCCGAGGTGCGGCTGAAACCAACGTTAGTGAGTTCCAGCGCGCTGCCCGCACGGCCAATTTGGTTCCGAATTTCGCTGTGAACCTAAGTCGCCGGTCAGACTACTTGCCCACGCTGTCATTTCCTTCGCAAGACCAGCCTTGCAGCTCGAGCACGGAGTGGAGCCGGCAGAACGTCTCATCGCGGCACAGTTCAGGAAAGGCGATCTCGATTGCGCCTAATTTCTGATATCTGCCATCACCTGCTCGACTTCTACTTTCAGGTCGGCTGTCAGCGGCAGCAGAGGCAGGCGCACCGGGCCGCCGAAGTAGCCGTTCAAATCCATGGCATGCTTCATGCCGGGAATTCCGAGGTCGCCGACCACTCGCTGTGCCGCTTTGGCGATCCGCTCCTGTTTCAGCCGGGCTAACTCGATGTCGCCCTCTTTCCAGGCGGCGTAGATTTCATAGCAGGCGGTGGGAGCGGCATCGGCGAAGGCGAGGATGGCGCCAACCGCGCCTACCTGCAAGGATGGTTCGAGCTTCTGCGCGGCGCCGACCAGCACCTGAAATCCTACTTCTTTTTGGCGGGTCTTCAGACCGGCAGCCACACTCACAGAGGAAGACGACGGTTTTGAGGCTCCCGGGCTCGCGGCGATTGAAACCAGTTCTCCGCCGTGTCCGTTGTCCGCGCTGGCGCGTTTCAACATCCGCGGCGTTACAGCATCGAACGTTTCCGTCACGGTGGCACTGCGCTTCACGTGCCGCGTGCCTTCGACCATGCGGCGGACTTTCTCGACGTCGCCGCTCGATTCCTTGATTCCTATCAGATTGGGATGGCCGGCAAGTTCAATCACGAGTTCGGCTGGAACGTCGTATCCGGTGGCTTGGGGAAAATTGTAGATAATCACGGGCAGCGGCGAACGGTCGGCCACGGTGCGATAAAACGCCAGAATGTTGGCGGGTTGCATCTGCTTCTTGTAGTAATGCGGCGTGCGCACCATGGCGACGTCATAGCCGAGTTCGGCGGCGTACTCGGTCAGGTGCAGAGTCTCGATGGCAGACTCAGCTCCGGTGCCGGCAATCAATACTTTGTTGGGTGCGGCCGCCTCTCGGGTGCTCTTGAGAACATCGCGCCGCTCCTGGTCGGACAACAGGATCGCTTCGCCGGTCGAACCCAGCGCGACAACCCCTGCGACTGGAGTTTTCGAATAGCGCTCGACATTGGCCTCGAGCTTCTTGAAGTAGAGGTTTCCGTCGGGATAAAACGGGGTGGTAATGGGTGGAAAGATTCCGTGAAGTAGCATGGGATTGGTCTCTCTCGTAGTATCTTGCTCAGTCTGAAGTGCAAACTCTCGTAGCCTGGTGATGATCGTAGGCAATCCTGCACCACATGCCGTTCACATCGAACGGCTGGAGGATTGTCCATCCGTCGGTCCGCAAAGTTCTCAGACAAACACAGTCTATGTTCGGTCCCGACGAATTTCTGTGCGGGCGCGAGGCAAGTGCAAGGTCGGAGGGTGCTGGCCGACCTCTATCGCAACTCCATAAAAGAGCGTGGGGCTGGAATAGGCGCGCAGGCAAGAGACTTGGTGCGGACTGTGCGACCACGGAATGGCCAAGGCCCCAGACGATGACAGCAGCCCGGAACAGCTTCGTGATTACGGAGTCGCACACACCCGAACTCCTATGAGCCACCAACCATCGATTTTACTCCCTGCGGGCAGCGGCTCGCTCAGCGTGCAGCCTTTGCAGCGCTTGCACTCTGATCTCTCCTCGTTGCAACGCGGCAATTCCTTCGGCGGCGGCGCGCGCAGCCGAGAGCGTCGTGATGGTGGGAATGCGCGCGCTGACTGCGGCGCGACGAATGGCCTTTTCGTCGAAGAATGGATCGACGCCATGCGGCGTATTGATGATGAGTTGAATGCGGTCACCCTTGATCAGATCGACCACGTTGGGGCGGCCTTCCTTCACTTTGTACACGCGTTCGACGGTCATGCCGGCGTGCTCCAGCACATCGGCGGTGCCGGCCGTCGCGACCAGCTTGAAACCCATGTCTGCGAATTTACGAGCCACCTCCGCTACTTGTGGCTTGTCATGATCGGTGACGCTAACGAAGGCGGTCCCTTTTGTGGGCAGCTTCTGTCCGGCCGCGGTCTGGGCTTTGGCAAAAGCTTCGCCGAAGTTGTCGGCCACGCCCATGACTTCGCCGGTGGATTTCATCTCCGGGCCCAGCACAGTATCAACCCCCGGAAATTTGTTCCACGGAAAAACCGGGGATTTCACGTAGTAGCAGCGGCCGGTATCGAGGTCGGCGCGGCGCTCGATAAACTCCGGGAGAAACTCACGCAGCTTGCGTCCCGTCATCAATCGCGCTGCGATCTTGGCCATGGGCACACCCGTGGCCTTCGAAACATAGGGGACAGTCCGCGAAGCGCGCGGATTGACCTCCAGCACGTAGACTTTCCCACCCCCGCCGTTGCCGTTAGTCCGCGGAATGGCAAACTGAATGTTCATCAGACCGATGACTTTCAAGGCGCGTGCCAGTTTGAAGGTGTAGTCGCGCATGCGATCCATCAAGGGCTGAGGAATGTCGACTGCCGGAAGAACGCAGGAAGAATCGCCGGAATGGATGCCGGCCTCCTCGATGTGTTGCATGATGCCGCCGATGACTACGTCTTCGCCGTCCGACAGCGCGTCCACATCCACTTCGATCGCGTCTTCGAGGAAGTGATCGATCAGCACGGGGCGATCCTGTGAGTATTCCACCGCCTCTTTCATGTAGCGGACTACGGTCTCCTCGTCATATGCGATGACCATGGCGCGTCCGCCGAGCACATACGAAGGGCGAACCAGCACGGGATAGCCAACTCGATTGGCACCTGCGACAGCTTCTTCGATCGAAGCGGCCATCGCACCCGGAGCTTGCGGGATATCGAGTTCTTCAAGCAACTTGCCGAAGCGCTTGCGATCTTCAGCCAGGTCGATGTATTCCGGCGAGGTACCGATGATGTTCACGCCTGCAGCCTTCAACGGCAGCGAAAGATTTAGAGGCGTCTGGCCGCCGAATTGCACAATCACACCCACCGGGGCGCCTGCAGAAGCTTCGTGCTCACAGATGGCAAGCACGTCTTCGAGGGTCAAGGGTTCGAAGTAGAGGCGGTCGCTGGTGTCGTAGTCGGTCGAGACGGTCTCCGGATTGCAGTTGATCATGATGGTCTCGTAACCGTCGTCGTGCAAAGCGAAAGCCGCATGGCAGCAGCAGTAATCGAATTCAATTCCCTGCCCGATGCGGTTGGGCCCGCTGCCCAGGATGATGACTTTCTTTTTCTGAGTTGGCGCGGCCTCATCTTCTTCCTCGTAGGTGGAATAAAGATAAGGAGTGAAGCTTTCGAATTCAGCGGCGCAGGTGTCAACCCGCTTGTAGACCGGCTTCAGGCCGTGCTTTTTTCGCTGATGCCGGACTTTCTCCTGATCTCCCTTACCGCTAAGCCGCCATGTCCCCGCGAGGCGTCCGTCAGAAAAGCCCATGCGCTTGGCGTCTCGCAACACTTCGGTCGGGATGGACTCCATGGGATGTTTCTCCAACTCAAGTTGCATGTCGTTTATTTCTTTGAGCTGGTAGAGGAACCAGGGGTCGATTGATGTCATCTTCGCCAATTGCTTGACGGTGTGGCCCTGGCGCAATGCGTAGCGTATGTAAGAGAGCCGTTCGGGATGTGGCGTGACCAGCCGCTGGGTAAGGATCTTGGGTTCGATTTTCTCCCCGCCGATGCGTTTGCCCGTGTCCAGTGCGCGAACGGCCTTCATTAATGCCTCTTTGAAGGTCCGGCCAATGGCCATCACTTCGCCGACGGATTTCATTTGTGGGCCGAGACTTTCGTCTGCACCGGGGAACTTCTCGAACTGCCACTTGGGAATCTTCACCACGACATAGTCGAGCGTGGGCTCGAAACAGGCTGGCGTCTTGCGCGTAATGTCATTCGGAATTTCGTCCAGCGTGTAACCCACGGCCAGCTTGGCGGCAATCTTGGCAATGGGGAAACCGGTCGCCTTCGAGGCCAGCGCAGATGATCGCGAGACTCGGGGATTCATTTCGATCACCACCATGCGGCCAGTGGTCGGATGGACACCGAATTGAATGTTCGATCCGCCAGTCTCCACCCCGATCTCGCGAATCACTGCTATGGCGGCGTCGCGCATGGACTGATACTCGCGATCGGTAAGGGTCTGCGCCGGGGCGACCGTGATCGAATCACCCGTATGCACGCCCATGGGGTCGAAGTTTTCGATCGAGCAAATAATGATGACGTTGTCCTTGAGGTCGCGCATCACCTCAAGTTCGTATTCTTTCCAGCCCAGCACGGATTCTTCGATCAGGGCTTCGTGCACCGGGGAGAAATCCAGTCCGCGGGCCAGAACTTCCAACAACTCCTCGCGGTTGTAGGCGATGCCGCCTCCGCTGCCGCCCAGGGTGAACGACGGACGCACGATTACCGGAAAGCCGATCTTGCCGGCGAACTCAAGGCCGTCTTTCAAGTTCGTGACCAGCGCCGATTTCGGAACATCGAGGCCGATCTTCTGCATCGCGTCTTTGAAGAAGAGCCGGTCTTCGGCTTTCTTGATCGCGCTGATCTGCGCGCCGATCAACTGGACGTTGTATTTCTCCAGCACACCGGTGTCGGATAACTCGATGGCGAGGTTTAGAGCAGTCTGCCCGCCGACCGTGGGAAGGACCGCGAAGCCGGCGCTGGGGGACAGTTCGCGCTCGACCCGGATGATCTCTTCCAGATATTCGCGCGTGAGCGGCTCGATGTAGGTGCGGTCGGCAACTTCAGGGTCGGTCATGATGGTGGCCGGATTCGAGTTGGCCAGCACCACTTCAAAACCTTCCGACTTGAGCGCCTTGCAAGCCTGCGTGCCGGAGTAATCGAACTCCGCCGACTGGCCAATGATGATGGGGCCAGAGCCGAGGATCAGGATTTTCGAGATGTCAGTGCGTTTGGGCATTTATGCAATCTTGTTCTTGTTACCTAAAACGAATGAGCGCTTGGCTAAAGCCCGGTTCTTCTCGGCGTCTTACGGCGCGCCTGAAGGCGCGCCCCTTCAAAGCATATCCTTCGCTTTACTCGGGATGACAACGTCTTAAACAAGAATGCGCTCATCCCTTCCACTCCTCCATCATCTTCACGAAATCCTTGAACAGATAATGCGAGTCATGCGGACCCGGCGATGCCTCGGGGTGGTACTGCACCGTGAATAACGGCAGGTTCCGGTGTCGCATGCCTTCCAGGGTGTTGTCGTTGAGATCGACGTGAGTCAATTCGACTTCGCTTTGCGGCAGCGAATCTGGATCGACGGCGAAGTTGTGATTGTGGGCCGTGATTTCGATCTTGCCGGAATTCAATTGCTTTACTGGATGATTGCCGCCGTGGTGGCCAAATTTCAGCTTGAAAGTTTTTCCGCCCAGCGCGATCCCCGTGAGTTGGTGTCCCAGGCAGATGCCAAAGATCGGCTGGCGCCCCATGAGCCGCTTGATGTTGTCCACTGCGTAGGTGCAGGGCTCGGGATCCCCCGGGCCGTTCGACAGGAACACGCCATCGGGTTTCAGCGCCAAAACGTCCTCTGCCTGAGTCTCTGCGGGCACCACCGTGACCTTGCAGCCTTCGCCGCGAAGCTTGCGCAGAATGCTTTGCTTGATGCCGTAGTCGTAGGCGACCACATGAAAGCGTTCCGGCTGGTCCTTCACTCCCACCACTTCTTCGGGAAGATGCGAGCGCTCGCCGGTTTCCCAAACATAGGTGTGATTGGTGGTGACGACCTTCGCCAGGTCCATCCCATCCATTTTCGGAAGGGCTCGCGCCTTGGCGATCAGCTTATCGGTGTCCGTCTCAAGTGTGGAAATGACGCCGCGCATGGCGCCGTTGTCACGTAGATGACGGACCAACGCTCGCGTGTCAATGTCGCCAAGCACCGGAATTTTGAATTGTTCGAGGTACCCTTCTGCGAGCTGTTGCGAACGCCAGTTGGAACTTACTCGCGAGAACTCGCGCACAATCAGGCCTTCAATGTAAGGCCGCGTGGCTTCGTCATCTTCAGAGTTGGTGCCGTAGTTGCCGATTTCGGGGTTGGTAAGAACGACGATCTGACCGGCGTAGGAAGGATCAGTGAAAATTTCCTGATAGCCGGTAATGGAAGTATTAAAAACTACTTCCCCGTAACATTCGCCTTTGGCTCCGTAGCCTTTGCCTCGGAAGATTCTTCCATCTTCCAGCGCAAGGATCGCCTGCATTCGTACTCCAAGGAGTGGATTTTAGAGATTCTAGCAGGAGAATGGATTCCAGGAAACGACAATTCCAATTCGAAACCGGGTTGCACAAGATTTGTTGCAATCTCCCGGCGCGATCATTACCGGAGGGACTTACCGCACCCGTCCCATCTTGTCCATGGGCCAATATCCGAACACAGCTTTGCCGTAAATATAACTTTGTCCGACCGGGCCAAAATCACGGCTGTCGTTGGACAGGCTGCGATGATCACCGAGCACAAAATAGCTGTCAGCCGGAACCACGATCTCGGCGTATGAGCGTTCGTCCTCATAAGCGCGCGGCACGTACTCTTCGTCGATCGGGATGCCATTTACGAATACCCGGCCCGCGTCGATCTGGATGTGGTCGCCGGCGAGGCCGATCACCCGCTTGATAAAGCTCTTAGAGGGGTCCCGAGGATAGCGGAACACGATGATGTCGCCTCGCTGGATCGGTTCCAACCGGTAAACGAACTTGTTCACAAAGATACGTTCCTGATCCTCGAGCGATGGCATCATGCTCGTCCCTTCCACTTTCACCGGTTGGTAAAGGAAGATGATGATGAAACAGGAAATCGCCAGCGAGATCACCAGATCCCGCAGCCAAACCGAAAGCACCATTGCGCGCGAGGGTGTGGGCACAATGGGCTTGCCCGCAAGAACTGTACCGGTTTCTATAGGAGGTTCAGGTGTCAACATGGCCTTCCTGATTCTATACGCAGCGGGCTCCCCTTGTGGCGGATTTGCGGCGGGCGGGGATCCGCCTGGGTTCCAACCGCTGCAAGATTCGGGTTACAATATCTGAGCTGAGGAATTTGACCATGTTGAAGCGCGGAATGTGGCTGGCTTTTCTGTTTCTTGTGACTCTTACTGTATCAGCCCCCTGGGCTACATCGCAGCAGGAAGGGGCAGTCCCGGCTTACAACGCTGGACCGCCACCGAAGGGCACCAAACTTCCTCCGATTCTGGGCAAAGAGCAGTTATGGGCGGAGAATGCTGAGTTTTCCTATCAGACACATGCGTACGAATTGGCTGCGAAGATTCCGTCGGTCTTGCATCAGCAGCCCTGTTATTGCTACTGCGATCGGACGGGGCACAACAGCTTGCACAGCTGTTTCGAAAGCACCCACGGCGCTCGCTGCGAAATCTGTTTGAAGGAATTGTATTACTCTTATTCGGAGCACCAGAAGGGCAAAACGGCGACGCAGATCCGCAAAGGAATCATGCAGGGCGAGTGGCGGCAGGTAAAGCTGGAAACAGCGGCTACCATCAATTAGCGGGATCGGCCTGCGGAGTTCGCTGGCCGGCGCGATTGACGGACTCACAAAAACCACGTATAAACTGCTCGCATGCGAAGCTGGGTTTTTCCACAGTTGAAATGTCAGCACTCTGAAGCACCGGCCAGGAAAGCGGATAAGCGCGAGGCGGGGTTATCAGAACAATTGAGTTGAGTCACATTCTAAAGTTAAGACAAGAGGAACATTTACGAAGAGTACAGGAAGAATTTTGCAAATGGCACAGAAGACCACAGCCAAGAAATCACTCGGCGACGACCCTCGTTTTGCACAGGCAGTGCAAAGTTACGAGGCCGGCTTGCGGGCCATGCAGGAGCACAAGTTTGACAAGGCCAAGACCTACCTGCAAAAGGTTATCTCGGGACCAAGCAAGGAACTAGCCGATCGCGCTTCCGTTCATTTGAGCGCATGTAATCAGCAAACGGAGAAAGCGGTCACGCAGTTCAAGAGTCCGGAAGAACACTACGACTACGCGATTTCGCTGATGAACGTCGGCGATTACGTGAGCGCCCGCGAACACCTGGAAAAACTGTCGAAGCAGGCGCCGAAGGCTGACTACGTCGCCTACGGGATGGCGGCCTTGGACTGTCTTACCGGCCACGTGGAAGATTCGCTACGCCATCTGAACACTTCAATCCGGCTGAACCCGGGGCTTCGTTTCCAGGCACGTAACGATTCCGATTTTCAGAATCTAGTCGAAGACCCGCGTTTTACGGAACTGCTGTATCCCGATCCCGGGGCCGAGTTGCCGTCGCAGCCTGACGCTGAAGAGGATTTCTAGGCGGGCCCCCATGGGCTATTCGAACGATCAGCCTGATCCTTTGCGGCGCACCCTTTCCTCCACTACGGGCTTGCGGGTGGTCGCAATTGGCGGTGGGACCGGCCTTTCCACCCTGCTCAAGGGCTTGAAATGGTACGTTAATCCAGCTTCCGAGCGCCCCTCACCGAAATCTCTTAAGCCTCAGATATGCGATCTCTCAGCGGTGGTGACGGTCAGCGATGACGGCGGTTCCAGCGGTCGCTTGCGCAAGGAACTCAACATGTTGCCGCCGGGCGACATCCGTAACTGCATCGTGGCTCTTTCCGAAGACGAAGCCCTGCTCTCCAAGTTGTTCCAGCATCGCTTCGACAAGGGGTCGGGTCTGGAAGGCCACAGCTTCGGTAATCTGTTTCTCGCGGGGCTTACGTCGATCACCAAGGATTTCAGTGAAGCCGTGCGATTGTCGTCAGAAATTTTGGTCACTCGTGGCCACATCTATCCGGCCACGACTTCGAATGTCGAACTGGAAGCTCTGATGGAGGACGGATCGAGGGTACGCGGGGAGACCCAGATCACTGCCAGCAAGGTCCGGATCAAAGAGCTTTTCCTGCTTCCGCCCGACGTCGAACCCCTTCCCCAAACCCTGGAAGCAATTGCCCGCGCCGACCTGATCACGATCGGTCCCGGCTCACTTTTTACCAGCCTCATCCCTAATTTATTGGTGAACGGTATTCCCCAGGCAATCGCATCTTCCCCGGCGGTGAAAGTCTACATTTGCAATCTGATGACCCAGGCAAACGAAAGTCTGGGCCGCACTGCTGCCGACCACATCCGGGCCCTGAATGGCCACGCCCAGGCAAACATCTTTGACTACGCACTGCTCAATCGTGCATCCATGTCGGAGCCGTTGAAAGCCAAATATGAATTGGAGGGCGCGAACCAGGTTGTTGTTGACGAACCAGCGATTCAGGAGTTGGGTGTGACTCCCGTGCTCGGTGACTATCTTGACGAGAGAGAGGTCGCCCGTCATGCCACCGACCGTATTGCGCGTGACCTGTTGGAGTTGGCGGTGCGGGCAAATCGAAACCTGAAGAGTCACACGACAAACGACTAGACCATGTATAGACTTTAATCGAATTGAGCAGGGGCGAGGACGTCCGCCCTTGCACTCTCGCGGTATATTGAATTGAATGCCAAAGGTCAAGAGCAGCCTCTCTCGTAGCATCCCTCGAGTTGCCATCGTCATCATGGCGGCCGGTAAGGGAACACGCCTGAAGTCCAAACACCCCAAGGTTCTGCACGAGGTTGGCGGGAAACCTTTACTGGCCCACGTTATTGAGGCAGCCGCCCAAGTCGTTCCGGCGCGGGATATATTCGCCGTCATCGGTCATGAAGCGGATCGCGTCCGCCAAGCCGTTGCCCACACGGGGATCAATTTCGTGTTGCAGGAAGAGCAGCGCGGCACCGGTCACGCTCTAATGGTCGCCCGCGAAGCTTTGACTCCCTATGACCAAGTGATCGTGCTTTCGGGGGATGCTCCGCTTATCAGCCCAGAAACCATCAAGATGCTGCGCCAGTTTCATGGCTCGAAGCATCCTGCGATGACGATTTTGACCGCCCAACTGCACGACCCTACTGGCTACGGGCGAGTGATCCGCAAGGGCAAAGCGAGTTCCGACGTAAGGGCTATCGTCGAGGAGAAGTCAGCAACTGCGGCACAGCGTAAAGTGCGGGAGATCAACTCAGGCTTTTACGTCTTCAATGTGGAGCTCCTTTTCGGGCATATTGGCGAGCTAAAGAATGCCAATTCCCACAGCGAGTACTATCTCACCGACATGGCCGCGATCTTTGCCAAAGCCAGGAAGCAGGTGATGGCGGTAGCAGCGGACGATCCTCATGAGATTTTGGGTACAAACACACGCGCCGAAATGGTGGACACGGACCATCGCATGCGCATAGCCAAGTGCCGGAAACTCATGACTGAAGGGATTACGATTTTCTATCCCGAAACCTGCGTGATCGATTCTGACGTCGAGATCGGCGCGGACACCGTCATTGAGCCTTTTGTGCAGATTTTGGGTAAGACACGAATCGGCAGTGACTGCCGGATTCGATCCTACACAGTGATCAATAACTCAGTGATTGGTGACGGTGTTCTCATTCTTCCTGCCTGCGTACTCGATGAAGCTCGAGTCATGAAGGGTGCCACCCTCGGTCCCTACTCTCGGCTTCGCCCGGGGAGTGAGATTGGCGAGGGCGCGCACGTGGGGAACTTCGTCGAGACTAAGAAGACCCGCCTGGGCAAAGGTTCCAAAGCCAATCACCTCACCTATCTGGGAGACGCTGAAATCGGCGAGGGAGTCAACGTTGGAGCGGGCACCATCACCTGCAACTACGATGGGGAACGCAAACATACGACCGTGATCGGCGATCGCGCATTCATTGGCAGCGACTCGACGCTGGTGGCCCCCGTCAAGGTGGGGTCCGGCGCTTACATCGGCGCGGGTTCCTGTATCACCGACGACGTTCCCCCAGATTCTCTCGCCATCGGCCGCTCTCGCCAAATCGTAAAGGAAGGCTGGATCAAGGCAAAGCGTGCCAGCCGCGAGAAGTCGGACAAGCCCGCTTCCAGTTGATCGCCAGCGGCCTACTTCTTGCGCTGACGAATCCGCACCTCGAAGCTGATGACGCCGTTGTAGTCGCGGAGCGCCAGGATCGACACATTGCGTGTCACGTTATATTCCGCCTGAATGATTTGCTGGGACGTCTGCGAGACGTTCGTGGTGTAAGTGAGGGTGAGGTTGTCCTTCACCTGCTGCTCGATGGTGACGGCGGGCGCACTGGTGGTGGGCGAAGTCTCCGTGTTCATGCCCTGGGGATCAACCCGAATATGGCTGATCCCGAACAAACTTCGTGCCCGGTTGGTGATTGCGGAATTCAGGGCCTCGGTCAGTATGGCGCTGGACGCCTGTTGCGCAAATGGCGACTGCCCGGCTTGCTGCATTTGAGCAGACTGCTGCTGGGTCTGTCCCAAGGCAAGCAGGCTGATAATGTCCGCCACGGGCAGGGGCGGCTCGGAATGATACGTCAAGTTGAGCTTGTCCACTCCGCCGTTCAGGTTGACCGTGATGTCATAATCGCGAACGTGGGTAGACGCCTGTAAATCGAGTACGGGCGTAGTGGTAACCGGATTGACGAAGATTACATCGCCGCGCTCCAGCCGATACTTGGTTCCATTGAAATAGATCTCGCCTTCCGTTACGTCGGCTCGCCCCAGCACGACGGGTTTGGCCAGGGTGCCTCGTACATGCAGATCTGCATCGCCTGAAAGCCGAACGACGGCCGTTTGCATCTGCAATTCGGGCGTGGTCACCACGTGCACATCCGTGCGGATACGGTTCAGCAGAGGGTTGGTCTGCGGCAGGGACACACTCTGGGCCCCGCGAGCCAGGCTCGCCCCAAAATCAAACCCGGGAGTCACCGCCAACTTAGTAATGGTGACGTCTCCGGACAGGACGGAAGCGGCAGAGGTGCCCGCCCAATGCAAGTCAGCATTCGCCATCGAGCTAACGCCCGGCGGATAGCGCAAGCGCACGTCCTGGGTTTGTAACGTCAGATTGAAATTGAGCTGACGATTGTACGCAGTGGCGTATCCGCCGAACGTGACCATGCCGCCACCAACGTGCGCGGTGAGGGTTTCGATTTGCAGCCGGTCCTGATTGAACACCAGCGATCCGTTGATGCCGCTCAACGCGCTGGGAAGATCACTGTAGGCAATCGAGCCGTTGGCGATCTGCAACCTTCCCTGGGTCGTGGGGTTGCTGACGGTCCCTCCGACGGTCAAGTCAACTGCAACTTCGCCGGAGGTACTGAAGTCGGGATTGAAGCTTTGAATGAGTTGCAGATTCAAATGGCCCTGGGCCCGGAGGTCGAGTTCGCGTTCGCCACTCAACTGAACCGTGCCTCCCACGGAAAGATCGGTGCCTTCCCCGATTAAATGAAACTGCTGGATCTTGAGGAATTTCTCCGAAATAGTGAAACTGATGGGGCCATTATTGCGCACCTTGATATTGTCGACATCGGCAAAAAAGTCGTTGAGATTCCCGATGACTTCCAGGTTCTGAGGCTGCCGCAAAGGCCCTCGTAACTGCAAATCTCCCGCCACTGCGGAATGGCTGGTCACTTGGCCTTTGAGATAGGTTCGAAGAATCGAGTCCACATCCAGACGGTTGAAATGGAGCGTGAGCGCGGAAGGCATGTCTCCGCGCAATTGAACCGTACCGTCGATGTTCAACTCGGCCGTTTTGAACTGGGAGTGCCCGTTCACATGCATTTCGGCTCCCTGGGTCACCGCGTCGAGTGTGTAATTACCCGCCGGTTCATGGTCAAAGGCGAGATCGCGGACTCGAACGTTCGCGTTAATGACTGGCTCCTCGATCGTACCGGACGCTGAAACCGTGAAATCCAAACGGCCGTCCACCGCTATACGGCTGGTCTGAAGAGGAGAAACGCGAGCCAGATCGAAATTAGCGCCATCGACGTTCAAGCGGAACGCGTGCGTGGAAAACGTGTAGGTTCCGGTTCCGGTGACGTGCGCGTCATAGTAGGCCAGATGCAGCGGATTCAATGAAATTTGGTCGCGATTGAACTCGAACTTCGAATCCAGGTGCTGGACCGCTTCGCCACGGATGACTGCGTCCGACAGCACCAGATGGCCGGTTCCGTGAGGAGTCGCTTTCGTGCCTTCCATCTGCACCATAAGGTTCGCCGTCCCGCTCACTGGAAAATTGTATCCGGCGAGCGCCATGACTTCCTCCACATCGGCGTTATGGACATCGACCTTGCCCGTGATGGCGCTCGCATCCGTGAACTTCCTCTGCTGCAGGGCGAGCGTCAGATCGAAAGAGGCAGACGTTTCCCCATGATGCATCCTGCCGTTGTGTGCAGCGAAGAGACTCGGCGAGAGCTGAACATCGGCAACCAGGGAATCACAATGCAGGCGCTTTGCAGGCGCACGGGATGTGGCCGGAATCTGCAAATCGAAATCCTCCGATTGCAGTTTGCCGGCAAAGGCGATCGCGGCAAGTCTGCCGGTCGCAGTCCCGTTGAAGGAAACGTGCCCTTGCAGCGCAACAGGAACCTCCTGATAGCCGATGTCTGCAAGGATAGGTTGCCACTCGTGGAGATCCACAGTAGTGAGGGAAAGGTTCAACGCCGCCCTGGTTGAGAGAGTGCCGGAGGCGCGCACTTGAGTGGCGCGAGTGGACGCGCTGAACTCCGCAACCTCCAGTTCGCCGGGCGCCGGGCGGTATTTCGCGCGGGCATGCAAATTGAGCGGCAGTTGTCCCGCGGCGGGGTGAACGGGCGCGACCACGTCAAGCGCAAGTTCGGCTTCGGCGTTGCGCGCGGACCCGCGCCATCGCGCCTCCACACTCCCATTGGCTGCACCCGCCAAATTCATGCGACGGAGTGGACGGCCGGGCGATGATACCGCAGTTGCGATTTCCGCAGCAGAAAGATTCTTCAGCCGCAACCGGACAGTCCCCCTCTGCTCCTCAGCGGCGTTCCCCTGAACGCTCTTTGCGGTCGCAGGCGAATTGAGCCAGTTGATGACCTCGGCATCCCCGGTCACTTCCCCGCCCAGCAATCCCGCCTGTAGTTGGGACAAAGTCAGCCGCTGGGGAGTAATCGTAAATTCGGTGTTCAGGGTTGCGCCATTCAGCGTCGCGGACGGATCACGCCAGTCGAAGCTCTTCGCTAGAGCTTTGCCCGAGGAAGAGAAAGTGGCTGGCGACCACGCGCCTTCTCCAGTCGCTTGCAAAACGCCCTGCCGTATCTCAGAACGACGCGCAATCTCGCTGGCCTCGGCAAGGTCGAGCGTAAGGTCGTATTTTGTTACTACTTTCGGTTGGCGGAAATTGTCCAGCCGGCCACTCGCCTGCAATCGTGAGCGTCCAGACGTCGCTTTCAGCGACTTGATCTCGAGACTGTCCGGGCCGAAAGTGAAGTGGGTTTCCGCCATCCATGCGACTGGACGGTAGCCTTCAAGCTTTGTGTCTACTTTTCCGAGCAGGAGGCTGCCGTCGTAGCGGCGGTGAAGCAAGGAATAGCTCATGTCCGCCGAAACATCTTCAGCGATGAAGTCGAACGGAGTTTTCGTATCATTCCACAGCAACTCACCATGGCGTACCTCAAGCTGATCGATGGAAAGAGAGAACAATTGCTCGATCGACGATTTTGCGGATGTTCCCTTCAGTTGGCGAGCGGGCTGATTGGTGGTGCCGTCGGGATAAACCTGGATGTGGACCACGGGATGATCGAGGGTGAGCGCCGAGAAACCGAACTCAGCTCCCACGACTGAGATCAGCTTGACCTGCGCGACCAACCGGTCCACGTGCGCGTACGGAACTTCACTCGCGGCTTCGCGCCCATGGATGGTGAGGTCCCGTATATCCACGCGGAATCGGAACGGTATGGTATGAATCCCGCCCAGTTCCACTCGCCCGCCGGTGATGCGCTCCAACGCTGTCACCAGGCGGCGCCGGATGAGGCTCTGAAAGGAATCAGTCGAAGTGTACCAAGCCACACCGCCAAACAGGAGACCACCCAGGAGCCCCGCGTACAGCAGATAGTTGCGGAACCTGCGCCAGCGCGGCTTGGCGCGGGGTTCACTCATCGCAACTGGCCTCCGGAATCGGGCGGGCCGGTGTCAGTGCGGATCTGGCTCCCGGAACGCAGATCCTGCAGCCATGCAATGAGCAGCTGATTCATTTTCTGCTGGATCAGCAATTCCTTGATCTTGGGCGTGACAGCAGCGAGGGGAACCTGTTCGGCCCCGGATTGACGAAGTTGGGGCAGAAGTTCCTGGTTGTAGTAACTCTCGATGCTCTTCGAATCTATGACGACATTCGGACGCAACCGCGCGTCTACCAAGCCCATCAAATCCACTTGCAGACCGACTCTTTTTTTCAGTTCACCCTCGGTTAGTCCATAGCGTTGGAGAGTGGACTGCCAGCCCGCTTCGGTATCCGCGCCACTGTACTGCTTGCGAATCTCCTGAATCCGTTTCTCCACATCCTGGCTGCTGGCGTGCGGGAACCCCGAAGATCGCATTTGCTCGCGCAACAATTCCTGATCGATCAGGTGATCCAAAGCCGCCTTTTGGTCTGCGGTTTGCACCTGGTCTAGCCGGCGGCCGTCGACGAAAGCTTCATAGCGTATGGCATCCTGCCATTCGCTCTGCAGAATGATTTGCTGGTTCACCGTGGCAACGATGCGGTCCAGTACATCGCCCGCCCGGGCAGGCAGAACAATCGCTAGCAACAATAAGGCGAGGCCAAGATTTGAACCCTGTCGATGCATCAGAAACTCTGCCCAATACTGAAATAAACGTTGAAGTGCGAAGCGTGCTGCGGGACGAAATATGGCAAGGTAGGCGTCCCATTGGTGTTGGCAGAACTGTTCACACAATAAGGCGCTTTCACCTGGCCGCTGTACCGAGGCTGCGCTTGGCAACTTGGAAACGCTGGTGGATTCAAATTGTATCCGAAATCGAACCGCACCGGGCCAATGGGCGTCTTGTAGCGTACACCAACCCCCACGGCGTGGGAAATATAGCTGTAATTACACTGGGTCGCAGTGCTCGCCTGCAGACACAGTTCGGGATCTTTCTGTTTCCAGGGGAGCAAGTGGTTCAGCATTTCCCTGCCATCGGTAAAGACATTGCCCGCATCGTGAAAGATGGCGAAGCTGAGGTTGTCCTGGACGAATGGCAGGTTGGTCGGCGGAAAACGCAGTTCCAGATTGTTCAAGAAGAGGGCGCTGCCGCCCAGCGGAAATCCGGTCATCGGATCGCGCGGGCCCGCCTGATTCAGGCCGAAGCCTCGATGGGAGTTTCCGCCGCCGGAAAGAAAGCGTTCGGCTAGGGCACGACGGTGCGAGGGACCGTTGGTCCCGAGTTGCGTGGGACACGCCGGCCGGCGGCAGGATGACCGTGTTGCGGAACGGTGTCTCGACGCCGACCCGCAACGAACGAGCGAATACGAATTTCTTCTCTTGGCCGGTTCTTGCCGAAAGAATGGTAAGTGGAATTCTGAACGAGAATGCGGCTGAAATCCGCCTCCGACCCGAAGTAACTGGATGCCACCCCCGCGTCCACCGTGGTGTAGCTTCCCTTGGTGCGTTTCCAGATGGCTGTCCCGCTTATTCCGAATATAGGTAAACCCGGGCCCGCCCACCCGCACCGGCAGCGAAAGCAGTGGAACCTGATTGCTGACTGATTTCGATATTCCTGGCCTGCACCCGGCGAAAGGTAAAGCGGTAGTGCCATGGTGGTGGCTCGGCTCACAATCTCCTCGGCTTGTACCGAACCTTCCAGACGTTGCGAAGTAAACGTCGTCACGTCGAGCGTGTTGTCATAAAAGGCCGTAAGCGAAAGCTTCCATGCCGGGCTGTTAAACCAGCGCGGGGCATTGTAGCTGACGAGGCCGCGCTGCTGCAGGCTGCCCACATCGGCCTTGAAGGTGATCGTATGATTGCGGCCGCGGAAGTTGAGGCGGGTCACACCTAAAGAAAAGCGCGGACTCACTCCGGTTGCGCCCTGTGCCTGGTTGGTGCCGATCTTGCGGCTGGCCAGTCTGGAATTCGAGGCCCACGCCGTAATTGAACGTGTAGCGCTTGGCTTCCTGGACCTCCACCAGGACATTCTTTTCGGGCTCGGTGCCATTCGGGGTTCTGCACCGCCGTGTCCACCTGACTGAAGATTCCCAGATCATAAAGACGCCTTTGCGTCTCCAGCATGTCGATCTGGCTCAGCGGGTCGCCGGACTTCATTTGCAGTTCGCGATGCACGACGAAGGGCCTGGTGAAATTCAAACCCGAGACAAATACCTGATCCACGGAAACCTGCTCGCCCTCCTGGACTTTGAAAGTCACGTCCATGCGGTCCGGGTTCGCCCGGCACGGGTTTCACGGCGGCCTCGAAACTGGCCCCAGGGAATCCGCGATTGAAATAATAGTTCAGAATATTTCCCGGTCGTCCGCGACGTTGAATTCCGAAAAAGGCTGGCCCGTTGCCGTATTCATACGCGCCAAGCGGTCGTCGGAAAATTTTGTTGCCCACAATATGGAACGCTTCGACCAGAGTTTGCGGGCCTTCGTCCACTGAGAATACCGCCAGCTCATTCTCCCGCCCTTGATAGTTATCGTACACTTCCGGGTGATCTTGACATTATCGAAACCGCTGGCCCGATACAGGTCTTCAAGACCATGGATCTCATTGAGCAAGCCCTGGCTGTAGAGGCCTCGAGACTCAAAACGCGGCGGCGGGCGCACCTGCATGTACGAGAGAGCAGCGGAGTATCGAAGTACCGGTTTCCCCTAATAGTGACTCTTGCCAGGTTGTGGCGTGCGACCGGGTTGATGTCGTAAATCACCGTCATTTCTTTGCCAGCATCTTCGGTGCTTCTTCACGGTTCAACCTTGGCGGCGAAATAGCCACGCCCCTGTAGATAGTTGATCAGATTGCGGCGGCCCTCGTTCAGAAGGTCGTCGTCCAGGGCATTCTCCTCATAGATCGGAACATTCTTCTTGAGGGCGCCGCGGCTGATCTTGAAGCCCTCAGTCGATAACCTCCACCGTCGGTCCGGGTCGCACATCAAAGATAAAGTCCACCGCATTGGTCTGCCGGGCGATAGGACGCTGGCGATCGTGACCTGCGCCAGCCAGCGATTCTTTTTTCTGATATCTCTGGCGCAGCCGCTCCAGCGCACTGTTAATCCGCTGCAGAACTACCGGGTCGCCGGGATGAAGCTTGGCAATGTCATGGATTTGCTCCTGCGAATATCCCGGGCTGCCGGTTACGCTGATCAAGCCCGACGTGCGCCTGGGAACCGGGCCGGATTGTGAACGCGATCCCGACCTGTTGTGTGCCCGGATTCGTCTCCTCGGCGTCGCTTACCGACGACCGATAGTACCCGTTTTCTTCCATGAGCTGCTTGATGTTCTTGAGCGCACGGTCCAGCTTCTCCGGGGTAAACAGCTCACCCAACTGAAACTTCGATGAATTCACCACCTGGCTCGGGCTAGGGCCGCGTTGGCGCACCCTCCGCCATCTACCGCCGATAAAGTAGTTGGGAGCGGTAATAGAACGACAGTGACACTCTGCCCGTCGGCGGTTCGCTCCGCCTCAGCGCGGATGTCGGCAAAGCGGCCGGTGGCGTGGATAGCCTGGATGCTTTGGCGAATGCGCTCGCGGTCCAGAGGTTCGCCGCTCTTTTGCGCGATCAGGTCGCGCAGCCGTTTCTGATCGTTGGCGTCGGTAATGCCGGGCAAGCGTATCTCCCTACCGTCCGCCCCTGATAGGCGGACGCGCCGCTCGACTGAAACGACGGGCTGCGGGTTCCGACGGATTGGCCCTGATTTTGGGAAACCGCCGCAGCAACCGCCAGGACTGGACAACCCCACGGCGAAAAATCACCGCGAGGGTCAGCAAAGCGGCGTCGTGCGCAAAGTCCCCCTCACTGGCTAACGCTCCCTCATGAAAGCGCAGTTGTCAATTCGTTCGATGAGTCGGCAAAGATCAATGTTGCATTCCGCGGGCGACTCTTCCATGGCTCGGCTTTCATCGTTCCCTGAATTTCTCATCGAATCCTGCCCGGGTTGCTCCGTTGAAACCGCGTGCCACCTATAATAATGGTTGGTACGCGATGAACCGGTGACCTCTTTGGAACTCGATCCAAGATATTCGCGGCAGATACTCTTTCACGGGATCGGCGCGGAAGGACAAAGCAAGCTGTCTGCGGCCCGGGTTGCGATCGTGGGCTGCGGCGCAACCGGATCGGCTCTGGCTTCCCTGCTCGCCCGCGCGGGTGTCGGCACACTACGCATCATCGACCGCGACTACGTCGAACCGAGCAACCTGCAGCGGCAGTCGTTGTTCGACGAATCCGACGCCGCGGAGTCTCTTCCCAAGGCCATCGCCGCCGCGCGCAAGATCGCCGCCTTCAATTCGCAAATCGTGGTCGAGCCCCAGGTCGCCGACCTGACTCCGGCAAACATCGAGGCGCTGCTGGGCGGAATGCAGCTCATTCTCGATGGCACCGACAACTTTGAAACTCGATATCTGGTCAACGACTTTGCCGTCAAGAATTCCCTGCCGTGGATCTATACCGCGGCCGTGGGAAGTTATGGCGTTACGCTCGAACGTGCTGCCCGGAACCACTGCTTGCCTGGCCTGCGTCTTCCCCGATCCCCCCGCCGGGCGCTTGAGACCTGCGAGACGGCCGGCATCCTGAATTCAGCGGTGAATCTGGCGGCGTCGATCGCCGCCACCGAGGCGCTGAAGTTGCTGGTAGGGGCGCGCACGATCGCTGCGCCGAACCCTGCTCTCATTTGATGTATGGCAAAATCACCGGGCTGAAATCTCCGCCGGCAAGCCGCGGGCCGGATGCCGCACCTGCGGCCAGCGCAACTTCCTTCACCTCGCCGGGCAAGGACGGCCGCACATCACGCTCTGCGGCCGCAACTCCGTGCAGATTCACGAACGCAGCCGGCCCCTCGACTTTGCGGAGATGAGCGAACGACTGAAGCCGCATGGCGCGGTCCGGCACAACGACTTCGTCCTGAAATTCTGGCAGGAGCCCTACGAGATGACCCTGTTTCCCGACGGCCGCGCGATTATCAAGGGCACGACCGATAAGACTATAGCCAGAAGTCTCTATGCCCGCTACGTCGGATCCTAATAAAACCCGCGCCCAGAGCCAGTTTTCGGGTTATGATGCCCTCAGGTTCTGATTTTGCCTCGTACCCAGCGAGGAAAACCTTAGTGGTGAGAAAGACATTTGCCCGCATTCGCCAACTAAGGGCCATGCTGAATATGGTTTCGGTGGAATCGGAACGAAGGTTCTGGGAGGACCCTATGCGTTTACTGAATACTGTGTGCCTTGTTTTATTGCTCTCTGGATTGGCTGCCGCGCAAGCGACGATTATCGGTGGAACTGCCAGCAACTGGGTTCCTGCCTACGGAATTTATGCAGCGCCCTTCGTGCCTCTGGTCACGACTCCGTCGGTAACCCTGGCAACTGTCTCGCCTGCAGCAGCGGGAGCCAGCAACGCGACCTTTGGAAATGTAGCGGGCGCCGGCAACGCGACTCTTTCGATCGTGTCGCAACCCCCAGTCGGTGTATACACCGAACCGGTGTGGTACGGCCCATCGTCGGCGGTCGCAATTCCAAGTGAGTCGATGTCTGAGACCCGGCCGATGCAGAAAGCTCGCGCCTTCGATGTCGGCGTTGCCTCCTGGCAAAGCAGTGTGAGTACAACTCACTTGATGGCGAGCGCTGCGGGCGGAAAAAAAGCTGCGCGGACTTACACCAATCAGGACGTCGATCAGGTCAATCAGAAGAATGGTACGGTCAAATATCGCGGAAAGACCGAGCACATCTAAGGCGTTTCTGGATGCTGTCGTGGGGTTGGGTCTCCGCGTTGCGCCCGACTCGGTGGAATGCCCTGCCTTTGTCTGTCCGAAGACCGGACAGACAAAGGTAGGGTTGATTCTGGAAGAACCACTGCCTCAGACTTCCTCAAGGAGCGCGAAGGGTTGAGCCACGGCCAGCCATTCCGTTGATCACCACAAAGCTCAAGCACACCACCGCCGTCCCAACCGGAGCAACGTTGGTTTTGATGGTGAAACTGACTCCTGGCTGACGAATCGTATGTTAGAGCAGATTGGGAACGATCTTAAAGTGTGTGTCTTGCTGCAGGGTAGAATAAGGTCAACGCAAAACCTTGCATGTCGACTTGCGACCACCAAGGAAGACACTCTCTGTTGAGGAATGCAGGTATGAAATACAGAGCATGGGCTGTCCTAGCAGCGCTTACGATGCTCTGGATGACGGTAGGCAATGCCTTCGCTGGCCAATTTAGGAAGGCGGTTTACTATCACGGTGGCCAGAGACCATTTGCCTTAGTCGCGGCGCACCTTACTCAAAGCGGGAATCTTGATCTCGCAATTGCTGACTGGCTCGTGGGCCGCGTGGTCATTCTTTTGGGTAACGGTGACGGAACCTTCCAGTCATCTCTAACATTCCCCGCATCGCGTCCAATTGAACTTGCGGCAGGAGACTTCAACGAGGATGGGAATGAAGACTTGGCAGTGGTCGAGGCCAATGGAACCGGGAATGGATCACTTGCCATATTTCTGGGGGATGGCAAGGGCGGTTTCAAGCTATCCGCTAGCTATCCAATAGGCGTCGCGTCGGGTTTCGTTGCCGTGGCCGATTTCAATGGTGACGGGCACCTAGATGCTGTGGTCTCGGACCAAGGATTTGGAAGTACTCCGGGTGACGTGATTGTCTTCTTAGGCAACGGGCATGGCAAACTGGTCAAGGACGCCAAATTTAAGATGTCGGGGCAACCAACCGGCATCGCCGCGGGTAATCTGAACGGCGATCACCATCCCGATCTCGCCGTGGCATTGGCTGGCAGTGGTTCCGTAGCGGTTTTCATCAACGATGGCACGGGCTACTTCCACAAGCCGGTCAGCTACAGCGCGGGGGACTGTTGTGGACCGGTGGATGTGAAGATCGCCGACCTGCGCAACAACGGCAAGCAAGACTTGGTTGTTGCCAATCTCTCAGCAGGAATGGTCGTGCTGCTCAATAAGGGCGACGGCACCTTTGGCAAGCCGACAGTTTATACGCCATTCTTCCAGAATTGGCAGCCACCTGAAGCCTGCACCATTGCCGATTTCAATCTCGACGGCAAACTGGACGTAGCCTGCGTCGCAGAACTAAACGACGCGTATCTCTTCTACGGCGAGGGCAATGGCAAGTTTGGCTCTGGCATCGAGATCAAAGAATCGCTCAATCACGATGGCGGGTTCTCGATAGCCGCTGGCGACTTCAACAACGACAAGTCTCCCGACCTAGCCATCCCGATCCAGGACAAAGGCAAAGTCGCCATCCTGCTCAACATCCAATGAAGCCGGCAGCGGCGTTCCCGGGTGAGAGCCTCGCCACCCACCCTTACCGCAAAGAACGCGGGAAAGGATGGGGCACCCTCAGGGAAATGGGGGATCGAATCGAGCGGGGGAGGGAGGGTCCGATGTCGATGCTGCAGACGCAAACCTATGATCGCCCTACCAAGCGTGCTGCCCTTCACCGCTCGGATAAGGCCTCGAGCGCGGCAAAGAATCCTGGACAAGAGATGACCGCCGCATCAGCCCGGCGAATCGTGGTTTCACCTTCCGCTCGTAGAGCCGCAACCGCAAAGGCCATCGCGATCCGGTGGTCGCCAAAGGAGTCTATCTCCGCCCCGTGCAGCTTCTGTCCACCTGGAATCTTCAGACCGTCCTCCAGTTCCTCGACCTCCGCTCCCATGGCGCGCAAATTGGTCACAATCGAGGTAATCCGGTCAGACTCCTTGACTCGCAGTTCCCTGGCATCGCGAACCTCGATTCCGTTTGTGGTATAGGGCGCGATAGCGGCCAGCACCGGGATCTCATCGATAAGCGCGGCGGTATCCGCATTCGCAATGGTTGCTCCCCGCAAGTCCCGTCCATCGACTTCCACGGCGCCTACCAACTCTCCGTGCTGGTCTTTCAAGTCTGCGATCACGATCCCCACTCCCAGCAATATCAGGATATCGAGCAGTCGAGCGCGTGTGGGATTCATCAGCAAGTCGCTGATCAGGAGACGGGACCCCGGAAACAGCGCCGCCGCGCACAGAAAAAACGCCGCAGTGGAAAGATCGCCCGGGATCTCCGCCTCGATGGCATGCAGCTTCTGTCCGCCTGAGATTCGTGCCTGGTTGCCGTGCTGAACTACTTCTGCACCAAATGCGCGCAGCGCCAGTTCGCCGTGATCTCGAGTGCGGACTGGTTCTTCCACGCGAGTCTCGCCTTCGGCAAACAATCCTGCCAGTAACAAGGCAGACTTTACCTGCGCGCTCGCCACCGGCATCTTGTAGTCAATCGAGTTCAGATGTGTCCCAACAATCCGCAGCGGCGGACGGCCTCCATTTTCCGCAGAGATCTTCGCCCCCATCGCTTCCAAGGGAGCGATGATCCGCGCCATGGGCCGCTGTGAAAGCGATTCGTCGCCGCCCAGTTCGCTGGTGAATTCCTGGCCGGCCAGAATGCCGCTCAGCATGCGCATGGTCGAACCGGAGTTGCCGCAGTGAAGCCGGCTTGCCGGGGATTGCAATTTCGGGCCGGCCCCGTGGATCAGCACAGCATTTTCGTTCCGCTCCCATTTCGTTCCGAGCGCCGCCAGACAACCCAACGTACTGGCGCAATCCGCTCCGGTCGAAAAATTCTCCAGCCGCGTTGTCCCCTCGGCAATGGCAGCCAACATGGCGTAGCGGTGTGAGATGGATTTGTCTCCCGGCAGGCGCAGCGCTCCTGCGATGTTCCGCGCCGGGCGAACCACCACCGTCGATGTTGCAGGGCCCTCTTTGGTCATCTGTGGTTCAAATATACCGGAACGGAGGGGCACAGCTTGAAGCAGCACACCTGAAGATTGTTAGTGAGCAGGGGGAAATCGGGCACCATCAAACACTCTCACACCATCGCTTTGGCCTCGGCAGTGGCCTCTTTCAGAATGTCGCTCGGCACTTCCTTGATGCTCACGTTGAATTCGAACATTGGAGTCTCGCTACCCCGACCCCAACGACTCACTTCCCAATGCGCCCGCAGGCATTTCACCTCCGCGTGCCCCGCCAGATCGAGCAGCAAAGGGTGCTGCGCCTGGTAGAACTTCTGGGGGAAGTTGGTGACTGGTTTTGGCCCCCAAGCCGCGCCGTCCGTGGATCCATAAATGCTGACGTCCAGCGATTCTTGTTCGACGACGCCCGTGATATTCAGGCTGAGCAGGAAGACACGGTTTCCCCCGCCGTCAAGGTTCACCACGGGACCGTCACCCTTGGCGTTGACCACAGTTTTATCCGGAACCAGGAAGGTATCAATCATCGCGCGAGAATTGTAACAAAAATGCTTCCACTCATCCGCTTCGATGAGCGGAATCAAGAAATGTCCGCACTAGCCTCCCGACTTCCTCGGGCTGCTCCCAGGGAGAGTAATGCCCTGCCCGGTCGATCACCTTCATCTGGCTGCCCGGTATGTTTTGCCGCATCAATTCCGCCTCGGCCAAACCCGTGAGAACATCCTCTGCGCCCGTCACCAGCAATGTGGGCACGTTGATGGTCTTAAGAATCTCCATGGAATCTGGGCGCTCGGCCATCCCGCGCTGCACCATTGCAACACCCTCTGGGGACATGGATCGCATCATACGCAAGGCTCCCTCGGCAAGGTCGGGACGCGTGCGGAGGGTTGTCTTCCCCATCAATTTGGGAAGCATGGCCTCGAAGAATGGCTCCGTCCCACGCTCCAGCACGTCGGCGGCGGCCTGAAGCCGGGAGGCGCGAGCCTCTGGAGTATCCGCCTGGGCTTTGGTATTGCACAGCATCAATGCATCCACCCGCGCACGGAACCTCCGCCAGAATTCAAACAACACATAGCCACCGATCGAGACTCCCACGAACGGAGCCCGGGCCACTTCGGCGTGGTCCAGAACTTGAGCGACATCCGCAGCGTGCTTCTCCATGGTGGCTGGGCCGTTGCCAATGCCGGAATCCCCATGCCCGCGCAAATCTGGCAGGATGACGCGGTAGTTTGACAAGATCGCCTGGGCTGCAGGTTTCCACAGATCGTGATTGGCGGGGAAGGGATGAAGCAATACGACGGGCGGCCCGCTTCCTAAACTCTCATAAAATATTTCCGTATCGCCGCTTGGGATTCGGGGCATTGCCAAATTTAAACACAGCCAAGTAGTGGACAGCCAATCGCAGCCTTCCGGCGAGGCGGTGCAACGGAGTATCAGGAATTTGTTGCCGGCTGGCCAACCGGCGCCGCAAGCCTGAGTGGTTCTTCCGGCATGACGATCCACGCCACCGGATACGCCAGCAGGCCCACGCCAGTCATGACCGCGACAATGAGCCAAACCAGCCGCACCAATGTGACATCAAGGTCGAAGTATTCCGCGAATCCAGAACACACGCCGGCAATCTTACGATCCACCCGCGGACGCACCAGCCGCTTGCGCGCGGTTACTGCCCCGATTCGAGTTCCGCAATACGCGCAAACATTGGCGTCGTCCTGAATTACCTTTCCACAATAGTTGCAATACATGGTGTGCCTCTCTCCCATAAGATACGCGTTCCAGCACAAATCCGTTCCATCTTCAAAATTGCCCAGGCAAAGACCTGCTTACGAATTGAACGGGTCCGCGTCCATAGCCAGAGGCTCGGCATTCGCTCTGGTTGCAACCGGAACAAATTGCAAGACTTCATCGTACATACAGCACAAGTGTTCGCCAGATGGAGGGAATCGCATGCGTCTATGGGAAGACATCCGCTACGCCCTGAGGCAGTTCGCCAGTGCCCCCGGTTTCACCACCACAGCCGTCTTGACGCTCGCATTGGGGATTGGGGCAACCACGGCGATCTTCACTCTGGTTCATGCGGTATTGCTGAAGTCCTTGCCCGTAGCCAAGCCGAGCGAACTCTACCGGGTCGGGGATGTCGAGAATTGCTGCGTGAACGGTGGCCTGCAGGATAACTGGTCGCTTTTTTCTTACGACAAATACAAAACCTTCAGGGATGGGACGCCCGGCTTCATCGAACTAGCCGCTTTCCAGTCAGGGAGCGATCTGCTTGGCGTACGGCGTGCTGGCAGTAATCAGCCTGCCCAGTCTCAACGAACCGAGTACGTCTCCGGAAACTATTTCTCCATGTTTGGCATCGGTGCTTACGCGGGGCGCATGCTAACGCCATCGGACGACCGCAAAGGCGCCGAGCCAGTAGTCGTGATGAGCTACCGCACCTGGCAACAAAAGTATGGGCAGGACCCGTCAGTGGTGGGGGCGAGTTTTACTTTGAATGGCCAACCCTTCACGGTCGTTGGGATCGCGCCCCCCGGCTTTTTCGGCGACCGGTTGCAAGGCACGCCTGCATTCTGGATTCCTTTGGCAAGCGAACCGCTGGTGAACGCATCGAGCGGCATCCTGGATTTTCCTCAGCAAGACTGGTTGGATGTGATCGGCCGCGTCGCTCCGGGCGCGGACGTGAGGGCCATCGAAGCGCACCTGCAACTACAGTTGCAGCAGTGGCTGCTAAGTCCTGTAGCCAAGCTCCGGCCAGAAGAACAAGCCCTGGTGCCAAAACAGACGCTGCACCTCTCGCCTGGGGGCGCTGGGGTTCAGATGATGCGCGATGAGTATCAATCTGGTCTTCACTTGCTGATGTGGGTCTCCGCTTTCGTTTTGCTGATCGCATGCGCCAACGTGGCCAATCTGATGCTGGTGCGCGCGACCACTCGCAAGCAGCAGACTTCGATTCGTGCTGCACTGGGCGCACCACGATCGCGTCAGATCGCACAAGTCCTGACGGAAAGTACCGTGCTCGCCTTGCTTGGCGGAATCGCGGGAGTTGCCCTAGCCTTTGCCGGCACTCGGCTCATCCTGGCTTTGGCGTTTCAAAAAAACGATGTTGCAATTCACGCCACTCCATCATTGCCGGTGCTGACCTTTACGTTTGTCATGGCGCTACTCACGGGAATTCTGTTTGGGGTCGCCCCGGCATGGATGACGGCGGCGGCAAATCCTGCCGATGCCTTGCGCGGTGCGAACCGTTCCACCGGGCAGGGCGGTGGCAATTGGACACAGAAATTTCTGGTGGTCGCGCAGGCGGCGTTGTCCCTGGTGCTGTTATGTGCGGCTGGATTGCTGACCCAGAGCTTGCGGAACATGCAGCGCCAGCATTTCGGGTTTGAGACCGCGAATCGCTACATTCTGCATATTGACCCGCAGATGGCAGGGTACAAACCAACCCAATTGACGGCATTCTACCGCCAGTTGCACGACACCTTGGCTGCGATTCCGGGTGTAGGCCGTGTGAGTTTTTCTCTTTACAGCCCCATGGAAGGAGATAACTGGGGTGAAACGGTCTACATCGCTGGACAACCTCCTCCGCCTCCCGACAGCGACCAGAACCAGGCGTCGTGGCTTCGCGTCAGCGACGGATACTTTGATGTCATCGGAACGAAACTGGTGCAAGGCCGCACTATTACCGACCAGGACACCCCTACCTCCCAACGCGTAGCCGTAGTAAACCAGCTCTTTGCTAAGAAGTTTTTCAAGGATGAAAGCGCCATCGGCAAACACTTCGGCTACATCGAGCAGAAATATTCCGGACAATTCGAAATCGTGGGGGTCACGGAGGACACGCAGTACCGGCAACCCACGCGCCAGGTTCCACCTATGTTTTTTCTGGCCGCGTCGCAGGCCGTGGTCTACGACGATCCGAGGTTTGCTACGTTCGAAGATCGTTCCCACTACCTGAACGCAGTCGAACTGCAGACCCGAGGCAGCGTTCCTGGACTCGAGGCCCAGGTACGAAGCGCGCTAGCGCAAGTAAATCCGGACCTGGCAGTGATCGACTTCATGAGCTTTGGGGAACAAGTCAAGGGAAACTTTACCCAGCAGGAAATGATTGCCAAACTGACCTCGCTGTTCGGGTTGCTTGCGCTGGCGCTGGCGTCGGTCGGGCTTTATGGCGTGACGGCTTACTCGGTCGAGCGCCGCACCAGCGAGATTGGAATTCGCATGGCGCTTGGCGCCGACCGGTTCAACGTTTTGAGGCTGGTCCTTCGCGGCGCGTTTCTGCAGATTGGAATTGGGCTGGCGATTGGCATTCCAGCCACTATCCTCGGAGGCCGGGCGATGGCTACCCAACTCTTTGGAGTGAAGCCTTACGATCCGAACATTCTGCTCGTGACCACCGCCGTGCTGAGTTTTGCTGCCTTCCTTGCGGCCATCGTTCCTGCCCATCGGGCGGCGACGCTCCAGCCCATGCGGGCGCTACGCACGGAATGAGTGGCACGTTTTACTCTTCCCGGTAGGGCTCTTTCACACGCCGGTTGGCCGTCTCCGCGAAGGGGGTCTTGGCATCTGTAGCCAGTACGGCTTGATATTTTTTTACTGCTAATTCACGCTTCCGCAGCAGGTCGTACATCTCGCCGGCGCCAAGATTTGCCTTCTGCAGCACTTCCGGATCGGGCTGGGGAACTTCGCTCACCTGTTCGTAAGCTGCGACCGCGCCCGCGTAGTCCTTCTGGCTGCGCAGCAGGTCGCCCAGGCTGAGGGCTGCGATTTCGTAATGCAAACCGTCGAAGCGACCTTCCCGTCCCTCCTGCCACACTCTGCGATAGACCACGGCTGCTTCCTGATCATGGCCATCGGCCCTCAGCAGGTTCCCTTCTTCCAGGGCCATCAGCACGTCTCGCGGGTAGCTCTGGATCAGGCCGCGAGCAATGGGCAAGGCTTCCTGGTAACGGTGTTCGCGCCGCAGGAACAGGACCAGCAATATTTTGGCGTCGGTGCTGGTCTCTCCCGTACCCTGCGCGCATTCGCGCAAGTACTGGAATCCTTTTTCCTTATTTCCGCCAATGCCAAGCATGGTGACGCCTGCCCGCAGAGCCAGGGGCAGACTGCCCATCACATAGTTGTGCGCTCCGACGATCAGCTTGGCTTGCGTGTCGCCGGGGGCAAGCTCGAGCACGCGTTCGTGATCGCGTCGCGCTCCCACTGCATTCCGCAGAGCCGAAAACCAGGCGCGTTCCACCATCGCCGTATAGGTGGCGAACTGGGCGCGAGTGACTCCGCGGGCGTATAGGGCGTCTACGTCTTTCGCATTCGCGTCCAGACGCTTTTCTTCCATATCCAGCGCGCTCTTAGCCAAGTCCTGGATCTGCTGCTTTACTTTGGGATCCGCAGGGCGATGTGCCGCCCGGATGAAACTGTCGTTTGCGTATTCCCCGGTGTTCAGAGCTCCCATCCGGTAAAGCTCACGGAAAAGGACCGCGGTTAAAAGGTGATTCACCGCGAACGGGTCATCGGGATGCCTCTGCCGGATTTGCTCAAATTCCTGGACCGCGCGATCGTAGTCGAGATTGTAAAAGTGGTCGAAAGCCGTTCGGTTCAGGGGATCGTTCGGGCGAAACGACAAAGTCTCAGGCGCATCGATGGTTTTGCCCCCCTGGGCAATCGCGGCAGGAGGTTCAAGCACGGGAAACACAAAACAAAGAAACAAACAGCAATGAACCATCGAACGCGGAAACAAATGGCTATTCCTCGGGGTGTCGGTCTCGTATCTTGAGTTTAACTGATGAGGCTCCCCCTGAAAGATGGGAACCAAAAGCATTAAGTGACCAAAGATATTTGGATGTTGGAAGCCGCCATGGGAACCGGATAATCAGCAGGAGTCGTCAATCTTTGCCGGGGACGGGGTAATTCTTTCCCTGCGGCGACACGAAGAGCCGGTGCAGGCTCTCAAAGTTGGTGCATCGCAATCACTTAACTGCACCTCGTCTTTGGTCACTGGCTTGCGATTGACTGGCTTGGGGGAGAGTCCAAATGTCCGAGGCTATCGATAATGCACCGCAGGAATTCTGGCGGCCTCCAGGTGCCCAACCCGAATCCGCTGGCGGGGTAATGGTTGAAGTTTGCAACCGCTGTGAGACCGAGTTCATGGTCGGCGCCAAATACTGTCACGATTGTGGCGCTCTGCGCCAGGCAATCACTCTCGACCACGGCTGGGCGCGGGTACTCGAGTTTCTTCGCATCCTCGAGTTCCAGAACGTAAAAGAATGGCTTGGCCTTTCCCTGGCGTCTCTTATCGCCTTCTTCGCGGGCTTAGGTTGCCTTCTGGCGGCGATTGCCGTGGGCGTCATTTACTCGGTTCAGAGCCTGGCCGACTTTCAGGCCATCCAGTCGTGGCGAATGCAGTGGTTGCTGGCAGCGCTGGCGGCCTTCGTCGCCGGTATATTACTTAAGCAGGCTGGCACGGCCAAGAAGTAGATCTGGTAGAACCTCTGCAGTCTGAGATCCCTCCCCCGGCTCTCCTCCCCGGCGTCCCCCCAATAACAGGAACTGATACCTGGGCCCCGACCCTTTTGAAGCCTCAACTCAACGGTTCCGGATCCGACGCGATAACCCGCCGCTGCTGATGCATACGATAAAGATGATGAACCGGCCCAATACCATGCCCCACCGGATGGGCATGGCTGATCGCTGCGGAAACATAGGCTTTGGCCAACAGCACAGCTTCGGGCAATCCTCTCCCCATCGCCAGGTGGCAGCTTATTGAGGTGGAAAAAGCGCACCCCGTGCCGTGCGTTGAATTGGACCGCAGTCGGGCCGACTTGAACAGTTCCTGCTCGATGCCACGCCTGCTGGTGAAGCTCAATAAATCGATCGCTTTGTCGAGATGGCCGCCGGTAATAACCACTGCTTTGGCTCCCATTTCGTGGATTTTCCTGGCCGCCATCCGCATCTCCTCAGGATCGGTGACGGCCAATCCGGTGAGGACCGCCGCTTCTTCGATATTTGGAGTCACGACCGCAGCAAGCGGAAGCAATTCCTCAATCAGCAAGCGCACACCCGCGGCGCCCAACAACTCTGTCCCCGAAGAACTCTTGAATATCGGATCCAGCACCACATTCGGCATCTTATGCACCGCCAGAAAGTCTGCTACGGCCCTAACCACTTTCCCCGACCCCAGCATTCCGACATGCAACGCCGCGATCTCAAGGTCGGATGACAACTCGGCAAGAGTCTCCGCGATCAACTTGGCGTCCACGACTTCCACTCGCCGAACCGCAGCCGTCGATTGCACCGTCAGCGCCGTGATGCAAGCCGCACCGTAGCAGCCGTGAGCCGCGATCGTCTTGATATCGGCCGTGACTCCCGCACCCGAACAGGGGTCAAAACCGGCGATTGTGAGCACAACAGGCGGCGCCTGAGACATAGTCGAAATGTATCGGAAACCTGTCGCTTTGCAAATTCGTTTCGAGATGCTCCGTGGAACTACCGGTGAACTCAGGCGTGATTACCTCACAAGTTACTGTAGCCACCTTTTTCAGGGTAAAAAAGTTGTAAGCTAATGAAAACAATAGCAATGCAAATATTGCACTCATTGCTGGCGATCACCTATTTACTAGTATATAAACATCTAAGTTACTGCTACTACAGCGTCATATGCGCGATTCCTCAAGTTGTACAGCAAGTTACGTGCGATATCCATAACTATCTGGTTACATTCGTACGGCAGATTTCGGATTGACACAGTCGCCGGGGAGCCTATAGCATCGTTAGATCATTCACGGACTGGGTCGTTGGAGGACGACTTTTAGGGATGCAGCAGACTTTAGAGACGAGGTGACACTGAATGCAGAATCCAATAGCTCATGGACTGGCGAGCGTTCTATTGGTCGTCAGCCTGGGAGCGGCTCAGGGGCCAACCAACTCAGGGTCGAAAGACACCCAAAGTACGAAACCCAGGAACCCGGCCACGGGACTGAAATCCGAATCCCGAGCCAAAACCCACAAACCGTATCAGGTAGGCACCGCATCGTGGTATGGCGAATACTTTGAAGGCAGGGCCACTGCCAGCGGCGAACCCTACAAGATGCACAATCTGACTGCCGCTCATCCAACACTGCCGCTGGGCAGCTGGGTACGCGTAACCAACCTTCATAACGGACGCATGGTCTATGTCCGGATCAATGATCGCGGTCCCATCATTCCAGGCCGGATTATTGATCTATCCTACGGCGCCGCTCAGGTGCTCCATTTCCAGAATCAAGGCCTCCAGCGTGTTCGCCTGGACTTGATCCCGTCCGCAGATCCTCAACCCGAGCAGCTAGCCGTGCTCCGGTCAGTAGCGTACTAGCTTCATTCGTTTTACACTCCTGAAGGATGTCCGATCCGCGCCAGCGTCTGATCGTCGCATTGGATGTATCGTCCGCGGCCGCCGCCCAGAAGATCGTGGCGGCCGTGGGCGACTCCGCATTTTGCTACAAAGTGGGAATGCAGCTTTACACCGCGGAAGGCCCCCGCGTGGTTCGCGACCTCGTAGCTTCAGGCCGCAGAGTTTTTCTTGATCTCAAATATCACGATATCCCCAACACCGTCGCTTCCGCCGTCCGCGAGGCCGCAGGCCTTGGTGTGACCATGCTCACCGTACACGCTTCCGGCGGTGGCAGAAATGCTGCGTCGCGGCCACCGCTGCGGCGCGCGCCGCAAATGGCGCTCTCATGGTCCTGGCCGTCACCGTCCTGACCAGTCTCGACGACAATGATCTCGACAAACTGGGCATCCACGGAAGGGTGCAGGATCAGGTGTTGCGCCTGGCAGCGTTGGCCATCGCGGATGGTTGCCACGGCGTAGTTGCCTCCGCCCAGGAAGCTTCCGCA
Organism: uncultured Acidobacteriota bacterium; assembly: GCA_963788605.1. Taxonomy (GTDB): domain Bacteria; phylum Acidobacteriota; class Terriglobia; order Terriglobales; family Acidobacteriaceae; genus JABDBE01. Next base: position 107,161 of record CAWBHD010000002.1, on the reverse strand, counting down.
CTGCGCAGTGAACTGGACGGAGACTTTGCCATCGTGACGCCGGGAGTCCGTCCCGCAGGCGCGGAGCCCGGCGATCAAGCCAGGGTCGTTACACCGGCCGAGGCCATAGCCGCGGGCGCCACTCACATCGTGGTTGGGCGTCCGATAACCGCCGCCGCCGATCCAGCCAGCGAAGCCCGCGCCATCCTCGGCCAGATCAGTTTCTAGCCTAACGAGAAAAACAAAAGCCGCAAGGGGCGATCAATACCTCACCCCATGCGGCGATTTTGAAGGCTCCAGAGCCAGAACCTGACAGCCAGAAGCCAGAAGCGCTCTTCTCACAACTTTTCGTAGAATTCGCACGCCGAGCACGAAATAAACACTCCGCCCGGAATGCCGCGCTCACGGTCCTTGACCCGCTTAACGATGCGGGTCGGCTTGCCGCACTTCGGGCAATCCGTGCTCTTCGATGTATCCATCACCTTCTTACGATCTGCTGTTTTTGCAATCTTGGCCATTCTTCATCTCCTGGCAAAATTCTCCCGCAGGCCACCGGCCCGGACAAAGCAATCTTTTGAATAAGAATTCGGGAGTAGTCTCTAGGGCTGGGAATCTTTACTCGCCGCAATTGATTTTACATGAACCATGCAGCCATTGTCCTACGGCCTGTCATTCCGAGCGAAGCGAGGAATCCCTACTCTCGCGACGAACGCGGCCGCTCAGCGATGCGGCCAGGTCGTGACAAACTCTATTTCGAAACCGCGGCAAACAAATCCGAATGCATCAATGACTGAAACTGCTTGTCATCCGCCTTAAAGTGCATCTGCAAATTGGAGCTGTCCGAGTTCACCGAAACACTCTCCAACGCCACTTTCTCAATCGGAGTCGCCGTCATCTTTCGATAAAGAACTCCCGCCTTGACCAGTGAGGATAGCGTCGCAGCCGTAACCGAGTCCGAAGTTACAACGTCGAGGTCGAAGTTCACTCCGCTGTTGAAACTCATAGCGTACCGCGAACCCAACACATGCTTCTTCACGGTCTCGAAATCAGCCAATTTGCCGGCGTCCCCCAAGGCCGAAAGCAGCATGTTCTGCGTTCCCTGCTGGTCGAGCACGCTCCACACCGTCCCCGATTCGACAGAACCGATCATATCGACCACCTGGCTATTGGCGTCGAGTGCGGGCGTGTAGCCGTCGCGGGCGTCCAGTGCGCCTCTCACCGCTCCGCTATCGCCGAACAGCAACGAACTTTCGTCCAGAAACGTCATCTGCATCCCGCCCGACATGGGATAAATATCCGTGTTGCGATACTTGAGCGGTTTTACCTTTTTCAGCGTCATCTTCTTGATGAACACCTTGGCCGAGAATGAGCCCTGCGCGATCCCCACCACCTTCACGCCCTCTTTACCATGCCGATAGGAAGCAAAAGTAAGCTGATCCACGTCCTTATCCGGATCGATTCCAACGCCTTTCAGCGATCCTTCGAACTCCTTCAAGCTAGGCGGAAGCACCTGACTCTTCAGCGCCATCGCTGTGCTGGAGTTCTTCAGCGTCCGATAGTCCACGGTGATGACTTGTTGCACATCCGACGGAATCACGCCGCGGGCGGAACTGCCCATCGCGCTTCCCCAGGCTACCGCCGTCGAAAGCATCAAGACACAAAAAACGCACTGCAGTCTTCTCATAAGTAAGGCGCCTCTAGATATGGTACTTAGATGCAGAACGACCCGCACCCACAGCCTTGCATCGTAAGGTTATTGTATGCCAACAGGACAAAAGGAGATATGAAACGAAAGTACGCCCCGTACCTCAACCGGAAGCCGCCCTGCAGTGCGGGATTGCCGTGCCGGATTACTGACCGTAAGAGACCCTGGGTCTCCCCACTGACCTCTATCGGATTGCCAGGGCCGCAGCCTTCTTCCGTGTATCCGCGGCGAACGCCGCGTCCTTCAGCGATTCCAGATTGATCTCTACATTGGCCAGCGCGCCCTCAATCGCAGCCTTTGCCAGGGCCACCGCCGTAATCAGATCCGACTTCATGTTCGGATTCGTGATCGGCTTCAGCTTCTCCGCGATTCCCACCACTTCCCTCGCCCGCTCTGCCACACTCAACGGCACGCTCGTAGCCTGCTTCAGCGCGGCGTCAATGATGCCATCTGCATTCGCCGACTCCTTAGCCTGCTTGTAAGCCTTCATCACGGCATTGTAGGACTCGGCATCGGCGTCGATCGCAGCCTTCAATTCTTCCCGCAATTGCGAAAGCCGCGCGATGGCCTCGCTCAACTCACGTTCGTATTGCAGATACGCTTTCTTGCCTCGCGACATGGAAGCCACCATCACCGCCAGCCCTGCCGCCATCGCGCCGCTTGCCGCCGCCGCGCTGCCGCCTCCGGGCGTGGCTGTCGGCGCCGCCAATTGCTCCACGAACGGCTCGACCCCGGCTCGCAATCCACCAACCGCAACCTTGCCTCCCATGACAGCAGTGAGCCGATTTTCCAGAATCAACGACGAATCAAAATTCTCCACCTGCAAAAACCACTCTGCCGCCGACTCCAACGCTTTCTTCGGAATCAGCCCCACGATCTCGCTGCTGACCGGTGAAACTCCGTAGCGCGCCGCCTCGCGCTTCACCATTTCAAATGCGCGATGAACCGGCGTCTGCTCGAAATCCGTCAGGTTCATCGAAACCTGCGCCATTCCGCGCACTAGAAATCCCGCGCCTTTCACAAAGCGCAATCCACCATTCGAAAAGCGCACCGCCTTCGCGATGTTCTTTGCGATTTGGACATCCGGCGTGCTGAGGAAAACGTTGTAGGCGACCAGGAATTTCCGGGCGCCCACCACCGTCGCCCCAGCCGTCGGATGTACTCTGGGATCGCCGAAATCCGGCTTTCTTGCAGGGTTAGTTGCAATCTCCGCCCGGATCCCCTCGAATTGTCCCTTGCGAATATTTTCTAAACCCTGCCGCTCCGGAGAAGTCGCGGCCGCCTCGTATAAGTAAACCGGGATCTGATACCGCTTCCAAATCTCAGCCCCAACATGCCGGGCCATGGCAACGCAGTCCTCGATCGTCACGCCATCGATCGGAATAAACGGCACCACGTCGGCAGCGCCCATGCGCGGATGCGCTCCCTGATGTTTCGTCAGATCGATCAACTCGGCGGCTTTGCCAACCCCGCGAAGCACAGCCTCCTGAATCGCCGCCCGCTCACCGACCAGCGTAATGACGCAGCGATTGTGATCGCTATCCATTTCGCGATCCAGCAGGTACACGCCATCCATCTTCATGGCGTCGACGATGGCATCCACTTTCGCCTTATCGCGCCCCTCAGAAAAATTAGGAACACACTCCACCAGAGTTGACATAAGCAAGAAGAATATCCGCGAGGCTTACCAACCGCAACTTAAGAAGGTTTTCCTTTGTGAACCTTAGTGTCCGGAGCCTGCCCTGAGCGAAGTCGAAGGGTGGTTAAAGCCCTGTGCTCTAGTGCCCGAAAAATTTCCCGATTCCCAACCTGACCTGCACAGTGTTGATCCCCGGATTGAGCCGCTCCAACCCCGCGTTCGAAATATGCATATAGCGGACTTCGAGGCTGAAAGTGTGCTTGTCGCCTAGGAAATGCATTCCTAACGCAGCCGCGGACGTAAAGTTCACATTGGATGTCCCGCGGGGAACGTCTTCGGTGGTAAACAGGGTTCCGCCGTTCAGTTCGAAGTAAGGTTCTATCCATCCCCGGGCGGCAAAGTCCCACTTCAATCCCAACGGATTCACTCCGCCACCGTAAGCCGTCTTGCCCGGCTGGAAAACCATGAACACAGGTACCGCATCGACGACGTACTCAAATCGTCCATTGAGAAATCCCGGACCATGAGGCCGGGTCAAGATCCATCCATAACGCAAGCCTGCATTCCAGACACCGATATCGGAGGTACCTCCCGGAACCGAGGGTCCTCCGCCTGTCCACACCTGAATCTCGCGGCCGCCATCTTCCGGGCGCGCCTGCGCCCAGGCACCCGAACTCAAAAGCATGAGCAGGACTACTCTTAGGTAATTCTTCATGCGGATCGGCACCCAGCAACATACCGGAAACTTTGCAACGCGACAAATGCCACCAAATCGAGAACCGCGCCACCCTACCCCCGGACGCCTCGTCCGGGGAGGAAAACCACCTATAATCCCAGCCCGCCGTCCACCGCCATAATCTGCCCAGTAATAAAATGAGGCGCGGTAGCAAAGAACAAAACCGCCGCCGCAATCTCCTCGCCGGTCCCGTTCCGCCGCATCGGAGTCTGCTTCGCCATCCTTTTCATGAAACCAGCCGCCGCCTTCTCTCCCAAATCAATCATCCCCGGCGCCACGCAATTCACCGCAATCGCCGGCGCCAACGCTTTCGCCATCACTTTGGTCAACATATGGACCGCAGCCTTCGAAGAGCAATAATGCGCATGGTCGGCCCACGGCCGTAACCCGCCCAGCGATCCCATGTTGATAATCTTTCCGCGCCGCTCGCGCAAGAGCTTCAAGGCCTCGCGCGAAACCAGAAACGGCCCGCGCGTATTCGACGCGAAAATGGCGTCCCACTGTTTCACGGTGAGCTTCTCGAAATCCACAGTCTCGTAGTTTGCCGCGTTGTTGACCAGAATATCCAACCCACCCAATTCCCGTGCGGACATCCTTGATCGCCGTCCTGACGCTTTTCTCGTCCGTAACATCGCAGCGCAGGGCCACGGCCCGCACCCCGAAACTGCACAGATCAATCACCGCATGCTGCGCTTCCCGCGCCGAGTGGAGAAAAGTAATAGCGACATCCGCACCCGCCTTCGCCATCGCCAGAGCCGTCGCCCGCCCCAGGCGCCGCGCGCCTCCGGTGATCAGAACTGTCTTCCCATGCAAAAGTTTGTCGGATGCAGTACGCATAAACAGATTGTACCGTGATCCCGTCGGGACTCTGCGTGGCGCAGCGCTTCAGCGCTGCGATAACCACGATAAGGGGGGGTCAGGAGCGCCAAAAACTGTGTTTATCTCAAACTACCTCGAATCTGACCCTCTGGAACAAACCCACCACAATTGCTACACTCTCCGCCATGTCGGAACCCCGCCACGTCGTGGTCTACTCTCGCAAAGGATGCCACCTCTGCGAAATCGTCAAAGAGACCCTCACCAAACTGCACCGCCGGGGCGGCTTCATCTGGCAGGAAGTTGACGTGGACAGCGACGAACAACTCCGCCGTCAGTTCACCGACGAAGTCCCAGTCGTCTTCATCGACGGCCACAAAGCCTTCAAATATCACATGACCGAATCCGACTTCCTCCGCAAACTCACCGGATGAAGGACGCTCCCGTGCCCCCGGACGCCCCGTCCGGCGAGCCTTCCTTTGTGAACCTTCGTGTCCTTTGTGGTTAGACGGTTTTAAAGGAGTCGCCACAAAGCCAGCTTGTTGCCGTCACCTCCAAGCCTCCCAGCCACGAAAGACTAACTTCTTGCGCTCCCATTCTTTGCGGGAAAGCTGCAATTAACGCGCCTTTCGAAGCCAAAACTTCCTTGACATCCCCCCAAAAAGCGGGGAAACTGAATCGCAGGTTCGAGGAAGTCGCTCGCCGCTGTTAGCACCCGCCGCTTCGTATCCCTCCCTGATGAAGCTGAAGGAAAGACCTTATGGCCTCAAGAATCTCGCTGTGCCTCGTGTGTCTCGCCGCCCTGCTCTGCGCAACGCGGCAATCGGTTCAAGCCGCCGACGGCGGCAAACCTCTCCCGGACTGGATGCAATGGGCTAACACTCCTCAACACACCGGCGCAACTTCGGCTGTCGGACAGACCCTCAACCGTCAACTCGCAGACTTCACCTTCGACCCTTTCGTCAGCCAGGAACAGGCTGAAAGTAATGGCGAGTTGCTCGCCCACTACCAGGTTCCGCTGGTGGATCGCAAACAGGTTTTCCTCGAATTCAAGACTGGTTCCTACGACTCATGCGATCCCCCCGGTTCCGGACAACCGTATCCTTGCGGTCCCGACGCCTGGAATACCCAAATCTGGAATGAAAGGGCCTTCCTCTGGAAGAAAGGGGCTCTGGTCGAGTCCTGGAACTTTCAAAGCGACTGGAAACCTGAACCCGATCACAACGCCAACGGACAGAACCCCGGACTCCACGGCTGGGAGCCGGTCTTTCACGCCGCCCTCGCCAACGGTTTCGTGTTCGTACCCGGATTCGCCGGCTCAATCTACAAATTGAAAGAAGCAGACGGAACCACCGTCGCCCACTACATGCCCTTCGGCAGCGATCCAAACACATTCGTAGCCGGGCCGTTGACTGTGGACGGCAGCGGCAATGTCTACTACAACGCCCTCGCCCTCGACCCAACCAATCCCTGGAGCTCCGATGTTCGTGGCTCCTACCTGGTAAGAATCACACCGAAAGGCATTGCCCAGACCGCCAGCTTTTCCACTCTCGTGCAGGGCTCCCCTGATTGTGGTGATCCCGCGATTTATGGATCCCAGCGGCCCGGAATCAACGTTGCTCCTGTCGTCTCCCTCAACGGCACCACCATCTACACCATGAGCAGAGCTCATTTCGATCCCGCTCACGCCTGCATGCTCGCAGTCAATGCGAATCTGACCTCAAAATGGCACAGTTCACTGACTACCTCCGGCTTTACCGGCGAAGTCACCGATAGCTCTTCTTCCTCTCCCTCCGTAACCCCAGACGGCAGCATTCTCTACGGTGCCCTCAGCACCGACGACAGCGGCCGCGGACACCTCATGAAGTTCAGTCCCTCGGGAAAATACATGACCGCCTATTCCTTCGGCTGGGACGAAACCCCAGCCATCTACGCTCACAATGGCACCTACTCCGTCATCATCAAAGACAACACCTACGCCATCGGAGGCCCCTTCTACATCACGCAACTGAACGCCAACCTGCGAATCCAGTGGCAGTTCAAAAGCCCAACCGGCTACGAGTTCTGCGTGAATGCCCCAGCTGTCGACCGGAATGGCACCGTCTACGCCAACAGCGAAGATGGAAACGTCTACGTCATCGAGCAAGGTGGAATCTTCAAAGGAAAAATCTTCTTGAAAAACGCCATCGGCGCAGCCTACACTCCCATCGCGATTGGCCGCGACGGAAAAATCTACACCGAAAACGACGGAGACATGTTCGCCCTCGGAAAGTGACGTGGCCCCCGGACCCATCGTCCGGGCACATCTCGTCAGTCCTCCAACTCTTTCCGCTCTGCCATCATCAGATCCCGCAATGCCCGATTGATCCGCGTCTGATACCCCGGCCCCGCCTTTTTGAACCAGGCCAGCACATCCGCGTCCACTCGCAGCGTGACCGCCAGTTTGATCGGCCGGTACAAGCTCCCAATCCCTGCCACTAAATCACGTGACCGCTTCGCCTCACTTGCCGAAGCCTTTAGATCAATCCGCCGCCCCTTCGTAACTCGTGTCCGTCGTTTCATATAGACCTATATGTATACAACTGACCCTACAAATTCGCCATCACAAAATGTTCCACGTGGAACACATCGACGCTTCGCGCTACAATCCAATCCGCATGCTCCGCACCCAACTCTACGCCGATCCCGTGGGCCGCTTCGTCCACAACGTCATCCTGGAATCTTGTGCCCGATTCCCCAATAAGACCGCCATCATTGACACGTCCTGTGGCCGCCGCATTAGTTACTCGGAGTACGCGGCGCTGGTCGAGCAACTCGCCCGCGGACTCGTCGCTGCCGGCTTGAAGCCCGGCGAAGTCATTGCCATCTATCTACCCAACTGCTGGGAGTTCTGCGCGCTCTATCACGCCGCCACGCTCGCCGGCGCCACGCCCACTCTTCTCAACCCCAGCTATCGCGAACGCGAAGTTCGCTACCAACTGGAGAACTCAGGCGCCGCTTTTCTCGTCACCGACGGAGGCTTGCTGGATGAAATCAATCTCGCCGGTCTGCCCAACCTGCGCCGCGTCTACACCACCCGCCAACCCACGCCTGGCGCAGAACCATTTGCCAACTTGCTCAACCCGGTCACCGCGACGTTGCCCTCTCCGGAGCAACCCTCCGACAAGGCCCTGGCCGCGCTTCCCTACTCCAGCGGCACCACCGGCCTTCCCAAAGGAGTGATGCTCTCGCACTTCAATCTGGTGGCGAACGTCTTCCAATTCATCGGACCGCGTGGCAGTGCGATCTCGGGTGATGATGTCGTCCTCTGCTTCCTTCCGCTGTATCACATCTATGGCCTCAACGTGGTCTTGAATCCAGTGCTCACGCTGGGCGGAACCCTGCTGCTGATGCCGCGCTTCAACGCCGCCCAGGTGCTGTCGCTCATGGTGACGGAACGCGTGACCATGATGCCGGCCGTGCCGCCCGCTTTGAATGCTCTATGCCAGGCAGCCGAGGCTGGACAATTTCCCGCCCATCATCATCTGCGCTGGGTGAAATCCGGCGCCGCCCCGCTCGCTCCTGAACTGGGACGCCGCTTCACCAGTCTGACCGGAGTTCTGCTGTGCCAGGGCTATGGCATGACCGAGGCCTCGCCGGTCACGCATATCGGATTCCTTGAGCCTGAACTCTACCGGCCAGAGTCGATCGGGCAACCGCTGGCACAAACCGAATGCCGCGTTCTCGATGCCGCGGAACTCAACGAGATCGAAGTTGCTCCTGGCCAGCCCGGGGAATTGGTGATGCGCGGTCCGCAATTCATGATGGGCTACTGGAAGGAGCCGCAAGCAACAGCCGCGGCGTTGCGCGATGGATGGTACTGGTCCGGCGACATCGTCACGCGCGATGCCGATGATTTTTATTTCGTGGTCGATCGCCGCAAGGAGATGATCAAGTACAAAGGCTTCCCGGTCGCCCCGGCCGAAGTCGAAGCCCTGCTGCTCGAGCATCCCGCAGTCCGCGATTGCGGCGTCGTCGGACGCGCCGATGCGGCAGCGGGAGAGATTCCGGTTGCATTTATCGTCCTGCGCGAAGGCTCCGTCGCGTCTCTGAAATTGGAGTCAGACCTCTGCGGATTCGTGGCCGAGCGCCTGACTTCCTACAAGCAACCCCGTCAAATCCATTTTGTGGATGCGCTGCCGCGAACTCCTTCCGGAAAAATATTACGAAGAGAGTTGCGCAAGGCGTTCCCCTCGTGATGCCAATCAGAACGAGCGTGGTGGGTACGAACTGATCGAAAGCAATCCCGGGCTATGTTTGTCCTCAAAAGGCGAAGCTTTTCTTTCGGTCAACGTGCATTTGCTACCGTTCGCATTAATGCGCAGCTCGCCGATTCCCGAACCTGTGTTCTGACCCCATTCCGCTACGTAAATGGCGCTTCCCGTGCCCACGCCATTATTCTCCAGGGCTAGGGCGCCCAGAAGCGACCAGCTTTGATCGAATCCCCGCAATGTTTTCGAGACGCATCCCTCGGAGACAGCACCGGTCGTGCTATCAAAGTTAGCGGCAGTGACCGTACCTCCCTGACTGTTGGAAATGTAGAGCAGTGACTCGTCAGGGCTGAGTTCAAGGTTATTGGAATTGATCCCCGTGCCGGGGGTGTAGACGATGGTTGGGGTGAGTTTGCCCGAGGAAATATCCGAGACTTCGATCACCGTGCCGCCAGAGATATCGCCAAAGATAGCGAACTTGCCGTCCCTGGTGATGTCCACGCCCGCTGGCCTGTTATCGCCCTGGCCCGAGGCCGTCGAGTACATCTTGTCACCGTTTGTGACGGGCACTCCCTTGGCGATGTTGAAGGACTCGACCGAGCCATCTTCGTAAGTCATCACCAGGATGCTGCCGTGGACGGCCATTCCGTCCGGACCTCCGCCGTTCAGACCGTACGAGGGAACGTCCTGCAGAAATTTAAGCTTGCAGCCTTTCAAAATCTTGTAAGTTGCAATTGTGCCCGAATAATCGAAGCCGGCATACAGGTAGTGCTGGTTCGAGGCCAGTCCGATCCCACCGAATCCGCCCGAGTCTTTGTCTCCGGCCTTGAAGGTTCCTGTCCGTTTCAGGGTCGCAACGTCGATCGCCGCAACATCGTTGGAGCCGCCGTCGGAAACATAAACACAGGACTGTGCCTTGTCGTGCAGCAGGTTTACTCTCGCATCGGCAAGCAGACCACCGCCGATTCCAGTGCCTCCGGTCTTTACGATTTTCTTTTGGCTCAAGCTCCCGTCGGCCGCAATAGCGTAAAACGTGGCGGTGTTCGCCGAGAGACCGTCATCGTTGGTCACGAGATAGTGAGGACTGGTTGCCGCGCAAACCAGAGCCGCGTGAAATGCCAATACGGCTGTACCCACCGTGATCGGTCCGAAACAACGCCTCATCGTTTTCTCCTGGAGTCATGCCCCCGACTCTCGGGGGAGTGAGCGTACCACAAGTTCACTAGCGTTTTATCGAGATGGGACGGACGCACTCCCATCTGGGACGACTATCCCAGCGCTCAGGACGACATAACTAGTTCCCGGCTTTCGAAAACTTCTGCGGATCGAAAAGATCCTGGCTGAGCGCTGGATTGATCCGCACCTTGCTGTACTTTTCCTCGAATACAAGTTTCCCGTCTGAATACATGAGCACATGCTCGGCCAGCCAGCCTCCACCCGCCGCTTGCTGGTAATCATCAAAGCGGAATTCTTGCGTGCGCTTGGCGTCCTTTTCGTCAGGCTCCAGCATGCGGACAAAATACAAATGTTCCTTGTCAATCCAGAACTGGGTGGTGTGCAGGTCACCCAGTTTTGCTCCAATCACGAAAACTCCTCGCCCGTTCCACTCTTCTTCGTGCATCGTCGCCACATCGAAATGAAGGGCCTTCAGTTGGCCCATGGTGATCTCCACGGGCTGGCGATAAACGTCGAAGCCGAGGACCAGCAGCGGGTTCAGCCGGTCAAGTTCCTTCACCAGTTTTCCATCGTGATAGAGATACTCGCGGCCATTCACGAACAAAGCGCCTTTGCCGGCGGCTGGATCCCCCATATCGATTCGCAAGCGGCCCGGCGAGAGCATCGCTTCTTGCCAGACCTCGGTTGAATCAGTGCTATCGGGTTTGTGGGTGATGCTCTGCTGCTCGAAGGTGAGGGTGCGATACCAACTCCCGGCGTAGCGATCATGCATAACCGTCATCACCTGCTCGGTTGTGCTGAGGTTTTGAGCCGAGGAAGCAATTGTGGATAGCGCAAACAAAGCAACAAACACATAGTGCATGGTATCTGGATTCCTTTCCAATGACCGTCTCATCATCAAGCTGTCATTCCGAGCAAAGCGAGGAATCCCTACCGACTCCACGCTCCAGGCAGGGGTAGGGATTCCTCGCTTTGCTCGGAATGACAGACGAACATAGAACTCCTAACATTGCGGGGAACTTTTCAGGCGCGCCCAGCGTACTTTCTATCGACAACGGCCTCAGCGCGCAAGCAGCGCCACTGAAAGGAGCACAAATATGGACGGACAATTGGTCGGTTTGGTAGCAGTGATTATGGTCTTCGGGATTCCACTGGCTGCGATGTACACCTTTTACCACGTGCGCAAGCTGCGCACTGAGGAGCGCCTGGCGGCCATCGCCCGGGGAGCAAGCGTGCCCATACAGCCCGAGCTTACGGAAGCCGCCCGTTCGCGCCGTTCCGGTATCCTGCTGGTCGCCGGCTCTTTGGGCTACATTGCCACATTCGCGCTCATCGCGCGCGTCGAGTCCGACGCCTGGGTCGCCACCGCCTTTGGAATTATCCCTCTCTGCGTCGGCCTGGGATTCTTTCTTGACTCCGCGCTGATCCGCCGTGACCAGCACGCGTGATATCAACTCATGTAGGGCCGGGTCTTGACCCGGCCCGAGCCGGCTGAAAGACTGATCCTGTTCTTGAGAACGGGAGTCCGTTGCAGCCGTATCCCCATACGAAACCCGGCGGCCTGAGCGCGCGACCACGAAGTGTCCTCAAGAAAACAGGCTCCGTTGCTATCCCCCAATCGTTCTCGAAGTCGAATTGCGCAGCATCTGAATACCCTAAGCCATGAATCTTTCTACCGATGTCACCGGTCGATCCGCCCCCAAGCCCCGCGCCCTGGGGTGGAAGATCGCTTCCCTCCTGCTTATCTACTTGCTGCTGGCCGCTCTCGCCAACATTGCATGGCGCTTCGTGTTTCACCTGCCACCACAAATGCAGCACGGGGTTCTGAACCCGCCCCTCATGCTGCTTACCGGTGTGATTCTTCTGGGATCGATCCTGGCAGCATCGGCCTGGACCGTGAATTTCTTCGAGCATCGGACGTTAAGCACCGTGGGAGTGCCGGTGTCGGGGCCATGGATGCGTCAAACCCTGATCGGTCTCCTGGTCGGCTCCATTCCACCCATCGTGTTCTTTCTGCTGGCGTACAAATTAGGTAGTGCGCAAGTTGCCCGGGTCCCCATCGATCTTCACCAGGTGTTGATGCAAACTCTGCCTGCGTTAGCCTCCACTCTGCTGCTCGCTTTCCATGAAGAGATACTTTATCGAGGCTACCTGTTGCAGGTGATTTCGCAGAAGACTGGCCGAACCATCGCGGCGCTCATCACCGGAGCCCTCTTCGGACTGGTGCATGGCGGAAACTCCGCGGCCAACCCGCAGGGTCTGCTGTTCACCGCAATCGGAGGAATGCTGTTGGCCTGGCTGGTGATGCGCAACGGATCGCTGTGGATGGCGGGTGGCTACCACGCAGGCTGGAACGCGACTGCAGCGCTGGTGCTGGGGCTGCAAGTTTCCGGGACGATCATGCCCGGCGCCTGGATCTCGACCACGCTCACCGGGCCGCGCTGGATCAGCGGCGGCTCATACGGCTTCGAGAGTTCCATCATCACCGGCCTCGCGGAACCTATCATCCTGGGAGTTTTGGTTTGGGTCGCTCCCCTGCTGCCCTCGCATCCCGCGCTGCGCCGGTTCTTCGACAAGCAGCCTTAGTATCGCAAATCAAAGCTGTCATCCTGAGCAAAGCGAAGGATCTGTGTACGAGAATCCGCGATGCAGAGATCCTTCGCCTCGCTCAGGACGATGAACTACCTTTCACGCGCCGGTCAGAAACTTGTACTGCTCCTTGCTCAACGGCACCACGCTGAGCCTTCCCTGACGGACCAGCGGTGAATCGACGAAAAGCTTATCAGCCTTGACCTCAGCCAGGGTGACGGGCTTACCCAGCGCCTTGCCTGCCTTGATCTTCACCTGCGGATTCCTCGGGTCGGACGGATCCACCGAAATCACACTCGCGGTTCCGACCGCACTCTTATGGTCGCCAGTCTCGTAGATCACCAGGCGATCTCCCGGCTTCATCTCGCGCAGATGTTTCACCGCCACGGGATTAGTGACGCCATCCCAAACCGTGTTCTGTTCACGTTCGAGATTGGCAAAGGAATATACCGTTGGTTCCGTCTTTAATAAGTAGTCCATGAATTGTCCTCGCTGCACTGGCTCCGGGTGACAGGCCCAGTATTTTACGAAATAAAAGCGTGCTTCAGCCCGCCATGGCGGTTCTTCTTCCCCAGGCAGTCAGGAAATCCGCCAACCGTTCCAGACCCTGCGGGAAGCGGTGTTCCGTCGATCCGAAACCCAGCCGGAAGTAACTGGGCATGTCGAAGCAATCGCCGGGTGCTAGCAGCACGCCGCGCTCGACCAGCGCCTGGCAGAAGGGACGGGCGTCTTCTCCGTTCACCAGCCAGGGGAAAGCAGTAAACCCGCCGGCGGGCCGCACCCAGCCAAGGACGTCACTGTGCTCCTCCATGAAGCGCTCGAGCAACCGCAGGTTGCGGCTGGCGGCCTCGCGTGTCCGGTTGAGAATGGCCTCGCGGTGGCGCATGGCAATCGTGGCCAGCAACTCTCCGCTCGAGTTGTTGCAGATGGTGAAGTAGGAGCGCGCATTCTCGTAGCGCTGGCGTCGCGCAGGATCGGGTTCGACCATCCAACCCAGGCGCAGCCCGGATAGAGGATAAGCTTTGGAGAAATCATGGATCACGGTGGCATGCGGCAAGCGCGCGGCCGATTGCGTCTCTCGCCCGTGATACACCGGATGGTAAACCTCGTCGCTGACCAACTGAATCCCGCGCTCCGAAGCGAAGGCATGCAGCTCGTCCCACTCTTCGTCGCTGAGAGTTGCGCCCGTCGGATTGTGCGGACTGTTCACCAGAATAAGTTTGGTTGCCGCGTCAACATGCTTCTTGATTTCCATGATGTCGATGCGAAAGTTGTTTTCCCGGCGCAGATGATAGAAGCGCGTTTCGAGACCCAGAGATTCGGGCAGCGCGGAAAATGTGCCGAACCCGGGATGCGGCAGAATGACGTTGCCTCCCGGCTCCGCCGCCAGCCACATCAGAATCAGCAACGCCTCCGACGCACCGGTCAACACCTGAACGTATTCCAGCGGAACGCGCTGCATGTCGGCGATCGCGGTACGCAGTTCGCTGTCCCCCGCCGGCCGCCCGTAGCTGAGGTTGTGATGCAGAAAGCGTTGCCGGTCCGATTCACTGCCCAGTTGCAGAATTTGGTCAAGCGTCCAAACCGGACCCGTGCTTCCTGCCAGATTGTATTCCGTCGTGTGCTCGTGCTGGTCCAGCCAGATGTCGAGGAGAAATGGTTTAAGCAGCATACGCTCACTATGACATTCACAACCCGTCGCGAATATGGCCTAGGGCTGCGGCTTGGCAACCGGGTCCGGCGGCAATGGCTTTTTGTCGCTCGGATGGCTATCGTAAATTGAATACTGCTCCCCGGGCCGTTTCAACTTGATGGTGATTTCGAGCGTCGGCTGGTTCGCGTCGTAGTCCGCCCCGAACGTCTGGAACCCCGGCGCCAGCACCTGCACCCGCAACTTGCCGTAGGGAAATCCTTCAAAGCTGGCCTTGCCTTCTGCGTCGGTCTTGAGTTCGACACCCCCGCCTTCCTGCTTGGCGTGCTTGCCAACCTCGTGCATAACCACGGCAGCGTTGCGGACTGGCTTGCCGTTGGCGTCCCGCAAGATCAGGAATCTCAACTCCGCCACCGGATCGCTGTATTTCGGCTTCTTCTCACCCGCATTGGACAGGGCTGGCCACGCCACCAGCCCCACACAGACAGCGGCCACCGCCCACCCCCGCAGCTTCATCGGTCGGATCTTAAATGATTGCATGGTAGGTACTTAGTCCTAATTGTGCTCAGATCCACTTGACAGCTGCTCACTCGCATCCTATACTTAGCACTCGCCAACCATGAGTGCTAACAACACAACCGTACGCGTTGGCGACGGGTATCTTTCAAACAATCTACCCTAAATCCTAACTGAATACGAACGAAAGGAGTATGCAACTATGGCGACAAAATTTACCCCACTGCACGACCGTATCCTGGTCCGCCGCATAGAAGAAGTAGGCACCACCCGAGGCGGCATCATTATTCCGGACAGCGCTAAGGATAAGCCTTCGGAGGGCGAAGTAATCTCCGTGGGACGTGGCAAGAGCAACGATGAGGGGAAGGTGTTCCCCTTGGTCGTAAAAGAGGGCGATCACATTCTGTTCGGAAAGTATTCCGGAACGGAGATCAAACTGGACGGCGAAGACTTCATCATCATGCGCGAGGAGGAAGTTCTCGGCGTGGTGACGGGTGCGGCCAAGAAGGAAATGGCTGGCTCGCGTCGATAGTTAATTTCAACGACATCTTTTAAGGAGAAAAGAAATTATGGCAAAGCAAATCGTACATGGAGAGGATTCCCGGCAGGCGATTCTGCGCGGCGTGAATCTTCTTGCGGATGCAGTAAAGGTGACACTCGGCCCCAAGGGCCGCAACGTTGTGATTGAGAAGAAATTCGGTTCGCCGACCATTACCAAGGACGGCGTCACCGTGGCGAAGGAAATCGAGTTGAAGGACGCGCAGGAGAACATGGGCGCGCAGATGGTGCGTGAAGTAGCGTCGAAGACCTCGGACATCGCGGGCGACGGCACCACCACGGCGACCGTTCTGGCCCAGGCCATCTATCGCGAAGGTGTCAAGACGGTTGCTGCTGGCGCCAACCCGATGGCGATGAAGCGCGGCATCGAGAAGGCCGTTGTCGCTATTTGCGGCAGCCTCGACAAGGAAGGAAACCGCATCAAGGGCGAACTCGACAAGTTCTCCAAGCCCGTGACCGGTGACATGATCGGACAAGTCGGCACCATCAGCGCCAACAACGACGAGACCATCGGCAAGATCATTGCCGAGGCCATGAAGAAGGTTGGCAAGGATGGCGTCATCACCGTGGAAGAAGCCAAGACGCTCGAGACGCAACTCGAAGTGGTCGAAGGCATGCAGTTCGACCGCGGCTATCTTTCCCCGTACTTCGTTACCGATCCGGAGCGCATGGAAGCGGCTCTTGAGAACGTGTACATCCTGATTCACGAAAAGAAGATCAGCTCGATGAAGGATCTTCTTCCCCTGCTCGAGCAGATCGCGAAGAGCAGCCGTCCGTTGCTGATCATTGCTGAGGATGTTGAAGGCGAAGCACTCGCCACTCTGGTCGTGAACAAGCTGCGTGGCACGCTGCAAGTCGCGGCCGTTAAGGCTCCGGGCTTCGGCGATCGCCGCAAGGCCATGCTGGATGACATCGCGAAACTCACCGGTGGCAAGGCCATCACTGAGGATCTCGGCATTAAGCTGGAGAACGTTACGATTGCTGACCTCGGTCAGGCCAAGAAGATCACCATCGACAAGGACAACACCACCATCGTCGAAGGCAAAGGCAAGCCCGGAGACATTCAGGGCCGGGTAAAGGAAATTCGTGGCCAGATCGAAAAGACCACCAGCGACTACGACCGTGAGAAGCTGCAGGAGCGGTTGGCGAAGCTGGTTGGTGGCGTGGCTGTGATCAAAGTTGGCGCTGCGACCGAGACCGAAATGAAGGAAAAGAAGGCTCGCGTTGAAGATGCCATGCACGCAACCCGCGCCGCAGTCGAGGAAGGCATTGTCCCCGGCGGCGGAGTGGCTCTGAGCCGCTGCGTCCCCGCACTCGACAGGCTGAAGCTCGAGGGCGATGAGCAGATCGGCGTGAACATCGTCAGACGCGCCATCCAGGAACCGCTACGCCAGATCGCCGAGAACGCCGGCGAAGAAGGCGCCATCGTCCTGGGCAAAGTCAACGACTCGAAAGACAACAACTACGGCTACAACGCCCTGACCGGCGAGTACGAAGATCTGGTCAAGGCGGGCGTGCTCGATCCGACGAAAGTTGTGCGGACCGCGCTGCAGAATGCCGGATCGATTGCGTCGTTGATGCTGACCACGGAAGCCCTCATCTGCGAAATTCCAGAAGAGAAAAAGGGCGCTCCGATGGGCGGCGGACACGGCGGCGGTGGTATGGAAGGCATGTACTAAGAGCAGCTTTTAGCTTTTGGCTCTTAGCTTTTGGCTTGAATCAAAGGCCCCGCTCGCGAGAGCGGGGCTTTTTTGTGGTTCAATTTCTCAATAGGACAGGATCAATCGGCTTCACGTTCGGTTTTCTCAGTAGTCAGGTCTGCGGCTTGTATGGGCAACTGCGAGAACCTGTACCGTAGTTGGGCCTCGTTCGCGATAGATGACAAGGTAAGGAAAGCGCCGCAGAAGGAACCTGTGCGTCTGATACGAGCCGCGCGCCCAACGCTCGGGAGTTCGGGCGATCTGCCCGAGCGCATGCTCAAATTCCGCATCGAGAGCCCGAGCCGCGTCGGGGCTACGCTCCACATACCAATCAAAAGCAGCGGAGTAGTCCGCGGCCGCTTCTTCGTGTAATTCGATGGTTCTAGTGGGCACGGGGCAACTTTGCCAAATTCCGTTGGCGAACTTCCGACCAGGGAATAGTCTTGGCTCGGCCCGAGTCCAGATCGGCAATGCGCTTTTTGATCTCCTGGTCCCACGCAGCCAGAACACCCTCGTCCACTTTGCCGCCGAGATTGGAAATCAGAGAGTCCGCCAACGCCTCCTGCTCTTCGATCGAGAGGGAGAGAGCCTGTTGCAGCAGTTTGGCGACTTCGGGAGTCATTTGTGACATCCGACACCTCAATGAGATTAATTATAGCGAGTGAGTCGGCGCCATTTCCAGACAGAACGCTTCGTTACCCACTTCTCGCGCACAGGACGCGCGAGAAATGGGGCACCCGGCTCAGATCTCGAGGTCAGCGATCCGGCCTCCTGCCTATTCTCACCGAAGTGAATGGCGTCCGCTCCCGGTTGTGATTCTCGCGTCTCCCACCGTTTCCGCCGATGTGAAGAACGGTAGAAGCTGAAGGCCAACATGGTTAGCACCCCCTCCACGGCTCAATTGTCCCGGACGTCCTGCTCCAGTTTAGGACTCGCTTCCGGTGTTCAGCAAGGCGCCGACGTGTCGACCGCGTACGAGCCCCTACGACTTTCATCAAGTCTTCGTTTTAGTTCGCGCGATCCCGGGAGTCCGACAGCCAAGTCCTCTGTACACTCGCTTAGCTCGACCCGCTCCAGTTGCATCCAGTTCTTCCGTCGTCGATTCCGCTGACTTTGAGCCGATTTTCCGAGCGGCCGACGCGAATGGCGATGGTGTGGCGATCATATTCAAATCGACCATGCCCTAAACCGATCTATCTCGTTCTGGTTCCCATTAAGAAGTTCGGGATTTATGTCGCCCACCGTCATGTCGCAGGATTTCGGTCTCGTAGTTACGCTAGCCGCTCGATCCTTGATGCCTCCCTCAAGCTGCCCGTAAACGAGTACGTTGCGTGCGGTGAGCGTCAACGCTATCAGCACCGACGCTCTTGAGCTTGATGCTTTCCAAGCGTCGTTACGCGTCGCGTCGCAGGAGCTGCGGTTCTGTCTTCGAACGGCGCATAGCCCCGCGCTACCTAGGGTAGGTTTTCGAACACCCGTCTCACTTCCGCTATGCCGTGATGGACGTCTCGGCACTTGCCTTGCGTCCGGGCCCGACATTTTTCCGAAAGTCATCGTTCTCGTGCCCGACAGCCTTGTCGATGTGGCCTTTGCTTCGTTCGGTGTAGCCGTAGCCACCTGTCCATTAACGCGAAGGCGCCCGTCGTGCGCCGCGTCGCACTCCGCGGGAGCCAATTGCCCAATGCTCGCGTGTTCTCATGTTTGAGGAAGCATCGCTTCCGGCACACCACAGCTCGCAAAGGCCGTCTCCAGTTGCTCGCGCACCAACTCGCCGTGCGCACTCCACACCGCTTGCAACACCAGCAAGTAGCGGCTGTGATCATCCAGCACCGACAATGGACCGACGACAACTCGACCGCCGCGTTCCAGCCTTTCGGACTCTTGGAAGTCCATCCGCCACAGCTCGTTGGGCGTACTCCGTTCAAATCGGCGAGTGGCCTGGGGATGCCGGTCACGATCCCGCACTAGGTCGTGACGCAACAATGCTATGGATGGTGCTGCGAGTCAGCTCCACCTGCTCCCGCGCCAGCAGGACTTGGAGCTTACGTGCTCCCCAGTCGGGATAACGCTGGCGCATCTTGACCACGCGCTGCTCCAACTCCGCAGTGGTTCGCGTGGGACTCTGCTGCGGACGCCGGCTGCGTTGACGCCCGATGCGAAAGGCATGACACGGCAGAGAAAGCACCCCACCGTGCTGACCGAACGCGAGGAGAAGAGAAATGGCAAAAAAGCGGTCCGCAGAAGGGAAACAACGCTGGCGTATGGTGACTCGGGCTGGACCAGGCCCGCGGTGGAACGCCTGCAACTCAGCAGCGCACTCCGGTTGCGAATTGCGATCCCGGCCAGCGGTTACTTGATGCGCTTCCGCCAGAGGCATCCCGTAGGACGGGAGATGCCGAACTCCTGGCACAAGGCGGTAAACGACTTCCCTTCAGTCGCTCGACCGCCGGCTTCTTGCGCAACCTTATTGCGCACGACTGAATTCATGCCCTTTCAAACCCGTCTGGCCTCATCCTATTTCAGAGGTGGATGTGGTGCGCTGGTCGGAGATTCTCGCCTCCCACCCTTCCGCACAGAACGCGGAAGAATGGGGCACCCGTTTTCCTGGCTGGGGTTCGATTGAGTGGGCCGGTGTCCCTGTGAGAAACGCAGGGTCCCTCGACTTCGCTCGGGATGACAGATTTTTGCGGGGTTGGCACGCGGGCGCGGCGGTCCGCGCCACACTGCGGATTGTTGGTGAAATTGAGTTACTTATCTGATATTCTATTCTTATATCACAATAGCTGGTTGATAACATACATTGGGAAGCCTGTTTGGCATGACGGCCTGGCAGGTTTTGGAAGGTTGGGGTGTCTGTATTATGGGAATGGAAGAATGTTCTGGGGTAGCGGCGGCGGGCGGGTTCTGGGTTGGGGACATCGCGGCTGGGAATGACACGCGGAAGAAGTTCGGGGAACAGGTGGAGGCTGCGTTCCTCCACAAAGTGACGGGGCAGGGATTGAGCGTGGCGAAGCCGTGGGGAGACAGCGAGCGCTACGACCTGGTGGTGGATTCGGGGCGGCGGTTGTGGCGGGTGCAGGTGAAGTCGACGCGATATGTGGGGGAGCGGCGGTTCAGCATCACGGCGCGGGGTTGCACGGCGGCTTATACAGAAGATGAGATTGATTTTCTGGCGGCTTACATTGTGCCGTTGGATATCTGGTATGTGATCCCAGTGAAGGCTTTTGCGCCTCGCAAGTGTTTGCGATTCTATCCAAAGGGTAACAATTCGCGCGGGCAGTATGAGAAGTATCGGGAAGCCTGGTGGCTGATGCGGGGCTATGGAGTAGTGCATCAAGATCGTAGCTAGGGCCGGCCTCATTCTGTCTCAGGAGTGAATGCCGTGCGCTGGTCGAGATTCTCGTTTCCCATCTTTCCGCAAAGGACCCGGAAAGATGGGGCAGCCGCGCGAGTGGGCTTCACAGCATACCTCAGCGGCTTGAAGCCGCTCCAGCCTATTACGGCACGGCTGAAGCCGTGCCCTTCCCGTTCGAAATTGCATGAACGGTTGTGCTGTTTTGGGAAGATCTCCCCGCGTGGGTGCCGTGTGTGGTCATCCGCACGCGGCACCGGGATGAAGACACGCAGTAAACAAAGCTGTCATCCTCAAGGTTTGGCGGCGAGTTTTTGTCTTGATAATTCTTCGCGGAAGTCTTGTTCTTTCTCGGCGATGAACTTCTTGTAGCCCTCGGGATCGACGAACGGGTTCGCGCCACGGTCTTTCAAGCGCGGGTATTTTTCGTCCAGGCCGAAATAGCCGCCGTGGGCTCCGAGAAAGATGTCGCATGGCAAGGACTTCAGAACGCGGAACATGCGCTCGTAATCTTCGGCGATGTGCGGATACGCCGCGTTGTCGACGAGTTTGTACCCAGCGTTCACGCCGGGGCCGCCTACGATCACCACGTCGTAGGTCTTGCCGCCCTCGGTCACTTTCATCGTCCAGGTGGTGCAGCCTTTGGTGTGCCCGGCAGTGAGGTGGGCGACGAGCACCGTGGCACCCAGTCTGATTTCGTCGCCGTCGTGCAATACGCGATCGACCTTGGTGGGGCGATACAAAGAATCAGGATTGGCGCCATACCGGAAATCACTCTTGCCGCCAGATTCGACGACGGGCACGTCGCCATCCATCACCATGTACTTTGCGCCGGTCATCTCTTTAATCAGCGCGCTGCCGCCGTCGTGATCCCAGTGCGCGTGACTGATCAGAAGAATCCTGGTATCGGTGAACTTGAATCCCAGTTTCTCGATACTGGCCTTGATCAGCGGCACGTTGGCATCGAGATCGCTGTTGATCAGGATGTTGCCTTGCGGGGTTGTGATCAGATAGTTCGCCAGCCCCTTGCTTCCGACGTAGTAAAGGTTGCCCGCAATGCGAAATGGGGTGAACGGTTCGGTCCAGTCGGGAGGGGATGCTTCGGCGAAGGCGATCCCGATAGCCGACAAGGCAAGGATTAACAGCCGCAAAACGATGCGAACGTGTGGACGCATCAGAAAAGTATAAGTGACTTTTTGGCTTGCCCGGTGCTTCATTTCTTGCGCGTTCGGAGCGCGGGAAGTGGGGTTCGGGTGGTCGAAGATGGATTTGTGTTCACCCGTCACATCCGGATGCAGGGGCGGCTGTCCCGGCGTCAGTGGGTTGGCGTCCTTCGGTGTCTCCACTGTAGATACTTTGGTGTATACTTTGTATATCTTAAGGAGCGGGGGGCTATGGCAGAGGCTCAGATTGTGAAATGGGGAAACAGTTTGGCGGTGCGGATACCCAAGCCTGTGGCTGAGGCTGCGGGAGTGCGGGAGGGTGATCCGATCGTGATTGAAGCGGACGAGGGGCACATCAAGGTACGCCGCAAGCGAAGCGTTCCGACGTTGAGGGAGTTGGTGGCGCAGATCACTCCGGAAAACCGTTATGAGGAAATTCCGAGCGGGCGGGCGCGGGGGAAAGAATCGGTCGAATGGTAACCCGCTACATTCCGCGAGCCGGCGACATCATTTGGATCGATTTTGATCCGCAAGCCGGGCGGGAACAGGCTAAGCGACGCCCCGCCCTGGTGGTTACCGAGCAGAGCTATAACCGAGCCAGCGGATTGGTTGTCGTGTGCCCACTGACCAGCCGGAGAAAACCCTATCCGTTTGCTCTGCCAACCATGATCGATAAGATCCAGGGCGCGGTACCGGTGGATCATTTGAAGAGCATGGATTGGGCGGTCCGCAAGGCAGCTTTTCACTCCAAGGCTGATCCTGCCCTGTTGACCGAGGTTCGAGCGTACCTGGGGGTGTTGTTGGGGCTGAACTGAGGTCTGCCGATCGGCTGGACAGCCCCTTCGACTTCGCTCAGGGCAGGCTCCGGCGGGTGTCCTCAGGTGAGCATGGCGCGGAGTCATGGCGATGCGGCTGCCAGCATTTTTCGCAACTCTTCGGATGTTCCCTGCAGCAGGTTGCGTAGCACCGCTACCTCGGCGGTGATGCCGGTGCGCAGCGCGGGATCGACGTCGGGCGCAAATTGCGAAGAGTGATTGGACGGTAGTGGGATTCCTGCCGCTTGCGCATTGGCAAACTGTTCGGGATCGGCTCCTCCCAGGCTAAAGTAGAAACCCGGAATCCCTTGTTCGAGGAAATAGGAAAAGTCCTCGGAGGGCGTGATGGGCTCGGTGATGACGACATTGTCTTTGCCGAGGGCTTGATCGAGCGGGCCTTGCAGCCGTTTCGCCAGAGCGGGATCGTTGTACACCAAGTCGGTGCCTTCGTAGTGCTCGATTAATGGCTCACGGGGCGCGCCGGCTGCGGCCGCTTCACCTTTGGCAATGCGCGCGATGGCGGCGAGAATCTGTTTGCGAACTTCGGCTTTGCGGGTACGTATGGTTAAACCCATTTCAGCCTGATCGGGGATGATGTTGTTTTTCGTTCCGGCTTGAATGTAGCCGACGGTAATGACGGCCATTTCGCCGGGCTTGATTTCGCGCGATGGGATGGTCTGCAAGGTCAGAATCGTTCGGGCAGCGATCACAATGGGATCGATTGTGGTCTGCGGCGCGGCGCCGTGTCCGCCTTTGCCGTAGATAGTGATCCGGATGGAGTCGGCGTTGGTGTTGTAGGTTCCGGACGTGATCCCAACCTTTCCCGCCGGAAGCAAGTTCCCGACATGCAGGGCGACCGCAACGTCGGGCCGGGGAAATCTTTTCAGGAAGCCGTCATCGAGCATGGCCTTGGCGCCGGCAATTTCTTCCTCGGCAGGTTGGCCGACCAGCATCAGGGTGCCGCGCCAGGTGTTCTTGCTGTGGACCATGATAGCGGCCGTGCCCACGATCGATGCCATGTGCAGATCGTGTCCGCAGGCATGCATGACCGGGACGTCGCGTCCGGCGTCATCTTTGGTGCGCACCTTGCTGGCGTATGGAAGACCCGTTTTTTCTTCCACCGGGAGCGCATCGAGCTCGGTCCGAAGCATCACGGTGGGACCGGGACCATTCTTGAGGATGGCGATAATCCCGGTGCCTCCGACGTGCTCGGTCACGTCGTAGCCCAGCGCACGCAGGCGGCTGGCCAGCTTCGCGGCAGTTTGGGTTTCGTGGGAAGACAGTTCGGGATTCTGATGCAGGTCCACATAGAGCGCATGCGCGTCGGGATAGACGGCGTTGACTTCGGGGTTTGCAGGAGTTTGTGCGCAGGCGACAGCCGACAGGCATGCTACCAAAAAGAATTTGGGCCAAGTCATGGTTCAGGGATGATATCTGGCGGGCCGGTGAGCTGCAAATACAGGGCATTCCGACGTAATGCGCTTGCCCTCACCGACGTAACTTGAGAGGGTCAAGTCGCGGTCCTACCATTTTGATGAATGCCTACAGATCCCTTGCCGCCAGACGCGCCGAAGCCCAGCGGGCTGATGGGCCAAGGTGCGCCGGGACCGCAGCCATCCGATACAGATGTTGTCCGCGCGCTGGTTGAGATTGAACACGCGACGGCGAGTGGGCCGGTGCCTACACAAGTCACACCTCCGCCGGTCAAGGCATCGTGGTTCGATCGCAATGCAGTGGTGATCTTCTTTCTTACGGGTGTGGTTGTGGTGAGTTTCCTGCTGGCCTGGGGAGTGCAGCTAGCGGGCAAGAAAATCGGTGCGGCGCTGGCGACGCGGAGTCCGAGAAACGGGAGCGGCGCGGTTGGACGGATCGATTCAGCAACTCAGGCGGAAGCGGAACAGATTCTGGCGCGGGTTGCGGCTGGAGATTCCGGAGCTGTGGAGCAGGCAGTGTCCCAGGCCGCAGCGTGGACGGGAAAAACCGGGCGCACTCCCAGATCCGATCAGCTGATCGCGACTATCCTCAATAGTTCTGACTTGCGCGTGCGCGAAGCGGGGATCCAAGCAGTGCTAGCGTTGGATGGCATCCCCTGCAATGAGGCTGGGCTGGACACGCTGAAGCGCGCGGTGGGAAACCCGAGGCAGCGGGCCTGGGCATTGTGGATGCTGGGCGCGCTGGGCAATCGCGGTGTCGACCCGGTGCACACGGCGAAGATTCTTGAAACCTATTTGAACGATCCTGAGGTGGGCGTTCGCGCGAACGCGGTCAACGGCCTCGCGCTGGTGGGCACCGATGAGACTGTCCCCATGCTGTTGGATCGTTTTCGTAACGATCCGTCGCCCATAGTGCAAGAAGCGTCCGCCTGCGCCATGGCCGAATCAGGGATGTATACGCACGCGCAGCGCATGGTCGCGGCCGCGAGCCTGATCGCCTGGCTCGATGATTCTCTGCTGACAGTCCAACAGCGAAGTTGGGCAGTGCAGGCGCTCCGCGACATCTCCCGACAAAACCTCGGACCTGATTCTGTAAGCTGGCGGCAGTGGTACGAAGGCGCTCGCTGACAGGTCCGGACGGCTCCACTCCGCGTATCATGGTCGCGTATGTTTTCGCACCGCACCGACTGGAGGCTCACGCCCAACCGGTTCACCGAGGCACAACGAGAGTTGCAGGCCACTGGCCGGAATGTGCTCGACCTGACCGTCTCAAATCCCACGCGCGCTGATTTGCACTATGACTCGGAAATCATTCTGCAGGCGCTCGTCGATCCCAAAGCCATGGACTACGATCCCCAGCCCAAGGGCTTGCGCAGCGCGCGCGAAGCAGTCGCGGGATATTACGGGCAGCAGCATGACGAAATTGATCCTGGGTCCATCGTTCTCACGACCAGCACCAGCGAGGGATATTCGTATGTTTTACGCCTGCTGTGCAATGCGTCAGATGAGATTCTGGTGCCCAAGCCCAGCTATCCGCTGTTTGAGTTTCTTGCTGACTTGCAGGATGTAAAGCTGGTACCGTATCCGCTTCTATACGATCACGGCTGGCAGATCGACTTCCCTTCCCTGTACAAAGCGGTGAATCATCGAACGCGCGCCGTGGTGGTGGTCCACCCGAACAATCCCACCGGATCGTTCGTAGCAGAAAAGGAACGAAGCGCGCTTAACGCTTTTTGCCGTGAGTACAATCTCGCGCTGGTGGTGGATGAGGTTTTTCTCGACTACGCTCACGACGGCGTGCCCCGTCCCACATTCGCCGCTAACCGCGACGTGCTGACCTTCACACTGAGCGGGTTGTCGAAAGTTTCTGGACTTCCCCAGATGAAGCTGGCATGGGTAGTGACGAGTGGCCCGGATGAACAGGTGACCGCTGCGCTGGGGCGTTTGGAAGTGATCGCCGACACCTATCTCTCCATGAATGCCCCGATTCAATTGGCCGCACCTGTGCTGCTGGAGCAGCGGCGGTCGGTGCAACCCTTGCTGCTGGATCGGGTGCGGGCAAACTTGAGCGAACTGGATCGCGGTCTGGACCGGCACAAAATCTGTCGGCGGCTGGATGTCGAAGGCGGCTGGTATGCGGTGCTGAGGGTCCCGGTGACGCAGTCCGACGAAGATCTGGCGATTGAGATTCTGCGAAGGGTTTCGGTGCTGGTCCATCCGGGGCATTTTTATGATTTTCCGAGTGATGGATATCTGGTGGTAAGTCTCATTACACCGCCCCAGGATTTTCGCCGGGGAAGCGAGCAGGTGCTGGAGATGATGAACCCATAACCGGAGGCTATGGGTGGTTGTGGGGACACGAAAAAATGGATTCCCCTTCCGGCGCGATTGCACTTATACTTTCGCTCATGCCCAACATCGACAAGCACAAATCCGGCTCCTTCTCCTGGATCGAGCTATCCACGACCGACCAGAATGCCGCCAAGGTTTTTTACGGCTCGTTGTTTGGCTGGGCGGTCAACGACAGCCCCATGGGGCCAGATGATTTCTACTCGATATTCAAGGTGAAAGGCCGGGATGTAGGCGCGGCTTGCGCCATGCGGCCCGAGCAGCGCTCCATGGGAGTGCCGCCCCATTGGATGATCTACATCACAGTGGACAGCGCGGACGCTGCCGCAACCCGCGCCGCGCAACTCGGTGGCAAAGTTCTGGCGCCAGCTTTTGATGTGATGGATATTGGCCGCATGTCCGTCCTGCAAGACCCTACTGGAGCCATATTTTCCGTGTGGCAAGCGAAGCGCCATGTGGGCAGCACGATTACAGGGGAGGACGGAACGCTGTGCTGGGCTGACTTGAGCACGCCGGATCCGGCGGCGGCCGCCAAGTTCTATGCCGGCCTGTTCGGCTGGAAACTGACCGAGGGAAAGAACGATCCCTCGGGGTACCTGCACATTCAAAACGGAGAAGAGTACATCGGAGGAGTTCCGCCGGGCACTCATCGCGATCCGAAAGTTCCTCCGCACTGGCTACCGTACATTCAGACTTCGAACTGTGACGCGACCGCCGCCAAAGCCAAACAACTGGGCGCGAAGTTTTATCTTGAGCCCAAGAGCATGGAAAATGTGGGACGTTTTGCGATCATCGCCGACCCCCAGGGCGCGGTGTTCGCGATCTTTCAGGCGGCGCCGCATAAGTAAGCGAGAACTGCCATGATCCTGACCACCGACCACGGAGCGGTGCGCGAACTGCGCCTCAACCGGCCGCCGGCCAATGCTCTCTCGCCGGAGTTGATCGTCGCGCTCAAGCAGGCGGTGGAATCTGCTCCGCAAGATGGCGCCCGGGCCCTGGTACTCTCCGGGTCTCCCGGGAGGTTCTCCGCCGGGCTGGACGTACCACTCTTGTTGACGATGGATCGTCCGGCAATCGCGGGCGTGTGGCGCGAGCTTTACGCACTGCTGCGTACGCTTGCGCTCTCACCCATTCCGATCGCCGCTGCCATTACAGGCCACGCGACCGCGGGCGGAACCGTGCTGCCGGTCTTCTGTGACTACAGGGTTGTGGCGCAGGGAGATTGGAAACTGGGACTGAACGAAGTGCAGGTTGGACTTCCGCTGCCGCCGGTAATTTTTGCCGGGCTGAAGCGGCTGGTGGGGGCGCATCAGGCGGAGAGACTTGCAGTGGGTGGACTTCTGATCGCTCCCGGCGAAGCTTTCCGAATCGGACTGGTGGATGAGGTTGTTCCGGTCGATCGCGTGGTGAGCCGGGCAATCGAGTGGAGCCGCAGCCTACTGGCCTTGCCAGTCGATGCCATGGCGGCAACCCGCCGGCGCGCACGCGCCGACCTGTTTGAAATCTTCCGCGCCCCGCTCGACTCCGAACTCGACGAATCCATCGCGAACTGGTGGAGTCCCGAGGCCCAGACCACGCTCAGGGTTTTGGTGCAACGGTTGACCGCGAAGAAGGCTTAGACCGGGGCACACCTTTTGCCCCGGAAAAACGCCCTTCATATTCACTTCTGAGTAACCGTAAAGACTCCGCTACTTGTCGCAGTGCCGCCAGGTGTTGTAATCGCGATCACGCCCGTCTTGGCGCCGGTAGGCACGTCGGCCATCACCTGGGTGTCGGAGTTAACCGAAAACGTTGTAGCCTGCACGCCGCCGAAGGTCACTCTGGTCGCCTGGGTCAGGCTGACTCCGGTGATCTGGACCGGCGTGCCCACCGGCCCGCTCGCCGGGCTGAAATGCTGGATCACGGGAGTGACGCGAAATACTTTATTGCCGTTCAGGTTGCCGCCGGGCGTAGTCACAGTCACCGTGCCGGTGGTCGCGCCAGCGGGGACGGTTGCGGTCAAGTAAGTATCGGACAAGACCGTGAAGGTCGCGGCAGTTCCGTTGAACGAAACCAGGGTGGTCCCGGTGAAGCCCTGTCCGAGCATGTCGATGGATTTCCCCACTTTGGCCGACGAGGACAACAAGCTCACAAATGGTTTCAAACCCGCGTTCAGCCTGTAGAACACTCCGCCGCCGTTGGCGCCTCCTCCGTAGGTGAGCCCATAAATACTTCCGTTGGTGTGTTGCATGGGAGTCCCGTAGGGCGCGGTTCCGTGCGTCCCATCGAAGCTGCTTTCCACCTTGCTGGCACCGGCTCTTGTAATCCTGAACAACATCCCCTGACCAAAAGTTCCACCGCCATCGCGAGTTCCGCTGTAGAACTTGCCGTCGGTCGCGGCGACCAGGCCGGCGTAGGGATGGCCAAAGTTTGAATCGGCATTGAGCAGGACCTTGATGGCGCCTTTCAACGTAATCCGGAAGACCACGCCCAGGCTCGATGTGCCCCCCAGGTAAGTGGTGCCGTATAAACTGCCGTCAGCGCCCTGAGTGACGGGTCCGAATGGAGACTCGCCATTCTTTCCGTCGAAGGTGTAAAGAACCGAAACCTTGCCAGACGTCGTCATTTTGAATACGACGTTACTGGCGGCGCTGGTTCCATAAAACTTTCCATCGCTGGCCTGGATCAAGGGGGCAAAGGTCCCAAAAGTCGAGCCGTTCAAAAGTTTGAAGACTCCGGACGAACTTATCTTGTAGGCTGCCCCGCCCGACGTCACGCCGTACAAGCTACCGTCCGCGCCCTGGGTCGGTGGCGCGTAGGGGCTACCGCCGTCGCCCTTGACGCTGCCAAAATGATGCAGAACGGTCAGCGTTCCGTCCGGCGTAATCTTGAAAATGGTACCCGTGCCAGACGTTCCCCCGGCATTAGTCGTACCGTAGAAGTTGCCGTCAAGTCCGAGGCTGAGGCCGCCATATGGAAAAGAACCGGTTGTCCCGTCGAATTTATAGAGGGTAGTCACAGTACCGGCAGGGGTGATTTTGAATACTGTGCCCTGGTTATTGATTCCTCCGGCACTCGCGGTTCCGTAGAGATTGCCGTCTCGGCCTTGCGCCAGGAGGGCTGGGACGTAAGGTTGGCAGCCTTCCGACGAACAGTTGAAGTCGTGCAGGTCGGCATAAGTCTTAGCCAGCGACACTCCCGATTCAAGGCTGAAAAGCAGGAGGCAGACCAGCAGGTCGTGCAATAGCTTTTGTCGCATAGAAATCCTTCCTAGCCAGACCTATTCAAGTCGAACGGGGACAGGAACGGCTACCCGCACAATGGGACTGTTGGGGAGGCAGAAACCAGCGCAGCATACCTTCTACACCGGGGGAGGCAGGGCGTCAAGAAATACCGCCGCTGGCCTTTTGCTCGGTACGGGGGTGGTTCCCTGCGCGGGCCGGAGTGTGAAAATTCTTGCGCCCGGCTGCTGCTGGATTGCGGACGCTCGCGATATTTTGGGCTCTCTACTTTTCCGTCTCTTCGTTCTTCACCACCGCGGCGCCTTTCATAACGAAAACCGCGTGTTGGAGCGTGGCAATGTCCTGCAGCGGATCGCCGGCGACGGCAATGATGTCGGCAAACTTTCCGGCGCCAATCTCCCCGACCCGGTCAGACCATCCCATTAACTCTGCTGCGTTTACGGTGGAGCTGCGAATGATTTCGAGGTTCGGCATGCCGTTCTTGTGCAGTTCTTCCAGTTCGAGCAGGCTGGCTTCGCCTCGCGTCTTCTTGGGCCACAGGCACCACATGTCCGATCCCATGGCAATCTTCACCCCAATCTTCATGGCACGTTGCAGGCGATCTTTGAACTGCTCTGTGGTCTTTTGCTCGGCAGCCTTGAGGGCGGTCGCGTCTGCCGGGGTGAAGGTATCGAAGATGGAAAAATATTCGTATTGATTGCCGTTGGTCCAGAGATCGGTGGCGACGAGAAAGATGCCTTTGTCCTTCATCTGGCGGAGTTGCTCGTCGGTAGCCTCGTCGCCGTGGTCCACGGAATCCACTCCGGCATCGATGGCGGTCTGGATGGCGACTTTGCTGGTGGCGTGCGCCGCGACCTTCATGCCGAGGCGGTGCGCGTCCTCGACAATCGCCTTGGTATCTTCGGGGGCAAGATAGCGAAACTGCCCGCTGGGCCCAGCCCCGGCGTCGACGACAATCTTGATCAGGTCGGCGCCATTGGCAAAGTTCTCGCGAACCGCGCGGCGGGCTTCATCGGGCCCGCTGACCGTCAGGAATTCCTGCTCGAGAATCTGTTTTGATACGGCATTCTGCAGATACACGGCCTGCCCACCCAAAGGAGTGATCTTGCGCGCGGCCGCCTGCAACCTCGGCCCGGGAACCCATCCACGATTGATGGCGTCGCGCAGCGCGACATCGCCGTCAATCCCAGAGTGTCCGACCACGCGGGCTGATGTGATGCCCGCTTCGAGGTCTTCCCTGGCATTGTGCGCGCCCATGAGCGCCCGCAGAGCCTGGCTCGATTGGGTGACCGCGATGACGATATTTTCTCCGCCTTCCAGTCGGCCTTCCATCGAACTCACCAGATGGGCGTGGCAATCGATGAGGCCGGGCAAAACAGTGGCGTGGCTGAGATCGATTCTTTCGGCGTCTTTTGGAGCATGGGCCAGAACCTGCTCCCATGGCCCGACCTCCTTGATGCGCTCGCCCTCGGTCAAAATGCCCTGGTCGATCAGGTAGCTTCCCTTCCTGACGTCGAGCACGCGGCCGGCTTTGATCAGTTTGGGAGTTGGGGGTGGCGGAGGTTCATACCCGAGTTGCCCTGCGGCCAGATTGCAGAATGCGAGCAAGACACAAACAGAATACAAATGTTTTCGCACCAGCCCTCCTTTGCGGCGAACCGCCCGCCGAAGTGACAAGCTTGCTTG
Source organism: uncultured Acidobacteriota bacterium (assembly GCA_963788605.1). Lineage (GTDB taxonomy): Bacteria > Acidobacteriota > Terriglobia > Terriglobales > Acidobacteriaceae > JABDBE01. Next base: position 75,827 of record CAWBHD010000002.1, on the reverse strand, counting down.
ATCCATAGCCTATAATTCCCGTTTCGCTTATACCAGACTTGCGGAACAGGAGAAAGCAACTTGACTAATAAGGATGCGGTTGTCGATTGTAGATCGCCTCAGCGCCGTCGCTTTTTGCAGACCAGTGCCTTGGCTGGAGTAAGTGCCGCGGTATTGCCAGCTCTGGCAGGCGCCCGTGAAGTCGCTTCCCCTGCGCCGCAACCTGAGATCCGAACATTCGAATTGGACGAGATCACCATCGGCGACCTGCAAGCCGGCATGGCTTCTGGAAAATTCACCGCCCGCTCCATCACAGAGAAATACCTGGCGCGGATCGACGAGATCGATAAACAAGGGCCAGGGATCAACAGCGTCCTCGAAGTCAATCCCGACGCTTTGGCGATTGCCGATGGGCTCGACAAAGAGCGCGCGGGAAAACATGTTCGCGGACCACTGCACGGAATTCCGATTCTGATCAAGGACAACATCGATACCGCCGACCGCATGCAGACCACCGCAGGTTCGCTGGCGCTGCTCGGGTCCAAACCAACGAAGGATTCTTTCGTCGCGCAGAAGCTGCGGGAATCCGGAGCCGTGATTCTCGGCAAAACCAACTTAAGCGAATGGGCGAATATTCGCTCCAGCCACTCCAGTAGCGGATGGAGCGGGCGCGGCGGGCAGACCAACAATCCGTACGCGCTCGACCGCAATCCTTGCGGATCGAGCTCGGGCACAGGGGCCGCGGTTTCAGCCAGCCTGTGCGCCGTCGGGATTGGCACGGAAACGGACGGTTCAGTGGTTTGCCCATCTTCTGCCAACGGATTGGTTGGCATCAAGCCGACGCTTGGCCTCATCAGCCGATCGGGCATCATTCCCATCGCGCACAGTCAAGACACGGCCGGCCCCATGGCCCGCACGGTGCGCGACGCAGCCATTCTGCTGGGAGCGCTTGCGGGCGTCGATCCCCGCGACAGCGTGACCGCCGAGAGTGGTGGCAAAGCAGCTGCCGACTACACGAAGTTTCTCGATCCCAGCGGACTGCGCGGGGCGCGTATCGGCATCGCCCGCAAATATTTCGGAGCGAACGAGGCGCAGGATCAGTTGATGAACCATCTGATTGATGCGATGAAAAAAGCGGGTGCGGACATCATCGATCCCGGCCGACCTGCCTACATTTGGAAAGTTCGATGACACCGAGTTTCTCGTGCTGCAGTACGAGTTGAAAGCTGACCTCAACGCCTACCTGGCGGGGCGTCCGGGAGCGCCCGCGTCGTTGAAGGACATCATCGACTTCAACGAAAGTAATCGCGAAAAAGAGATGCCATTCTTCGGTCAGGACGTTTTCACCAAGTCCGAAGCCAAGGGCCCGCTCACCAGCAAGGAATACACCGACGCCCTGGAATCGAATCACCGTCTGTCGCGCAAGGAAGGCATCGACGCGGTGATGGACCAATTCCATCTCGACGCGATCATGGCCCCCACGGCGGGCCCGGCCTGGCTCACCGATCTGGCCAACGGAGATCACGCCTCAGGCGGCAGTTCGAACGCGGCCGCAGTGTCCGGCTATCCGGATATCACGGTGCCCGCGGGATTCGTCTTCGGCCTGCCGGTCGGGATCTCGTTCTTCGGCCGGGCGTGGAGTGAACCGACTCTACTGAAAATCGCGTATGGATTCGAGCAGACGGTGCAGGGCCGCAGGCCACCGAGGTTCTTGCCGACGTTGAAGCTGTGAGGCATTGAGACGCACCGGGCAGCCGATCTATGGTCGCTTGTCGACGCCGTGCGGTTCCACGCAGTTTGTTGTGCCACCCCCGATGTCTGTGAGTGCGCCTCTTGTGGCTGAAAACTGGGGATTGCACAGTACGTCAGTGCCGACAAGGTTTCCGGTAACGGTGGCACCTTGAAAAAGCGCGAAGGAGAGGTCTCCGACATTGACGCCGCTAGCGCCATTTCCCGTCACAACGTCAGATCCTGCGAATCTCGCTTCGGCGGATCCTCCGAGAAGAACACCATCAAAGACATTGCCGCTGATTGTGCAGGAGTCGAACCGCAAGGTCGAGTTCTCTCTGCCAACAACGCCTGCCTCGCCATCGCCTCCGTTGTTTTTAACTGCCGAACTAACGGCATACAAGTGGGACGCGAGCACCCTGATGCCCGAATCTGTGTTGCCCTGGAATGTATCACTCAAGCTGAACACGGTCGAGCCGAGGTTCAAGGCCAATCCACGCCCGGCGTTATTCTGGATTACATTGCCGCTGAGATAAGCGCTGGACGCACTGAATACACCGACCCCATCGCCCATCGAAGATTGAACCGTATTGCTGGTGAGATAACAGACACTTGAGGTGGCACATTGCACTCCCAGACCTCCCGTGACCGTGAATCCCTGCAGCGTCACACGGCGGGAGTCCTCAATGTCGACTACCAGACTCTTACCTCCGGATGCGTCCTGAATCTGTGCGCTGGTGGTAGAGATCAGCGTCAGCCGATCGAAGCCTTGGATGAGCACGTTTTCATGACACTTGCCTCTCACGGTGACCGTATTCGAGAGGCTTGGATCGAGCGTTTTCAGCGCGCTACTTATCGAAGTGAACTGACCTTTTCCGCCACAGTGCACCTTTACGTTCGCGGCCTGCACGCAACTGCATGACAAGACTACGGAAACAATAGCCAATAGATACTTGTCCGACCGTCTGAAGCATTTCATAAATTCCTCCTTTGACTCAAAACAAACGCGAAAGATCCACATCTCTGTGCGGGATTTCATACTGATCTCCTTAAACTTCGCTGTGAGAGCGGAGAGGAAGTTTGCGGAGCGCGACTTCGCCGCTGGTTGAATAGTTCGAGACGCCGATGGCTTGCTACCGCAGTCTGACAGATCGGATCGCTCGATTGCGTTTGGATTCTAACCGGGGCCCGATCAATCGGACGGCACCGGGGAATGGTGGGGTTCGACTGAGCCACGCCAGTCTACGCTGCGGCAGAAAATTGTCAAGGACAATGCCAAGGAAGGTAGTGCCCTAATAGTGTGTTAGGACACTACCGACAAGGAACGGAAACTAGCGGCTGGCGCAGCTGTTCTCCGCCGCGTCAACACATTTCAGAAGACTTGCAGGGCCGGGGCGTTGTTTCTGTCTCGATGCGGCTTTACGACAATCTCCACATCCTGGTCGAGCGCCACCAGGAAGCGCAGAAGACGTTCAACGGAGAACTGGCGAAAATCGCCGCGCAGCATCTTCGATACATCGGGCTGGCGGACTCCGAACAAGTCAGCGGCCTCCACCTGTTTCAGGCCGCGATCTTTCATGATTGTGTCGATCTTGAATACAAGCTGCGCCTTGACCAAATGCTCTTCCGCATTCGGCACGCCGATATCCTTGAACACATTGCGGCTTCCAGTTTCGTATCTTTTCTTGTGACTCATGGCTGAATCGACGTTTGCAATATAGTGACTTCACTATATCGCATCAAGGGGAATTAGCAGGGGCTAGAGAGCCGATAGCACACTCCAAAAGCAAAACCCCGGGCTGTTGTCAGCCCGGGGTGCAACCTGTCCAGCTGCAAGAATGATTATCGGTAAACGAAAATTGGCAGTCAAGGTTACTTGAGAGTCTGCCTGCCCTCAGACTCCCCGTCAGTTCCCCTAGCCAGATCCAAGAATGGTTATCGCGGTAAACAAGATCATTCCAGATTGTGGCGCGCTGCGGGACCTGAATCTCTCTTCTGGCCTTACCCAGGACTTCGTCCTGGGCTAGTATCGGTCGCCCTTCCAGGGCTAGGGCTGATGGCCTGTTCTGTATTTCAGTCACGATTGCTCGCGCACTGCATATCCCTCACTTCACTTGGGATGACAACACCCGGGCGTGCGTGAGACTTCGCCTTTATTCTTTGCAGTTCTGCTACTCGTAGCGCAGAGCTTCGATGGGATCGAGATTCGCGGCTCGCATCGCGGGGAGCATGCCGCTGACGATGCCGACCAAGGCGAGAATCGTGGTGGCGATCACCAGGATTTGCGGGGCGACGATGAGGCGGATGTCACCGGCCTCGGCATGCGACGCCATGGCGCTGTATAAGGTCAGCTTCCCTACCGACAGCGCGACGACATACGACAGCAGGATTCCCAGCACTCCGCCGGCGGCAGTGATCACCATGGCTTCGGCAAGGAATTGAAAAAGGATGTCCCGTTTGCGGGCGCCGAGGGCTTTCTCGACTCCAATCTCGCGGGTGCGCTGGGTAACCGAGACCAGCATGATGTTCATCAGTCCGATGCCGCCGATGCCTAGCGTAATGGTGCCGATGAATCCCAGCAGAATTTTCAGACCCATGCTGATGATGCTGAACTGCGAAAGCTGTTTGGCGGCGTCAAAGACGAACACGGCACGCTCGTCGGTAGGCTTGAAGCTGTGGGCCAGACCAAGCGACTCGCGGATGGTTCTGGTGAGTTTGTCGTGGTCCAGTCCTTCTGAGTCCAGCCAGATACCGCTCAGGTAGTGCGTATCCTGCAAGACGTCCATCGAGCCGAAGGGAACATACACGACGCGATTGTCGTCGTCATCGCCTTCCTGCATGCGCGCCTGCAGTACACCCACGACCTGGAAACTCACGCCGTCGAGCCGGACAAATTCTCCCACCGCGGACATGCCGGAAAACAATCGGTCCTTAGCTTCAGAGCCAAGAACAGCATAGAGTCCGTGGCTCAAGTTATCTTGATCGTTCAGAAAGCGGCCGTCCGCGACGTGCAGGTTCCAGATGTCGAACATGGTGGGATCGATGCCCCAGATGGGAAAGCTGAAAGTGCGCGGACCATGCTGAACGGTTCCCTGCTTATCGGATTGGCGAGAGACATGACGGGCAAGAGGCACTACGTTGCGGAGCAGTTCGACGTCGTCGTTAGTAAAGCGGATCTGAGCACCCGCCTTGTTGCCGCCAGCCTGCTCGGAGGTGCGTCCAGGAAAGATGCCGACCGCAGTCGCTCCGAAGCTGTGGAAGATGTTTTCAATCGCCCGGCCGAAGCCCTGTCCATAGGAAAGCAGCAGAACCACGGTCGCGATGCCCCACGCCATGCCGAGCATGGTGAGGATGGTCTTGCGAAGGTCATGCCGCATGGCGCTGTAGGCCTGTTCGAGCAAATCGCGTTTCATGACTATTCCTTCCTCAAGGCTTCAACGGGTTGCAGCATCGCCGCCTTGCGCGCGGGATATAAGCCAGCGATCACGCCGGCGAGCGCGAGGGAACCGATGGCAAGAGCGGCCGTTGAGGGAACTAGTTTTGGAGTGTCCCATCCCGGAGGCGATGGCAAGAACGATAGTGCCTTCATGATAGCGGCCGCGACTCCCATGCCGAGTCCGCCGCTGAGCAAGGTCAAGAACGCGCCTTCGACGAAAAACTGAAACATGATGCTGCGGTTGGTGGCTCCGATGGCTTTGCGCAGGCCGATTTCGCGGGTGCGGTCGGCGACCGCAACCAGCATGATATTGATGATCCCGATAGCGCCGAGCGCGAGCGTTACCAGGCCGACGCTGCCCAGAAATAAGTTCATGGCATCGAAAATCTCGCCCACCTGGTCGACGGTACGAACCGTGTCCCACTCGTCGAAGGCGTCGAGATTGCGGTAGTCAAAGCCATGGTTACGGGCGATGATCTTATGCACTTCGACTTTGGCGACTTCATGTAAAGGACGAGATCTGGCCTGGTAGTTAATGAATGTGATGGCGTTGTCGATCTCCCCGACATTCAGAGGCCGGAAGTTACTCTGCATGGTCTGGAAGGGGATGAAGATGCGCAAGTTCATGGTGTTGTTGTCGCCGTGGCCAATACGTTTCAGCACGCCAATGACCTGGAAACGAATTCCGTTCAGGAGAATCGTGCTTCCAACGGAGGGGCGTCCTGGAAAGAGCACGCGCCGGGCCTCATCGCCCAGCACCACCACGGCGCGCTTCTGGGAATCATCGAGGTCGTTAATCCAGCGTCCGTCGGCAACGGGCACATAACGGACCTGGTTGAACTCAGGTGGGATCCCCATCAACCGACCGCTGCTCTGGTAGAAGTCGCTTACGGCGCGAATGTCGTCGCGTGCGATGATGGGAACAACCGCGCCTACGTCGGGGCACTCGGCCAGAATGTCTTTGTAGTCTTTGGTGGTGAGGTAATACTGGCGCAGGCTAGTGAAGCTGCCGTTGACGGTGGGAGCCCGCCCTCCGAAGATAAACAAAACGTTCTCGCCAATTTCATCGAACTGCTTGCGATTGCCAGAGCGGAAGCCTTCGCCCAGGCCCACCAGGAGCAATAGCGAACCCACTCCCCATGCGATCCCGAACATGGTCAGGAAGGAACGCAGCTTGTGGGCCCACAAAGTCCGAAGAGTTTGGGCAAAGATATCGAAAACCTGACGCATGTGTTTTCTACAATGGTACGCCTAGGCCGGGCAATAGTTCCTGCGCTCAAACCTCTTGTCGCCAGAATGTTGAATAGACTGGGGGTTGCACAAAAAGTTAGCTTATAAGCGTTGAAGTTGCAGTTTAAGGGAAAACATTTGCACCATTCCCAAGGCACCCGATTTTACATATAATCGGGCCTTCGTTGCGGACGCTCCCGCATTGCGAAGGGATTCAAAACCATGCACTGGGTTCGTATGTTTCTGGAAGTCTGGCTGGCATTCGGCTTACTCACGGTGATTTTCTTGTTCTGGTTGTGCAAGCGATCTGCCGCAAACATTCACGGTCCCGTCAAATTGAACTCGCTTCCTCCCCAGCGGGCTGAATTTGGTGGAAATAATCTGTCCAGCGAATTGCGCTCCGCCTGATCTGGCTAGCTTTTGTCTCCCCCTAAGCGTCTGGCGCGGTGACCTCGGTAACATTGGGGTAATTGTGCGCTGCCCATAGAATCATCCTGTGCGCACAGGCTTCACGTCACGGGAGAGGTGTGGGATTCTCGCGGCAGTTTTAGTGTCAATCGAAGCTTTTTGTTCCTTCGCCGTGCCGCACAGCTACCGCTTGACCGCATTTGGCGATGTCGCGCAGTGCCTTCTTCTCCTGTTCGTCCTCCTCACTATGCTTGGGAATGCAAGGGCCGCGGAAGCGCGCGCCAGGCTTTTCTGGGCGCTTATGACCCTGGGCAGTGGCATCTGGTTGAGCGTGCAGATTCTCTGGACATATTTTGAAGTCTTCCTGCGCACCGACGTGCCCAATCCGTTCGTGGGGGACGTGATCCTGTTTTTGCACCTGGTGCCGATGATGAGCGCATTGGCGGTGCGACCGGACCTTGAGCGGGATGAATCCGTGACCCAGCCTGGCGGGCTGGATTTCCTGTTGGTGGTGACCTGGTGGCTCTACCTTTATCTATTCGCCGTGATCCCATGGCAGTATGTGTCGCCGCATAACGATCTGTACGGGCGAAGCTTCGATCTGCTGTACTTTGTGGAGCATTTTGTTTTTGTGAGTTGTGCTGCCACGGTGTGGTTGCGGAGTTCGGGGCCATGGAAGATCATTTATGGAAACCTGTTTGGGGCGGCCTTGTTGTATGCCATCAGTTCCGTTACCGCCAGTGTAGCGATAGATTTTGGGAAGTATTACACCGGCAGCATCTACGACACTCCGCTGGTGCTCTCGTTTCTCTGGTTCGGCACCGTAGGACTGCTCGGGCATCGACTGGCATTGAGACGAAACCGGGTTCTCAAAACCACGGGGGGGACGCGAGGGGTATGGGTGTCCAGATTGGCGATGGTTGCGATTCTGTCTTTGCCGGTTCTGGCCGGGTGGGCTTTCTATATGAGCCACGCGCCTTTGGAAGTGCGGAATTTCAGGCTGCTGCTTACACTCGGCACCATGATGTTCATGGGCGCGCTGCTGTGGATAAAGCAACACGGATTAGACCGGGAAATTGGACGCAGCAATCAGAAACTGCGTGAGGACTCCTACACCGACCTGCTGACCGGAACTAAGAACCGCCGATACCTCACTGCCACCATCGAAGCCGATGCCCGGCGCGTGGTCCACGGTTACTCCGCCGAGGGAAACACCGTGGGAAAGCGAAATCCTGATCTGGTGTTTTATCTGATCGACTGCGACTACTTCAAAGAGGTCAACGATCGTTATGGACACGAGGCAGGCGACCAACTGCTGGTGGAGATTGCTCGCCAAATCAGTTCGGCAATCCGGCATTCCGATGTATTGATTCGCTGGGGTGGGGATGAATTTCTGGTGGTCTCCCGTTATACGAATCGTGAGGAGGCCAACATTCTGGCGGAGCGGGTACTGCAAGCCGTCGGGGGTGATCCGTGCCCAATCAACGGCGGGCACGTATTGCGCTGCACTTGCTCGATGGGATGGGCGGTTTTCCCGTGGTTTGTGCGTGAACCGGAGGCAGTCGATTACACCGAAGTATTGCGACTGGCCGACTGCGCCCTCTACGACGCCAAGAAGGCGGGAAGAAACCAGGCGATTGGAATGTTGCCCACTCGCGAACAGCCTCTGCCTTTCAGCGGTACCGCGACGGCGGGAAAAGAAGCGAGATTGACCGAACAACTAGCTGCGCGAACCGTGGCAACAGTCGGGCCCAAGCCCAGCCAGGCCGAGTCGGCGGGAACGCAGTTCATGGCAAAAGGCGCCGCCGCAAGCCAAATCTAGATTTGATGGTGTGGCCGTTCTCCACACGCCGTCCCTGCCACTGTGAAACCTTTAATCTTCTGATACGCCGTCTACGGTGAAAGTCTGGCTGCAGGAGAGTTGTGCTAGACTTCCACTCCGGCCAGCCTCAACAATGACGGACTCAATCGGCGACCGAGTGTGGGCGACTGGAGCAGAAGTACAGCAGCACAGCTCCGCCTTGCGCAAGGAACTCGGTCTTTTCGACTTGATCCTGGCGCAGATCCTTGTTGTCATCGTTGCCGACTACATGGGCACGGCGGTAAAGGCGGGCGCGGGCCACGTACTGTTCTGGATCGCTGGCATCCTTCTGTTCTTCCTTCCACAGGCCATGGTCGTGATCCACATGAACCGCCTGATTCCGTTGGAAGGCGGCCTTTACGAGTGGGCGCGGATCGCCTTCAACGATGGACTGGGATTCCTGGTGGCCTGGAATCTGTGGCTATACGCGATCGTGTACGTCGGGATCGCGGGGTTCGTTACAGTTTCATTCGCGTCGTATGTGATTCCCGGGGCCGCGTGGATGGCTTCAAGCAAAGCGATGCTGGTAGCTGCGTCCTTGGTTGTAATTGCAACGACCATGTTCATCGCGGGTCTGGGCCTGCGTGTGGGCAAATGGATCAGCAACGTGGCCAGCCTGGCTTTTCTGGTGACCATGGGGTTGCTCATCGTGACTCCATGGCTGAACCTGTGGCGGGGGACACTCCCGCAATACCACCCTTTTTCTCTGGTAGTGCCGTCAATGACGCTTTTCAATTTGAGCGTGTTCAGCAAGATGACTTTTGGGGCTCTTACCGGTTTTGAATATGTGGCGGCGTTCGCCGGGGAGTGCAGGAACCCGAAGCGTGACTTGCCACGCTCGGTTGTGCTGACCACGCCGGTCATTGCGTTGATCTATATTCTGGCCACCAGTTCCATCCTGGCATTCGTGAATCCATCGGCGGAGGACGTGGTAGCTCCGGTCGTACAGGCTTTGAGCGGGGGCGCCCAGGCCTTCGGCATTCCTGGCATCATCGTGCCCACCGCAGTTGTATTTTTGCTCATCTACTATTTAGCCACGTTTTGTATTTTTTTCGGTGTGAGCACACGCCTGCCAATGGTCGCGGGATGGGACCATCTGCTCCCACTCTGGTTCTCTCGTCTGCATCCGCGCTACAAGACGCCGATCAATTCCATACTGTTTCTCGGGGCAACGACCTTGGTGGTGGGGTTGGGGGCATCGATCGGCGTCGGTCAGCAAGAGGCGTTCTTGCTGCTGATTACCTGGAGCTTTACTTCTTATGGCTTGGCTTACCTGGCGCTTTTCGCGATTCCGCTGGCCTCCCCGAAACGGCGGGGACTGCGTCCGGGTTTGTGGCTGCGCCTGGCAGCCTTGTCTGGATTCCTGGTGACACTGCTGTTTGTGATGTTGTCTATATTTCCCGTGATTGACTTTGAGGATCCGTGGCGTTACTCGGTAAAGATCGCGTCGCTGGTAATCGGGTCAAACCTCCTGGGTGGGATCGCGTATCGCGCGGGAAAGCGAAAGCTCGAATCGGAGCCGGGTAACATTTGAATGGGGAGCAGGCATGAGGACAATGTTCTTGTCAGCTCTATTCTTGTCAGCTCTACCGCGTTGCCAGACCGTCTGACGACAGCGATTCTCTTGCTAGTGCCCCGCCACTGCCGCGTTTCATCTGATAGAGAGCACGATCCGCCACTTCCAACAGGCTCTCGATGGTCTCACCATCATTCGGGTAGGCGCTAATTCCAACACCAACCGCGAGCGCTGGCGCTTCCAGATCCGCAGCCAGTCGCTCCGACACGCGTCTGGCAACCTGTTGGGCGGCCGGGCCATCGGTGGCGAGCAAAAGCATGGAGAACTCATCCCCACCAAAGCGCGCTGCCGTATCAATGTTCCGTCCGCAACTTTGTAGAACCTCACCCAGGCGGTTCAGCGCCCGGTTTCCGACTAGGTGGCCGTGGCGGTCGTTGATCTGCTTCATACCATCCAAATCGAACAACAGAACCGAAAACGGGCTTCCGGTTCGCTGCGAACGGCTAATCTCCTCCTTCAGAACCTCCATGAAACGGCCGGTAATTGGCCAGGCCGGTGACTGGATCGGTTGCGGCGAGGTGTTGGAGTTTTTCCTCGAACACCTTCCGTTCCGAAACCAAAGCCGCAAGTGCCAGTCCGATTACGGCTGAGACGCCCACATACACCTGCAACAGGACAAGAGATTCATTGGTGTCACGTCGCACAAACGGACCGAATCCGGCGATTGTGCCTGAGATTGCAAGGCCAGCGATCAAGAAGACCGCTGTCGCGGTTTCGCGTGGAGTAAACCGAAATGCCGCCCAGATCAGGAAGGGGATGCATAGAAATTCGAGTGGGTAGTTTCGACTACTCGTGAAGAGACCGCCAAACACGTTCTGGCCGACGAGAAGAATGCCGGACAGCAAGACAATTGCTTCAGCAAGCTGCGCCCGGCTCCATCGCAAATGCGGATCGCGAAACCAGAGAACAAGGAGCGGGGTGACAACCAGTGCGCCGCCGGCATCGCCCAGCCACCAAGTCGACCACACCTGTCCGTACTGGGACCACCTTGCCAGACCTCCGAGCAAGGCTGGCGACTCCCAGAGTGGCGCTGATTGCGGTGCTGGCAAGACCCGCGAGTGCCGCAAACCTGAAGATATCTTGTGCCCGGATGAAGGCTCTGGAGCCATGGGCAAAGCGGTTTACCAGGTAGCACGCCACTAATGCTTCAAGAGTATTTCCCACCGCAATACCGGCGCACGTAGCCACCGAACCCGCGGTTGTGATGTTTACGAGAAATGCGCCGAGGAAGACACCGGGCCAAAGCTGAGGCCCCAGAACCAGCAAGGCTGCAAGGGAGATTCCAGTAGGGGCCCAGACGGCGGTTGCGCTGGGGTTCACCAATGCCAGCCGCAGTCCCAGCTTACCGGCAAACAAATAGACGACTGCCAGGAGCAGAATGAGAATCAGTTTCCTAAGAGACCGTAAACTGTCCATGGCAGATTACCGCTGGTGGTTTGACTGGAGATCGGCTCCAGGAACACGTATTTCCGATTCATCCCCGATTGGCAAAAATCTTAGGCCTGATCTGCAAAACAGTCAATGGGGCATTAGAGAGCGTTTCAGGAGATTTCTGCGTCCGAACGTCATTTTGTCCTCGGGTGCTAACATTCACAACTGAGGATCGTCATTGGTGCCATGAAGTTCGCTAACCTTGCCCCATACGTCCGCTACTCGTTCCGCCTGCTGCGGAGATCGCCGGTCTTTTCCGCGGTTGTCGTGCTTATGCTCGCGCTGGGGATTGGGGCCAATACGGCAGTGTTCAGCGTGGTGGATGGCGTTTTGCTGCGAAAGTTGCCCTATCGGGATCCTGACCGGTTGGTCATGGTCTGGGAGAAGAATCCGTCGCTGGGAGGTTTGATCGGGGAGCGCATCCCTGCAAATTACACGAACTTCGCCGAATGGGTACGCCAGTCCACTGCGTTTGAAGGGATCGCGGGAATGGAAGACGCGAATCTGAATCGCACGGGGGCGGGCGAACCGGAGCGGGTCAACGGAGCTCGCATCTCTTCAAATTTTTTTCAGTTGCTGGGAGTGACTCCAGCGATCGGAACTGCCTTCGATCCGGTCGAATCGGGATCGCGCGACACTCAGCTAGCGATCCTCAGCGATTCGTACTGGGAGAGCCGCTTCGGCGGCTAACCGCAATGTGGTTGGCCAGAGCATCACGCTGAACAACATTCCTTACACCATCGCGGGCGTGCTTCCCGCGCACTTCTACCTGCCTGCTTCCCGCGAAGGCACCGAGCAACGCAAGCCCGACATCTTTATTCCGTACGAGCCCATGGCGCAGCGTACTGCGCTGGAACTGAACCGGTTGAAGATTCAAGTTTACGCAAGGTTGCGGCCGGGCATCTCGATCGAGCAGGCACGCGCTGAAATGGAAGTGATCGGCAAGCGACTCGAGGAGCAGAACCCCACCCTCAATGCAGGTTTTGGGGTGAACATTTTCCCCGTGTACGTGGAAGACGTAGGCAAGGATCTGCGGCGCAATCTTCTGGTTCTGTTGTCGGCGGTGGGGATGATTCTGCTGATTGCATGCGCAAATCTGGCGAATCTCGTTCTGACCCGAGCATGGCGCGGCAAGAAGGAACTGGCAATCCGCAAGGCTCTGGGGGCCAGCCGCGCCGAACTGATCGCCCAGATGGTCATGGAGAGCCTGGTGCTAAGTTCGATTGGAGGAGTGCTTGGCGTGGCGGTCGCGCACTGGGGAATCAAGGCCATCCTCGCCCTCAAGCCGGCAGATATCCTGCGTCCCGAGCAAATCCACATCGGCATTGCTGTCTTGCTCTTTACCACCGCAGCCAGCCTCATCAGCGGGATTGCTGTTCGGCATCTTCCCTGCCCTGTATGTCTCACGCACCGAGGTCATCACAGTCATCAAGCAAGGAGCACAATTCACGCGGACTCACCCCCGTACCATTCGCGCAGCATTGATTGTCCTCGAAGTGAGCCTGGCTTCGGTGCTGCTGATCGGCGCCGGCCTCATGATTCGCAGTCTGGTGTCAGCGCTTGAAGTCGACCCGGGCTTTCGTGCCGATCATCTTTTGACCATGCATTTCAGCTTGCCGCCCGACCGCTATCAGACTACAGCAGATGGCCGCGTTTTGCCGGCAGGCTCTGGAGCGAATTTCGGGACTGCCCGGAGTGAAGGCGACGAGTTTTGCCGATGGCCTGCCACTGACCCGCATCCGCCTCATGCGCTTTACGGTCGAGGGTCAACCGACTCCCAAACACGGCAGCGAACCTACCGCCGACATGCGCGGAATCGGCTCTCCCAGCTATTTCGAGACGCTCGGCATGTCGCTGGTTGCCGGGCGAAATTTCACCGTGGATGAAATCAATCAGAATCTTCCGGTGATCGTAATCAATCAGAGCCTGGCCGCGAAGCTGTGGCCGAACCAGGATGCGATTGGCAAGCACATCGTGAACACTCCGGCGCGAGCGGAGACCACGCCAACGCAGTTGACCGTGATCGGCGTGGTGCGCAACACGCGCCAGGCTTCGCTGGAAAGCGCCACGCGGCCAGAAATTACTCGCGCCATGCCGGACTACACATATTTGACGCTGGCGGTCCGCAGCGCTTCGGATCCGGCCCTGCTGACCGCGAGCATCAAGCGGCAGATTTGGGCGCTCGACAAAGATCTGCCCGTATTCGACGTTCTCACCATGCAGGAAGTTCTCGACGACAACCTGGGGCAGCGACGCTTCGATTCGTTTCTGATGAGCATTTTTGGAGGTCTTGCGGTTGTGCTCGCGTGCGTAGGAATCTACGGCGTGCTGGCGACCTCGGTGGTGCAGCAGACTCGTGAAATTGGAGTACGCATGGCTCTCGGCGCCCGCCGCGGCGATGTGCTCAAAATGATCATGGGGCAAGGACTGCGCTGGGTTGCGCTGGGCCTGCTGATCGGTCTGACTCTGGGATTCCTGCTCACGCGAATGCTCGCCAGCCTGCTGTTTGGAGTGGGTCCCGCGAACCCGCTAACCTATTTGGGAGTGAGCACAGTCATGCTGGCTGTGGCGGCCGTGGCTTGCTATTTGCCGGCCATGCGGGCCATCCGAATCGATCCCATGCGGGCTTTGCGTTACGAGTGAGCGGTCAGTTCTTCATGATGAACAAAAATATCCCCGGGAAAGAAGTTGCCTTTCCCGGGGATGTTGTAGACCTGCGACGGCGCCGGGCTACGGTTTGATAATCAGCGTGACAGTCTTCGTTACACCTTTATACACGGCCTTGATCGTGGCCGTTTGCTGCTTGGTGACATGTGTGGTCTTCACCGTGAATGGTCCCGTGGTCTTGCCGGCTGGGACGATCACGGTCGGCGGCACCGTGGCATGATTGGAGGAGCTGGTCAAAGCCACCTTTATGCCACCCTGGAAAGCCCAGCCATCGAGGTGCACGGCGCCACCCACCGAATTGCCTCCTTTGACGGAATGCGCACTCAGAGTCACGCCCGTGAGCGAAGCTGGATTCACCGTTATCGTGGCGAATTGCTGCGATCCCTGATAGCTGGCCGTGATGGTAATCACATTCGCCTTTGAATCGCCATGTGTGATTACCGGGAATTGCGCTGTGGTTGAGCCTTGCGGTACCACCACAGTGGCCGGAACTTTCGCCAGCGATGACCTGCTGCTCGACAAAGTCACGGTTGTTCCACCCGGAAGCGCTGGCGCGCTCAGGGTAACCGTACCCGTGGAGGTGTGGCCTCCCACGACGACGGATGGGATCACGGTCAGCGAACTGACAGTGGGAGCGTAAATGGTCATCGTCTGGTTGGTGATGACCGCGACGTTCTTGTCAGTGTAATACTGCTGGTTGGCATCGCTCAGTACCCAACCGACGTAGTAGGTGCTGGATGGGACGTAGGTCGGAACCGTGAGATTGGCATTCTGAACCGTGTACGAATAGGTACCGATGTAGCCGAAATCGAAGGTGCCTATGTAGTAACCGGAGGTGATATTGTTCTGGTCGTGGGTGAGGTAAACGTCGGCCCAGGTGTCCCCGGCATCGGCGTATCCGGCATTGAAGGCGTTCAGAGTCATGGGGAAGCTGTAGCCAACTTCGGTGGAGCTCTGTCCCAGGCTCTTGGAGGTGCCGTCAAAGACCCATTCGATGGTCTGTGCCAGGTCGACCGGCGGACGCTGCTGCTGGTCGTTGGCAATCGTATTTTCAAGGTCACTCTCGATCTGACTGGTCAGCAGCGTTGCTTCAGCATCGCCCACGCGATCAGAGGTTGAGTTGACCCCTTGCACATAGCGGTTCGTGCCATCGTAGCGCCAGTCCGGACCACCGCTGTGGCCGCCGTAAATGTAAGCGTTCAAACCAATGCGGCAGCAGGTGTAATAGGTAACGTTATTAGCATCGTAGCCTGGATATTGATAAGGGTTGTTGGCCGGCACATACGGTGTTTCCGCAGGATAGCCATCAAAATTCAGCGAGGAAGTTTGATTGCCCCATTCCCGACCCATCCAGCCGACGTGATCGCCAATTCTGCGATCGACGGTGATAAAGCTGAAGTCCCAGTTGAAGTCGGAGTTGTTAATCCAGGCATTGTAGGTGGTCATCAACGTCATCTTGGCGACGCCGTACGGGAAGTCCGGCCAGTTGACGAAATCGATGGGATCGACCACATCGGTCTCGGCAGCCCAGGCCCACATTTCGTTAGCAAACCCGGCGCCCGTGCCAGTTCCGTTGCCGGTTGGGTCGTGGTTGTACACGCAGTGTCCGGCGGAGATGAGATGGAAATCCGAGGCCTCGGAGGCGCTGCAAAGCCAATAGTAATCGCTTCCATTCACATTCCATCGGCCCAGAATTCTGAAGTTCGTGTTCCATGGAAAGTTGTAAGGATAATAAAGCGGTGACGGTGGGGTCGCTGGCGTCTTTACTTGGCTGTTATCGATTCCGAGGAATGAGATGCCTTCGTTGGCTTCTCCGCGAACCTCGCTGGAACGGCCAGCCTTGGCTGCGTGTGGTTCCTTGCCTGCCTTGCCTTCGCGCTTCTGTCCCACGGGAAGCAATCCGAGTTCGTCGGCACTCGGCACCTGGGCAACCTTCCGGGTCTTGGGATCAAAGCGGGACAGACCTTTAGCGGGAGTAATTTCCTTGGTTCCGCTGAACGCCCGCGGCATTGGCATCGGCTTGGCGTGCTTCAAAGCTTGCTGCACCCGCAGCCATTCCTGATTCACTGAAGCCTTGCCTTTTTGTGGCGCATTGTCTTGAGCCAGGGCAGATGGACCGCTCCAGAATGACGCGGCAAGAAATAACATAACGAATGGAAGCAGGTTGTGTTTCGAGTTGGGAGTGCGTGCCGCCCGGTTTGCGGACGTCATTCCTCCCGCAGAATGATCGGGTCGGCGATTCTCAGCATGACGAAAATTCACGTTTCTCACTGGATTCTCCTGATATAGGGTCTTTAGATTTGCGGGTAGCTTGCGCCGCGGATGATTCAACGTTCAGAACATAGTGCGGAATCCCGGCCAGGCGTTACAGACGGAGCAGCGACTGGTGAGCGAGACCGACGCGATCTACTTCAGTGAACGCCCCCCGAGAGCGGACACCGGCGCATTCTAGCGCTTATCTGGCGACCAATTGTATAGGAATTACGGACTCCCACCATTGCCTCAGTTGGATCCTCGAGTTGCCGGTGGGCTTCGATCCCACAAACTGGAACGACCCGGCAGGCCGGACAGCGTATCTGGCTAGGGCAGCTTCGCGTACTCTGCTCTGGCTTCTTTCAGGATGGGAACATTCGGGTCAGCATCTTTCCACAGAGTGAAAAACCCTTTGTAGGCGGCGCGCGCCCGCACCCGGGCGGCGTCGGCATCCGCGCCCTGTGAAGTCCTGGCTTGCAGAGCGCCGGCGCGAGCCATTCCCAGCTGCGCCAATGCTCCTGTCCAGCAGTTCCACACGATACCGCTATGATCGAGAATCTTCCGAAACTCGACAGCGGCAGCACTACCTTGTCCGGCCGCCAAGTAGGCCTCTCCTCTTACGTAAACCGGATAGAGGCAGGAGGTGCTATTGAAAAACGGAACCATCCCTAACTCGATGGTGGAAGCAGATTGCAGGGCATCGATGGCAGCAGCCGGATTTTTTCTGTCGCCATTCAGCGCCAATCGCGCGTGAATCGCCGGCAGCCACAGGGATTGCATCTGAGTGCCGAGCGGGTAGCGCTTGTTTAAGTCCTGGGTCAGGGACTCGGACCGCGCTGCATCACCCACGACCGCAAAAACAATTGCCGCCTCGACCGCAACTCCAGGACTCGCGGGAGCCAACTTCAACGCTTCCGCCGCGGACTGCCGGGCTTGTGCAGCGTAGCCATAAGCGGCTTGTTGCACAGCAGCGTTCGCCAGATAGTTGGCTCCGCTTTCCTTGTCGTCGGCCCGTGCGGCAGAGCCCATTGCCCTCCTGGTCAATTCCCACGCCTTCCCCAGACGACCAGCGTAAGCCTCGCTGTCGGAAGCCAGGGCCAGTCCGACGTTCTCATAATCCGGCTTGCCCGCAAACCAGTGTTGCTGTTCCGCCATAGCCGCGGAGTCCTCTCCGAGAAAGGCAAGGGCGTAAAGAATAATGTGAAATTCTACGGTATCCATTTGTCGTGCCTGCGCGTCGTGGACAATCTGACGGGTTTCATCGAAGCGTTGCAAGGCCAGGGCGTATTGCATGAGATTGTCACGGAAGACAGCTGTATCCGGTCCCATGCGCACAGCTTGCCGCGTCAACTCCAGGGCCTTTTCATACTGACCCTCCTGGGCATAGATCAGACCACGATTGTTGTACGGCCCTGGTTCGCGTGGGTAGCTATCGATCTGCTGCTGATAGGTCTGAGCCGCTTTGTCCAGTTCTCCGGTGACGTTGCGATAGTAGGCGGCGGTGATCGAAAGCTTTTCGCGTTCGCTGGCGTGGTCGCGCAACTGGAACGCCCGGGTGTAGTACTCGATAGCGCGTCCCAACTGGCCGAGGGCGTTGTAGTCGCCGCCTACAACCCTGTAGCCCAGGGCAAAATTTGGATCGAGTTCGATAGCGCGCTGATGGTACGGCAGGGCGGCGGCGGCGCCCTTCTCATCGATGATTTTCTCGCCAAGGCTGTATGCCTTCAGCGCTTCGAGCGAAGATGTGGTGGCCTGTTCAAGGGGCACGTCAAACTTCTGCACCGTGGCCAGCGATTCACCCAGTTCGCCGCGCAGCTTGGAAGCGGCCCCGCCCAGCGAATCCAGCACCCGTTCCTTGGATGCCGCCGTGACCTGCTCCTGCGCCAGAGTGTCTCCGTTCTGGCAATTCACCGCCTTCAACCCCAGCACATATTCGCTGCCAAGAGTGCTGATCGAGCCGGCAATGTAGGCTTTGCTGCCCGCCCGCAAGCAAAGTTCGCGGGCGATTTCGGGCGTGAGTTTCGTCCCTGCGGGACGGGTCATCTCCTGCAGCGTCTTTGCGACTTCGCTGTCGGAGAGCACATTCAGGAACGGCGACTGCCGCAGGGAAACGTTGAGTGCTGTCTTCAGCGTGTCGTCGAACACCGCATCGCCAGTGCTGTTAGAGAAGTCGGCGAGAACGATGGCGTCTTTCTCCGTGAGGGGCTGGATTCGATGAGAGCGATAGTAAAGGCCGTAGACTGCAAGCAAGGCGATCAGGGTAAGGGCGGCGACGTAGCTGCCGAGCTTTGCTCGACCGGACGGTCGGGGGCGGTTGTCCACACGCGAGCCAGGGACGGTGGTCCTACCGCTCTCCGTGTCTCGCTTCAGTCGCTGCAACTCGGCCCGCAACTCGACTGCGTGCTGGTAGCGCAAGTCTCGATTCTTCTCTAACGCCCTGCCAATGATCGTTTCCACCTGAGACGGCAAGTCAGGTTGCCATTGACTTGGGGGAATCGCCTCTTCATGCATGATGGCTGCGAAAGTCGCACCCAGGGTCGATCTTTCAAAAGCCAGGTGGCCGGTCGCCATCTCGTAGAGAACAGTTCCGAAGGAGAACAGATCGGTGCGCGCATCCAGAGGCTTACCCGCAACCTGCTCGGGAGACATGTAATTCACCGTGCCCATGGTGCTGCCACCGGTGGTAAGTTCCTTATCTTCGAGCGTGGGATCGTCGGAGCCGGATCCGCTGCTCATCCGCCGGCGACTGAAATCTATCTTTGCGAGGCCGAAGTCGAGAACTTTTGCATGACCGCGCTCGGTGACAAAAATGTTGGCAGGCTTGATGTCGCGGTGCACGATTCCTTTGGAATGGGCGGCGTCCAGCGCATCCGTGATCTCGATGGCGAGCGACAACAGGGTTTCAATGTCCAGCGGACGTCCCGCAATGCGGTGTTTCAGGGTTACACCGTCCAGATATTCCATGGCGATGAAGGCTTTGCCATCCTGCTCGCCAATGTCGTGAATGGTGCAGATATTAGGATGGTTCAATGCCGACGCGGCTTGGGCTTCGCGTTGAAAGCGGGCGAGGGTCTGGGGATCGCGGGCAACGTCTTCTGGCAGGAATTTGAGGGCAACAAAACGGTGCAGGCGAGTGTCTTCAGCTTTGTAGACCACACCCATCCCACCGCCACCGAGTTTCTCGACAATGCGGTAGTGCGAAATGGTTTGGCCAATCACTGGCGCGAATCTTACGTCGGTGAAAGTTGCAAGTCAATGAAACCTGTGGTGCTTGGGCATAACATCGATTTGATTCATTGGTGATTTGATTCATTGGCAGCTCTACCGAGCAAGGTTTGGCAGTCCTCGCATTACGCGCCTCGCGTTTCAGCATCACACTGGCCGGTCGCGAGGGTCACAGACAGTGAAGCGGGAGCGGGCTAGAATTATGGTTGCGGCTGGAAGCAGGATCTTCCCAGCCCCGACGCGCCCGGCGAGGCCGAGCCGCCCATAAAACCTGAAACCCGACACGACTCGGGGGAGCGTGTCGGGTTTTCTTCCTATTCCAGAGGGCGAGATGTTCCGGGTTCCCTATTGCCTGGGAAGGCGGGAGCCATCGCACCCCCGATGTACCCTTCCTTACTATGGGCGGCTAACGCAAGGTAGTGCGGGTCAGCGATCAGGCGAATCTATGGAAGCATCGACAAACTGGAGGCCCCGGGCGGAGTCGAACCGCCGACCAACGGTTTAGGAAACCGCTGCTCTATCCAACTGAGCTACGGGGCCGATGCGACGTAGCCCAATTATCTCACGTCAATTTTGCCGAGGCAGGACCGCGGAGTTAGTGTCCTAGCAACCCGAAGACTACGACACTGTTCTCGGTGCCGACGTAGACCCGGCCATTGGCAATCATTGGTGTCCCAAAGTGGCTGGCGACTCCGAAATGATCTCGCTTGCCTTTTGCCTGGTTGGAATTGTAGAGCTCATTCTCCAGTTTTAGAGCATCGTAGGCGTGCAGCACATCATTGGGATCATTATGCTCGATCGCCCAGACGATGCCGTTGCGGGGCCCGTTGGCGGAGACGCTCGGAGTAGTGCCGGGGTAGGTAAACGAAGTGTCAGTTTTGGAGATTGGGGAGGTGGAAAGTTTTGCATCAGACAGCCGGAATCTGAGCAGGTGATTGCCTACCGGCCCAAAATAAACACCGGCATAAAAATAGGCCGGCATTCCCCACAAGCCTCCGCCGAGTGCTCCCTCAATTTTCTGGTAAATGACATCGCCAGTGGGATTGAACTTTCCCATGTTGTTGCGATCCACGATGTAGATGTCCTGATTCTTGCCTGCCCCGACGGCGAGGGCGTGCAGGTTGCCGTCCGAGTCTTTCTGCGGCGGCAACAGGAGCGGCCCACCGGATCCTAAGTCGATGTCCTGTTTTGATTCTCTAACCGTGTCATACCCGGCGAAGTAGTCCGCGAGTGCCAGTTTTTGCTTGATGGCCGACAACTTCACGAACGCGTTTCCGAGGTCGCCCTTGATGGGGAAACCTTTTTTATTCATCTTGGTGTCAAAAGTGCCGTTAGCATCCAGCAGGTAGATGGAATTGCCGTCGCTCGCCATTCCAGCGCCACTTTGCCAAATCGACCCTCCGTTTCCGTTGGGAGTAAGATTCAGCACGCTGGTTTGAGCCAACGTCCCCTCGTCGTACCCGATTACCCAGCCGGTGTACGGACGGTAATCGCAGTGGGATGTCCAGGCTGTATAGACGACGTGATTCAACAGCAGCAAGGCCTGCCGCTCCGCGTATTGCTTGGGATCAAAAGTCACATATCCACCATGGCTGTGATCGCCATGGCCGGGGTACTTTGCCTGAATGGGCTTGGGTCCGCCGAATTCTTCTTGTCCGGTGGTGACATCGAGCGCATGAATGCGCTGATAATAGCCGTCTGAATCTTTACTCATCGCTACTATATAAATAGTGCCGTTCGGTCCGCTGCTGCGGTCGATGACAGGAGTGGCCGTGATGCCGATCTGGGGACGAATCTGGTTACAGTTTTTCGTGTCGGCGGGAGTCTCGTTGGCGCCGAGCAGGGACACCTGCCACAGCAGGCCTCCGCGGTCCGCATCGAAGGCATACACGCTGTCGTTCTCCGTAACCGCGTAGACCACGTTGTAGATTCCACGGCCAGGAATCGAGACGGCAGACAAGTACAGGGGCTGCGCGTCGATCACACCATCGACTGGAAGCGTGAACACCTTCCCGAAGGTCGAGGGAGAGACGTTGCTCGTCGTCAGAACAGTCTCTTCAAGATTTTGCCCGGTCCGAGCGTTGTCGTTGTGGTAGGTAACAACATCGGTGGCCAAGCTCACCAGCGCCGCACACAGCCAGAATCCGATCAAGCAGGGCAGGCGGAACGATTGCGACCGGCCTTTTCGCAACCAGTGGGAACCGCGACGTGGCGCGCAAAGGCTTTGATTTGAATTATAAGAGCCGTGTCGGCACAGCCAGGCGAGCATGAATCCTCCCAAAGTTCTAGAGCTTGCTAATATCTGTTCTTCATTCGATGCACACGCTTGGCGTACCAAAACTGTGCACACAAGGGCTTCACGGGGAGGAGGAACAATCGACGGGGCCAAATCTGCCATCCGCTCTACCTAAATGTCTCGCCTTCGTGACAGCTTGTCAATATGCAAGATGTTGCAAGGTTCCAGCTAAGTAATCCGCTGGTCACCGTTCCCGGGCAGGAATAACTCACGCGGTCGAAAACGACAAAAAATGTCAGATTCGAGTCCTGAAATGGGCCAAATCGGCCCCCACATCGTTTGGCGTAGGGTTGCAGGAGGCCTGCGTACCCTATTTTCTGGTGGGGCCCGATTAGTCATTGCAACAAGAGGTTCTGGACCACGAAATCCTCACCTCGCTTGATTGTGCCCACCTCTTTGCCGGTGCTAACCTAGCTGCATGTTGGTTCGCAGCCGGGTCATGCGATACGAGCACGCGGTTTCGACTCTTCGTTTTCTTCTGGTTTTGCTCCTCTTGACCGCTTCGGCCTTTGCCGATTCGCAGGTCACCATGAGGTTTCTGGGTCACGGAGGCACGAACAGGGATCCCGTTTATCCCTGGTCGTTAGAGATCGACGGGGTTCCAACCACGCTCATTTGCGATGCCGCAGACAACTCCAACGTCCGAGGAGAGACCTGGCAGGCAAATGTAACCAACATCCTGAACGGCCCCACCACAGGCTTGTTTCAAGGCAGAACTCTGCTCGACTACAAGGCCGCCGCGGTGATTTTTAGCGATATCCTGTTCCACGGGGCCAACCCGGGCGATGCGAACTGGGCAATCTGGGCGCTGTTCACTCCCGGCGTCAAGAACAATCCCCATTTCAACGCCGATGCCTTGGCTCTGTACAACGCTGCTCTGGCTCTGGCTCCGCACCTGCCCCAGAGTTTTTTCAAGAACTACGTGATTTACACGCCGATTGCCGGCACGCAGTCCTGCTATCCGAAGTGTGGACTTCCTCAGGAATTTATCGGTTACAGCCTGGTTCCCGAACCCGGGACTCTTCTTCTGTTCGGCACCGGACTGGTGGTTCTGGCCGGGACGATTCGATGGAGACTGGCTGGTTCGTAACCGGCTTTTGATCCGCACAATCCACCCTTTTCCCATAACTTCAAGCGACTCGCTGTGTGCCTCTACTGAAGCAGGGCCAGGGTTGTGCAGGTTCGGCGGATGGTCTCACGTTGCTCAGCAGTCAAATCCGCGAACTCAAATCCATAGCGGTAGCCGGTGGAGTTCCGCACCACGCCGCGCACACGAACCGGGGTGCTTGTGATCGGGACGGAGAATTGCAGGTAAACAGATGTGCCGACGTCCCAACCGGCAACGAATACTCCGGCGATTCCGCCCTCGTTGATATTCAGCGAACGGCCACGCATCTCCGGGTGTTCTACTCCGAGGATCGCTGCTCTGAGTTCGGTCTCAAGTTCATATCTTTGATGACGTCGAGTCCTGGTTCTGCGTTCGGGTTGTTCGGGGAGATCCATAGGCCGTAGAGTATTTTCCACCTTCCACGGCGGCGCGACTCAACTTTCGCTGTTTTGTTCGAAAATTGGAACAAGGGGGATGGTCCCTTCCCTGGTCTTCCATCAGCTTACGAAAACCCGGCACGATACAATGCTGACGGAGAATCCTCATTCCCGCCACAAGGACGGAATGGCTCACGTGACTGTGCAGGCGAATGCATTGAAGCCAAAGATCGCAATCCTAATCCCGTGTTACAACGAAGAACGCACGGTGGGACAGGTTGTCCGCGACTTTCGCGGACAGTTGCCCGATGCGGAGATTTATGTGTTTGACAACAATTCGTCGGATCGCACGGTCGAGGTCGCAAAGGGTGCTGGAGCACGAATCGCTTTCGAACCAAGACAGGGTAAGGGCTACGTCGTTCAATCCATGTTTCGGGAAGTAGACGCGGATGTTTATGTCATGGTGGATGGTGACGATACTTATCCGCCGGCCGAGGTTCACAAACTGATCGCGCCCGTCGCCGCGGGAACAGCCGACATGGCGGTCGGTTCGCGCCTCGGCAAAACTTCCGATAGCAGCATAACGACGCTTAGGCGCGTGGGGAACCGATTCTTCCTGAACACCATCAACTTCATTTTCAAGGTGAACTTGTCTGACATCCTGTCGGGATATCGCGTGTTCAACCGGAAATTCGTGAAGAACATTCCAATCTTTGGAGGCGGCTTTGAAACTGAGACCGAACTGACCATCAAAGCCCTGGCCCATGGATACCGCATCGTTGAACTGCCCGTCGATCTCAAGGCGAGGCCGGAAGGAAGTTTTTCGAAAATCCGCGTCATGCAAGATGGATTGCTGATCCTCAATTCGATTCTTACTTTGTTCCGCGACTACAAGCCCTTGACCTTCTTTGGGGCGATCGGCTTGTTCCTGATCGTTCTGGGCCTGATTCCTGGGACTGTCGTCATCGTCGAGTTTGTAAGAACGGGATTGGTTCCTCGCTTGCCGTCTGCGGTTTTGGCTGTAGGGTTGGTTCTCTCGGGGTTGCTCTCGATTGTGGTGGGCATTGTTCTCCATACTATCGCCCGGCGATTCCAGGAGTTGGATCACCAGCTCAAGATCCTGGCATTTGACGCCGGGAGACAGCGAGACCACTAAACCGGGTGCTGTCGGTGTTGCAAAACACGGTTGTTCCCAGGAAGTACCGTGTCGCGCTCCCAGTATCTCTAATGCTTATTCATGGACGCAGCCCTCGGCATTTCGGCTGATGCCTTTTCCGGTGGAAAATTGCTGCTGAGGTAGTCGATGAAGGAATCTCGATCACCCGACTCCACCAGCGCGCCCCATTTGATCATCTTGTCGACCTCTTTGGTCCACGCAGCTTTGCTCAGACGTTGCTGGACGACGATACTCGCATCGTGACACTCCGCGCATGCGGTGCGGACCTTGGCCTGGGCGGGGCCGGGCGGCAGGTCAGTAGAGGACTGCGCCCTTAATAACGACGAGCAGAATACAAAAAGCAGCGCAACCACCAATCTTGTGGTCATAAGCCGGGTCGTACTATGCCTGATCGCTTTAACTTTGGACATGGATTTTCACCTGATCGATGGCATTGTATAAATAGCCACTCGGATTCCAAACTGCGGCTTCTGGCTGAGTGCGGCCCTGCTTGTCGGTTGCGCGGGCCATGAGAGTGTAGTCTCCGGCCTTCGGAGCCTTCCAGGCAAAACTCCACAGCCTCCAGGCGTACTTTGAATGCTCCCGACCCAATTCTGCAGGTTTCCAGGTGGCTCCGGAGTCGGTGGAGATTTCTACGCGCGCAATGTCTGCCTCGCCCGCCCAAGCCATGCCCTTGATGTGAACCGATCGCGACTTCAGGATTGACCTGTCAAGCGGCGTTGCAATGATGGATTTCACATTCAAGGCGGTAAGTACATGCATGTCGTCGGGATTCACGGGCTCCCCCGGCTTTCCGGGCTGGTTGGGAAATCTATATCCCGGCTTCATGAAGTTACCGTCAAATTCCTGGGCGAGCACTTTGATCTCGCTCAGCCACTTACATGAAGCTGCGCCGATCCATCCAGGTACCAGCGAGCGCGCCGGGAAACCATGATGTTTGTTGAGTGGCGCATCGTTCATATGCGTGGCAATCAGGGTGTCGCCATCCAGGGCCTTTTCAATGGGAATACTCCGAATGAACGCCGGTACCTTCCCCGGGACTTCATCCATGCCGTGGAACATTACATGCTTTCCAGTGCCCTTCACTCCGGCTCTTTGCAGGACATCACGCAGTCGAGCGCCGGTGAAGCGGGCGTTCCCGACTGCTCCCTTTTGCCATTGCACGCCTGGAACATGAGGCTGCTGGAAGCCGCGTCCGTTACCGGCGCATTCGAGCGTATTGGTTACAGTGTGCTTTTCCATCCTGGCGAGATCGGCCAGGCTAAGGGCTAGCGGCTTCTCCACTTCCCCTCCGATGGTCAATCGCCATGCGCCGACATCCAGTGTGCTGGGCTCGTGCATGTGGTTGCGTACGAAGAAGTGCGGCACAGGAGTGATCCAGGAATTGAAAAACTCGGGAGGCATCTCCAAGTCGAGGAAGCGGGCTGAGCGCACGATCATGCCTTCCGCGCCCGGTATCGGTACGGATGGGTCGTCGGCGGCCCAGGCTAATAGCGGGGGAATCGCACCGGCGACAGCAATCGCGCCGGAGACGCCTTTGAGAAAATTGCGACGTGAAATCACTGCTTGGGCCTCCTAACGGTCTTCGGCTGATTGGTGAACAACCAATCAGCCAGCCAAGGGCTTGGCAACCCTGGCTGGCCGATGGTCCTAGGGCGGAGCGTTGCTCCCTAAGCTCAATCCGCCTCAGTCCGAGCTTTGTGTTAGAACGTGTAAATCAAGTCGAACTGCAGGCGGTTCAGATATGGCTCCTGCTCTCCTGCCTTGGTGATGGTTGGCACGCTGCTGTAGTTGTTGAACAACGCAACGTTGTTTTGAAGATTTGTATTCAGAGCGCGCCCACGCCACCAGGTAAAACCGGCCACCGTGTTGGCGCGCAATTTATACAGAGCGTAGATACGGTTCTGCAGAATATTGGTGGGCGCTCTCTGATCGCTCTCGACAAATGACGCAATCGCAGCATCCTGTTCTTCGCGGTACCAGGAGTAACCCACTTGGAAATCTTTCTTGTTCTTCACCTGGCCCACGCTGAAATCAAACCCATATTCTTTGTTTTGACTCCCTAGGTTGCTGAGGACGCGACCTTTGGTGTCCAAGGGATGGTCTTCCGCATCGAGATTGTCCAGAAACTCAAGCATCAGATTTACCGGCAAACGCTTGAATGGGGTTTGAATCTGATTGTTCAGGATGAAATCCGCATAGTTGAAGCCGGAATAGAAATGCGCCACTCCTTTGGAATCCACGTAAGTGGCATTGGTCATTCCGTTGGGCGCGAATGCGCAGGGGGCGAATGCTGGAAGCTTCAACCCCTTGGCGCAACCTTGGCCCTCGCCGGGGACCGGAAACGGACCAACGGCCGGGTTGGTCGCGGTGGCGGCTGCGCCAGTAGTCGTGGCGGCAACCGCGAACGCACTCTGTTGCAGAATGGCGTCCGGCCGGTTCCATTTCAGAGTCATGAATGACGGTGTGGCCGTCCACGGCCCGAATTGAACGCGAGCCGACACTTGCCCTCCTAAAGCGTATGAATCCTGGGACGGAATCCCTGGTTTTCCATTGGCTTCGGTGTAAAGCAGTTGCATTCCCTGGATGGTGACATTCTTGACCGGGCCAGAGAGATCAAACGAGGCCTTCTCGTTGAAGCCCTCGGGATTGATGTCAGGATCGAACGTCGCGGAGGTTCGTTGCCAGGTGTAGGCAAACTTTCCACCGGTAAGAGAGAGCCAGTGATGTGCGATCGGATTGAAGGTAATGAATCCACGATCGAGGGCGATGGTCTTGCGATCGAAGACGTTGGTTAGAGTCTCATTGGATGAATTGGATCACCCAGGCTACCTGTTGCCAAGGCAAAGCCCCGACAAAATCTTCGTTCAACTGGCCGTCGAGTCCCGAAGCGCACACGAATGCGCGCCCGGTTGCGGTCGGGAACTCCGTCCTGGTTATAGGCTTCACCCCGGACCCGGACATCGCCGCTGAAGCGGAAGCGCCCAACCAGACTCTGGAGAGCGCTTATTTGCTTGTCTCGTGTCCTGGGTCTTGGTGTCCACGCAGCGCGAGCGCGGTCCTGGCTTCGACGGCGTTGGCGGAAGCTTGATCCGCCATGCGCTGTGCCTCGGCGGCCGACTGCTGGGCCTGCGTGGCCGTGTTCTGAGCCTGTTCGACGCTGCCCTGTGCTTTCTGAGCGGCGGCGTTAGCCTGCTGGGATGTATCCAGCAATTGCTGAAGCTGGGATTTGAGTTGATCCATTTGCTCGCGCTGCTGTTCCATTTGCCGCTGCTGCGCCGCTAAGGCACTGCGGAGGCTGTTTACCTCATCGGCTGTGACCGTTGCGGATTTTTGCGCTGCCTTCTTGGGGCTGGCTGCGGGTTTTGAATTGGTTTGCGCGGACAGTAAGGATGCCGCGAAGATAACTGCACCGAACCACAGAGACGCTCTCATTGTCTTTCTCGCTCCTTTTGTCGTTCACGAGGTACCGAACTCGTGCCAAGAATTGTTGCCTACCGTGCTGCTGAACTGTCTGGAACCGAAAAGCCATAGCCACGCAAAAGTTCCAGAATTGGGGGAGTCTTTAAAAATTCGATGAACTGACGCGCCGCATCCTTCTTCCGTGACGATTTCAGGATCACTGCACCCTGTTCGAGCGGGGGATATGCGTCAGCAGGGATTTCCGCGTACCGGCCCTTTTGCTTCATGGTCGGAGCCAAGGCCAGCGAAAGCGCCACGATGCCGATGTCTGCGCTCCCCGACACGACGAATGACGCAGCCTGGGAGATGTTCTCGCCGAGCACAAACTTGCCGGAGATTTTGTCGTAGATGTTTTCGTGCTTTATGGCAGCAACCGCGGCTCGGCCATAGGGCGCGTGTTCGGGGTTGGCCAAGGCGATTTTCTTAATGCTGGGATCCAGAAGGACACTCAACCCGCGCCCCAAGTCGAGCTTTGATTCATTGGGCACCCAGAGCACGATTTTTCCGGTGGCGTACTGATACAGTGTCCCCGGTTCGGCCAGTCCCGCAGTTTCGAGTTTCCTGGGGTAGTCGATGTCCGCCGAAAAGAAAATGTCGAAAGGCGCGCCGTTCTGAATCTGCGCAAAAAAGTTCCCGGAGGAACCGGAGATCAATTTGACGCTTTTGCCAGTATCTTTCTGGAACCGAGCCGCCACATCTTGAAAAGCAAATTGAAGATCCGCTGCCGCCGCTACGGTGATTTCCTGTGCCTTGCAAGTTGGGATGGCAAATGCAAAGGCAACAGCAAACGTAATCCAGAGGTCTCTGAGTCTCATGCCAAGCTCCTGAGGCAGATTTGTGATGAGTCCCACCAAGCGCAAGCTGGTGGCCGAGAAAGACAAAGCCTTAGGAAGGCCGCTCCCAGGGTCTTGAACCGGCAGGGGCTGTGCGTAAACAGGCCCGCCGTGAGTCCCGGAGTATTCCTCTTCGAGAGCCTCCTTTTATCTCACAATGAAATACCCTGTCAATGACATCCCCGGTTCCGCATACGCCGGTGATTGATATCAAGCAGAGCCTGCTCGATGAGAATCGGGAGTTTGGGTTTGCGCCTTCGTGCATGTCTTCTCTGCTCAGTGCCTGTAATTTATATGCAAGTATGTCTATCTAGAAAGTAATCATTAAGGGTCCACAATTCCTGTTTGAAAGCTGTCTCCTGGTTTTTGTCGGCTACTGGCAGGAATGGTGCCCGACAATCCTGCCCCGTTCTTTTGTAGCTCTACCGTCTCCTGCTAGGAAGCCGACACCAATCCCCACCGACGCTGCAAGCGGCGCTCCATGGTCTTGAAGACCAACCCGTCGACCACGTAGCCAATGGCGATAATCAGAATCATGACCGCAATCACCTGGCTCATATCATTCAGGTCGCGGCCCATCATGAGCAACTGTCCCAGGCCCAGGCTCACGAAGAGCATTTCGCCGGAGATCAGCGAACGCCAGGCAAACGCCCAGCCCTGCTTCAAGCCGGAGACGATGTACGGCAGACTGGCGGGCAGAAGCACATGCCAGAACAACGGAAACCGCGGGCGCCAAGATTGCGGCCCGCCATGCCGTAGATCTTGGGCATCTGCTGGCGCCCAGTCTTCCATGGCGATGGTGACCGACAACAAGCGATCCCATGACCACCACGAAGAGAATGGCATTCTCGTTAGGCCAAACCAGAGCACGGCCAAAGGCAGCCAGCAGATACTCGGAAGACTCTGCAGACTAACCAGCAACCCGCCCATGGTTTCTTCGAGAAACTTATTACTGGCCACGCCCAGTCCGAGAATCATGCCCAGTACGACAGAAATCCCGTATCCTATCAACACCCGCCTCATACTGACGGCCATCGCAATCCAGAAGCTATGGTCTGCGAAACCGGCGTACAGAGCCTCGGCTACCCCTTTGGGTGTGGGGAAAAGATAGGGCGGCCAGATCTTCAATTCGGCCAGCAGCACCCACAGGCCAAGCAACGCTCCGTAAAAGATTACGAATCTAGCTAACCGCTTCATGGTTGTACTCCACTTCCAAAGACTTGTTAATCTCTTCGCGCAGTTCGTCGAGAATCTCGCGTGCGGTCTTGGCCACGGTAATGTCTTCGAGATGGCGCGGCCGTGGCAGGTCGATGGAAAATTCTCGCTTCACCCGTCCCGGACGGAACGTCATCAGAACCACACGGTCTCCCAGGCGTACCGCCTCGCGCACGTTGTGCGTAACGAAGATGATGGTGCGGCCGGTTTCCGCCCAGATGCGCTCCAGTTCGTCGTGCAGCAGGTCGCGAGTCTGGGCATCGAGCGCGGCGAAGGGTTCGTCCATCAGCAGAACGTCCGGTTCGGTGGCCAGAGCGCGCGCCAGCGCCACTCGCTGCCGCATTCCCCCTGAGAGCTGATGGGTGTAGCTGTCCTTGAATTGGGAAAGATGGACCAATCGCAGGTAATACTGGATTTTCTCCATCCGCTCGGCTTTGGCGATGCCCTTCATCTTCATGCCGAACTCGACGTTCTCGCCGACCGTCAGCCATGGGAAGAGGCCGAGCTCCTGAAAGATGAGGATGCGGTCCGTACCGGGCCCGTCAACCGGTTTGTCGTCGACCAGCACCGTACCGGAGGTTTGCTGATGCAGACCAGCGATCAGGTGCAGCAGGGTCGACTTGCCGCAACCGGACGGTCCCACCATGCAAAGAAATTCTCCAGGACTAACCTTCAGATGGATATTGTCCAGAGCCACCAACCTGGTTCCGTCATTCGTTTTGTAGCTGAGCGAGATGCCATTCAACGACACTTTGGGTGGGGCGTTTCCGTCAACGTGCCGGATCGGAAGTACGCCCGGCGCGGAACCCGCCTTCCAGCGGCTGCCACGGACGCGGCTTCTGTGCTCTCCAGCAAAAACAGGTTGAGGAGTGGGGTTAGTTGTCATTGGATCGCCTTTTTCTTTTTCTTCCGCCAGGACCTGATTCAAGCAGGGTCAGGTCGTACATGGCGGAGAGGTCCGGCAGCTGTTTTCCGAGAAACCCGGCATCAAACGCCGAATGCGCCGAAGTCAGCAGCGAGTTGCGCAATGGGATCGTAGGTGATTTGCAGGCGGCCAAAGGCTTCATCCAAAATCGCGGGCTTCAGCGCTTTGCCGGTTTCTTTCTGCAGTTGCTGGTTGAGAATCTTCTTGGCCTCGGGCAGATTGCTGTTGATCCAATCCGTCAGTTCGACGTGGGCGGCAATCCACTTCTTGACCAGGTCAGGATGCTGCTGCAAGAACTTGGTGCGCACAATCAGATTGGTAATGACGAACTGCCCTTGCGGCCACAGGTCACGCTCGTCGAGGAACAGACGACCGTTGCCTTCGCGGATCAATCGGGTCGCCCAGGGTTCGGGCGCCCACGCCGCATCCAGCTCTTTTTTCAGGAACAGTGTTGAGCTGGTCAGGATTGGCCATGGGGATGACCTGCACATCGCCACCCTTGTCGTTGGTTTTCATCCCGTGGCTTTCAACCAGGAGCGCAAGGCGACATCCTGAGTGTTGCCCAATTGCGGCGACTGGCTACGCGCTTGCCGTGAAAATCTTCCGGCTTCTTAATGCCCGAATCGTTGCGCACCACCAACGAAGCTCCCCCGCTGGCCGCGCCCACCACGACACGCAGCGCTTCGCCGTTGGAGCGCACGTAGCCGGTGATGGTAGGATTGGGGCCGATGTAGGTCATGTCAATGGCGCCGGCAAACAGAGCTTCGATCGCCGAAGGGCCGGCGTTGAAGCTTGTCCATTCCACCTTCGCGCCGGAGCCCAGAGCCTTGTCGAACCATCCATTGGCCTTGCCGACCATCGCCTGGGCATGAGTGATATTGGGAAACGCTCCCACCCGAATCACCGGTCTGAGCGAAACTTGGGAGCGAGACGACGATGAGCAGGAACAGTCCCCCGATAGCGCTCAGAGCCTCTTATTCATCTTTGCCTCGAGGATTCCCGTGTACGACCATGGGCAAAACGCTTGGCGAGTCACCCTTCTTCTTGCGCCGTTTTCCGGACTTCGAACATCGCGCCTTTGCCGTTCATGATGTCGGCCAGGGTGGTGTGTTCCAGAATTTTGGCTGCGGCGTCGCGCACGTCGAGAAACACCTGGTAGAGAGCGCGGTGCTCGGCATCGCGATCGATCAGACTGCGCAACTGCTCGGCGTCGCCGAAAGGAGCCAGCGGACCGTCAATCAGCCGGATGATCTCGCTGAGACGGATTTCCGAGGGAGCCCGCCGCAACTGGTATCCGCCCTTGGCGCCGCGCACGCTCTCGACCATGCGCGCATTCTTCAGTTCCAGCAGGATCAGTTCCAGAAATTTTTCCGGCAGACGCTTCTTCGTAGGCGATGTCGCGAATGCGAATGGCGCCCTGGTTGTAGTGGCGGGCCAGCATCATCATGGCTTGCAGTGCGTACAAACCTTTTTGGGAGATTTTCATAATTTCGGCAGTATGCCATAAACCCTATCGTTTTAATAGAGTTTATTGACATCAGCGACATTAGCAACTGCGCTGCCATGATCGAGTAGGGCTCAGCGACACCCTAACACTCAACGTGTCAAGCACTTACCGCACTTCCCTCATCCGGCAGTTAGCCTGGAGTATGCATTGATTTGCAGTTTGACGCTGTTTTTCTGCTCCAAATGAACTCCCGCAGTTGAGGAAAGGAGCCTTAGAAGGATGGCCGAGGTGGGCGCAGGTCCGAAGGAGAATCATCAATCATCGGTGGCCCAGTCCGGCACTCGCCACAGATAGCCACGCAGGCCAGTCAACTGATTCGCAGGAGTTGTACGGTGATGTTATCCGGGGCGCCGCGGTCTTTCGCCATTTTGATCAATGCCTGGCACGCTTCCTGAACCTGACGCCCCGCCGCGACGGTCTGAATTTCGCTCTCGCTCAGCAGACTCCATAAGCCATCGGTGCACAGAACCAGCACATCGCCCTTCTGCAACGCGATGGGTTGCGGCGGCGTATCGGGAAACGTTTCCGTGCCCGCGCCAAGAGCGGCCGTTAAGATGTGCCTCTGGGGATGGGTTTCCGCTTCTTCCGAGCTGATCACTCCATTCTCGACCAGTCGACCTACATAGGAGTGGTCTCGGGTCAGGCGAGAAAGGCTCGTTCCCCGTACGAGAGATAACCGGCTATCACCAACGTGTGCGAAGTAGAGCTGGCGACCCACTAGCGCGATCGCCGTGGCGGTAGTCCCCATGCCGTAAAACTCGGGATGCCCGGAGGCGTATTCGAGTATCCGTTCATGGGCAATCTGGAATCCAGTGACGAGCAACGATTGGGGGTCTGCGCCGGATCTTTCAGAGAAAATTTCCTGGATCGTCTCGACAGCGATACGGCTGGCTTCCTGGCCACCCTCGTGACCGCCCATGCCATCAGCCACGATGGCCAGCCTTCCCTTGCGCGCGAATTCCTCGTCGGTATCGGGTTC
Source organism: uncultured Acidobacteriota bacterium (assembly GCA_963788605.1). Classification (GTDB taxonomy): domain Bacteria; phylum Acidobacteriota; class Terriglobia; order Terriglobales; family Acidobacteriaceae; genus JABDBE01. The sequence goes on along the minus strand of CAWBHD010000002.1, from coordinate 42,154 downwards.
CCAATAGGCGTGCCGGTCTTCGTTATTCTCCCGCTGGCAGCCGATGTCGCTCATGCTGGCCAGCTCAACTCCAGGCCGTATTCGCATCACACCTCGCGCGTCGCGTTCCAGCAGGTCAACCCTCGCTTTTCTGATATGTGAATCCAAGTGAGAATGATTCAACCCTAATCGGATCGACCAGCCTCTCAAACCCAACCTGGTCCCCAAACCATGACCACACCTCCCGGGAGGGCTTAAGCCAATCTCTGATGAACTTGGGATTATATCGAACCTCGAAGGTTCCAGGCTGTCGTGCAGAGAGTTTGTTACATAATCCGAACGGAGGCTGTGGGATGACATTTGTCACCGTGAGCGCATGATGAACTCCACTGGTGAATCTTCGACGACTCCTCGATGATGCGTGTAGTACCGAAATTGCGGCACTCACTCAAGGAGGCACTGTGTCGAACACGCTCATATCCGCCTGCTGGACCCTGGTATTCGGCGCTTTCTTATTGCTCGGCATTTTGGGCAAACTTGACTTGCTGGTGATTCTGCTGCCGCTCTCGCTGGTGCTGGCCTTCGTGATCGCGGCTTCGACCCGGCGACACAATCGTCTGACGCCTGGAATCAAAAAGGGGTAGCCTAGAGCTGAGAATGAAGATCGTGCCCCAAAATCGCGGGCGTAGCTGGGCGTTCTACACGCCGCTCGCCTATTTCGGGTTCTTCTTCCTGCAGCCTGCATTGGAGCATTCGGGCTGGAAGGAATGGTTTTTTACCGCACTAGGTACGGTTATTTTCCTGGTGCTCTACCTTGGCCTTTTCAAACTAAGAAACAAACGATGGGAACTGCTTGACCTCGGCTTGATGGTGCTGGTGGGAAGCATCTATGCGCCCTTCAATACCGGCGCATCGAGTTTCTATATTTTCGCCGCTGCACTGCTCCCCTACGTCGTCGAAACCGAGCTAGGGGTACTTCGACTGCTGGGTGTCATCGTCGCAGTGGCTGGACTCGAATGGTGGCTGCTTCACGTATCGGGCTGGTTCGTGTTGTATGCCGGAGGGCTCTCGGTCGTTGTGGGCGCAACCAATATCTACTTTGCCCAGCGCACCCGGATGTACGACAAGCTGAGAATGGCGGATGAGGAGATTGAACATCTCGCCAAGGTAGCAGAACGGGAGCGCATTGCCCGTGATCTTCACGACGTACTTGGCCACACTCTTTCCGTGATCATTCTGAAATCCGAACTAGCCGGAAAGCTTATCGATCGCGACCCGGAGCGGGCGAAAGCAGAGATCGCCGATGTGGAACAGACGTCCCGTGCAGCCTTAGCCGATGTTCGAAGCACAATCCGCGGATATCGTGCCCATAGCTTGGAAGCGGAATTCAAACAGGCCAAGGCCACCTTGGAAACTGCCGGCATAGCCGTGAAGTCTGAGTCCCAGGAGGTTCGTCTGACACCAGCCCAGGAAAGCGTGGTTGCTCTGGTAGTGCGCGAAGCCGTGACCAATGTGGTGCGCCACGCCCAGGCCCGCAATTGTCATTTGCGGCTGCTGCCGGCGAATGGGAACTGCAGGCTGGAAATCCAGGATGATGGTCAGGGCGGCGGCGCTATCGAAGGCAATGGCCTGCGTGGCATGCGGGAAAGAATTGAGGCCCTCGGCGGGACTCTTGAGCGCGACAACAGTATCGGAACCAGACTCTGCATTCAATTTCCCATGACCCAAACGAAAGAGTGATCGTTGAGCTCGCAACAAAAGAACGGACGCAAGGCGATTCGCGTGGTGATCGCGGAAGATCAGGGCATGGTTCTGGGCGCCCTCGCCGCCCTGCTGGAGATCGAGGGCGACATTGCCGTGGTGGCGCGCGCCCGCAATGGTAAAGAGGCTTTGCAGGCCGTGCTCGATCACAAGCCCGACGTCTTCATAACCGACATTGAAATGCCGGAGATGACCGGGCTCGACGTTGCCGGAGAGCTGAAACGCCGGAAAATGGGAACGCGCGTCATCATTCTGACAACCTTCGCCCGTGCCGGCTATCTGCGGCGCGCCTTGGAAGCTGGGGCCTCAGGCTACTTGCTGAAGGACATGCACGCCGAAGAATTGGCGGAGGCCGTTCGCCGTGTGCAACAGGGCTTGCGCGTGATCGATCCCGAACTCGCGACCGAGGCCTGGGCAGAACCGGATCCACTGACGGACCGTGAACGCCAAGTCCTTCGACTCGCTGGCGATGGTGTCCCCAGCAACGATATCGCGGCCACACTCAGCCTTTCCGAGGGCACGGTTCGCAATTACCTTTCAGAGGCCATCAGCAAGATGGGCGCGAGCAACCGAACCGAAGCCGCGCGAATTGCACGCACCAAAGGCTGGCTCTAGTCTCAGGGAACAAAGCGGGGACGGGTGTCAGAGTTGGCTACATCGACGCTGCTCAGAAACACCAGGCGGATGATCTTTTCCAGCTTGGGATAGTTGATCTTGTCCCAGGTGTCGTTTTCGGTGTGGTAGTCGCGATGCTCACCCGTATTGAACAACACCATGGGAATCGACTTGGTGGCAAAAATGATGTGATCGCTGCGATCGAACCACTGTTCCGGATCGTTGGTATCAGTCTTGAAATCAAGTTGCAGGCCGATCGTCCGATTATTTTTCTCGATAACCTGCCGCAGGTCAGCATTGTAGAGCGTGCCCACGAGGTTGACACTGTTACTGGTCTGGCCGGGATCAAGTTTCCAAGTCGGCGTATTTTCGTCTCGCCCAATCATATCCATGTTTAGATTCGCCGCAGCTCTCGCTAAGGGCAGAACTGGATTTTCCACAAAATACTCAGCCCCCAACATGGCTGCCTCCTCCGCATCGAACGCGGCAAAGATGATGCTGCGCCTGGGGCGAACCTTTCCCTGGGTGTAAGCGCGAGCGCTCTCCAGCACGCCGATGGTTCCGGAAGCGTTGTCATCAGCTCCGCGATAAATTCTTCCCTGTACCGTCCCCATGTGATCGTAATGTCCGGAGATCACGACGTACTCATCCTTAAGGTTTGGATCCGACCCCTCGAGCAGCGCGATCACATTACGGGCGCGGACGACCTGGCGGTCCTTCAGCGCCTTTTTCATGGTGATCTCAACTTCAGGAACCAGGAACGATTGCGGCTTGAAATTTTGGTCGATCGCTTTCTGCAACGTAGCGATAGTCTTGCCGGACTTGGCGAGCAGTTCGTCCGCGGTTGCCTCGGTGATCCCAAAGATTGGCAAATCCCACGTGCTGCCGGCGAGGGCAATGAGCGGTGTCGGCATGCTCCAATCGTGAGGGGCGCTGGGATTGTCAGGGGGCCGATGCGGGGCGCTTTCATGTACGATGAGCAACCCTGCGGCGCCCGCCTTGCGAACCTGCTCATACTTGTAAACATCGTAGGCGTGAATCGTGTTCCACTTGCCCTTGAACCGGGAATTTGGATCGGACTCCTGCGGTTCATGGGTCAGAACCAGCGCAATCTTGCCATGGAGATCAATCCCGGAAAAATCGTTGTATCCATATTCTGGAGCGTTGACGCCATAACCCAGGAAGACCAGCGGGCCAGTAACAGTGGCCGGGTTGTTACTTTCCAGAAGGTCAGAGATGTCAAAATCGTGGTCCAGTTGATAGCTCTTTTCGACTCCATTCCGATGCGCGACTAACGCCATGTTCGGCATGTCAGGGCAGGCTGTGACCAAGTCGAAGTTCTGAAAATAAGTGCCGCCATCGCCCATGGGTTTCAGGCCAAAACGCAAAAACTCGGATGCAATATAGTTGGCGGCGATCTGGGCCTCGTGGCTCGCGGTCTTGCGGCCGGCCATCTCATCCGCCGAAAGAAAGAACATCTCGGCCTTGATGTTGTCGGTTTGAATGAGGTCGACGGGGCGCTGCGCTGCGGCCGCAGCGGCTAGCAGAACTACAACAGCGAACGTCAAAATCCAGAATTCAATTCTGCAATGAGTCGTCACTATTGCGAGCATCCCACTGGTTTGACTGGCTTCGATCACCACTGTGTTTTCAGTATCGGACAGCGCTCTACAGCATTCCGCCGGTCTTTACCGTCAGGAGACTCAGGGCGTTCTCCAGTTTAGTGATGGCTTCGGCAAGCTCCGGATGTTCACCGATTCGTCTGCGCAAAGCGTGCAACAGTTCATGAGCTCCAGAAACGTGCTCCACGACGGGCGGGCGTTCCGCATTCTGTTTTGGATCGGATTGATTTTGTGATTGCATGAAAAGCTTTCCTTTGAAATCTATGGGGCGTCAGTGCCTTCATTGCTTGCCGCTACTTCGATCCGTTGCGCCAGACCAAGCCGACCAGCTACCTCCATCGTACATCCAGGTCCGGTCAGGATAGACCCAATCTTTCTCGGCGGCGCCCTGGCGACTCTCTCCCCCAAAAAATACTATCACCCTGCGATTCGGATCATACGCCATGGCGAAGAAGCCATTGGGCGCCGGCGTCGGCGAGGCCGCAGGATGAAGTTGTACCCACTCACGTTGCAGAGTCCAAGTCTCCATCCGCGTGGTAAGCAGGACCGTCCGTCGGCCATCGAACGCGATCCCACCCCAGGTTGCCCTTGCCGGCTGTGGGCCTTTCACCTGGGCCCAATCAGCGCCGTCCCACAGCCAGGTCTGGGTCCCGGTTCCGCCATCCGCGCCCCATTCGTGTCCATCCCAGCTGAGAAGGCCGTTTCCAGTACGGTCCTCTCCTACCAGGACGGTTTTGTGGAGGGCCGCGTCGTATTGGAGCAAGGCCCCGTCGTCGCAACGTACTGGCTGATGGGCATTCTTTGCTTGCTGCCAGGTCTTTCCGTCGTATTCCCAAGTTTCGGTTGTTCCTTTGGTACGCGCGGCGTAGAGCACGATCCGATTGCGTTGGCTGTCGAATGCGATTTTGATGTCTCCCTGGGCGGAGGCTCCGACCGGAATATCGGCCGCGCGAGTCCACTTGGCGCCGTCGAATTCCCAGGTTTGATAGCTTCCCCGATTGGGCGTCTCCCGGCCGCAAACTACCAGCACATTTCGCTTGGAGTCGAAAACCATGGAATGATGGGCGAACGTGGGCGCGCCGCTGGTCTCCCAGCGCAACCAGCCTTGTCCGTCCCACTTCCAGGGTTCAGATTTGGGTACCCAATTCGGCGACGACCAGCCGCCATGCATGACCACCGCATGCAGGAACGGAACATAAGCCATGGCGTAATCAATTCGCGGGCTGGGAAGATCCGATGCAGACAGAGAAATACCGCAGCCTACAGCGATAGCGAACGCAACTGTGCGCCAACCTTTTGCAGTCATGTTCGGTTGGACGCGCGCGGCGCAGTTTGTATAGCGCAATCTATCCTGCTTCGCTGGTCATGAGGAACAGCGGCTTCATTTCGAAACTGCTGTAGTGCGGGCGCAATCGCTGAGTGTTGTAGTGCTCCTTTATATTTACGACCTTTTTCGTGGCGATCACGGCCTCGATTGCCATATTGTCGTAGCGGCCATTCTTAAGCACTACCAGCCGGCCATGGACATTGCTAAGAAGAAGATCCAGGGCCAGATTGCCATAGGCCATGGGCACGATCGAATCGATGGCATCGGGGTCGCCGCAGCGAACCAGGTATCCCAGTTTCTGATTGATCACGTCGATGGTTTTTCCGTTGTTGTATTTGGGAGAAAGTTCCTTCAGCTTTTCAGAAACCAGATCGCCGATGCCGCCCAGCTTCTTATGGCCGAATGCATCGGTGGTCTCACGCTCGAAAACCATTTCTCCGCCTTCGAACATGGCTCCTTCGGAAACCAGTACCACGGAATAGTGGCTCGGATTCTTGCGGCGGTCGGCAACCAGCAACTCCGTCAGCTGATCGATATTAAATCGGTGCTCTGGGATAACGCACCGGTTGGCGGCTCCCGCCATGGTCGGAAGCATCGCGGTGAAGCCTGCATAACGGCCGAACACCTCGAGCACCAGGAAGCGCTCGTGCGAACCGGCAGACGTCCGCAGGTCGTTGGTCATTTGGATGGTGCGTGTCACTGCCGTGCTGAAGCCGATGCAATAGTCGGTTCCCGGAACATCGTTGTCCATGGTCTTCGGAATCGCGATCACCTTTACTCCCTCTTTATGAAGGCGCACGCCATAGCTCAGCGTGTCATCGCCCCCGATGGGTATGAGGGAATCGATTCCCAGCCATTCCAGGGTCTTCAGCACTTCCGGTGTTAGATCGTTGGTCGCAGCGTTGTAAGTTCCCTGCAGGTGCCCGGGAACGCTCGATTTTTTCACTTTGCCGGGATTGGTACGCGAACTGTGCAGGAACGTCCCACCGGTGCGGCCAGCACGATTGACGACTTCCTCCGTCAATACCTGGAAGTTGTCGCTGTTGTCGTAGTCCTTTTCTCGAACAATGTCGACCAAGCCGCCCCACCCTCGCCGCAGGCCGATAACCTGATAGCCTTCGCGGAGCGCCCTGAAGGTAACCGCCCGGATAGCCGGATTCAATCCAGGTACATCACCGCCACCGGTGAGGATCCCAATCACACCTTTTTTCTTGCTGACGTTTGCCATGTCTTAATCCTTAGGCATGTGGGCGAGGTCCCATGCCAGCGGCGGTCCGAAGATATCGCAATGTCGAGAGCGTCCCTTCCTCGTCCAATCGAAAGGCGCACTCATTTTTACAGAACTTACCATCTTACTTTAAAGGAGGGTTGGTGGCTCTGTGCAGATCAGGAACTTGCAGATCAGGCAGGCTGCATGGGATGCAGATCTTTGCGTCGCGCTCCGATGGCAAATTGACGACGATCGGAGTTGACCGAGGTAAGCCCGTCGTAAATAGCCACGGCGGGCTCACTCTCCAGTTCGAGCTACAAACTTGCGGCTGGTAGGTCTCCACGCAAATGATGTTCTTGTCCACAACGGCCAGCGCGCCATCTCTTGCAGTCGGCCTACTTCGAGCCGGATTATTCTCCGGAAACCACCGTGAGCGTCACATTGTCCGAGTTGTAGGTCACGGTGAAGTGCTCGCTGCCGTTGATCTTGGTGCCGTTCACGGTGGCAAAGGTACCGGTCACGTGCTTGGCCGTCAGAATCTCGAACTCAGCCCCAATGAGTGGCACAAAATTATTGAGCAGCCCGATATTCAGAGTTCCGCCCAGAGTGGCTGCGCCGGTGACGTTGAGTACGTTGAATTGGCCAGAAGCGGCGCCGGCTATATTGGCATCCAGCGCCCCGGCAGGGGTTTGGGTGTAAGGTCCGGTGACCCCCAGCTTTCCTACCGCGGTCATCGACGCCGCCGGGATAACTGTTCCAGACGAAAACAGGTGTGCCGCAACGATTCCCCCATTGCCAAAGAGCGAGCCTTTGACAATTCTGACAAGGGTGGCGGCCGGCTCGACGCCGAAAGCGGAATCGTCAGTCCTGTCCTCAGTTTTCGAGAGAGTGAGCTTGCCGTTCACTGTGGTCTTGCCGCCATTCTGCATATACGATCCGCCCGCACCCACCGTGAAGGTGCTGCCCTTCCCGATGCTGATCGCTCCCTGGTTGGTGAATGTGCCGGCGGAGGTGAAGCTCTGGCCTCCATTGAGGGCAAAGCTGCCCTTGGCGCCATTGGTGAGGAAGCCTGTCAGAGCATTGGTGTTTGGATTCAGTATCTGCGATGCCTTCCCAATGAGTGTGATCCTTGCGTCGTTGGTGGTGATGTTGCCCGGAATCTGGAGGGTTCCGGCGACCTTGTAGGTGCCGCCGGTCAGTATGCCGTTCGCCAGGTTGCCAAATGGGTTGGCGTTCTGCAAGTCGACCGTGCTGTTGACGTCCGCAATCATGGTGCCTGCGTTGGTAAATGGGTTTCCACAACAGGAACCGCCGCCGATGTAGAAGATGCCGCGGTTGGTGGCCTGTATGGTCCCGTTGTTCTGGATGTTTCCGTCGCGGTCCATGAGCAGCATCAAGCCGCTGTTGCCGGTCGGCACATTGGCGACGATCGTCCCATCGTTAGTGATTTCGTTGGCCAGCACGATGCCTCCCGTCCCTTCGATCGTGCTTTTGTTGTCGAAGTTCCCGTTGGTGCCGAGGTTGTTGCCGATTTCAGCATTATTGTTGTAGCTGTTGTCGGTGCCATCGCCCATGATGATGGAACCTTTACCGGTGATCGTGAGATTCTCCCCGTTTGGAATCTGAAGGAAAACCTGGCCATTGTCATCAGTAGGGGCAAGGATTTGGATGGTGCCGGTGTTGTTCAGCGTTCCCTGCGCCTGAAGGTCCTGGTAGTTAATGATCATCGTGCCAGCGTTAGTGACGGTGTTGGTTGTTCCGTCAAGCAATGAGCCACCCTGGCCGTAAATCACTCCTCCACCCGAACTGTCAAAAGTGCCGCCGGTAATCGTCAGGCCTGAAGTCCCCAGAGAACCAACCAAGTCGACGTAGGAGTTCGCGCCCGTGGCCGTGATGGTGCCGCCGACGTTGTTGATGGTCGTGCTGCCAATCAGGAGCCCTCCGCCGTTCGTGGCCTCAATGGTTCCAGTGTTGGTGCTGGCGCCGGCGCGGCCCAATTGAAGCTGCAGGTTATTCGTACCCGTGGGAACATTCGCGTTGATGGTGCCGCTGTTGTTGAAGCCGGTGAGATTTAAGATGTTTCCCGTCCCTTGGACGAGTTGCTGGTTCACGAAAGTGCTGCCGCTGATGTAGCTCTGATTGTTATAGCTGTTATTGGTGCCATCCCCCAAGGTCAGATTGCCGCTGCCCATCAGGGTAAAGGTCTGGCCGCCTGGGATGTTCACGCCGGCTTGGCCGGAGTTAGAGAGAATCTCAAAGGTTCCGGTGTTGTTGATAGTGCCCTGGACATTCGAGGTAACGTTGACCGCTAAGGTCCCTTTATTCGTGATGGTGTTGCCGTTAGTGCCATCGAGCGTGGTGGAGTTTCCTGAGTAGATCACACCGCCTTTGGACGTGGTGAATGTGCCGCCCGTGATGGTCTGACCGCCCTGGCCCTCGTTGGTAAAATCGACATATGAACCGGTACCGCTCGCCGAGATGGTGCCGCCAACGTTGTTCAGCGTCAGGCTCCCCATCGCCATTTGTCCGCCAGCGGTGGCTTCGATCAGGCCAGTATTGGTTGAGGCGCCCTGGGAATTGTTGCGTCCCACGACCAGTTGAGCTCCAGATTCGTTGGCGTTGACCACGCCGTTCTTGGCATTGTTGAATGTCATCCCGAAGCTGCCGGCGCCCTGGATCGTCGACTGATTCACCAGCTTCGCGCTGCCTCCGATATAGTCGCCGCCGAAGGAGTTGGCGTTCATGGTAATCGTTCCGCGGCCGGATAGGGTCGTCGTCCCGCCGGATGAGAACGTCAAACCGGTTGTGCCAAACGACACCGGAGCGGACAAGATAATCTGGCCGCTGTTCGCGATCGAGGAGCCATTGATGTTGAGGTTAGGACTGGCGTTTGTCACAGTGGGGAGCGTCAGGCTGTCGGAGCTGCCGAGGGTGAAGTCGGCTATCCCGCCGTTGACGTCCAACACAACTGCGGCTCCCGATGTTTGAATGCAGGCGTTGTCGCTGGAACCCGGTACCTTGCCAGTCGACCAATTCGAACCGTCGCTCCAGGCGCCGTTTCCCCCTCCTCCGGTCCAGCTGTCGGTACACTGGGCGAGCGCCGCAGTCGAGGCTGCGAGCGAGAGCGCGAGCATCGCGCCCACAAATACCACAAACCTGAAAAACCATTTTTCCCGTTGCCGGATGCAATTCATAAATCCTCCTGGTAAGTACAAAGGAATCCTTCTGATCTAGGATTTCGTTCCCACAGCGTGCCCCCGAAGCAGTGCCACTTGTCGCTCGGGGTCGTTTCGCAACCTAGTTGACCGTAAAATCTGTCTTACTCTTGGCCGATCCGCCCTTAGTCTTGATCGCAATCTTGCCCGTCACCGCTCCCGTCGGCACGTTGGCTGTTACTTTGCTGTCGGAATTAACGACAAGGGTGGTTGCCGGCATGCCGCCAAATGTCACTTTCGTGGTCTGTGTGAGCCCAGTTCCGGTAATCGTGACCGGCGTTCCTACCGGACCGCTGGTCGGGCTGAAGCTCAGAAGCGTCGGCGTGACCCGGAAGACCTGCGCACTGGTCAGGACGGTAGAGCCGGTGGTCACCGTAACCTTTCCCGTAAGGGCGCCTGCCGGGACGATTGCTGAGATGTAAGTCGTCCCCTTGAGCGTGATTGAAGTGGCTGGCACCCCGCCGAACTCCACGACCGAGGCACTACTGAACCCCTGGCCCAGAATGCCGATCTTCTCGCCCTCTTTGCCGGAGGCGGTGACCAAATTTACGAACGGCTTGAGGCCCACGTCCAGGCTGTAAACCACGCCGCAACCCCCACCGGAGCATAGGCTAAGGTCACCGCCGCTATAAGTGGCGCCATAAAACTTGCCATTGGTGTTCAGTTTCAGAGGTGAATTCGGATTGTTCCCGTCTGTACCGCCGCTAAAAGTGTAGAGAGTCTTGAATGTCCCGGTCGTTGTAACGCTGAAAATCGTTCCATGGGTTGAGGCATTCACGTCCGAAGTCACCCCGTACAGTTTTCCATCCGATCCCTGTGTCAGGCTGGAACTAGGGGCGGCACCATCACCGTTACCGTCGAGATTGTGGAGCACGGTATATGTGCCACTGGGCGTGATTTTGAAGACCACTCCATCACCGAGACCTCCGGTGTTCGTGGTGCCATAGAAGTTTCCGTCGCTGGCTTGGATCAGAGGCCGGTAAGGGTAATTTCCGTCGGTGTTGGTGAAGCTGTGGAGCACGGTAACGGTACCGGACGGGGTCATCTTGAAGATAGTTCCAAAGCCGTTGGCGCCTTGCGTCGAGGCGACCCCATAGAAGTTTCCATCAGTTCCCTGGACTAGCCCTCCATAGACATTCTGGCCTTCTGCGTTCGTGAAAGTATGCAGCGTGCTGAATTTGCCACTAGAGGTGATGGAGTATGCCGTGCTAATGCTGGCGGCGTTCGAAGAGGGGGTCGTTCCGTAGAACGTGCCGTTCGCGCCCTCGATCGGTGCCGAATGGGGGTCAGACCCATCGTCGAAACCCGTGAAACTGTAAAGTACGGTCTCCACGCCGGCCGGGGTTACTTTATAGATTTGTCCGCAGCCGGCAAATCCGCAATCGCCGCCCGGTCCGCCGTCCTGATCTGTGCCGTATAAGTTTCCATCCGCACCCAGCGTCACTCCACTGACAACGAAATAGCCAACGCCAGTATTGTTCACAACGGTCACCTTCCCCGAAGGGGTAACTTTGAACAAGGTTCCGTAGTCAGTGCCGCCGTATGGGGACGTGGAATACATGCTTCCGTCGCGTCCCTGGGCGGTCGCTTCGGCATCTGGATTCGAAATCCCGGGACCGCCGGGGGCATTGTAAAGAACTTTGAAGGTTTGGGCTTGGGCAGGGACCGCTGCCACGGCGAACGTGAATACAACCATCGCGGCCACGAATGGCGCGACCATGCGAATGGACTTATCTTGTTGCCGTGCGCAATTCATAAAGCCTCTTCCGTTTAGGCAGAAATCTTCCCAGTGTTTCGGTCAATCTCGAAATTCCATCCCTAAAGCTGGCCCGCCGAGAGTGCAAGAATCGTTGGGTGTTTCCACGATCAGTCTCGGATTTCATCCCCACAACTCGACGAAGATCTGTGTCCAACTCTCCCCACGTATGCCGATCAGCGTGGCGCGGTTACAGGTGTGTTCCCGCCTCCGTCTCTCGGCATGGCGTTGCTACCGTTCGGTGGCAGCAGAATCGCTCCAAGGATCAGTGCAAACACCGTCATGCACAGCACCACAAGGAACCTTATGACCGGGTTGCTACGAACCAGGCGCATACGAGCTCAAACCTCCCGGATCAGTGATTGAAAAAAGGTTGCGCACCGAAGTGCGCCACCGACTGAATATGGCTCTGCAGCTCTCGTCTCGGCTGCCCTGGTTTGCCCCTGAACTGCCGTTAGGGGTGAGATCAAGAAGGGCAGCGCCAATCCGCATAGCCCCGTGAATCGCGGTTTCACTGGTTGCCTTCGATTGGATTCTGAATTTCCCATAAGTTCTTTGGAATCAGACTCCCCGCGCGAACCAGCTGTGTCCTCGGCTCCCCCACCAAGCACTTTACCTCGCTTCCGGTCCTTGTTTTCAGATCGTCAATTCGATGTATACTGACGTGTCTCCCCTCCCCGGGACAAGGGACAGAACCGGACACAACCGGGCATAACCGGGCATTTCACCTGTTTGGCCTTCTTGCGAGAGTCATGGGACAACCCTCACCAACTAACTCCGAGCGTCGTCTGGATTCCTGGAAAGAGATCGCTGCTTTCTTCGGACGGGACGAGAGGACTGTCCGGCGCTGGGAAACCGAACGCGAACTTCCCGTGCACCGGGTACCCGGCGGTGGCCGTAGTAGTGTCTTCGCCTACAGCGACGAACTTGCAGGTTGGCTGGAAGGACGAACCCAAGAACTCGATGACCCGGCATCCGGGGAAGTTGAAGATAAGGCGAAATTAGCAGGAGCGGACATCGTGCAAATGTCCCCGGCTGCGCGAACATCGGTCCCGACGGTAGTAATGACGAGTTGGTCGCCGTCCCGGCTCGCTGTGTGGTTGACTACGCTGGCTCTCGCTGCCGGACTGGTCGCCTTTCTCTGGGTTGGGCACAGCGGATCGCGCTTCAAAGCTCTCGCTAACCGTCACCCATCGAGTGCGGAGGCCCAGGATTTCTACCACGGCCTCGATTCCATCGCCGTGCTCCCCTTCACCAACGAACCCGGAGATGCCAACATTGACTATCTCAGCGACGGCATTACCGAGTCGTTGATCGGCAACCTCGCCCATGTACCACGTCTCAAGGTGAGGTCCCGCGACTCGGTCTTTCGCTACAAAGGAAAGAATGTTGAGGTGCGGACGGTCGGCAGCGATCTCGGGGTATCGGTTGTGGTGAGCGGGCGGGTGATGCTGCAGGGTGACACCATCGAAATAAGCGCCGAGCTTACCGATGTTCGGGACAACACCGAAATCTGGGGGCAGCGCTACACCGGCAAGAGCGCCAATATCATCTCATTACAGCAGCAAATGGCGGGCGACATTGCCGCAAAGTTGCGTTCCACGCTCAGCCCCGCAGATGAGCAGCAAGTCACCAATCAGGGCACACGGGATGTAAAGGCCTACTCTTTGTATTTAAAGGGGCGCTATGCATGGAACAAGCGGACGCGCGCAAACCTGGAGACGGCCATCTCCTATTTCAATCAAGCCATCGCCGTAGACCCCGAATACGCTCTGGCGTATTCAGGGCTTGCCGACGCCTATTCCTCAATGCCTTTTTTTGGGGGCAATCCGAGTGAATACTACGCGAAGTCGAATGCGGCTGCCCGCAGAGCCCTGGAGTTGGACCCGACCCTGGCTCATCCCCATGCCGTTCTGGGCAGCAATGAAATGGGGTATGACTGGGATTTCGCCGGAGGAGAGGCTGAGTTCAGAAAAGCAATTGAGCTCGACCCCAACGATGCTACCGCCCACCAGTGGTACGCCGAGAACATTGGCACTCTCGGAGGTAGGGAGCAGCAGGCGCTGGCGGAAATCAGCCGTGCTCATCAACTGGATCCGCTGTCACCCATCATCACCCGGGTGATCGGAAGTATTCGGGTTTCGGCACGACAGTACGACGAGGCGATTTCCGTCTGCAAACAACTGGAAAATGAGAACCCGACATTCGCTACAGCTCACGACTGCCTGGCCTACGCGTATTGGGGGAAGCACATGTACCCTCAGGTCGTTGAGGAATGGAAGGCGTATGGACAACTCAGCGGTGATCCAGACGAGGCTGAGTTCGCGGCTGCGCTGGAACAAGGTTTTCGTTCCGCAGGATGGAGGGGTTCCCTCACCCAAGCCATTGAAACCCTGCAAACCCGACGTAAGACCAGGTACTATTCTCCGCTGTTGATTGCCCGCTTCTACGCCGATTTGGGAGATAAAGACCAGGCTTTCCAATGGCTCGACACCGCTTATCAGGAACACGATTGGCTGCTGACGGGTTTGAACACTTACTTCCAACTCGACCCTCTGCGTTCTGATCCCCGGTTTACTGAACTCGTGCGCAAAGTCGGTCTGCCGAAGTAGCCAGGCTCGAATCCGCGATTCGAGCTCTTCTCCCTCCCTGTGGAACGATGCCGGCGCGCATAACCCATCGGCAGTTGAATTGACCAGTCGGTTAATGTGGCAGACCTCACCTCTTTGGCGCAGGCATGCCGGGCCCGGGAGTTACAGTGGCAGGTGCGGGGTAGGGACGCAACTTTTTCCATTCTCGCAACTCTAATAGAGAACGGCCGACGAAGTGCTGGCCGCTGGGTGTTAAGGAGTTTGCACATGATTTCACGCATACATGCCGTGGTTTTGATGGTGGTCTTTGCCGGCGTGATCGCCTGCAGCGCCGGTGACAACGCCAGCGCAACTCCGCCTGCTCCCTCGGTCGATGCCGCGATTTCGACCAGCAAGACGGAGCAAACCGCAGTGGTTGCGGGCGGCTGTTTCTGGGGCATCCAGGCGGTTTTCCAGCACGTGAAGGGCGTGACTAGCGCTACTTCGGGATACTCTGGTGGTTCCGCCAATGGCGCGGAATATGAACTGGTAAGCGCCGGCGATACCGGTCACGCTGAATCCGTGAAAATCAGCTACGACGCTTCGCAGATCACCTATGGCCAACTTCTTCGAGTTTTTATCTCTGTCGCTCACGACCCCACTCAGTTGAACCGGCAGGGTCCGGACAGCGGCAGCCAGTATCGCTCCGTTATCTTCTACAACAGCGACGAGCAGAAACGGGTTGCCGAAGCTTATATCGCTCAACTCGGCAAGGCCCACTTGTTCCCTCGTTCGATTGTGACTCAGGTGGTTCCACTGAAAGCATTTTATCCGGCCGAAGCTTACCACCAGAATTATGCCGCGCTTCATCCCGACAACCCATACATTGTTTACAACGATGCGCCGAAAGTCGCCCACCTACAGCAGCAGTTTCCTGAGCTTTATACGGGGAAGTAGCTTTGCGGGCAGGGAAGCTTGATTTGGCACTGCATGCGTCGGACGTCTGCGCTATGCTTTAGGTCCAACGGAACCAACGCAGCGCGAACACGAAGGAAATTCCTCCCCACAACATAAGAACGAGAAGACGCCCGCCCTGTGCCGTAATCGGAGCCCCCTCTAGAATCGTAGCGCGCAGGGCGTCATTGAGTGCGGTCAGAGGCAGGGCTTTGATGAACGGATGAATGGCCGCCGGGAAGCGCTCATACGAGAAGAATACGCCCGAGAATATCCACATCGGCATCATGATCAGATTGATGAGTCCGCTGACGCTTTCAATTTTTTGTGCGCGGCTGGCCGTAAGCAGACCCAATCCGGCAAACGCTACCGCGCCAACCGAACTGAGTAGCAGGATCGATAGCAGCGAACCCAGGACGCGTATGTGGAAAATGAGCGCACCAAAGGCGAGCAGCAGCCCCACCTCAGTGACCATAAGTGCCAAACGTCCAGCGGCCAGCGCCAGCAGGAAATCGCTTCTCCGCATCGGCGTGGCCACAAAACGCTTGAGCAGTTTGCGCTGGCGCATATCCACCAGAGCGAATCCGACGCTCCACATGCCGGAGTTCATCAGGTTCATCCCGATCAAACCGGGAATCAGAAAGTCGATGTAGCGCGATCCCGGCTCGGTGGAAATGACTGCGGAAGTAGGCAACGGGTTGGTGCGGCCCGCTGCCGCTTGCAGAACATCATCGACTTCAGCCCGGGAAAGCACACTCTCGGGACGTGCCGGATCGTAAAGGTACTGAAAGCCTCCCTGGCTGTCGGCTTCGACCACCAAATCGTACTTGCCGAGGCGAAACCCTTTGAGTGCAGTCGATTGGTCGAGAACTTCAGCGTGGATTGAGGACTTCTGCGGTGAACGCTCAATCAGGGCCAACACCTCTTGCGTCTTTGGACCGCCGACGACGGCAACAGCCGTTGCGTCGGCAGGTTTGTTGCGAAACGCAATCCCCAGGCCTAACGCCAGCAGCAGCGGAAACCCGTACACCCAGAAAACAACTTCAGGCTCACGCTTGAGCTCCTTCATTCGCACAATCACCAGCTCAGTGAACGCGGACCAGCGACTATTACGCTGCCGCGTGGGTGTTGCCGGAGTTTGCGGAGTAGTGCTCATGGACGAGACTCCAACTGCGCACGATCACTCATCACTGTTCCCTCAGGTGTCGGCCTGTCAGGTTCACGAATACGTCCTCAAGGCTAGCCTGTCGCGTGGTGAGATGCAGAAGGTGCGAGCCCTGCTTCTCCACCGCATCAAGCAACGCCGGAATGGTCAGATGCGGCTCGCGAACCGCTAGGCAGACTAGCCCATCGTCGTGGCGGAGCGACTCCACACCCGGTAACCGTCGCCAAATATCCAGAGCGGCGCCGTCCCCAGACTTGCCGCTGGCTTCAAACTCCACCACGTGATGCCCACCCAGACGGTCAATCAGGTCTGGAGGTGTGCCCTCCGCAATCACCTGACCATGGTCGATGATTGCCAGGCGGTCGCACAGGCGCTCGGCCTCATCCATGTAATGCGTGGTCAGCAGCACGGTCCCTCCACTTCGCTGAAAGCTGCGAATGATATCCCAGAGCTGGCGACGGCTTTGCGGATCCAATCCCGTAGTGGGCTCGTCCAGGAAAAGAACCCGAGGGTTCCCCACCAGCGCCGTGGCCACGGCCAGACGCTGGCGTTGCCCGCCGGAAAGCTTGCCCACCATGGCATCCGCCTTCTCGCCGAGTTGCAAAGCTTCGAGTACCTCGCCCGCGGACCGCGGCTCGCGATAGAAGCTGGCAAACAGTTCGATGGTTTCACGAACCGTCAGTTTTTCCGAGAGCCGGGTCTCCTGCAGCGAAATACCCAGCCACTCCCGTACTTCCCGGGAATTCTTCTGCCAGGTGTAGCCAAGAATCGTCACCTCTCCGGACGTCGGAGTGAGCAAGCCCTCCAGGATTTCGATGGTAGTGGTCTTCCCTGCCCCATTCGGCCCGAGCAGGCCGAAGCACTCACCAGCCTGAATTTCAAGGCTCAGGCCGCGCACCGCCTCGACTTTGCCGTCGTAGGTCTTGCGCAGATCGCGACATTCGATGGCAGCAGGCACGCCAAGATTTTAGCGTAAGGGCGGCGGAGTTGTGTCAATCAGGGACGATTCAGTTGAACCAGAATGTGATCTCTCGTTTAAAATGCTGGTCCTGCTTGCTGAGCAGAGGTTTTTTTCATGCCAGTGCCACGACGCGGCTTTACTTGACGGCGCCACTCCTAAACGCCCGTGCGTCGTTTCCCACACTCCCCGGTCACTGCGAAAGGAACTGCCCATGTTAAGGAAGGCCTTGTTCTCGCTGCCCGTCTTGCTGCTTGCATTTGTCACGATTTCCGCCCAGCAGACACGCCACTTCACGTTTCACTATAGCTTCACCGTGAAAGACGTGCCTGCAGGCCAGAAGGTGCGAGTCTGGATTCCGCAGGCGCACTCGGATGCGTTCCAGACTGTGAAGGTCGTCTCTGCGACCGGTGATCTCTCGCTCAAAAAGACCCACGAATCCAAGTATGGGAATGAAATGTATTTTGCTGAGGCCTCGAAAGCCAAACAACTGGAACTCCATTTCGAGGTCGTCTATGACGTGGTCCGTCGTGAACGGCTCACCCTGGGCGTTTATTCACCGCATCTCGAAGCCGTGAAACTTGACGATCGGGAGCGAAAGCAATATCTGGCGCCGGATACGCTCGTGCCTACGACCGGATTGCCGGCGGAACTTGCCGTCAAGGTGACGGAGGGCAAGACCACTCCCCTCGACAAGGCCCGCGCCATCTATGAATACGTGTTCACAACCATGCGTTACGACAAGACTGGGACAGGTTGGGGACGCGGCGACGTGCTGTACGCGTGCGGTGCCAAGAAAGGTAATTGCACCGACTTTCATTCGCTATTCATCGCCATGGCGCGATCGCCAGGGAATTCCCGCGCGCTTTGAAATCGGATTTCCCTTGCCTCCCGACAAACACTCGGCGGAGATCGCCGGCTACCATTGCTGGGCCGATTTCTTCGAACCCCAGCACGGATGGATTCCTGTAGACATTTCTGAAGCGTGGAAGCATCAGGAGAAAAAAGACTACTTCTTTGGCGCCCACGATGCTAACCGCATGGAATTTACCGTGGGACGTGATCTGGAATTGAGCCCAAAGCAGGATGGGAAGCCGTTGAACTACTTCGTCTATCCATATGTGGAGATAGCAGGAAAAGAGTATCCGAACGTCTCGACTGCATTTTCGTTCGCCGATGTCGAAGGCGGGGCAGTGGCTCCGCGCTGAGAGGTCGCGCGCCCCGTACGACGCAGTCAGTCGTCGTCCGGCTTAGGTTTGCCGCTGATCACGTTGTGCTGTGCCGCCGGAATCGGCTTATCTCCCTTGCGATCCCGCCAGAGAATCGCATTGAGTACCGCCGGATTCACTGCATCGGGACGTGTGAAATCCATCTTGGCGGACTCTTTCGCGCCCTGCCCCTTGGCCGGATTGATCTGATAAAGCAACCCGTTATCGCGATTAGTCCAGTCAGCCGTAAACGGAGGTTGATTGCCAAGCCCTGAAAACAGCGGCGCCATCACCGGCGCATAGGCATCGTTCTGATTCATCGGCGGCAGACCCAGCAACACTTCAATCGTGTGGACCATGTTCACCGTTGTGTAGAAATGGTGGTCCACGAAGGGATGATCGGTGGAACCAGGTGAATACTTGCTGATCACGAAAGCGATGGAACGATGCGCATCCACATGATCGGCGCCATCCTGGGCGTCGTCTTCGAGAATGAGGATGGCCGTGTCATCCCAGTAAGGGCTGTGCGAGAGCGCATCCACGACGCGGCCAACCGCAAGGTCATTGTCGGCAACACTCGCGGCTGGGCGAGGCTTGCCCGCGGTGGTCCCGTGCGTGTGGTCGTTGGGCAGGTAAAGTAAAACGAAAGCCGGCAATTCGGTTCCCTTCCCTTCCTTGCGGGCATGCACAAATCCATCGAACTCATTGAGAAATTCGTCAGCGCGGAGTTGGTCGGGATATTCGGTGTTGAAGTCCGGAAAAGACGGATCGAAATGATCGCGCAGAACGCCTTTGGTCGCCTTAGTATTCTTAAGAATCGGAACCGGCCACGGCCAGGGGCTGGGCGAACCGTGGGGTTGGCCCATGGTCGCCGGCAACGACTCGCCCCGGTTTACCGTGTTCTTCGGGCATGACGAGTTCTCTGCCGGTATACGCCTCATGCACCGTCATCTTGCTTTCGGTGGCGTTGCACCACACGCTGCTGATGAATTCTCCATAGTCGCGGTACGCGAGTCCGTGACGCGCCACGTTATCCCAAACATAGCCGGTTCCCGGCTCGTTCACATCCGACTGGTTGACCCGTCGAGCGGATATTCACCCGCCACGCTGCCTTGAAAATCGTAGGTGCGCTCCTTGCCGCGATAGGCAATCTGCCAGGTCTGCTCGTTGTAGTCCGTTGTGATGGCGGCGATTGACCAGTCGTGTCCGTTGCCCGAAGCCCGCCGCTGTCGTAGAAATTGTCCAGAACTCCGAATTGCAATGCGAGCTTGTGCTGGTTGGGAGTCACATCTGAGCCGTACATGGTCAGCGATGCATCAGCGTCACCAATCTTCAGATCTCCAAGCACCTGATCGTAAATGCGGTTCTCTTTGATGATGTAGATCACGTGATGGATAGGATTGGAATTCTGTTGGAATTGGATTTGGCCCGGACTGGAATTCAGCAGATTGCTTTCCTCAACCCTGCGCGTGAACTCCGGAAGTTGCCTGTCAATCTCCTGACTCTTGAGGCGGGCAATCGAAACCGTAAGCAACGTCGGAATGTAAGGATGCTCGCGATGTCTCCGCTGGCTCTTTCAGATTGTTGGTCATGTTGTTCGGGCCGGTTCCCCGGCCTTTGGAAGTCGCGATTAACAAATCGTCACCTGCCGTTGCCAGTGCGCTGGGGTACCAGTCTGTGGGGATGAAGCCAGACGCGGGCTGGAGTGGGACCTCGGATGCGATCCGCGGATTTGATAAAGCCGGATGCGTGGAAAACATCGCGATCGCATTCACCGAGGCCTCGGCAACGAATAGACGCTCGCCGTTCCGCGATAAGGCCAGCGCTGCTGGGTAATCTCCTGCGTATTTCTGTCCTGGTATGGTCGTGTCGAGGAATGACTGCGGCCTCCCCGTGTCTGTTGCTACCACGGCTACCCTGTCCGCATTCGACAACGCCACGTAGAGCAGCTTTTCATCGGGACTTAACAGCATCGCCGTCGGATGTGAACCCGGCGCGATCGAAATCTTTCGGCTGGAGAAGACAGTGGAATCCACCGGCTGACTGTCCCCTTCTCCAAATCGAGTTCTGCCACCCGCGACGCATTCCACAGACTGCACCAGGCACGGCGCTTATCGCGGGAGGCGACAACCGTGTACGGAAACGAAGATGGAATCGTCTGCTGCGTGCTGAGATCGAACTGTCTGACACCCGACCGCTTCCTGAATCAACGAGAACAACGGTATCGGAAAGATTATTCGCAACCAACAGCTTGTCCGCCGCACTCTCGCTCGCGAGTACCGCCAAGCCGGCTGGATACGGTAGCACAGTTCCCTCGGTCGTCTTACGCAGGTCGTATGCAACTTTCTTTCCCGAAGAGATCCTTTGTGGCGGAATTTTGATGAAGCGCTCCCATGCCACCTTGCCGTCAGCGAAGCTGTAAACTGCCAATCCGTTCCCCGTGTCGCCATTCTTCTCGCCCGTTGGATCCGTAATCGAGCCAATCGAAGCGTACAGATGATGGCCGTCTGAGCCGAACGCAAGACCCACGAAATAGCTCTGGTGAGCCTCTTCCGGCAGGCGATCCTCCGGGAAGTCATTAAGTTGGTTGGTACTCAGATTGACAATGGCAATCGACTGGCGCGCCTGGTTCTGCTGCGCGCCGTAACCGTCGTTCAGAATCGCTGCATACTTTCCATCGGGGCTCACTGTCATACCCGCCGCGAAACCGTTCAACGATCCCAAAACACCCGGTGAAGGTACGGTCAGGAGTTTACTGGTAGGCAACGGGAGTTGCCGCTGCTCTTTCTGGTCTTGTGCAACCAGCAGGCTGGGCGTAGCAACCAACAATAATAAGGCAAGGAGAGAAAGAATGTCTTGCAAGCACCGCCTCCAGGGAAGACTGTTTAGCGTATCACTGGAAAACGAAACCGGTCAGGCTGGCTGACCGGTTTCTGACAAAGTCACAAATTATGCTGCAGTCCCACTTTTAGTGAGTATCGGTACTGGCTTGGTGCATGGGCGTTTCGGGCGCAACATTGTGACGGACATCCGCTCCCCGCACCCAGAAAATCACGTCTTCGGCGATATTCGTGGCGTGATCCGCTACGCGCTCCAAGTTACGGGCGACCAGCAGCGCATCCAGCGCCTGACGGGTCACTTCAGGCCGCTCGTTCATGGTCTTCACCAAGGTGATGAAAGCTTCATCTTTCATGCGATCTACAACGCTGTCCATTTCAAGCACCGCCTGCGCGAGTTCGGCTTTGCCTTCAATGAACGACTCGAGCGAACGTCGCACCATGGCAGAAACAGCAGCTGCCATGCGCGGAATGTCGACCGGGAGATCTGCTTTGGGAAGCTCAACCAGATCCATTGCCCGCTCCGCGATGTTGACCGCCTGATCGCCCACTCGTTCCAGATCCGAGTTGATCTTCGTAACGGCGAGAATAAAGCGCAAATCCACAGCGATGGGCTGCTGCAGCGCGAGCAAGTCGAAGGCCAGTTCGTCGATTTCGCGCTCCGCCACATTGATCTGAAATTCGCCTTCGAGCACCATATGGCAGCGTGCCAGGTCGCGGTCAATATATGCCTGGCAGGCGCGATCCACAGCCTGCTCGGCCAATCCGCCCATGCGAAGCAAACGGGCGCGAAGATCGTCCAGTCCTTGCTGAAAGCGGGTGCGCATTATCCAAACCTGCCTGTAATGTAATCCTCCGTACGCTTGTCGGACGGGGTCGTGAAAATCTTTTCAGTCTTATCGAGCTCGATCAGTTTGCCGAGCAGAAAAAAGCCCGGTAAACTCAGCCACGCGCGATGCCTGCTGCATATTGTGTGTGACGATTACGATTGTAAACTTTTCCTTGAGTTGAAAAATCAGCTCTTCGATCTTGCCCGTGGATATCGGATCGAGAGCCGAGCAGGGCTCATCCATGAGCAGGACCTGTGGCTCAACCGCCAAAGCGCGGGCGATGCAGAGCCGCTGCTGCTGTCCGCCCGACAAGCTGGCACCGGATTTCTTGCGCAGCGAGTCTTTCACTTCGTCCCACAGAGCCGAGAGTTTCAGGGAGCGCTCCACAATCTCGTCCAGGCGAGCATGGTCGCGAAAGCCGTTGAGCTTCAATCCAGCCGCCACGTTGTCGTAAATGGACATCGTGGGAAATGGGTTCGGTTTCTGAAAAACCATGCCGATGCGGCGCCGGATCTGGACCGCAGCGGTGCCGTTGTACACATCGAGCTCGCCAATCTGGACTCTGCCACGGGCGCGGGCGTCCGGCACGGTCTCGTGCATGCGATTGAGACAGCGCACGAAGGTGGATTTGCCGCACCCGGAAGGTCCAATCACCGCGGTTGCATGATTAGCCGGCGCTTCCATGGTGATGTCATAGAGCGCCTGAGTTTTGCCGAACCAGGCATTCAGCTTATCGACTTTGATCCCAACTCCCATGGTTCAGTTCGCTCCCCTGAGCATTCCACGGCCGGCGACAATGCGAACCGCACTAACCGCAAACACGATAAGCACAATCAAGATCAGAGCTCCTGCCCACGCCTGGCGATGCCATTCATCGAAGGGCGAGATCGCGTAAGTAAAAATCTGCAATGACAAGGCGGCGGTCGGCTGATTCATTTTCCAGTTCCAGTACTGATTGCCAAAGGCAGTGAACAGCAGCGGAGCAGTTTCTCCCGCCACCCGCGCAAACGCCAGCATGACTCCCGTGATCACACCCGACGTGGCCGTCCGCAAAGTAATGGACAACGTGGTGCGCCAGCGGGAAACACCCAACCCGTAAGCGGCCTCCCGCACCGTGTTGGGCACCAGCAACAGCATCTCTTCGGTGGTTCGGGCAATAGTCGGAATCATCATGATCGCCAGCGCAACTCCGCCGGCCAAGGCTGAAAAGTGCCCCTGGGAGAGCACCACGATGCCGTACGCCACGATGCCGACGACGATCGAAGGAACTCCATTCAGCACATCGGCAGTGAAGCGGATTATATTGCCGAACTGGTTGCGTCCGTATTCTGCCAGGTAAATGCCAGCTCCGATTCCGATGGGCACACCGATGGAACTGGCAATCAGCAGGATGAACGCAGAACCGGCAATCGCATTCGCCATGCCACCACCGGCCTCCCCAACAGGCTTCGGCGTTTGCGTCAGGAAGGCCCAGTTGATCGATCCAATGCCCCGGTACACCAGATATCCGAAAACCGCGCCGAGCGGCAGCAGGACCATGACCACGGCTCCTGCAGCGGCCACGGTAGCAAGGAAATTCTTGCTCTGCCTCCAAAAACTGATGGGGGCGGCAGCGAAGTCGGATGTAACCGTCACAGTCTCAGGCATGACTTCTCGCTGGAGTCCCCCGCGTAACCGTCCAAACCAAGAATTGGGCCAGGACATTGACGATGATGGTAACCACGAAGAGCGCCAAGCCAACTTCGATGAGGGCGCTCAAATAGGTGTCGCCTGTGGCCTCACTGAACTCGTTGGCGACAACGCTGGCCATGGTGTAGCCTGGCGCAAACAGAGAGCGAGCAATCTCCGGACGGTTTCCGATCACCATGGTGACGGCCATGGTTTCGCCGAGGGCACGGCCCAGTCCTAATATAACGCCGCCTAGAATCCCGGCCCGCGCGTTTCGCAGTACGCCGGTGCGAATCATCTCCCACCGGGTCGCTCCCAAGGCCAGCACTGCTTCTCGCTGCTGCTGGGGAACCGCAGTCATTACCTCGCGCGTGATCGAGGAGATAATTGGCACGACCATGATGGCCAGGATAATCCCAGCGGCAAGCATTCCTATGCCGTAAGGAGGACCTTCGAATAGTCCTGTCCAGCCGAGGTAACGTGCACAAAACGGCTCTCCATACTGACGAAGAAGAGGAACCAGGACAAAAATCGCCCACAGTCCATAAATAACGCTGGGAATCGCAGCCAGAAGTTCAGTGGTGAAAGCTAGTGGCCCTTTCAGCGGACGGGGACACATCTCGGTGATAAATACCGCCACTCCGATTGCGAGCGGCACAGCCAGGAGCAGCGCAAGAAGAGAGGATACGATCGTGCCGTAGACGAACGGCAATGCCCCAAATTGTTCGTTGACTGGATCCCAATCGCTTCCTACGAAGAACTTCCAGCCGAAGGCATGCCATGACAGCCTCGACCCTATCACCAGTTCGTAAACGATCACGCCCACCAGGGCAAGCACGCAGAGGGCGCAGGCCAGCATGGCCCCGTGGAAAGCATTATCTGCAATATGACTGTTTCCGGCCTGGATAAGAGGCCCGGCTTGGATGTCCGACTTGGCCGCAACCTCTGGTTTTACAACGGGTTGCGGTCCTGTCAAACGGGGCGCTCCTAAAGCTCGGTTAGCCATCACGCGAAGGCTAGCAGAATCGTGTTACAGCAGTGTTAAAATAACCACTGGCTGTCCCGTGAGTAAGCCTGACCCGACAGTATTTCCAGAGGAACAAATCAGTCAAATTCCTCGGTTGCATTTTGCCGGGTTCCCCTGTAATTTTTCGTTCTCTCAGTATCTCAGTGCCAGATATGCCGATTGACCTAAAACGGAGCCACCAATCTTTTCAGAAATTGGCCCGCGAGTTGACCAAACTGACGAAGACTCCAACTCCGGACAGTGTGCATAAGTTTCGCACCAACAGCCGTCGTGTGGAAGCTGTCCTCAGCGAGGTTCTCCCCAAACTCAACCGCAACGAAAAGAAACTGCTGAAGCTGTTGTCGAGGTTGCGCAAGAGGGCGGGCCGAGTGCGTGACCTGGATGTCGAAATCGCCGCTTTACGGGGTTTGAAAATTCCAGAGGGCAACGGACACAAGTCGCAGTTCGTGGATGCCCTGGTGGAAGAACGTGCCCGGCATGAGCAAAAACTCGTTAAGGCTTTCGACCGTGCGACTGCGGACGAGGTACGAAAACGGCTTAAGCGCGCCGTCAGCGAGATCGAGGTCCCCAAGGATACCGAGCCTTTGGCGTTGACACTTAGCAAGCTCGCGCAACTTGGAAGAGACCACGTCACGCTCACGGAAAAGACCCTTCACCAGTACCGGATCGTTGGAAAGCGGGCGCGCTACATCGCTGAACTGGCTGACCGTCACCCGGATGCCCAGCGCGTGATCGACCTGCTCAAGCACATGCAGGACGTGATCGGCGATTGGCACGACTGGCTCAAGCTCACCCAGAAAGCGGAAGCCCTCTTCGGTGGAGTTCGCGATTCGGCGCTGGTTGCAATGCTGAGAAATGTAACCCAGGCAAAGTTCCGTCAATGCATCACCGTGGTCGCTGAAACCCGCGCGACGTTCATGCCAAGGAAATCGGAGCCACTTCCCCCTGCTTCGCGCCGCCAACCTTCGACAGCGAATACTGCGGAAAGCACTGCGGTCGCCTGAGTCCTCGTCCGCCGTTGAG
Organism: uncultured Acidobacteriota bacterium; assembly: GCA_963788605.1. Lineage (GTDB taxonomy): Bacteria > Acidobacteriota > Terriglobia > Terriglobales > Acidobacteriaceae > JABDBE01. The sequence continues at coordinate 16,429 of CAWBHD010000002.1, read as the reverse complement.
ATTTTCTGCAGAGACATCCCTGCCCGGTTGTACACTGTTGCCCTTCCGCCATGCCGACATTTGCCGCCGTTGATATAGGGTCGAACTCGGTTCGCCTGAAAATCGCTCGCCTCACTCGCCATCGGCTTACTGAGATTCATGAAGACCGCGAAGTCACACGCTTGGGCGAATCCGTATTCCGCAGCAGTTTTCTGTCTCCCGAAGCCATCGCGACCACAGTGAAAGTGCTGCGGCGATTTCATCGAGCAGTCCAAAACGCAGGCGCGGATTCCGTTCGGGTTGTCGCCACCAGCGCATTGCGGGATGCCCGTAACGCCAGGGCGTTCCTGGAGTGGGTGCGCTCCACTACTGGGTGGGAAGTCCAGATCATCTCGGGATTAGAGGAAGCCCGTCTGATTCACCTTGGTCTGGTTTCAACCCTGCGAGTCAATTCCTCGCCGGTGTTAATGGTGGATCTGGGTGGAGGCAGTTGCGAGCTGACCATTTCCACCGAAGGACACATTCGCAATACTGTCAGCCTGCCCCTGGGCGCGGTTCGCCTGACCAATGAGTTTCTGCGCCACGATCCACCCCGCAAATCCGAGATGCGTCAGATGCGAGGATTCATTTCGCGCGAGATGGAGCGGACTGCCGACCGCATCAAACGAGCCCGCCCCAAGGTGGTCATTGCCACTTCCGGCACCGCGGAATCTCTGGCTGCGGTCTGCCACGGCTTGTACAAGACCAAGGGTTCGCGCGCCGCCACGGTATCCAAAGCACAAATGCAGCGGATCGCGAAACTGCTGGCACGATTGCCATTGCAAGAACGCAGAAACCTGTCCGGAGTAGGTCCGCGCCGGGCCGAGATTATCGTGCCGGGAGCAGCGGTTTACCTTGGACTTCTGGAGCGCTGCCAACTGGCCGGATTCCGCTATTCCTCGCTTGGCTTGCGCGATGGGTTGTTGGCTCAGATGGCGGCTGAATACGACCGCAATACGCGCTCCGGCAAGCAAATCGAGTCCGAACGCTGGGACTCGATCCGCGCCGCCGTGGCGCACTACCGCGTGGACATGAATCACGCCTTGCAAGTGCGCGCTTCCGCCATGCAGCTGTTTGCCGCGTTGAAATCTGTTCACGGATTGCCGCCGGAGTATGAGGAATGGCTTTCCGCCGCCGCCATGCTGTACGAGGTGGGCGATTACGTGAACCGGAACGGCCGGCACCGGCACACCTATTACATCATTTCCAATTCGGAAATTCTGGGCTATACCCCGGTGCAGAGGCGAACTATTGCAGCGATTGCGCGCTATCTAGGCAAGTCCAGGCCAGCCCCCGGCGACGCCGCGATCAAAGCTCTGCCCGCTGCGGACCAGGATTGCGTTCTCAAGGCTTCGCTCCTGCTGCGCTTGGCTCGAGCGCTAAACCTGAGTCGAACCACAGCAATCCAGAGGGCGCGGGTCCGCGTGCACGAAGGGGAAGTGAAATTGACTCTGGTTACAAAGCAGCGAAGCAGCGTCGACCTTGAATTATGGGCAGTCGAGAAAGAGAAAGGTCATTTCCGCGAGGTTTTCGGCCGCGAGCTCTCCGCCGCGGCAGCATAGAGCGAGCGCAGGATTTTAGGAGTCAAGCACCACTGCAGCAGTGCTGAGTTGCGCCCCATTTCCACTTTGGCCACAGCACCCTTTTTTAACTCAGTCCCCGCTTCGCATCCGGTGTCACTGATGCAGCGGCCCAAGAACTCACTCAGATTTGGATTATGGCCAACCACCATGATCGCTTCATGCCTGGAGTACTTCGCCAGCAATTTCCGGAAATCCGCAAACGAAGCGCCCGGCCGGAGCCCATCCTCAAATTGCAACTTGCCTTCATAACTGAGTTCGTTGCCCACCAGCGAAGCCGTCTGAGCGGCGCGTTTCAAAGGGCTGGAAATAATAGCGTCGACCTGGACGTCCATTGCCGCCAGGGCGCGTCCAATCATTCCACACTGCCCGATACCTTCCTTGTCGAGAGCGCGCCTTTCATCTTTCTTCGGGTTGGCCACCGGTTCGCCCGCATTGGCATGCCGCAGGAAATAAATAATCATGCTGCGCTATCGCTCCCTTCCGATTGCAGTTCGTCTGCCCCGGGGACCCGGCGCGGCCGGAATCGCCTCCGGAGCCTGCTTGCCTTCGGCCAGGGCGATCAGAAAATCCTGAGCGCCAAAAGCTGCCGGCCCGCTCGGCGGTTTTCGCTTGCCCTGCGCCTTCCAGGCACGAACGTAGGTTCCGTCCTTCTGCAGAAAACGGGATTTCAAATTGTCCGCCAGGTAGGATTCCAGAATTTCCCTCCGCACGCGCTCCCTCAAAAGCTCATCCTTCACCGGAAAGATTACTTCTACCCGCTCGTAAAGATTGCGCGGCATCCAGTCAGCGCTGCCCAGATAGACCTCCTCCTGGCCGCCATTGGAAAAGAAATATATACGGCTATGCTCAAGAAAACGGCCGACGATACTGCGCACCCGGATATGGTCGCTTACGCCGCGAACTCCAGGACGCAACGCGCAGATTCCGCGGACGATCAGATCGATCTTCACTCCCGCCTGCGAAGCCCGGTACAGGGCCGTAATGATGTTCTTATCCAGCAGGGCGTTCATCTTTGCGATGATGTGTGCCGGGCGGCCATGGCGAGCGTGCTCCGCCTCGCGCGCGATCAGCGCCAGACAATGCTCCGCAAGGTCAAGCGGCGCAACCATGAGCGGACCATAGTTAGGGTGTTCAGCATAAGCCGTCAGAAAGCTGAATACATCATGGACGGCCGCCGTAATCTCAGGGTTGGCCGTCAGTAGGCTGACATCGGTGTAGATTCGAGCCGTGGCCGTGTTGTAGTTTCCCGTGCCCAGGTGGGCATAACGGCGCATGACTCCATCGGGGTCATTGCGAACCAGCAGTGACAATTTGCAATGTGTCTTCAGTCCCACCAGACCGTGGAACACCTGCACTCCAGCGTCTTCCAGATCGCGCGCCCAGCGAATATTGGAGGCTTCATCAAATCGTGCCTTCAGTTCCACAACGGCTGTAACTTCTTTCTTGGCTGCCGCCGACATTAATGCAGGGACGATCAAAGAGTGTTCGCTGGTACGATACAGCGTTTGCTTCATGGACAGCACCCGCGGGTCTTCGGCGGCGGCTTCGACAAAAGAGACAACCGCGTCGTAGGAGTCGAACGGGTGGTGGAGCAGGACATCGTGGCGGCGCAGTTCCTCGAAAAGATCCTGCGACTTGGCGGTCAAGCGAAGCTCTCGCGGCAGGAAGGGCTTGAACTTGAGTTCAGAATGATCTGTCTGTTCGTAAATGTTAAACAATCGCGAAACATTGACTGGTCCGTTGACCGGAAAAACCTGCCATGATTCCAGTTCAAAGTTGGTGCGTAGCCGTTCGATGACTTCCGGATCGGCCTCGGACTCGATCTCCAGCCGGACGGCGTCGCCTTTGCGACGGTTGTGCAACTCGGTGCGCACCGACTCCAGCAAGTTTCGGGACTCTTCTTCCGCCAGGTAGAGATTGCTGTTACGAGTCACCCGAAATGCCGCTGACGATACGATGTCATAACCGTGATACATCCGCGAGGCGTGGTAGGCCACAAGATCAGCCAGGAAGATGAAATCGTCGGTTCCTTCCGATGGCAAGCGGATCAGCCGCGGCAAAGCACGTGGCACGGTCACCACTCCGATGTATGTCATCGACGAACGCCGCCGGCGACGGAGCAGGAACGCCACGCATAGAGCCTTGTTGATCACGCGCGGAAAAGGATGAGCGGGATCCACTGTTACTGGAGTCAGCAGCAGATCAAGCTCTCGCTCACAGTAATCCGCGATGAAAGCCCGCGCCTTGGCATCGAGTTCATGCAAACCGAGCACCCGGATGCCATTGTCAGCCAGCAGCGGACGCAGATTCTCATTCCAGCAGCGGTATTGATCGTCCACAAATTGATGGGTCTCACTCGATACAACATCGCGCTCCTGCAGGAGCGTGAGCCCGTCCGGCCCTGCTTCGGTGTGTCCGTCCTCAATCTGCTGCACCAGACCGGCTACTCTGACCTCGAAAAACTCGTCCAGGTTGCTCGCCGTAATGGAAAGGAATTTGAGCCGCTCCAAAAGCGGATTACTATCATCCTGCGCTTCTTCGAGGACCCGGCGGTTGAAAGCCAGCCATGAAGCTTCGCGGTTGATGTAGTAGGCCGAATTGTCGAGCGAAGTCCGAGCCATAAACTAATAAAAGAAACCGAACGGGCGATCAAACCATACCAGCGGTGTCACTTCTTCGGAGATGAGGGCTGTGAAATCTTCTGCTCCGGCGCGACCGTCGTGCGCTTTACGATCACGAATTGTAACTCTGTACCCCCCGGACGGGTCAGAAACATGGAACGCTTTTCCAGCCTGAGCCGGACGTCAACCGGGGGCACATTCCACTCCTCCGGCAAAGTATCAGCGGAGTGGCGCGGTGTGTAATCTCCGACATAAATCGTGTCTTTTATTTGGACGGAAACCTCAAAATAGGGCTCGTCCTTAGTAATGGGAGTGTTTACCTGATAGTAAAGAACCCGAGTATTGGTTTTCTGCTGAACGTCTACGATCTTGCCGGTCTGGTACAACTTCTCGACCGCGAGCGACCCTGGAATCCATAAGGCCGTTAGAAGTAACACGGAAAACCATTTCATGCCATGCACCCGGTAACTGCACCAGTATAAGGCATCGTTGACCACGTGTCTTTTTCCCAAAAAAAGTGCCAGCCGGGTTCGCTGGCACTCTTTTCATGGTTCAAGTTTTCCGGTCGCTTTTCGCTTTCTGGGAGATGACGCACCTCTAGCGAACCTGCTTGATCTCCGCTTTGACCTTGGCTGCCACGCCCTCGGGCAAGGGCGCGTAGGTCAGATCCGCGGTCATCTTCTGCCCGTCATCCACCATCCAAGTGAGGAAATCGGCAATCATCTTCCCCTTCGCGGCATCCTTGGATTGGGCTGGAATCAATAACCAGGTGAAGCTCGAGATAGGATACGCATCTTTTCCCGGAGCATTGGTAATGGAAACGCGGAAGTCCGCAGGCATGCTTTTGACCGAGGCGGCCGCAGCCGTGACGCTCTCCAGGCTGGCCTTCACAAAGTCCCCAGACGAGTTCTTCACCACTCCGTATGGAATTTTGTTCTGCACGGCATAGATCAATTCAATGTATCCAATCGAACCCTGCATCTGGCGGATCATGCCAGCTACCCCCTCGTTACCTTTACCACCCAGGCCCACAGGCCATTTGACGGAAGTGTTCTTACCTACCTGACTCTGCCAATCCGAACTCACCTTGGAAAGGTAGTCGGTGAAAATGAACGTTGTACCGCTGCCGTCAGAGCGATGGATCACGACGATCGGATCGTTGGGCAACTTGACGCCGGGATTCGCACTGGCAATGGCTTTGTCGTTCCAAGCCGTGATCTTACCCAGGAAGATTCCGGCCAAGGCCTCGGGAGTGAACTTGAGGTCCCCGCTCACGCCCGCGACGTTGTACGCAGGAACGACCGCGCCCAGCACAGTCGGAACGTGCAAGATCTTCGTCTTCGCCTGCGCCAGTTGCTCGTCGCTCATGGGGCCGTCACTGGCGCCGAAATCGACTGTCCCGGCCAGCACTTGGCGGATCCCGCCGCCGCTGCCAATCGATTGATAGTTAAATTGGATATCAGGATGCGCATCGTGGTACTTGCTAAACCACTTCGAATACATCGGATAAGGGAACGTTGCGCCGGCCCCATTCAAAGTGGTTTGCGCAACAGCAGGTAGCGACAGGGCGAGACACAAAAGCGCGATGCGACGAATCACGCGTGATTCCTCCTCTAGAGATTGGGCCTTCTCTTATAGGTTCCATGGGGTTTGTTACAGGAAGGTTACAAAACTGTAAATTTCTAATGAATCTCTAAGCGGCTCTTGTACTTACGGGCGGTTTCCGGCAAGGGGTTGGGTGTCTAGCCGGGCGATTTCCTGGGCAAACAGGGGATTGTGCGGAAACTCATTCCGCAACGAAACCAGCAGGTCGCGAGCCCGCGAAGTGTCTTTGTCTCGCACATAGGCGATAGCCAGAAGGATGCGCGCGAAGGGTGCAAGATAGTGACCGCGCTGCGCGGTCAGCTGCAATTCCTCGATCCCTTTTTGCTTGTCACCGGACACTCCACCCAGTCGCACCAACCAGCGAATCGGCGCCGCCATGCTACCGATGATGTACTGGCTAACGCCGGTAGCAAGGTGGGCGTCGATGCAATCCGGATCCACTGCCAGCAATTGTTCCGCCCAGGCGGTCGAATCTTTTGTGTAGTGCAGCGAGGCCAGATTACGTTTCTCAATCAACGCAGCGTAGTCCGCCTTGAGCCCCGACGATAAAGTAAGCGCGAATAACGCATCCCGGTCTTTTGGATCCTTCATAAGGCGCGAGTGAGCGCGCCTATCGGCTTGATCCAGAGCTGCGTAGAAGCGGTCCCGTACGACCGGATCAGGAGCGAGTTTCTTACGCGCATCAAAAGCCTGGTCATCCGCGTAGAACTGCGACTCCAGCACGCCCAGGCGATTGAATTCCGAGAAAAGCAACCCAGCTGCGTCGCACACTGGCCCCACGGGATTATCGGGATGCTCTTGCTGCCAAGACATGAAGACCTGGTGAGCTCCAGCAAAATCCAGGTTGTAAAGAAGGGTGAATCCGCGATCCAGGGGTGTGCCACTGGAAACCGTGTCAACCTCTGCCGACGCTGCAGCCGCCACGGTCAATGACAGAGCGCAGAAAAATGCCGCTGTCCAAACACGGCCTTTGAACCAGGAGATCGAATTTGTAATTGATCCCATCCGCCCTACCTAGCCAGTTTAGATGCGGGCCCGCTTAAGGCATGCCCGGCATTTGCAAAAAGATTGTAAAAATGTCCCCGAACCGTGCTCCGCAACCTGTGCGTCGGCCTCAACGATCTGCGCTTTCTAAGTCTTATCCGTCGTTCACCCTACGGTTGCGTTTGACGCCCCTCCCGCCCTTTGTTAGGTTGGATGTTCTTCATTCCTTATACCATTTCGCCTGTTTCCGATTGGAAAGAGAAAGAGAATCTTATGGCCCTCAAGTTCCGAGGAGTGGACTTTATCGGGTTCGACGCGTTGCTTAGCGACGACGAACGCCTAGTCCGCGATACCTCCCGAAAGTTCATCGAAGACAATCTAATTCCCATCATCGAAGAGTGCAATCGCGCCGGTCGGTTTCCTCGCGAACTGGTCAAGCCCATGGGGGACCTCGGCTTCTACGGCGCCAGCCTCAAAGGCTACGGTTGCGCTGGCATGTCCAACGTCGAATACGGCTTGGTCATGCAGGAGTTGGAACGAGGCGACTCTGGCGTGCGTTCCTTCGTGAGCGTGCAATCGGCTCTGGTTATGTATCCGATCTACGCCTTTGGCAGCGACGAGCAGAAGCAAACCTGGCTGCCGGCCATGCAAAAAGGAGAAAAACTCGGCTGCTTTGGACTCACCGAGCCCGACTTCGGCTCGAATCCCGGAGGCATGCGCACCCGCGCCCGCAAAGTGGGAAAGGAATACGTCCTCAACGGCGAAAAGATGTGGATCACGTCCGGCTCGATCGCAGACGTGGCCGTGATCTGGGCGAAAGTAGAGAATGAAGATAACATCGTCCGCGGATTCCTGGTTGAGACCAACCGGCCTGGCTTCAAAGCCGAAGATATCCACGGCAAGTGGTCACTGCGCGCCTCCGTGACGTCGGGCTTGTCCATGCAGGACGTTCGTATCCCCGAGTCGAACCTCTTACCAAAAAGCGGCGGCCTCAAATCCCCGCTGATGTGCCTCAACCAGGCCCGCTACGGAATCGCCTGGGGAGGCATTGGCGCGGCCATGTCCTGCTACGATTGTGCTTTGCAGTACGCGCAGTTGCGCAAGCAGTTTCACGATAAACCCATCGCCTCGCACCAACTGGTTCAGGAAAAACTCACCTGGATGATCAACGAAATCACCAAGGGCCAGTTGCTCGTACTGCAGGTAGGACGTCTCAAAGACCTGGACAAAGCCGGATTCCAGCACATCTCCATGGCTAAACGAAACAACGTCTGGATGGCTCTGGAGTGCGCCCGCATGGGCCGCGACATTCTCGGTGCCAACGGAGTGGCCGACGAGTACCCGCTCATGCGTCACATGATGAACCTGGAATCAGTGAAGACGTATGAGGGGACGCATGACATCCACACGTTGATTATTGGCCAGAGCGTGACCGGGATTGACGCGTTCTGAGATGTTGCTCGACGCCCCAGCATCTTCAATGCTGGTTTCAGTTCGTCAGGGAGTGATTTTGAAAACTATGCCGCAGCCAGCGCCACGACATCCGATCCCACCTCCAGCGGTGGTCGTGCCATAAAGATTGCCAGCCTCGTCCGAGATCACACCTGCCTGGGGAAAAGCCCCGTCCTTCCCTGACTTGAAGCTTCGCACAATGGTCTCTTTTCCCTTGGTGTCCAGCTTGAAAACCACTCCGCAGCCGTCTGGTACGCAAGTGGGGTCTCCGCCAACGTGGGTTGTGCCGTACAAGTTACCTACGGCGTCCTGAATCACACCCGCAAACGGGAAAAGTCCATCTGAGGAACCACCAAGGAAATCGTAGAGCACAGTCTCTCTACCAGCCTTATTCAGCTTGAATACCGTTCCACAACCGTTCTGATTGTATTGGCAGTTACCGCCTGAAAACGTCGTTCCATAGAGATTGCCCGCAGCATCCCGGATCAAACCTCCTTGGGGCTGTCCTCCGTCCGTGCCGTCGGTGAAAGCGTGCAGCACTGTCACCTTGCCAGTTTTGTTCAGCTTGAATGCGATTCCCTGTCCGAAGTCACCGCCGTTGAGCGCAGTACCGTAGAGAATTCCCATTGAGTCCCGGACCAACCCGCCTCCGGGTGGATTCGCGCCGTCCGTTCCCCCAGAAAAACTGTGCAGAATCGTCTCGTTGCCGGACTTATCTAACTTGAACACCGTGCCACAGCCAACACCCTGCCCGTCGTTGCATGGTCCGGTGCCACCATAGTAGGTTGTGCCGTACAAATTACCCGCCGAATCGGGGATCAGCCCTGCGGGGCCTGCGCCGTCCGGAGCTCCAGAAAAGCGGTAGAGCACTGTCTCTTTGCCAGTCATCTCCAGCTTAAATACCGTGCCGCAGCCTGAGTTGCCACATCCGGTTCCTCCGCCACCCGTCGTGCCATACAGGGTGCCGGTCGCGTCGCGTATCAATCCGTTAGGTGCAGCCCCGTTCTTCCCACCAGTAAAGCGATGCAATACGGACAGCTTACCGGTAGGATCTACCTTGAAAACGGTGCCGCAACCCGCACCGTCAAAGCATCTGGGGCTGCCGCCTCCCAAGGCAGTGCCATACAAGTTTCCCGCGGCATCGCGCACCAAACTTGCTATGGGCAATGCTCCATCTGCTCCGCCGGAGAACCTGTGAAGTACCTTGTAATTGCGAGCCTGCGTCGACTGGGCGACAACGATCCCTGGCGCCGCCAAAATCGCCACCAGTGCGACGCCCGCCGCGAGAAAAGCAGTGGTTGAAGTCCAACCGCGAGGTTCCTTTGGATTCGTCATGATCGCTTTCAGTGCCAAAGCGCCATCCATACTAGCTCACAGCTGCACGCTGTCAAAGAGTCTTTCAGCCCTGCCCAGCCGCCTCACGCACCGCTACGTCATATTTCTTGACATCTTCGCAATCTGCGAACTATAAGGTCCAGGGCGACCCGGACTTTTTCGAAGTGACCAAGTCCTTTCACAATGGCTTGCAGGGACAAGACGTCCGGATTCACCAAGTCCTTGTTGAACCACTACAAGGAGATCAATCGGGAGAACGCCCGGAAGTTTACCTGGGAGGCCGACTTCGTCCTGGTGCACGACCCCCAGCCGGCCTGGCTCATTAATGAAATGCGGTCCCAGGCCAAACACTGGATCTGGCGCTGCCATATCGACGTCTCCCGGCCCAACCTCAAGGTCTGGAAATTCCTGCGGGAGATCGTCAGCCAATATGACGCCTCCATCTTTTCCATGGCGCAATTTGCCCAAAATCTGCCGCACCCTCAATATCTCATCCGTCCCTCCATCGACCCTTTGAGTGAAAAGAACCGGGAACTGACCCCGGAGGAAATCCAGGAGGTCCTGGACCGTCTGGAGATCGAGCGGGACAAGCCCATCATTTTGCAAGTCTCCCGGTTCGATTCTTTTAAAGACCCGGTGGGGGTAATTCAGGCCTTTCGCATGGTGCGCAAACATACCCCCTGTAAACTGGTGTTGGCCGGAGGCGAGGCCACCGATGACCCGGAAGGTCCCCAGATCCTGGCGGAGGTCATGGAAGCGGCCCAGGGGGAGCCGGATATTCAGGTGCTCTTGTTGCCCGCCGGACGCCCATCACGAAATCAACGCCCTGCAGCGCGCCGCGGATATCATCGTCCAGAAATCCACCCGGGAAGGGTTTGGCCTGACGGTCACCGAGGCCATGTGGAAAGGCAAGCCGGTCATCGGCGGCGCCGTGGGGGGCATCGTCCTGCAGCTCCGGGATTATAACACCGGCTTCCTGGTCAATTCCCCGGAGGGCTGCGCCTTCCGCATCCGCTATCTGCTGCATCGCCCGGAGATGGCCAAACGCATGGGCAAACTGGCCCAGGAATTCGTGCGGCAACACTTCCTCATCACCCGTAATATCCGGGATTATCTGACGCTCCTGTCGCTGCTGGAAAATCCCGACAGCCGCGTCATCGAGCTCTGATTCTCTATGAAGGACATCCTTGCCAAGCAGAAAGTCGCTGGAGCCCTCAGGCAATCTGGGAGCTACCTACCTGGGGGATAACCGCTGCCGTTTCCTGGTGTGGGCGCCCCTGGCGGAGCAGGTGGAGGTTCATCTCGTTTCCCCCCGAGAGGAGCTGGTGCCCCTGGAGAGAGGGGAGAGGGGTTACTTCTCCGGGGTAGTTGCCGATGTGGCGCCGGGCTGCCGGTATTTTTACCGGTTGAATGGACAGCAGGACTTCCCGGATCCGGCCTCCCGGTTTCAGCCCGAGGGGGTCCACGGGCCGTCCCAGGTGGTGGAGCCGGGTTTCTCCTGGGACGACGGCCATTGGTCCGGCTTATCCCTGGGAGATTACGTCATTTATGAGCTGCACGTGGGGACTTTTACCCCGGAAGGGACCTTTGACGCGGTTATTCCCTACCTGGATGAGCTGAAAGAGCTGGGCCTCACGGCCCTGGAACTGATGCCCGTGGCCCAGTTTCCCGGAGGGCGCAACTGGGGCTACGATGGGGTGTTTCCCTTTGCGGCGCAGAACTCCTACGGCGGCCCCGTTGGTCTGAAAAGATTGGTCAACGCCTGCCATCAACGGGGCCTGGCCGTGGTCCTGGACGTGGTTTACAACCACCTGGGCCCGGAAGGCAACTACCTGGCGGCTTACGGCCCGTATTTCACCGAGCGCTATCGCACCCCCTGGGGGGCGGCCCTCAACTTCGACGGCCCGGACAGCGATGAGGTGCGGCGCTTCTTCATCGAAAACGCCCTCTTCTGGGCCTCGGAATTTCATATTGACGCCTTGCGCCTGGATGCCCTGCATGCCATTGTGGATCAGTCGCCGCAACCATTCGTGGCCGAACTGGCCGAAACGGTGCACCGGGCTCGGGAGCGCTGGCACCGGAAATTCTATCTGATGGCGGAGAGCGACCTCAACGACGTGCGCCTGGTCCGCACTCCCGAACTGGGGGGGTATGGTCTGGATGCCCACTGGAATGATGATTTTCACCATGCGTTGCATACCTTGCTGACCGGGGAGCAGACCGGCTACTATGCGGATTTCGGACGTCTGGAGCAACTCGCCAAGGCCTGGCGGGAAGGTTTCATTTATTCCGGAGAATATTCTCCTTATCGGCGGCGTCGCCACGGCTCCTCTTCCCGGGATGTGGCGGCGGAGCGCTGGGTGGTCTTTGCCCAAAACCACGACCAGGTGGGCAACCGCCTGGGAGGAGAGCGTCTCAGCCAACTGGTTTCCTTCGAGGCCTTAAAGCTGGCGGCCGGAGCGGTGCTCCTGTCACCTTTTCTTCCCCTCCTGTTCATGGGGGAGGAATATGGGGAAGTGGCGCCGTTTTGGTATTTTGTCAGTCACTCGGATCCGGGGCTCATTGAGGCCGTGCGCCAGGGGCGGCAGGAAGAGTTTGCCGCCTTTGATTGGCCGGGCGAACCTCCCGACCCCATGGCTGAGGCAACGTTTATCCGGGCCAGGCTTGACCACCATCTCCGCCAGGACGGGAAGCACCAGGTTCTCCGGGAATTTTACCGGGAATTGCTCCGGCTCCGCCAGGAACTGAATCTCTTGACCGACCTGGGCCGCCGGGATCGGGAAGTGCAGGGCCTATGAGCCAGAAAAGGTCTTGTGGATGCGGATGAGTGACGCAGGAGGCGAAGCGGTGATTTTGTTCTCTTTTGGCCAGGAAGCCGCTGGAGTTTGTCTCTCCCCTGGCCCCAGGGCCGCTGGCACCAGCGGCTGGATTCGGCCCAGAGGCGCTGGCGGGGCCCCGGAAGTGAGGCCCCGACGGTGATCGAAGGCGAGAGCGCTCTTGCCCTCAGACTTGCTCCCCAGTCCCTTCTGGTTTATCTCCGCCAGGATTTGTCTTGATGGAAAGATATATTTGCATTCACGGCCATTTTTACCAACCGCCCCGGGAAAATCCCTGGCTGGAGGATATCGAACTCCAGGATTCGGCCTATCCCTATCACGACTGGAACGAGCGCATCGCCGCCGAATGTTACGCCCCCAACACCGTGTCCCGCATCCTGGACGGCGAGGGCCGCATCGTCGGGCTGACCAACAATTATGCCAGGATAAGCTTCAACTTCGGGCCCACCCTGCTGGCCTGGATGTCCAGCAAAGCCCCCGAGATCTATGAGGCCATCCTGGCGGCGGACCGGGAGAGCCAGGAAAACTTTTCCGGGCACGGCTCCGCCCTGGCCCAGGCTTACAACCACATGATCATGCCCCTGGCCAACCGCCGGGACAAATACACCCAGGTGCTCTGGGGGATCCGGGACTTTGAGCACCGCTTCGGGCGGCCGCCGGAGGGCATGTGGCTGCCGGAGACCGCGGTGGACCTGGAGACCCTGGATATCATGGCCGAATTGGGGATCCACTTTACCATCCTGGCGCCCCACCAGGCGCACAAGGTCCGCAAGATTGGCCGGGGGCACTGGCGGGACGTGAGCGGCGGCCGGATCGACCCCACTATGGCCTATCTCTTGAAATTGCCCTCGGGCCGGACCATCAACCTGTTTTTCTATGACGGCCCCATCTCCCAGGCGGTCGCCTTTGAGGACTTGCTGGAGCGGGGCGAAAACCTGGCCTAACGTCTGGTCAACGCCTTCTCGGAGGAGCGCCCCTGGCCCCAACTGGTGCATATCGCCACCGATGGCGAAACCTACGGGCACCATCGGCTCCACGGCGACATGGCCCTGGCCTACGCCCTGGAGTACCTGGAAACCGACAACCTGGCCCGCCTGACCAACTATGGGGAGTATTTGGAGAAGCATCCGCCCATCTTCGAAGTGGAGATTTTTGAGAATACTTCCTGGAGTTGTGTCCACGGGGTGGAGCGCTGGCGGCAGGATTGCGGCTGCAACAGCGGCATGCGCTCCGGGTGGAACCAGGCCTGGCGCGCCCCCTGCGGGAAGCCCTGGACTGGCTGCGGGACACCCTGGCGCCCCTGTATGAGGAAAGAGCCTCGCAGTTTCTCAAAGACCCCTGGGCGGCCAGAAATGATTACATCTCCATCATCCTCAATCGCCGCGAGGATGTCTTAGAGGAGTTTCTGCAGCGACACGCCTGCCGGGAGCTCAGTCCCAATGAGACAGAGCCTGGTCCTGAAACTCCTGGAGATGCAGCGCCATGCCATGCTGATGTACACCAGCTGCGGCTGGTTTTTCGACGAACTTTCGGGTCTGGAAACCGTGCAGATCCTCCAGTATGCCGGCCGCGTCGTCCAATTGGCCCGGGATGTCCTGGGAGAGGACCATGAAGCCCGATTCCTCGAACGGCTGGAGCAGGCCAAGAGCAATATCCCGGAACATGGGGACGGCCGCCGGATTTTCGAGAAGTTCGTCAAACCCGCCATGGTGGACCTGCTCACCGTGGGAGCCCATTACGCCATCAGTTCCCTCTTCGAAGATTATCATGTCCAGGACCGCATTTTTTGCTACACCGTTGACCGGGAAGACTACCGGCTGGCGGAGGCGGGCAAGGCCAAGCTGGCGGTGGGACGGATACAGGTGACCTCCGATATTACCTGGAATTCCGCTGCCATGAGCTTCGCGGTGCTGCACTTCGGCGACCACAACCTCTGCGGCGGCGTGCGGGAGTTCCAGGGGGAGGAGGCCTACGCGGCCATGGCCGCGGAGGTCGGCGAGGCCTTTTCCTGGACCGATTTTCCCGAGACCATCCGCCGCATCGATCAACACTTCGGAGACTCCACTTACTCCCTGCGGTCCCTCTTCCGGGACGAACAGCGCAAGGTCCTGGACCAGATTATGGAAATGACCCTGGAAGAGGTCTGGTCCGCTTATGGCCGGCTCTATTCCCACAACGTGCCCTTGATGCGCTTCCATAGGGAACTGGGGGTGCCCCTGCCCCGGCCCTTTCTGGCCACGGCGGAGATTGTCCTGAACCGTTACCTGCTCGAGGCCTTCCGGGCGCCGGAATTGGACCTGCAGCTGATCCGCAGCCTCCTGGAAGAAGCGCGCCTGTTAGAGATCGGGCTTGAAGGGGCAGGATTGGAATATGCCCTGAGGAAAGCCATCGAACGCCTGGCCGAGAGATTCCGGCAACACCCCCTTGATCTGGAATACTTGCAGCAATTGGAGGCCGCGGTAACCCTGGAAACGGAATTGCCCTTTGCCGTGCATCTCTGGAAAGTGCAGAATATCTATTATGAAATGCTGAACTCCGTCTATCCCCAGCAGCGCCAGCAGTCGGAACAGGGACCGGGGAGGCCCGTAACTGGGTGGAACATTTTGCGGCGTTAGGCACCAAGGCTATCGGTCCAGAGTTGACTAAGTAAGGAGGTGTCCTGGTGGAACGAACCATGACCGGCTTTAGAGTCCCTGCCGCCACGTATCGTCTGCAATTCCACCATGGCTTCCGCTTCATCACCGCCCAGGCCCTGGTGCCGTATTTGCACGAACTCGGCATCTCCGACCTCTACGCCTCCCCCTTCTTCAAGGCCCGCCGGCGCAGCCTCCACGGCTATTCGGTGACCAACCCCCTGGAAATCAATCCGGAGCTGGGCTCCAGGGTCTCCCTGAGGGCTTTGAGAAAGGTCCTGAAATCCAAGGATATGGGCCTCCTGCTGGACATCGTCCCCAACCACATGGCCCTGAGCCATAACAACCCCTGGTGGCTGGATGTCCTGGAAAATGGCCCGGGCTCTCCTTTTGCCGTCTTCTTTGACATTGATTGGCATCCTTTTAACCGGGTGTTGGAAGGTCGTGTCATCCAACCCGTGCTAGGCTCGCCTTACGGGCAGGTCCTGGAAAACCAGGAATTCAGGCTGGCCCTGGAAGAGGAGGGCTTTTTCGTCTATTACTATGAGCATAAATTTCCCTTGGACCCCAAGACCTACGAACTCATCCTAAGGCACCGGCTGGCAGACCTGACCCGGGAATTAGGGGAGGGGAATTCCGCCATTATGAGTCTCCTGGGGCTCATCACCCTGGTGGAACATCTCCCGCCCCGCTCCCTGAGCAGTAAGAGAAAACTCCTGGAACGCCACCGGCAAAAAGAAATCCTGAAGAATAATCTCTGGCTCCTCTACCAGGGAAATCCCCTGATTAAGAAATTTCTCGATGAAAATATCGCCATTTTTAATGGCCGCGCCGGAGACCCGGAAAGCTTTAACCTGATGGACCGCCTCCTCGGTTTGCAGCCTTATCGCCTCGCCTACTGGCGGGTATCCCTGGACATGATCAATTACCGGCGCTTTTTCAGCGTCAACGATTTGATCGGCCTCCGGGTGGAAGACCCCCGGGTCTTCGAGGCGAGTCACAGCCTGTTGTTCAATCTGATCCGGGAAGGGAAGGTCTCCGGAGTACAGAATCGATCACATTGACGGATTATACGACCCCCTGGGATATCTGCAGCGGCTGCAAAGCCACCTGGCCCCCGGCGAGAAGGCCCCGGCGGACCGGGAAAATCTCTACGTGGTGGTGGAAAAGATCCTCGCCGCGGACGAACCCTTGCCGCCTGATTGGCCGGTTGCGGGCACCACCGGCTATGATTTTCTCAATACCCTGAACGGGCTTTTCATCGAGGCCCAGGGATTCCAGGAGGTGCAGCAGGTCTATAACCGCTTTGTCAAACCGGACCTGACCCGGACAGAGCTGATTTATCAGAAGAAAAAGCTGGT
>CAWBHD010000001.1:0-50897 GCA_963788605.1 uncultured Acidobacteriota bacterium | reverse complement strand
CAGACCGCCTCCGATTTCCGCGTCGACCTGCAGCGTTTGCGGCGGGGATCCGACGCGCACCCGAGCACGAAGATTGCGACACAACCCGCTGCTGCGGAGCTGCCATCAACTCCGGCCGTTGGCAAGCTCAGCGGTCGATTCATCGCCCTGGTTACGGCGCTCGTAGCGCTCGCGCTTATCGCCGGAGCATATGTGCTGGGAAAGCGCGAAGGACTGGCTTCCAGCATTACGCCGCCGACCTATCACCAGCTGACGTTTCGCGGCGGCACCATCCGCATGGCGCGTTTTGCTCCTGACGGAAAAAACATCGTCTACAGTGCAGCGTGGGAGGGAAACCCCATCGAACTGCTGGTCACGCGACCTGACAGCCCTGAATCCCGTCCGTTTGGGTTGTCGAAGGCTGAGTGTTGTCGATCTCATCCGAAGGCGAGATGGCCGTTCTGCTCAACAGTCACAACGTCGATCCTTACATTAACAAGGGTACGTTGGGCAGGGTGCCGCTCGGCGGCGGGGCTCCCCGTGAGGTGCTCGAGAACGTGCAGTGGGCGGACTGGTCGCCCGACGGGACCAACTTTGCCGTGGTGCGTGAGTTCGGCGGATTGAGCCGTCTCGAATATCCTATCGGAAAAGTGTTGTATCAAACAGGAGGATGGCTCAGCCACCCGCGAGTCAACCCCAGGGGGGGTGTAGTTGCTTTCATTGAGCATCCCGTCCGCCGGGATGACGCAGGATCGATCGCGGTAGTCGATCTTTCCGGGAAGAAGACGACTTTGTCCACCGGTTGGGAGACAGCCTGGGGTTTGGACTGGTCCCCGAATGGAAACGAAATCTGGTTTTCTAGTACCCGGCTGGGCTACGGTCGCTATCTTTCCGCTGTAAACCTCTCGGGGAAGGAGCGGCTTCTGGCGCGTGAACCGGGCACGCTCACGCTCCAGGATGTGGCCAAGGACGGGCGTGTGCTGATTACTCGTGATGTGCCCCGCGTTGGGATGGTCGGTATGACCGCCGGCAGCGGCAAGGAGCGTGACCTTTCCTGGTTGGACTGGTCGGCGCCCAAGGATTTGTCCCCGGACGGTAAGAAGCTCTTATTTACCGAATCCGGGGAAGCGGGCGGGGAGAACTACTCCAGTTACTTGCGTGGCACCGATGGATCGCCTGCGATCCGACTCGGCGACGGCGCGAGCTATGCGCTGTCACCCGATCAAAGATGGGCATTGTCGGGTCTGCCTAGGCCCCCCGTCCAGTTCAACCTGCTCCCTACTGGCGCTGGAGAATCGAAACAGGTAACGCATGACCAAATCAATCGTCTTGATGGACGCTGGTTTCCTGATGGCAAGCGACTATTGTTCTCCGCCGATGAGCCCGGCAAGGGCGTGCGGCTTTACGTGCAAGACCTGAACGGCGGCCCAGCCAAAGCCATCACCGAGGAAGGTGTAAACGCGAGCCTGTTCTCCATCTCTCCCGACGGCAAGCAAGTGGCGTTCCTTACTCCAGATCAGAAGCCTGCATTGCTCATCTTGGACAGCGGTGAGATTCGTCCTATTCCTGGACTCGAGGTTGGAGAGGCTCCCATCACGTGGACCAGCGACGGCCGCTCACTGTTTGTCTATCGGCTCGGCGAAGTACCCGCCACCGTCAATCGATTAGACTTGGCGGCCGGTCGCAAACAACTCTGGAAAAAGCTGGTTCCTCCGGATGTCTCCGGCGTCACCGACATTAGCTCCGTCCTCATCACTCCCGACGGCAACAACTACGTCTACGAATACGGCCGCACGCTTTCCGATTTGTATCTGGTGAACGACCTTAAATAGTCGCCCGCCCTCCGTTTTCACAATCGTCGGGCGACGTGGAGACGGCCAAAAAATCTGCATCGGGCCCGTCTGGCCCCAGCCCGAGTGACGGACAAACGTAAGTGTCAGAGCAAACACACGGTTGACATATTGAATCCGCAGCCAGCCCGACTTCACCGACGCTTGACGAGTAAATTCTCAGGCGGTCAGTCTTCGATTCGTCAGCTGAGCTAGAACGTGGCCCGGAGCCCGAATTCCAACTGCCGGGGGGCGCCTAGCGAGTAGACGCCTGTTCCCACCCCAACGCGGTTCACATCGTGGCTTGCGCGAGTAGTGCCGTTGATCTGCCCGGCGCCTCCCTTCAATAGTCCATTCAGCGCGTTACCCGGCAAGTCAAAGTTCGCGAAGTTGCAGACAGGATCGCCGGTTCGGGGTGCTGGGACCAATGTTTGCCTGGGCATCACGGGATGCTCCATGGGCACTCAGGATTTTTTCGGGAACCCTCTGCCGAACAGCAGCGGATATGACATCGGAGCGAATCAGGCGCCCTGAGTGAGAGAACGATACCTTATCGCAAGCCCTCGTAGACTTTGTCGCCGCGCCGATGCTAATCTGCATCTGTGTGGCGTCGACAGCAGGGCGTTGTCCTGTCCGCTCCGCGCGATTCCGAGCCCGATTTCACAGGCGTTCCGTTCTTACTTGCGGCGACGATGTGATCGCCAACGTGAGCATTTCGACGGTCCACGTCCTCATCAGTTTCCGGGCTTGTAGTCTCAAAGGAAAGCCGCCCAGACTTCGGGCGGCATTTTGCTTTCTTCGTTGGTAAGAAGCGCAGTGATCTACGGCTTCATTTCGAAAACGACGCCGCAGCCTTGCTGCACCGTGTTGCAACTGAGGTTGCCGCCCCGGAACGTGGTGCCATACAGGTTACCCTTGGCATCAACCATGATGTTCCCATAGGGATATCCGCCGTCGCTCCCGGTGAAGTCCTGCAATGTCTTCTCCTGGTAGCCCGATTTTTGCTTTGCCAGCTCGATCACGGTTCCATAATTACCGGTTCCGTAGTATGCAGCCGCGCCGAAGATATTGCCGGCCGGATCCAATGTCACACCCGCGAACACCTGCCCTCCATCGTTACCGCCTGTGAAGTCATACAGCGTCGTCTCGCTCCAAGTGCCGTTGGAGCGTTTGAGCAGGTAAACCACGCCCTGATTGTACGAGCCGCCGGCGCCGGTGGTGCCATAGATTTCGCCTGACTTGGGAATGCTGACCGAGCCGAATTCCGGCCAGCAGCCATCGCTTCCGCCGGTGAAGCTGTAGATCACGCTTTCCTTCCATCCCTTCTTCTGGTGCGCGAGTTCAAACACCGCGCCGCAGCCATCGGCGCCACCACCCACCGTAGCGCCGTAGAGATTGCCGGACTTGTCCCAGGTCAGCCCCATCAACGGATCCTCTGCGTCCGCGCCTGCGGCAAAGTTATAGAGGATCGTCTTATTCCACTTACTGCCCACGCGCGAAAGCTTGAAAATCGTGCCAAAGCCAGCCGTACCGCCCATCTCCGTCACGCCATAAAGATGGCCGGCTTTATCGAGCACCAAACCACTGACGCCAATACCGACAATTCCGTCATCTCCTCCGTGAAAGGTGTGGATCACCTTAAAAGTCCAGCCGCCTTTTGACGGGCTGAGTTCATAGACGGTGCCATAACCGGCACCGCCGCCGTTGGCAATGCCGTAGAGATTGCCTTCTGCATCGAAAACCAACTGCCCCGTAGGGCCGCCTCCGTCCGTGCCACCCGTAAACTTGTAGAGCACAATTTCCTTCCAGCCGCTCTTGGTGTGCTTGAGTTCGTAGACCAGGCCGGCGAAATTGTCACCGCCTTGTTGGGTCGTACCATAAAGATTGTGTGCTTTGTCAGCAATTACGCCGGCGTACGGATAGGCACCGTCCGCGCAGTTCTGTTGCGAGCAGAAGGCGTACAGCACCTTCTCGGTGCCTGCCCACGCCCCCCCGGTCAAGAGCAGAATGAGCGCCACACAGAACGCGGTGATTTTCATCAGCTTCTCCTTATCAGAATGGCGCCACGGGCTTGCGCCTCCACTTGGCCTCGCAATCGCTCCCCAGAGTTCTCCTCTGCGGAACAAATCCTAGCATGTTTGAAGAAGCACCGGCGGCTGGGCGGGAGGATCGTTGAACGAGCGATGCGACCGGTATGTCGGCGAAGCGCGTCACCTTGAACCGTTCAATCTCTTCATATTCCCCAACCGAGGCCGACTTCTGGCCCAGAACTACTTCCGGTTTGCCCGTCATCCGTCCGGAATCGTTGGCAGGGGTAGAACTGGCTGCTGACGCCAATCGCCCGTTGCTGCAATCACCAGCGGTAAAGGTGGAATTCTGGGAAAAGGTACACCTACTGTCACTATTGCGGCAGCCCAACTTTACGTACGAGTTCGACAAACCGTGGATCGGAACGGACAGGGTCGAGCCGGAAGTCGGTCTTCAGGCTTTCCATCTGGTAGTCGCGCTCTTCGTAGGCGGCGTTGAGCCAGCGAAAGACTTCGTCTTTTTCTCCCAACCCGGCGTAGAGAGCCGCAATCTCGTAGGCAGGCGAGTAACCAGCCTTCCGCTGCGCTTGCCGGACATCTATGCCTTTGGTCAGAGCGCCCTTCCATCCTCCGGCGTGAAAGCCTTGTTCGAGAGCGGAGGCGAATTCCACGTCCTTTGGATCCCCACCCAGTTGACCGAGGAGTTTGTATTCTTCCACCACCTGCAGGTACATGCCTTTCCCCCAATAGGCTTGAATTAGACAAAAGTGTGCCTGGGCGAATGTCGGGTTCTCCGCGGCCAATTTCTGGCAGGCGGCAATAGCCTCGTCGAACTTTCGTCCCAGGGCCTGAACCAATCCCACGTTAGAGGTAATGATTGGCGACAAGGGATCAAGCTGGTGGGCGCGATCTGCCTCGGCCAGCGCCTCCTGCTCTCGGCCGCCAATCCAGGCAAGATCCTGTGCATACCATTGGTGGGCCGAGGCATCGTTCGGATCCAGTTCGAAAGCCTTCTTGTACTCCGCCGCTCCCCCGGCAAAATCCCAGTCGTACTCCATGATGTTGCCGCCCAGCACCGCATGGGGATGCGCCAATGTAGGATCCAGCTCCAGTGCCTTGCGCGCAGCCGCATTCGACTTGGGAACGACGTCGCTCGATTTCGCGCCATAGACCGGAAAGACCGTGTACACATCGGCCAGACCCGAATACGCCAACGCGTAGCCGGGGTCCTTGGCGATAGCCTGGTTGAAATACGAGATCGCCGTCTCCAGGTCTGCGGCCGTTCGCTTGCTCCACGCGTAACGCCCCTTCAGATACAGCTCATAGGCCTCGGGGTTCTGTGTGCCCTGCTTGGTGATCAGCTGTTTCTCGGAACTGCTCATTCCGGAGCGCAATGTCGCCGCCAGATCGCCGGCCATCTGCTGCTCCAGCACGATGATCTGCGTACTCTTACCGCTGTAGTGCTGTCCCCAAAGCTCCGTATTGTCGCGGACGTCGGTCAGTTCAGCGCTGACTTCCACGTTGTCGCCGTGCGGCGTTACGCGCCCGCTGACCAGAGCCGACACGCCCAGCTCGCTGCCGGCCTTCAGCGCGTCTACATCCTTTCCTTTGTAGCGAAAGACTGAGTTGCGTGACTTCACCTTCAGATCGGGAACGTGAGTGAGGCTGGCAATCAGGGACTCGGTGATGCCGTCGCTCAAGTAGTCAACGCTGGCATCCCCGCTGACGTTGGTAAAAGGCAGAACGGCAATCGAATCAATCTGTGCTGTCCTACCGGACCGCAGGTACCACGCGAAAGCAGCTAGCAGCGCGACAACGGCAACGCCCGCAGCAATCCAAATCCAGGCCTGGTTGCGCCTCGTCTCGGGCACCGCCTGCACCGCGATTCCGCTCGATTCGCTTTGCCTCTTCAGACGCTTGAGGTCAGCCAGGAGGTCGGAGGCGTGCTGGTAGCGTGTGTCCCGGTCTTTCTCCAGCGCCTTTTCAATGATCCGTTCCAGCTCCGGGTGTGCTTCCGGGTTGAGTCGTGCCAGCTTCGTCGGTGCCCGGTTCAGGATGGACTCGAAGACCACTCCTGAAGTGTCGCCGCGAAACGGCAGGCTCCCCGTGGCCATTTCATAGAGCACCACGCCAAACGAGAACAGGTCCGTGCGAGCGTCCAATTCTTTTCCCCGCACCTGTTCGGGCGACATGTATGCGACCGTGCCCATTGCCGTGCCGGGACTGGTCAGCTGTGCGGGGCCGACGTCGGCCGTGGCTTCCAGCATCACTGCACTTTCAGGAATTCGCCCGCCGGAGGACGAAACCTTGGCCAGTCCGAAGTCGAGAATCTTGGCATGCCCCTGGGCCGTCACAAAAATGTTAGCCGGCTTGATGTCGCGGTGGATCACCCCCTTGGAGTGCGCCGCATTCAGCGCGTCAGCCATTTCGATGCCCAGCGCGAGCACCGTCTCGCTCTCCATCGGCTTGTCACCGATGCGATGCTTCAGCGTCTCGCCGTCGAGAAACTCCATGGCGATGAACGACTGCTCACTGCCTTTGCCGATTTCGTAGATGGTGCAGATGTTGGGATGATTGAGAGCCGATGCCGCCCGCGCCTCTCGGCGAAAACGTTCCAGGGCCTGGGGGTCTCGCGAAAGATCATCGGGAAGGAACTTGAGGGCCACGAAACGGCCGAGTTCGGTGTCCTCGGCTTTATAAACCACGC
Source organism: uncultured Acidobacteriota bacterium (assembly GCA_963788605.1). Taxonomy (GTDB): domain Bacteria; phylum Acidobacteriota; class Terriglobia; order Terriglobales; family Acidobacteriaceae; genus JABDBE01. The sequence continues at coordinate 44,355 of CAWBHD010000001.1, read as the reverse complement.
CCATGCCGCCGCCGCCCAGCTTCTCGACGATGCGGTAGTGCGAAATGGTCTGGCCGATCACTAAACGGTGCCTTGCCTCCAGTCGCTTCATCTTACGGACGCAGTAGTAGCCCGTCAACGAATGGCATCTCTGGCCCGAGTGTGCTGCGCCTGCAGCCCTGCCTCACAGCTGGGTAGCCAGATGATAGCTCCTGGTTTGTCGGCAACCTTTACCTAGTCGGTCAGCTAAGGTTTGCCCGTACTCGACCAGGTAGAAGGCTGACCACGTTGGATAGCGAACCGATGGCGAGGTCTGGCCGCCGCTCGTCACAGCATCTTACGAGCTTTCGCTGGTCTCTTGGGTGCCTTCGCCAGCTTCGAGGATTTTGTTGCCGTCTTGGCCGCCGATCTTGATGCCCGCCGTTTCTCTGCTACTTTCCCGATTCTAGGATCCCCTGCCAGCACAAGATCGCAGGCGTGCAGCGCAGCTTCCTCGAAATCCTGCGCATCGGCTGGAAGAACCTGCCAGCCCGTCACCTTCTTCCCCAATACTTGGATGGATCGCATGTTGGGGAACTCTCGCCGCAGACTCCGGTGCTGGTCTTCGGTTGTGGCGAGCCACACCCCGTTGTCTGCCGCCTGATCATGTTTGTCGCGGAGGATGAAGACAATCTTGTCCTCAACGTAGATCGCGAGGCAGCCGAACATGGAGCGCGTCTTGGGTGACAGCGTAGCGATCGTGTCGAGCACGAATTCATGTGGAACCGGCTTGCGAGGCTTGACGGCGAACAGGGTGTCGTCCAGCGGGAGGAAGGACGTATTGCGACGGGACTTCGACATGCGAGCCAAAATCGCACCCCATTTCTGTCCAACAGATGATTCCTGAGGGTTAACCTTTCGGTTTGACGCTGTTCAGTCAGTTTGGTCATTCAGGGCTTGGCGGCTACATTCGCTTCCGAGACGACGAGAAACTGGTACTTCTTTCCGTTCAGCTTGAACTTCATCTGGTCTTTGTCGAGGGTGAAGTCGATTGGTGAGTTCAGCGGCAGCAGGCCCTGGTCGTGCTGCTTGGGTTGACGAATGTGGTATTCCACGTCCCCGGCACGGACTACATATTCCTGACACACAAGGTCGACCTCGTTCTTGCCTTTGTGTCCCTGCTTCTGGGTTCCGCAATCGACTGAACTTTCCGAAGCGATCGTGCCGGACTGTAATTTCGTACCGGCCCATGCCAGGGCTACGGTCATCATCGTCGTGAGTAGAAGTTTTTTCCGCATAAATCCTCCTGAGCAATTGCCGAATCCACGGCAGTCTGGTGCACCAAGAATGTCGAGAAAAAGAGCTTAGCAGACGATCCTCGCATTTCGCTGAAAGAAACCACTCTTTTTGCCGCGCCTTGTAACCAGAAGGAGCATTTCTAGGGTTCAAACATTCGCGAAACTATTGGCAGTCGCGAGAACAAACTCGAGAACAAGGAGGCGACATGTTGTTCAGAGTCCTGGAAATATGGTCGTTTGGCTCGCCGACCTTGGAGACTTGGAATACCCCGAGTACCTGGTCGGACGCCGAACGCTACCGAACCTGCCACGCGGGTAGGTCGAACCGTGGTGATCCGCACGCGCGGAGTTGCGAATTTGGACTCTTCCACTTCGCCTCCATCCGCAGTCACCGGCAGATCTCGGGAACGCAGGCGTGGTTGCGCCGGCGTCATAGAGCTAGCCAAAGCTCGCGGTCTTAGGGTTGTTTATTGGAGACGCTATACTTACCGAAGGCTGGTACGAGGTGAACGCTACAAACCAGTGCTCGTGGGACCGTCTTACAAGCCCATAATAAGGATAATTTTCGCACGATGCAAGCCCCTCGGATTATTTCTACCTGATCCCGAAAAGGTGGGAGTCTGGCTTGATCCAAACTGGTAGGCCGCTTTGCATTCGTGGCTAGCAGTGATAGCATTGACAGCATGGCGACATTAACGATTCGACAACTTGACGAGAAAACCAAGACCCGGTTGAGGGTTCGTGCTGCCCATCACGGACGTTCGATGGAGGAAGAGGCCAGGGAGATTTTGCGCTCAGCTCTAACCACTTCCCCACCACTAAAGGGGAACCTAGCGGAGACCATTCACCGACGATTTGCAGCGTTTGGCGGGTTCGAATTTGAGTTGTCGCGACGCGATTCTATGCGCCAGGCCCCGGGATTTGGCGAATGATCATCCTCGACACCAATGTACTCTCAGAGCTCATGAGGCCCAAGCCCTCTCCCCGGGTTGTGGCATGGGTTTCGAAACAACCGGCCGCAGAACTCTTTACGACGTCAATCACAGAGGCAGAAATCTTTTATGGAATTGAGTTGCTCACCAAGGGCAAGCGCCGCGAGGGGTTGCTGGCGGCTGCGGAGGCTATGTTTGCCGAGGATTTTGCCGGCCGTGTCTTCGGGTTCGAGAGCGACGCAGCGCGAGTTTTCTCTAAGATTGCCGCTGACCGCCGTGCGCTCGGCAAACCTATCAGCCATGCGGATGCCCAGATCGCAGCCATTTCCCAAGTGCGAGGGGCCAAGCTCGCAACGCGCAATACTGCAGACTTCGAAGACTGTGGTCTTGCTGCTGTTGACCCCTGGAATGGTTCGTGAAAATGTGTCTTAAGGAGGTCGTAGCGAATTGGCTATCGTCATTCCTGCCCGCCCTTGTTCACTCATGCAAAGCTGTGGATTATTCTGTCACGGCAGAGATCGTGGGTTCCGAGTCTCGTCGTCCCCGCCATTCCTCTTGAATGGCGATTACTTGGCCACTGCTCCCCGGATTACCGTCATCGAAGCTTTGGGAAGTTCGTACAGGGTATCCGTGCCCGCGTTTACTGTGGATTTCACTGCCGGGCCATCGGGATCGGGGAAGCCGCCCTGTTTCGTGGGGTGCCACTGATATTGCGCGCTCCCGAATGTCACTACGCTGACCGGCCCAGCAAACCCACGACCAGCGCCAGCCTTCGCGTCAGCAAATTCGATTCTTACCTTGTGATCGTTCTCCTGATCGCGATTGACCAGCATCACGGACCATTGCGTATCCGGCCGCTGCAGCGCGTAAGCGGTCACGAGGGAGTGGCCGGCGCTGTGCAATCCAGCGCCCATCCGACAGTTGTGTGAACTTCCCTTCCGAAGGTGTCGAACATGGCACTCCCAAGTCCATTGCTCCTATGGAAAGATGAGAGCGTCACCATCTTGCAATGACGAAAACTCCAGACCGTTCGTCGTAGTGCGCAACAAGCACATCTTGCCTAAGGAAAGGCGCATCGAGCGTTTGCCGTCGGGGTATGCGGTCCAAGAGTTTCGCGACGATTCTCAAGGCCGCTACTGGTACGTGATCGCTGCGCTGGAAGTGATGCCGATCAATGGATGCTCTCCTCGACGCGCTTGATCGTTCTTGCTCGGTGAGGTCTCGCATTCTGCGTTGCAGGGGCGGCGGAGAGAGAGTTTTGAAGACAAAGGGCGCGCCCGATGCGCGCCTTTTGAGGCTGGTGAGGCCTTCTGTGAAGGCCCGGGTTCTAGGCTGCTGCGGCGAGAGGTTGTATGTGCTCAAGCTGGGTCAAGAGCGTGTATTGGTCGTAGTAGCAGCCGCCAGACACAATCCGCCCTTGTTTGTCGAATTGGCAGATCTCGCAGAACGGCAAAGACATCCGACGTCCGGTGGGCTGGAACGAACCGAATTGCCCGTCGTTTGTGCCTTCGGTGGTAAACCGGGCGACGACAATGTCTCCGGCGTCAGTGTACTCGGGGTTGATGATTCGGGCATCCGAGAAGGCCTTTACCCATGCCTCGGTCCATTCCCGAAACTTGTCCCGACCGTTAAGGTTCAGGCCCCGGGCATTATCGGTGTAGACAAACTCCTCCGCGGCATTGCGGATTACGCCTGCGAAGTCACGGCGGTTCCAGTTATCGTGTGCAGCACGGAGCGTTTCCACGTTTTTCGAAGCCATAGTGTCTCCCTTCCTGGAGAAGTTGAAAAGGGGCGAGCGCTATGCCCGCCCGTGGCTGACTACGAAGCGTCTATTCCGGCCTCAGGCGGCTTTGCCTGCCGCGATCCGGTGCGTGGTTGACGTGTGGACATCGAACGTACGAATCAAGGGTTCGGCCTCAAGTAGGTGCCGAACCGTTTCATGCACTTTCTGGTACTGTTCGCGCTGATACTGCTCCGCCTCCTCTCTTGTATTCCAAAAACTCAGGGCCAGGACACGAGTGTCCGCGTCTGAGACGAGGACTGTCTCATCTACGAAGCCTTTCTGCTTCTTCAGGATGGGCAGCACTTTGTCATTGATAGTGTTGGAGAGTTCTTGGGTCTTTCCGGTTTTGGCGGTTAGTTCAACTACTCGGGTGAACATGTGACGCTCCTTTCGTTCGGTTAGCAGGTGAAAGGAACCTTCGCCGCAGGGCGCGGCGACGGACTTGTTTTTGTATATGGCGATCACGGTACGCCTCTTAGGAGGGTCGGTCAATTGCCCAAATATGGTGCAGAGCCGGGTGCTCAGGCACGGGGTGAGAGTGCGCAACCTCTCACGCTCCCATTACGTTTCCGCGTGAACTTGTTTTGTAGTGTTGCGAAGGGTGAGGCAGGTATAAAATCGTCACCATATTCGAAGTCAACGGGGATTTTGGTCAAAGTACAACTCCATATTTTCAATTTCGATTGAAGATCTTGGTCGGCATATTTGTCAGAGGTAGGTCGTGGAGCATTTTCGGAAAACTCATTTCTTGCGGCTGAGTCGCCTTCAGTCAGCAGTCTGCCCCTCGGGTTCCGTCCCGTCTAGAATCTTTCCGCGAAGTAGAGTTGCTGCTGAGGAAAGCACTCCGCAAAGGTGCTGGGCTACCATGGGTCGGAACGGCCGAGGCCTTGGCTTCGGATGGACGCGGCATCGTTGGCTGCCAGGAATGTGCGCAGCGCTGTTGTTGTTCGGTTGGCCAATGCGAGGCAATTCGCAAACCCCCGTAGCGACCGTCGGAACCGGTTCGAATCCCAGTGCCCTGGCGGTCAACCCGGTGACGAACAAGGTTTATGTCGCCAATTTTGCAAGCAACAACGTTACGGTGATTGATGGAGCCACGAACGCGGCAACCGCGGTGGCGGCGGGTACAAACCCGGTTGCAGTTGCGGTAAACCCGCTGACAAATCAGATTTACGTAGCCAACGAGACTAGCAACGACGTGACCGTGATTAACGGGGCTACAAATACGACGACCACGGTAATGGGAGGGACGAACCCCGTTGCGGTAGCGGTGAATCCCGTGACGAATCAGATTTACGTAGCCAACCAGACCAGCAACGACGTCACCGTGATTGACGGGGTGACGAATGCGACCACCACGGTAGCAGTCGGTACGCAACCGGTTGCGGTTGCGGTGAATCCGGTTACGAACCAAGTCTATGTAGCCAACGGCACCAGTAACGATGTGACCGTGATTGATGGGGCTACGAATACAACGACCACGGTAGCGGCCGGTACGCAACCAGTTGCGGTTGCGGTGAACCCTGTCACGAACCAGATCTACGTGGTCGACGAGACCAGCAACGATGTGGCCGTGATTAACGGGGCCACGAATACGGGAACTATGGTAGCGGTTGGGACGCAACCAGTTGCGCTGGCGGTGAACCCCGTGACGAACCAGATTTATGTCGCCAACGAGGGCAGCGCCAATGTAACGGTGATTGACGGGGCTACCAACGGCGCGACGTCGGTAGCGGTTGGCACAAATCCCTTTGCTGTGGCGGTGAATGTCGTCACAAATCAAATTTACGTGGCCAACGAGACCAGCAACGACATGACCGTGATTGATGGAGCTACGAATACGACGATCACGGTGACGGTTGGGACGCAACCTGTCGCGGCTGCGGTGAACCCCGTGACGAACCAGATCTACGTCGCCAACGAGGACAGCGCCAACGTGACCGCGATTGACGGGGCCACGAACATAACCAGCACGGTAGCGGTAGGGACGCAACCCGTTGCTGTAGCGGTAAATCCGGTCACAAAACAGATTTACGTCGCGAATGAAACTACCAACAACGTGAGCGTGATCGATGGCGCCACCAACACGGCCACCACGATAGCGGTCGGGACACAACCCGTTGCCGTGGCCGTGAACCCCGTGACGAACCAGATCTACGTCGCCAATAACGGCAGCGCAGACGTGACGGTGATCGACGGGGCCACGAACACGACCACTGCGGTAGCGGTCGGGACGAACCCCGTTGCCGTGGCGGTAAATCCCGTGACGAACCAGATCTACGTTGCCAATCAGACCAGCAACGACATAACCGTGATTGACGGGGCTACCAACACGACCGCCGCGGTAGCAGTTGGCACAAATCCGGTCGCCGTCGCAGTGGACACGGTAACGAACCAGATCTACGTGGCCAACCAAAACAGCGCCAACGTGACCGTGATTGACGGCGCTACGAACACCAGTACCTTGGTACCGGCGGGAACGAACCCGGTTGCCGTGGCGGTGAACCCGGTGACGAACAAGATCTATGTGGTCAATGAGACCAGCAACGACGTTACGGTGATTGACGGGGCTACGAACACGACCGCCTCGGTGGCGGTTGGGACGAATCCGATCGCGGTTTCAGTGAACCCAGTGACGAACCAGATTTACGTAGCCAACCAGGGCAGCGCCAACGTGACGGTGATCGACGGAACCACGAACACAACCACCGTGGTGGCGGCCGGGACGCAACCCGTTGCGCTGGCGGTGAACGCCGTTACGAACCAGATTTACGTGGCTAACCAGGGTAGCGCCAACGTCACGGTGATTGACGGAGCCACGAACACAACCACCGCGGTGGCGGCTGGGACGAACCCTTTTGCTCTGTCGGTGAACGCGGTAACGAACCAGATTTACGTGGACAATCAGACTAGCAACGACGTCACCGTTCTAACCCAGCAGCAGGTGCAAAACATTCCTCTCACAACAGCCATCAGCACGCTACCGAACAACCAGACAACCAACGCGACCCCTTCGTTCACGTTTACCGCCAGCAGCACATTTTCTCCCACGGCGACGACCGTGGACGCGGTGTACTTCCAGGTGGACACGTGGCAGGGAGCGTGGACGCCAGCCACTGCAACGACGCCCGGAAACTTTACAGGTACGCTACCCACGCTTTCGTTCGGTCTTCACATTCTTTACGCATACGCGACGGATGGCCAGGATGCATCGTTAATGGGGGGAGGCAGTAGCCCGTTGATCGGCAACATCGCCGCGTATCTCTTCCTCGTAACAACAGGTCAGCCGCCGACGATCACGAGCGCAAACAATGCAGCCTTCACGCTGGGGCAGGCGGGCTCGTTTATTCTGACCACGACAGGATCGCCGGCTCCTGGCATCGTCGAGAGCGGGAATTTGCCGAATGGTGTGACATTCGTTGACAACGGCAACGGAACCGGCACCCTGAGCGGTACACCCGGCGCCAGCGGCGTCTTCAATATCACATTTACGGCGCAGAACGGAGTCGGTTCGCCGGCAATGCAGAACTTCGTTCTGACGGTAAATAAAGCCACTTCAACCACGGTGCTGACAACCTCGCCTAACCCTTCCGTCCTGAATCAATCTGTGGCGCTCACAGCAACGGTTTCAGGACAATTCGATGGCACGCCCTCGGGAACGGTGAAGTTCATGGGAAAAATTCTTCTGGGCACGGTTACGCTCCAGAACGGACAGGCAACCCTCAACTTTACCTTCACGACAACAGGCGCTCGATCGATCACAGCGATCTACTCCGGAGATGCAAACTTCTTAGCGAGTACCTCTGCACCCGTACAACAGACGGTCAACAAGGTGCCTACAAATACTGTGCTTGCATCGAGCCATAACCCGTCCAACTTCGGGCAGGCGGTGAGCTTCACTGCCACCGTCAGCTCCGGAAATGGCAATCCACCCGGCGGTGAAGTGGTGACCTTCAAGGACGGTACGACGACGTTGGGCACTGGAACTTTAAGTGGCGGCGTGGCGATGCTTACCACATCAGCCCTGAAGCGCGGCATACACAATATCACCGCAACGTACGGCGGAGATGCCGTTCTCGCCGCGAGCACTTCGGCCGTTCTCCCGCAAACGGTGAGCTTCATTCAGCACGTAATTGTGATCTTTCAGGAGAACCGAACGCCCGACAACCTGTTTCAGGATCCCAAGCTAATTGCCGCAGGCGCGGACATTGCCCAGAGCGGTACGAATTCTCTGGGCCAGAATATCCCACTGGTGCCAGTCCCTCTGGGCTGCGATCAGGGCAATTGTCTAACCTACAATCCCGATCACTCCCATATGCCCGCCTTTGTGGACATGTTCGATGGTGGGAAAATGGATGGCGCAGATAAGATACACACTGCCTGTGCGAAGAGTGGGACTTATTGCCTGGACGGTAAGGGGAACTATTCATTTGCGTATGTGCAGCAGAGCGATGTGGCGCCTTATTTTCAACTAGCCGAAACCTACACCTTCGCCGATAACATGTTTCAAAGCAATCAAGGGCCCAGTCTGCCGGCGCATCAGTACCTCATCTCGGGAAGTTCGGCTCCAGTTCCGCCTGGAATGCAGGGCGACAACCTGCTCGTTGCGGGGAATCCACTCGGGGTTCCAGGCATCAACGCGCAGATGCACACCGGGTGCACCGCTCCTGCGGATGAACGAGTTCAACTGATTGATCCCGCTACCGGCATCGAATCCAAGGTCTACCCCTGCTTTGACCGTCCCACGCTGACCGATCTGCTCAACGCAAGCAAACTTAGTTGGAAGTATTACGCGCCGTCGCCGGGATCGATCTGGACCGCGCCCAACGCGATTTCGCACATGTGCGGCCCCGCACATTCAACCGCCTGCACAGCCTCAGATTGGAAGAATCACGTCGTTCTGAGCTCCACCAAGATACTCACGGATATCAGTACGAATCACCTGTCGTCCGTGAGTTGGGTGATCCCCACTGGACAGGCGTCCGATCATCCGGTCACTACCGATGGCTCTGGTCCATCGTGGGTCGCGTCGATAGTCAATGCAGTTGGGAACAGTCCCTACTGGGCGAACACCGCCATCATTATTACCTGGGATGACTGGGGAGGGTGGTACGACCACGTTAAGCCCCCACTTTTGCTGAACCAATACGAAATCGGTTTCCGAGTGCCCATGATCGTGGTGTCGCCCTACGCCAAGCCGGCGTATATTTCGCACGATTTCTACGAGTTTGGCAGCATTCTGAAATTCATCGAAAATACTTTTGGGTTGAACAACATTGCGCCCGGCGCAACCCTCATCTATGCGGATCAATTTCCGGGAACCGGCGACCTATCGGATTGCTTCGACTTTACTCAACCGCCGCTACCCTTTCACACCATTCCAGCAAAGTTCAACGCCGCGCATTTCTTGAATGACAAGAGGCCGCCAACCGATCCTGACGATGACTAAGTACCTGGATCTGTCCGGAGTTTTGATCGCTCGAAGAGCGTCAAGAGCTAAACAAAGCCCCATAGATCAAATGCAGTTTCCCTAATATCTGTGGAATTGATTTTCTCCGAGGGTAGCCATCGCCGTTTAGGACCTAACCAGCCCGTGCGAAGGCCACTCGGGCACAACCCCCAAGGAGCAATTGAACTGCAGGGCCGTTCCAAAGTGCCGTTTGACTTGTCTGTCCACACAGCAATTACTGCACCGCTCCTGCCGAAATCTACGGGGACGGATCGAGCCATATCTCAGTGTGGACTCCGGCCCAGTGTGACCCTCAGCTGGCGATCAGCCTTCTGCACGATGGGGTGAAGGTGGATGCGGAAAGCGGAGGGAATGGCAGCACAGTTCTGGCACGAATCGAGGATTCTCAATTATCGAGACATGGAATGTAGATGCGTCCTCCGGGATCAATCTGCTGGCGATACTCCGCTTCGGAGCCGACGAAAAACCATTCGCGGTCGGCGCGGTTCGAGTTGGTATCGCTCCCTATGGATAGGCCCCAGATGCTCCCACCTCCGCAGGATTCGGTCTTATGAAGCGGCGTCCGGCGGCCATTTGAAACGTAATGGAACTCGTCCGCGGCGACGCCTCCGTCCAGCGGGCTCGACGTCTGAAGATGGCCGGCCGAGTCCAGATTGAAGAGCCAGCGGCCGTCTTCGACGGGAAGCGGCTTGGTGTTGGGGACCTGGAAATTAATTCTGACCCAGCCTTTGAACCCATCGGGAATGAGAAAGCGGGCGGGGCGGCGGGTGTTGCAGGCTGAGGTCGAAACCGCGATCGAGGCAAGAATTGCCAGCAGCCTGCGGCGAAAGATCATTTGATTCCTACGCCTTCAGCACGAACGGGACCGCGAGGCGCCAGATCAATTCATACGGCTCCGCGAAAGACGCTCCACGTCTTTGATAGACGTCAACGGCTGCGTGATTAGCTGGCCGTAGCATGTGCTGTCGCAGAGCGCGGAAGATAAATGGTTCTTGGCCCATACAAAAACTCACTGCAAGGAGGGTTCCCAGGTTGGTCCCAAACCAGAGACAAAGCGGGCCCATTATACCCGCCGAAATGGTCTGAGAACAAGAAACTGCCAGTCTGAGTTACCGTGTATTGCACATTGTCGACGGTGTTTTGCTGGAAGTTCGGATGATTGAAAAGGTTGAACGCTTCGGCGGTGAATCCCAGTAGGTCTAAGCTCGCGGCAGTGTCAATAGCCAGTAGGTGCTGACGGCAAGCAAAACGAACGCAACCGCGACTACCGCAACCCGTGGCCCAAAGATTTCGAAGCGTTGGCTGAGCGCGGTCAACAGCAGCACGGTCGCGAGGAAGACAGTGACCTTCACGTACCTGTCGCCAGTCTCCCGCGTGCTGACTCCCTCCTCGTAGTGGCCCGTCGCTTCCTTCGCGAGTTCGACGGATTCCTGACTGTTTAAGCTCCTGTATTCCACCATAAAGATGGGGCCAGGGGGCGCAGAGGGATTGTTCAGCGGGTCAAGCTTCTGCCATGCGGCGAAGGCACTCGCATACTCAGGCCGGAAGCGACGTTGATAGAAGTCGGCAAGCTTTTCGTTGCTAGCAACCTTCGCGGCCACCCAGCCATTGAAGGATGTGATGTCGTACAGACGGTCCTGGCCTGCGAGGGTCGCCTTCTCTTGCGACGCTACGGTAGTGCGCGACGCGAGGTTGTAGTGTTGAGCCGAGAGGGCATCCCACTTTGCCGCTTGGTAGCCGCTCCACGCGGTGGCAACCGCAACAATCGCGAGAACCACGGCCTCAACGATCTCGACCCATTGCGCTCGACGGTCGGTAGGTGCCGAGTGATGGTGGCCGTGCTCGTGAATTTTATGGGCGAACTCGATGTTTGACGTTGCTTCGGCCATCTGCGTGTCCCCTTGGCGACGTGCAAGCGGATTGTACACCGGGTCTGCTTACTCCCTGGGCTCTTCCAGCGGAATAAATTGGCGCAACGTCGCCATCTCAATAATTCTCAAGTGGTAGATTCGCTCATTCCACGTGCTCTGGACCGTCATCCCACATATGGGCCTGGATTCGCCAGGAACCTCAGGCCTAATCTGCTTCATCTGAGCCCGCACCGCAGTACCGGAAGCATCTGGCAAGTCATATTCCAACAACGGAGTCCTCAAAGGGCAGCCGCCAGAAGTGCTACATTGAACGAAATGCGTTCGGAAATAGAGCAGGCTGTTCTGCTTTTACAGCGGGGCGACGATGAGGCATTGGGACAAGCCTTGGCCCTGCTGCAAAACACCGTCTTCTCGTTCAGCATGAAAGTTTGTGGTCAGCGCCAGGACGCAGAAGACACCATGCAAGAGGTGCTCGTAAAGTCTGTTCCGTATCTACCCAAGTTCGAAAGCCCGAAGGCGCTTGTAGTGTGGCTCTACAAAGTAGCGAAGAACCGTTGCATGATGAGCCGTCGCAAGAGCAGGTTCGCTCCGAAACGGGAGCTTTCTCTCGAAGAACTCATGCCCGATCGCAAGGAACTTGAAAGACTGAGTGAAGACGGCAGCGTCAACCCGGAAATGTTCGCGATCCGAAGTGAAGAGGCGGCACGATTGCGCGAGGCGATTCAGAGACTGCCGTCGCAGTATCGTATCGTCCTGGTGCTGCGAGATATGGAAGGACTCACGGACGAGGAGGTTGCGGAGATCACCGGCCTGCGCTCTGGTACGGTTCGCGTGCGTCTGCATCGGGCGAGGCTGTTTGTTCGGAAGGAATTGATTAAGGGGCGGAAGCCGCGCCCCGGACGGAAGATCGAGGCTGTCAGGTCGCGGGCTAACGCCGCGGAGAAGTCCAGACCTCCGCGGTGTAAAGCGATGTTCGCAGAACTCTCGAACTACTTGGATGAACAGCTCGACGATTCCTTATGCGAGGAACTGGAGAAACACCTTGACGGTTGTGGTCCCTGCAAGGCCTTTCTTGCCAGTTTGGAAGCCACGATCGAAAATTGTCGTCGGTTGCCGAATCAAGCCCCGGATCGCGCTACGGCGAGCAAACTGCGGAGGGAACTGCTGCAGCGGTACGAGAGCGCTCTAACGAAGCCAACCGGCTAGGAGCGGAACGTTTTTCCAGTTGTCGCTTGCGGAGTCTCATTTCGCCTGCAGCAAGGTCTCGATATCCCTTTCAAAGACCGAGACGTCGGTAGCGCCAATGTGCTTGGAATATATACGGCCGTCGCGGTCGATCAGGAAAGCGATCGGCAATCCCAGAACTCCTCCGTAAAGCTCACCAGTCGTGGCGTTGCCCATCACCACCGGATAGTTCATTTTGAAACGCTGGTAGAAGTCGCGGACGGGTTCCGGACCATCGTCCATGGAAACGCCAACAATCTGCAGGCCCCGATCTCGATATTCATTCTGCAATTCCACAAAATGCGGGATCTCTTCCCGGCAGGGGTCACACCAGGTTGCCCAGAAGTCCAGCAGAACCACCTTGCCCCGGTATTCGGAAAGATGTAGTTGCTGTCCACTCAACTGGGGAAGGGAGAAATTGGGAGCGAGAGGGTGCTCACTGATGATGGCCCCGATGCCAACCTGCCCGTGATGACGGGCGACAAAATAGAGTCCAGCGACGATGGTGATCGCTCCGATGCCGGTCAGAACTCTTTTCGCGAGTGTAGAGCGCAGAGCCTACTCTCCCTTGGCAACTGGATAGCCCTTATTCACCCAATCTGCGCCGAAATTGTCAGCGATATAGAGCACCTTGACGTTAGTGAAGCCCAGCGTGTGTAGCGCGTCGTCAGCTGGCTTGACGTTGGGACAATGACTCCATGGGCAACACCCACAATAAATCACGATGAATTTGTTTCGCGGGAGAGGTTCAACGCGCTTGCGCAGTTGTTGCAGGCCGGTCTCACTGGAGGCGGGACCGATGTACTCCGACAGGGGAATATGGGCCTGCGCATAAAGCACGTGGGAACCCACTTGAATCATGAGCGGCTTTTCCCCCTTGGACTGAAGGACTTTGACCAGTTCGTCGGGGTTGATGAGCCGTGAGGTCGGTATCGCGCTGGCCTGATAAGCGACGACAGCCGATGCCGAGACCAAGAGAATTCCCGCAACCGTGAGGACCAGCGTTCCATTCTTATTCAGGAGCTTCATTTGAGTTCTCCTCGCATTATCAATTCTTCATCGCGCAACCCGCAAGGAAGAAAGAATTCCTCGGAGAAACCAGATAAGCCTTCGAGTTTCAGTTGCCTGTTGGAATTTGCACCCTTCGTGAAGTTTCCCTGTAACAAAATCCAAGTTCCTGCATTTATTCGTGTGGACTTCAAGGAAGAAGCCGAAGGAGGCAATCATGATCAGTGGCAAAGTTGAACTGACTCAACCACTTAGGCAACAGCGCCAATTTGTGGCCCAGACCGGCAGCGGCCATCACCTGCTGCTGGACGATACGGCTGGAGGCACCGGCCCCAAGCCGATCGAGTTGGTCGCCGCAGGGCTGGCTGGATGCACGGCCTTCGATGTCGTCACGGTTCTGCGCCAAAAGTATCACCAGAGAGTCACCGGCTATGAGGTCAGGGTTGAGGCCGATCAAGCGGACCGTCCACCGCAGGTGTTTACGGCAGTGCGGATTCACCACGTCGTCACCGGGTACGAAATTGATGTCGCAGCCCTGGAGGAAGCCATCCGTCTCTCCGAAGAGAAGTACTGCTCCGTGGGGGCAATGGTGCAGAAGACGGCAAGCTTTCACACAACTTACGAGATCGTCGAAGAGAAAGCCGAGTGGATGAAGCCGGTCCAGACTGCCGGAGTCCAGAGTTGAAAGCTCTCCTCAAGTTCGTCTTGGTCGCCGTAGCCGTACTGTGGCTTTTGAAAGCAGCCCCGGCTCAACAAGCCGCAGCCCCCTCCCCCCTTACGCTTCAGCAGGCGGTAAAGATCGCACTGGAGAAAAACCCGCTTCGCAAGGCGGCCCTTGCGGATACGAAAGTGGCGTCCGCGGACGTTCGCGAAGCGCGATCCGTCCTCATGCCGCGGCTAATGTTCTCCGAGACTGCGACACGCGGGAACGATCCGGTTTACGTGTTTGGAAGCAAATTGCGACAGCAGCGCTTCACGGCTGCTGACTTCGCCCTGAACACGCTGAACACACCTTTGCCATTCGGAAACTTCAGCACTCGTTTTGGCGGAAGCTGGAATCTGTTTGACTCGTTTGCCAGTTGGCACGGATTGAATCGGGCAAAACAGATCAACGATGCTGCCGGGCATCAACTGGAGCGTACCGATCAGGAGATCGTCTTCCGAGTAGTGGATTCTTATTACGGAGTGTTGCTGGCGAGCAAGCAACTGGAGCTCGCCGAGCAGGCGGTGCAAACGTCCCAGTCCATCATGGATCGCAGTCAGGCGAGGTTCGACAACGGGTTGGTAGTAGAGTCCGACCTGCTCACCGCGAAAGTGCGCATGGCTGCACGACAGCAGGAACGCATTCGGGCCGGAAACAATCTGGATTTGGCCCACGCCCAGTTGAGCACCGCTATGGGTATGCCGGTGGACTCCTTGTTCCAGCCGGCTGAAGCCTTGGCGGAACACACGCTTCCGGTCCCTGTTCTCCAGGAAATCGAAAAACAAGCACTCACGAATCGACCGGACTTGAAGCGGGTTCAATCCGAGGAATCGGCACAGCGACAGAGCGTTGCGATAGCGAAGTCATCGTTTGGCCCGCGAGTGAACACCTTCGCTGGCTGGGAGATGGACAACCCAACGTTTGTCGCAGGCGGTGGCGGCAACAACTGGCTGGGTGGGGTCGAAGTCCAGTTTGACATCTTCCAAGGTGGCGCAAAACGAGCAGAACTCGCGCGTGAACGCGCCCTGCAGGAGAGAGTGACGGCCATGAAGCAAGTGGCCAGTGACGGAGTCCTCCTTGACGTCCGCCAAGCTTACTACAATTTGGACTCTGCTCGGCAGGAGGTAGAGGTTGCGCGAGCTGCAATCGCCCAGGCTCAGGAAAGTCTGCGCATCAACCAAAACCGATACGACGGTGGGCTGACCACGATTACCGACCTGTTGAGTGCGGAAGAGGCGACGCGCCGCAGTCAGACCGACTACTGGGAGGCTGTTTATCGCTTTCATACCAGCTACGCCAACCTCGAGTTGGCCAGCGGGATTCTGAATCCTCAATCGCCCGTGGTGACGCCATGACCCGTACCAATTCCATTTTTTCACATCTCATTCCTCTGGCCGTGGTTCTGGTCGGCGGCCTCAGCGGTTGCTCGGGTGAGCGGCCCGCTACGCCCACAGCGCCGGAAACCATGCGCAATGTCCTCCGTGCTCCCGGTAGAGCGGGCCGACGTACCCGATTTGTTGGAAGCTGTCGGAACGGTACGCGCCGCGCAAAGCAGCCAGCTCTCAAGCCAAATGATGGGGAACATCGTGGAGCTCCGCGTACATGAAGGAGACCACGTCCAGCGTGGGCAGGTGCTGGCGGTCATCGATGGTACACAACCTCGGGCTGCCGTCGACCGTGCCACGGCAGCAGAAAGCGCATCTGGGCAGGAAGTAGCCGCGTCGGATTCCGACCTCACGCTCGCCCAATCGACACTGAATCGTTACCAGAATCTTTACGACAAGAAGTCGGTCAGCCCGCAGGAATTCGATGAAGTGAAGGCCCGCTACCAGGCGGCGCTCGCGCATCGCGATATGACGCTTGCGGGCCAAGTACAAGCCAAGGCAGCGTTGGCCCAGGCACACACATCTTTCTCGTACACGCGCATTCTGGCGCCGTTCGACGGAGTGGTTACGGAAAGGAAAGCCGATCCCGGCACGTTGGCCAGTCCCGGCCTTCCCATCTTCACAGTCGAGGGTCTGGGGCACTATCGATTGGAAGCCACGGTCAACGAAAACGATCTGCGGTACGTCCAGATGGGAGAGCAGGTGCCGGTTGTAGTGGACGCATTGGAAACCACGGAGACTGAAAGGAAAAGTCGTACAAATCGTACCCGCTGCGGATCCAGGTAGCCGCAGTTTCCTGGTGAAGATCGAACTGCCTGCGAATGCGCGGCTGCGTTCGGGCCTGTTCGGTCGGGCACAATTTTCCCGCGGCAGGCGGTCGTCACTGCTGATTCCACAAACCGCGGTTGTGGAGCGAGGCCAACTGCAGGGTGTTTACGTGCTCGACGTAAACAAGATCGCGAACCTGCGCTACGTCACACTGGGAAAAACCACCGGGGCCGAAGTGGAGGTACTTGCCGGTCTTCAAGAAAGCGAGCGACTCGTGGCGAAACCTGGCGACTTCGACCTCAATGGCAAGCGCATCGAGGCCCAGTAATGACAGAAGAAGCAGTCAACTCAACGAATCAGTCGGCGCAGGGTCTGCGCCTGGCGGGACGCATCGCTCACGGCTTCATTGACTCGAAGCTGACGCCGCTGGTGATCGTCGGTGCATTGCTTTTGGGTGCTTTCAGCATCCTTGAGACTCCGCGCGAGGAAGAACCGCAAATCGTTGTCCCCATGCTCGACGTGTTCGTGCAGATGCCGGGCGCATCGCCTGAAGAAATCTCGCAACGGGTCAGCCTTCCCATGGAGAAGCTGCTACGCGAAGTTCCCGGTGTCGAATATATCTACTCCATCAGCCAGCCGGGCATGAGCATGCTGATCGTACGTTTCTATGTTGGCTCGAAAGAAGAAGACGCCATCGTACAGACGTACAACAAGCTTTACTCCAATTTCGACCGCATCCCGCCGGGAGTCTCGCAACCGATTATCAAGATCCGCTCGATCAATGACGTCCCTATCATGACCCTCACTTTATGGGGCAAGAACTATGACGCCTACCACCTGCGGCGCATCGCGGGCGAGCTGGAAAACCCTCTCAAACAGCTCGATGATGTTTCTGAAACCGCGATCATCGGAGGACAGCCCCGGCAAGTGCGAGTGGTTTTGGATACACAACGGCTGGCCGGATATGGCCTCACGACGGCGGCAGTCGCGGGTCAACTCCAGAGCGCGAACAGCCGCGGTGACGTGGGCAGCTTCAGCCGCGACAACCGCGAGTTCAAGGTCGAGGCCGGGAAATTCTTCACGCGTCCGGAAGACTTGCAGCAAGTCGTCGTCGGAGTTCGCTCGGGCCGTCCGGTTTACTTGCGCGATGTGGTGGAGAAACTGGAAGACGGCCCTGCTGAGCCGGACAGCTATGTGATGTTCGCGAACGCCCGCGGTGGTACGGGCCAGACTGCCGGCGCTGAATATCCCGCAGTGACGATCACCCTCGCCAAGCGCAAAGGCACCAACGCGACAATCATCTCCGAACGTGTTCTGGAAAAGGTCAACTCGCTGCGCGGGTATGTTCTACCCAATGACTTAAACATTACGGTCACGCGCAACTATGGCGAGACCGCGAAAGACAAGTCGAATGAACTACTGAAACACCTGCTGATCGCGACGCTGTCGGTCACTTTGCTGATTGCTCTGGCGTTGGGTTGGCGCGAATCTGGTGTAGTGCTACTGGCCGTACCGGTCACGCTGGCCCTCACATTGGCCGTCTTTTATTTCTATGGGTACACACTCAACCGAGTCACTCTGTTTGCGCTGATCTTCTCCATCGGCATTCTGGTGGACGACGCCATTGTCGTGGTCGAGAACATCGTCCGCCATTTCCGATTGCCGGAAAGCCGCGGGCGTCCTCTCGCAGAAGTGGCGGTTGAGGCAGTGGATGAGGTCGGCAATCCCACGATTCTCGCGACCTTCGCCGTGATCGGCGCCATCCTGCCCATGGCGTTCGTGCGCGGCCTGATGGGTCCCTACATGCGTCCGATTCCGGTCGGTGCATCAGCAGCCATGCTGTTTTCCCTGATGGTGGCTCTCGTGGTTTCGCCCTGGGCAGCTCTTCGACTGTTGCGTAAGTATGCGGTTGAGGGCGGCCCCGACAAGCATGAGGCCGAGGGATGGACGACGCGTCTGTATCGCCGCGTGATGAACCCGCTGATACTGGATGCCCGTCGCCGCTGGATGTTTCTGGGCGGAGTGGTGGTGCTGTTGCTGGCGGCTGTTGCGTTCGTGCCCCTGAAATGGGTGCGAGTGAAGATGCTACCCTTCGACAACAAGAGCGAGTTCCAGGTCATCATTGACATGCCGGACGGAACGCCGCTGGAGCAAACGACCCGCGTCGCGCAGGCGCTCGGCGGCTATCTTGGCCAGCAGCCCGAGGTCACTAATTACCAGATCTACGCCGGCACGTCCGGCCCCTACAACTTCAACGGACTGGTGCGGCATTACTTCTTGCGCCGTCAGCCCAACCAGGCCGACATCCAGGTGAACCTGCTGTCACGGCACGACCGCAAAGCGCAAAGCCACGAAATCGCGCGGCGGCTGCGTCCGGAACTGGACAAGATTGCTCTTCCCTTCGGAGCGCGTATCAAAGTTGCCGAAGTTCCTCCCGGTCCGCCCGTGCTCCAGACCCTGGTCGCGGAAGTCTACGGGCCTGACTACAAAAGCCAAATCGAATTGGCTGGGCAGATCAAGAAAATCTTCCAGCAGACCCCGGGAGTGGTGGACGTGGACTGGTACGTGCAAGATCCGCAGACCAAGTACGACCTGAAGGTGGATCTCGATAAGGCTGCACTCCATGGAATCTCGCCCGCGGATGTCACGCGCACGCTGCAGGTAGGACTGAGCGGTGCAAACGCCGGGCTTTTGCACGATCCGAACTCGCGCGAGGATGTTCCGATCGAAGTGCGCTTGGCGCGGCCTGATCGCTCGGGAATCGAGAATCTCGAAAACCTGAAGCTGCCCACTCCATCCGGGGGACAGATTGCGTTGCAGGAGGTCACGAATCTCCAGCAGACCACGATTGACACCAGTGTCTATCGCAAGAATCTGCAACCCGTGGTTTACGTGACCGGTGACGTGGCGGGCGGGGAAGAGAGCCCAGTATACGCCATCATGAAGATGAGTGATGCCATCGACAAGATCAAGCTACCGCAGGGCTATGCCGTCAAGCAATACAAGGGCACGACCATGCCCGAGCGCACTGATCGCTTGTCCATGAAGTGGGATGGTGAGTGGCACATTACGGTAGAAGTGTTCCGTGATTTGGGGCTGGCGTTCGCTGCTGTGCTGGTGCTTATCTATGTGCTCGTCGTTGGCTGGTTCCGCTCGTTCATAACGCCTCTGGTCATCATGGCTCCGATTCCGCTGACGCTGGTCGGCATTCTGCCCGCGCATGCGTTGATGGGTGCGTTCTTCACCGCGACTTCCATGATCGGCTTCATCGCGGGAGCCGGGATCATTGTCCGCAATTCCATCATCCTCGTGGATTTCATCGAATTGCGGCGCTCCCAAGGAATGTCACTGGAGGACGCGGTTGTGGATGCGGGGGCAGTACGCTTCCGACCGATGTTGCTGACGGCAGCTGCGGTTGTCGTAGGGGCGAGCGTGATCTTGTTCGACCCGATCTTCCAAGGGCTGGCTATCTCGCTGATGGCAGGTGAAGTGGCTTCGACTGTGCTCTCCCGCATGGCTGTCCCGGTGCTCTACTACTTGAGCCAGCGTGGCCGCAGTGCGGAGCTGTCACCGTTGGCGACGGCGGCAGGCTAGTCAAATTCAACTGGAGGTAGGAGTATGACAATCGAGCGTTACTTAAGACTGATCGCAGGGGCCTTCATTTTGGCCTCGCTGGCACTGGGACACTGGATGAGCCCGTACTGGTACCTATTCACTGCTTTTGTCGGTTTGAACTTGTTCCAGTCTGCATTCACCAACTGGTGCCCGATGATGATGTTCCTACGTAAACTAGGAGTCAGTAGATAGACCCGAGAGGAAATATGCATGATTGGGCGTGGTTTGTCGGATTTGTTGCTCTTTACATAGGCGTGACGCAGTGGCTCCTGCCCAAGCTGGGTGTTCCCACCTGAGCAAGCCAAAAATGTGCCGACGGGTCTCGGCGCAAGACTGTCTGGAAAGCGAGCGCGACAGCGGACGAGCACAAGTCTGCGAACAAATAAGACTGCCCTCGCGTGAGCTTGGGCCTCCACTGGAGTCGAACTTCGGACCGGTTCCAGCGCAACGAACATGCACTCGGAGATTACCAGCAAACTCCGTAGGCAAACCCTCATGAAAGCCTGGTGAAAGATCGAGGCAATCACTCATGGTTACGCAGTCTATGAACGCCTTTAACTCGATGAGCCGTGAAGACCTTCTTCGCGCGCTCGAAATGTTCGCCAAGAACTGGCTCGCGCACGATGGCTGCTGGTTCCTAGCGGCAGAAGAACGTTTTGGCACGGAGACGGCGATCGACCTTGACTCGCGCTCTTGGGCGCGGTTTGCTGCTGCCGAGGCGCGCCGTATCATGGCGACGTTTGATATCCAGGCGGGCGGCGGCCTTCCAGCGCTGGAACGGGCTTTGAGTTTGCGTCTCTACAGCGTGATCAATTTACAACATGTGAAATGGTCTGAGGACCGGCAGTGTCTGCGATTCTTCATGGACGTATGCCGAGTGCAGGAGACGCGTCGGCGTAAGGGGCTGTCAGACTTTCCCTGCGACAGAGTTGGCATAGTCGAGTTCGAAACTTTCGCTAGGACAGTTGATCCCCGCATTCGTACGACCTGTTTGCACTGCCCCCCTAACACATCCGACGGAAAGTACTGTGGATGGGAATTCAGAATCGAGAATACCGGTCCGTAAAGGCCCCGTGGCGTCGATGACGCGTCCCCTATCATCATCCGCCTGGGCCATCCTACGCACGAAACCGGAAACGATGCGACAGTTGCCCCCCTTTTTGCCAGTGACCAACATCCCGGTGCAACCTGGGTTAGAAAACTCCACTTTTTTTGGTCCGCAAGGTGCCAGAGTCTGTGAAGGGCGGCTGACATCCACGGCCTCACGGCCATTTGTGAATTCGCAGGGATCAATTTTTCAAATGTATGACAACAGGATACATATTGGCTTCGTTTCGTAAAAAGCGATGTCCTCCACATCTAGTCCCCAGCGACAACTAAAAGTGTGTTGCATAATATTCGTTACTATCGTATATTTCACAGATGTGGATACCGCGCGATATCGAACCTCACCTGCTACGTTCCGCACGGACCCGTCCAGTGGTGGTCCTAACCGGCGCCCGCCAGACCGGCAAGACTTCCACCTTTCGACGCCTCTTCCCCAGCTACGAGTTCGTCTCCCTCGACCTCCCTACTGAAGCCGAACAGGCGGAAAAGGAACCCCAAAGCTTCCTCCGACGCCACCCGCCGCCAGCGATCATCGACGAGGTACAATACGCACCCGACTTGTTCCGGTACCTCAAGGGAGCCGTGGATGCCAGCCGAGCCCGCAACGGACAGTTCCTGCTCACTGGCTCTCAGAAGTTCACCCTGATGAAGAATGTCTCTGAGTCGCTGGCCGGACGGGCCGACATTGCCGAATTGGAAACGCTGTCCCTAGCGGAGATTCGTTCGGCTCTTCCGCAAACCGTGCTCGAAACCGCCGTGGTGCGGGGTGGTTTTCCCGAACTGCATGCCAACCCGGACATCGACGCGACGGCTTTCTACAACTCTTATCTGGCCACCTACCTGGAACGCGACGTGCGGTCGCTCGCCAACGTTGGCAGCCTGCGTGATTTCGAGCGCTTTCTGCGCGCTTGTGCCCTCCGTTCCGCAAACCTATTGAACAAGGCTGATCTGGCACGAGATGTGGGCATCGCTCCTTCCACCGCGAACCATTGGCTGTCCACACTGGAAGCATCCGGGCAGATCGTGTTGCTCGAGCCATGGTTCTCGAACCGCACCAAGTCCATCGTCAAGAGCCCCAAACTCTACTTAGCGGATAGCGGCCTCCTTTGTGCTCTGCTCAACATCCGCTCCGAGGAAGCCCTCCGTCAGTCGCCCGGGGCAGGCGCTGTGTGGGAAACATTCGTCTTTGCCCAATTGCGGGAGCGCGAGCGCCGCGCCGGACGCATGGGTAGTCTGTTCTTCTGGCGTGACCGCACGCGTGAGGTGGACTTCGTGGTTGACATCGGCGGACGGCTCGAACTGTTCGAAGCGAAGTGGACTGAAGTGCCGGCCGCCAGCGACGCTGTGAATCTCAATTTCGTGCGTAACGTGGTCGGCAAGCCTCGGATTGCAGGCGGCGCTATCATTTGCCGTACGTCGAACAGTTTCCCGATGGCTGACGGATTCCGGGCTTTGCCCGTGACCGAACTGGGGTCCTGCGGGGCAAGGTCAGGTCTTGCTGACTCATACGTAGCACCCAGTCGCAGCAAGATCTGATCTGGCTCGGCGTCTCGTTCCTTTGGCGTTGCTCCACCGCTTTGGCTCACTTCACGCTCGCAGACTTGTAGGCCTGTTCCCTGCCCTTCTTCGGCTTTCTGTCCATCCTGCGGCCGACGTCGTTTTGGCGTGGCCCCGTGTCACCCTTTTCACTATCCGGCCTTGCAGGTCGCCCATGTCAGATTGCCAAAGACTAAGATCGCCCGAGTGGCCTAACACTCGAGGTAGCGCCGGGATCGGAGCGTTGCGATTCGCCGACCACGGGGAAGATCGCGTTTCCGGCCGGACCTTCGTAGAGACTACTCTCTTTCCTCCTAAGCTTCGGCTTGACCGAGCAACGATCTGTAAACAAAACAATCGGCTCCAAGTACTCGGGGCCATCCGATGTGACGATCACGAACGTAGCCTCGACCCGATCTCCATGGCGTAGGTGTGCCGGCATGGGGCCGCCGACCGCCAAGAGCCATCCTTTGTATGGCACGCGGGGCTGCAAAATGCCGGTCTCCGAAAGTAAGACATGGTTCAAGACCTGGTCGCGTGGGAACTCGGGAGCGCCTTTGCCAGGGAATGAGTAATAACAATGATGAACATTGCGATGGCGTGCTTGGGGATCTGGCAGCCATTCGAAATTGAGGTCCTGCCAGGCCCTGCGAAACTCAATCTCGGTACAGTAAGTGGGTTTAGATGTTCGATTGACGATATCGACATCGAAGACATACCCGGCGCGTCCATCCTCGAGTTCGAAGATGCTGCTGCCGTAAACCGAGCCGGCTTGTGCAATTTCAAGTTTTGCTTGTTCTTCTTCCTCCTCCGCGACCGACAGATCTACCGGACTGCCGAGTTGGTTCAGTTTTCGGAGCGACACGGATAGACCGGTGCTCTGTTTTTTAGCCATGCTGTTCTTCTCCTTTTCAATGTTCATACATTCATACGTTCATACCCGCCCCGGGCGTGCAGAACTTCAATTGACACGCTGCTTCTCGCTGCCCGGGCAGTGGCGACAGCGTGCAACTCCGTCCTGGAGTGGGAGCACTTGATATGAACTCGCGATGGAGTGAATCCGTTCGCGAATGCCGTCACTCAGCGTGACTTTGTAGCCTTCTGTGACCCGATGGGCACGAATTCCCAGATCCCGGAATACCGATCCTGCTTTCCTATCGGTCAACTCCGTTTCTTCGTGGCGGCCCTTCAATAATGCTTTTGCCCGCTCTGCAAGCTCACGGATGAAAAACTCCCTCTGGTCTGGCTCATGGCAAAACGAGAGTGCGGCTTCAGCCACGACGCAATTCAAGTTGACGAATCGCCGCCCTGCTGCTTCCTGACCCATTTCAAGCAGGTAATTGGAAACGCTGTCTCGCAGGTCGGGACAATCGCAAAGTGGCGCCAACCACGCGTGGGCCTCCTCGGACGTCATCGGGAACAATTTCTCGTAGTCCACTGTTGCGGTGCGCACACGACCCTGATAGACCATGCTGTAGCGCAGTAGCTTGGGTTGATGATCGCTGAAGATTTCTTCCTCCACTGCCTCCGTCAGCAGCGGCCGGGGCTGCGGGGATGGAGAAATGCAGACCTCGATTCCGGGACCGGCCATTGACCCAGCTTCAACTGAAAAGACTTTCGGACCGTAAAGATTGAAAGTTCTTTTTCCCCGCATGACGCGGAAGTGTTGATTGCACGAATCCTGAAGAGTGCGAGTGATCGTTCGATTGAGTCCGCGTTGGTTGACCAAGAATGTTGGTGCCAGTTGAGCAGGGAGCCCAGCAAGGGCTGCCATATCCACATCTCCGAGCAACAGCGGGTGCAGGCAAGTGCAATTCAAAAGTCGCAGGATCAGGTCAACCTCGCTCTCTGGTCCGACCAGGTGCAGAATTGGCGCGCGCGGCAAGCAGTCCGCAACGCTACTTGCCAGTGAAAAGGCAGCCAAAATATTGGTCACCTCCTCCGAAGGATTTGCGTACCGGCAAAACACGTCGCGCGTCGATGAAACCAACTTCGCGACCGATCGGAATGGCCGACTCCCGGGCGGAAACCGAACGCATTGAGCGAGACCGGCTGTAAGCGGCCCTGCAACGTATGTCTGGCCCTGATAGGAAACCTGTGACGCTGTTTTGGCGCGGCGCCCGTCCCAGGTGTGCAAGCGAAGCTGGTCGGGGCGTTTGGGGTCAGCGACCCCTTCGATCAGCAGGTTGGGAAATGCTGCCCGGTAAGTCTCGATCGCTGGAGTTGAGAAATTTCTGCCGTTAAGATTGGCCTTTCTTGCCCGCACCGTACTTTTCGCGATCTGAGGCGAAGTTTTCATCAAATCCTCCCATCGGTCAGCCGCAGTCATAGGCGTGTGCCGGGCCCAACGGCGCTCCATTACTGAAGCATCCGCCGTGGCACTCTCACTGCGCAGCCGTGAATTGTCTGGGAAATCTATACCGACCGAGTCGGAAGGTGGGCAAAAACCGAGGTGCGGTCCGACCTACGCGCACACAAGAATTATACTACGGATCCACTCCAGAGGATGCAGGGATGTTTTTCGACTGGGGGCCGTGACTGCCACCTGTGCATAGGCCTGCGTTCACAGAAGCCGTGTAAAGCCCCGGTTGGGATAGAGGAGCGACGGATGGGCATTCCT
The DNA here is from genome assembly GCA_963788605.1 of uncultured Acidobacteriota bacterium. Taxonomy (GTDB): domain Bacteria; phylum Acidobacteriota; class Terriglobia; order Terriglobales; family Acidobacteriaceae; genus JABDBE01. Next base: position 19,077 of record CAWBHD010000001.1, on the reverse strand, counting down.
ACCCGGTAGATGGTGAGAGTCGCCAGCGTGCCAAGCGCTGGGTAGAGTACTCTATCAACGTTCTGGGATTAGGAGAAAGCCGGTATCGTCTTGGCCCTTGTAGTCCCCGCGGCCGACGATTTCCCCGTGGTCACAACTCGCTGGAAAACAATCTCCCACTCAACTGGGTCGCGCTCTGAAAGAGCTCGGCATCCAGCAAATCCCCGACTACTCTCCCCATGCCAATGGCCGCATCGAGCGCGCCTGGCGCACCTGCCAGGACCGCCAGGCCGAAACCCAACCGTCCTACCTGGGCGGAATGCACCTCTCTGTTGAACTCGTGATCGGAAGTGATCGTGCCGCTCGTGTGTTCGTAGCCCGCCGCGGGCAAGGCCTCCGCGCGGAATTCCCGTTGTCGGAATCTGGTCAAAAGTGATCAGGATTTGCTTCATTTCGCAAAGGATACTGCAAGGGCTCCCGGCGGATCTCGAAGACCTCCACATGTTACAATCTTGTCTGATTCGCAAGGTTGCGCGTCATCCTCGCTCGGCAGTCGGGAATTAGCACTGCGCCTAAGTCATTTGTGCGCCTCCTAACAGTTCGCCTTACCATTTCGTTGATCGTTGGGATCACACTGATCTCGCTATTCTCTTCCTACTATGAGGTACGGTCTCAAAAGCAGGGTCTACGGCGGGATCTGGAGCGCCGTGCAGAAGTGTTGGGAGAGAGTCTCGCGGGCAAAGTCGAACCTTATGTCAAGAAGGGCTCACGTAAGGATCTCCAGCTAACCGTTGATCGGTTCTGCAACCGCGAACATCTCGCTGGAGTTGCCGTCTATAACCCCCAAGGCGAATCCATCGCTATAACTCCCGCCCTAGCGCCGCGGCTCACAAGTGAACCTGCGCTGGTCCAGCAGGCAGCTACGAAGGGCCAAAGCGCGGGGGAATTCGTCCGAATGGGGGAAGCTTCGGTCTATATTTATGCGCTCCCTCTCCATCAGGATGAAGCGGTTGTGGGCGGACTGGCGATCGTTCACGACGCCAGCTACATCAATGCCAAAAGCAGGAGGCTTTGGCGCGACACGTTTCTGCGCGTGCTCGTCTTGGTTTTCCTGATCACACTCACAACATTGCTGATTGTGCGCTGGAGCATTACGGGCCCGATTGCCCGGGCAGCACTGTGGATGCAGGCATTGCGCACGGGAAAGATTTCTTCGCGGCCGGCGGTGCCAGATCTGGATATGTTCCGACCCCTCGCCCGCGAGATGGCAACCTTCGCCGCAAGTCTCACGGCGGCTCGTTTCGCAGCAGAAAAAGAAGCCCAGTTGCGCCAGGCTGGGGACACTTTCTGGACTGCGGAACGACTCTCGGTCGACGTGCGCGGCCGGCTGGGGGACAGCCGGCTGTTCGTAGTTGCCAATCGCGAGCCCTACATACATAGACATCAGGGCAAGTCGGTCGAGTCGATTGTTCCAGCCAGCGGACTGGTGACCGCGCTCGAGCCCGTCTTGCGCGCTTGTGACGGAACCTGGATTGCTCACGGGAGTGGGGACGCAGATCGCGAGACCGTGGACAACCATGACCGTTTGCGCGTTCCGCCCGACGATCCTCGCTATACCTTGCGCCGCGTCTGGCTGAGCAAGGAAGAAGAGGAAGGATACTACTATGGTTTTTCCAACGAAGGGCTCTGGCCGCTCTGCCATATTGCCCACACGCGCCCTCTGTTTCGTGTCTCGGATTGGGAACACTATGAACGGGCCAACCGCCGGTTCGCAGACTCGGTACTGAAAGAAATGGAGGGAATGGACCGTCCGGTGCTCCTTGCACAGGATTACCATTTCGCGCTACTACCCCGGATGATCAAGAAGGCCCGCCCGGATGCTCGAGTGGCGATCTTCTGGCATATCCCGTGGCCGAACCCGGAGGCGTTCGGCATTTGTCCGTGGCAAAGAGAACTCGTGGAGGGATTGTTGGGAGCGGACCTAATTGGCTTCCACATTCAATCCCACTGCACCAATTTTTTGCAAACGGTGGATCGCGCGTTGGAATCGCGTATAGATTGGGAACACTTCACGGTCAATCGCGAAGAACACCGCACCATGGTAAAACCATTTCCCATCAGTGTGGAGTTTCCGGAGAATCCTCCTCCCGCCGAGGCCGGGAAATCCATCTACGAGGAGCGGGTTACATTGCTGCGGGAGCTGGGGATCGAGGCGGTATTCCTGGGCGTGGGCGTGGATCGCGTGGACTATACCAAAGGCATTCTAGAGCGCTTCCTCGCGATCGAACGGCTCCTGGAAAAGCATCCCACTTATCGCGAGAAATTCACATTTTTGCAAATTGGAGCACCCAGCCGCACCCACATCAAGCGTTACCACGATTTGCTAGCGGAGGTGGAGGCTGAAGCAGAGCGCATCAATTGGCGCTACCAGACAGGCAGGTGGAAGCCCATCGTCTTTCTGAAACGGCAGCACACCCACCATGAAATCCAGCGGTTTTATCGGACTGCGGATCTTTGCCTGGTTACCTCCTTGCACGATGGAATGAACCTAGTCGCCAAGGAATTCGTGGCCGCACGGCAAGATGAACAAGGAGTGCTCGTCCTCAGCCGTTTCACGGGATCTGCCCGCGAATTGCTGGACGCATTACTAGTAAACCCCTACGACATTGAGCAGATGGCGGAGGCCGTGCGTTTAGCCCTTGAGATGAATACCGAGGAACGGAAGACCCGGATGCAGCGCATGCGCAGGGTAGTGAGAGACCACAATATCTATCGCTGGGCGGGTACCTTGATTGGAGAGCTTTGCGAAGTGCGACTCGACCAGCCGGTTGGTGTCGCAACCGGGGCGTCTGCCGGGTGAGCAATCAGCAGAGGCGATCCGTATCGATCAATCGATTGATCACTTCCGTCACGCCCGCTCCGTAACTACCAACGGTAATCAGGTCGGCACCCTGCTTGACCATAGGTATGGCGTTGGCCACAGCCACGGAGCAACCGCAAAAACTTAACAATTCACGATCGTTCTCTGCATCGCCGATTCCCACGACGCTCTGACTCGAAAGCCCCAAGGCAGACAACACCGCGGAAAGGCCGGTGCTCTTGTCGGTTTCGCGGGGCAAGATCATGACCGATTCCTTGTTAAAGATCACGTGCAGGCTGAGGTTCAGCTCACGGATCACTAGAAGGACGGCGACATCATGAGGTCTCACCGTTGCCACAATGCACTTTCCCACGGAAAGCGGCACCCCCTGTTTCCGCAGACTGGCCACGAGTTCACTGGAGGCGGGCGGGCACAAGAGTCGCTCCTCACCAGTTACGGGGTGATAAAGCAGAGCGCCATTCTCGGCGACAATCCAGTCAAAGAGGTGGAGGCTCGAAAACACATCGCGCAAACTGGAAAGTTCGCGGCCGGTGACCAATATCAGTATCCTACCCGACGCTCTGGCCCGTTCCAGCCCAGCGAGGGTCTCATTGGCTACCTGCCCATCGCGGGCCAGAGTCCCGTCGTAATCCGAAGCTATTGCCCGAAATCGCATCGTTTCTCCAGTTTGTACAATGATAAATGGTGATAGGGTAGCCACACTCGGAGAAGTGTTGGATTGGTGGAGTTGCCAGCCACAGAGCTAAACGAATGCGAAAATAATCTGCTCGGCCCGGAGTAGTACGCACACAACGAGGAGGAAACGGTTTGCAATTGAAGCAGGACGTGCTTTGGTACAAACACGCGATCATCTACCAAGTCCACGTTCGTACTTTCTGCGACAGCAACGGGGATGGCATTGGAGACTTCCAAGGGCTTGATCAAAAGCTGGACTACCTGGAGGAATTGGGGATAAACACAATTTGGTTGATGCCATTCTTTCCATCGCCCCTGCGCGACGACGGCTACGATATTGCAGATTACTACTCAGTCCATTCCAGCTACGGCACCGTGGAGGATTTCAGGAAGTTCCTCGAATCGGCACACGAGCGTGGGATACGGGTGATCATCGAAATGGTGTTGAATCACACATCGGATCAGCACCCATGGTTTCAGCAGTCCAGAAGCTCGCAGGACAATCCGCGCCGGGATTGGTATGTCTGGAGTGATACCGACACCCGGTACCACGGAACTCGGATCATTTTTCTCGATACGGAGATGTCGAATTGGGCGTGGGATCCGGTTTCGAGATCGTACTATTGGCATCGGTTCTTCAGCCACCAGCCCGACCTGAACTATGACAATCCTGCCGTCCGGGAAGAGATGTGGGATGTCATGAAGTTCTGGCTGGAAATGGGTGTTGACGGCTTCCGGCTGGATGCGGTCCCGTACCTGGCGGAACGCGAGGGCACGAATTGTGAGAACTTGCCCGAAACCCACGCAATCTTAAAAGAATTGCGGCGAAAACTCGATGAACAATTTCCAGGCAAGATGCTCCTGGCGGAAGCCAATCAATGGCCTGCGGATCTCCGGCCATACTTTGCCGACGGGGATGAATTCCACATGGCGTTTCATTTCCCGTTGATGCCAAGGATGTTTATGGGAATAAGACTGGAGGACCGCAAACCCATCACTGAGATCCTGCAGCAAACCCCAGAAATTCCACCCTTGTGCCAATGGTGCCTGTTCCTGCGCAACCATGACGAGCTGACCCTCGAAATGCTTACGGATATAGAACGGGACTACATGAACGACACGTACGCCCAAGACAAGACGATGCGTCTGAACCTCGGAATCCGCCGCCGGCTGGCCCCTTTGCTCGACAACGACCGAAGGCGAATCGAGTTGATGAACGGAATACTGATGTCGTTGCCGGGCACTCCAAGTATTTATTACGGCGACGAAATCGGAATGGGGGACAACATCAATTTGGGTGACCGCAATGGAGTGAGAACTCCAATGCAGTGGAGCGGAGGCTGGAACGGAGGGTTTTCCGCCGCAGATCCCGAGAGATTGTATGCGCCGCTGATCCAAGACCCAGTCTATGGTTACCCGGCAGTCAACGTGTTTTCGCAAAGACGAACCCAACACTCTCTCCTGAACTGGATGGGACGAATCATTGCAGTTCGCAAAACGACCGGCGTGTTCGGCAGCGGATCGATTGAGTTTCTCTACCCAGCCAATCATAGAATACTGGCCTACGTGCGCCAACTGGGCAATGAGACGATCCTGGTGGTCAATAATCTTTCGAATGCCGCACAGGCTGTCGAGCTGGACTTGCGCCGTTACAAAGGAAATATTCTGATCGAGATGTTCGGCAAGAACATCTTTCCGCGGGTGGGCGAACTGCCGTATCTGCTAACCCTGGGCCCGTACCAGTTTTACTGGTTTCGGTTGCGGCGAATCTGAAGTTATGGCTGGCAGGGGAACGACATATGACGGAAGTTAGAGTGGCGGAGGAGAGTTTTCTCACGGATGATTTTCTTCGCCAACTGATCGACGTCGGCGAAGTGGACATCCTGGTGGGCGTACCCACTCACAATAACGCCAACACCATCGGCCCAATCATCGAAGCGATTCAGGCAGGCATTCTAAGATTCTTTCCCCGTGAGAGAGTAGCAATCATCAACGCCGACGGAGGATCGCGGGATGGTACTCCCGAACTGGTCATGAGTGCAGCAATCGACGACGCGCGGCGTAGCTCCAAGGTGTATGCCCTCCGTACATTGCACGCGATCAGCACGCAGTATGCGAGCAGCCCGGCGGGGGGAACAGCACTGCGGACCATATTGGCCGCCGCCGAATTGTTGCGTCCCAAAGCCTGTGCGGTGATTTCACCGGAATCCATTCAAATCACAACCGACTGGCTCACAAACCTCCTGCGACCCATCGACAGAGAAGAATTCGACTTTGTGTTGCCCACGTATAGCAGGCACAGATTTGATGGGATCCTCATAACGAATCTGCTCTATCCCATGACCCGTGCGCTTTATGGATTACAAATCCGTGAGCCATACGCGTTGGACTTCGCATTCTCTGGCCGCCTCGGAATCCACTTTCTGGCCCAGAACGCATGGCAAGAAGAAACTGCTCGGGCCGGTTCCGAAACTCAGTTCACCCTGAGTGCGATCGCCGGAGGGTACCGTATTTGCCAATCCTTCCTCGGAACCAAAGGGCATGTTGAGCGGCGTTCCTCCGATTTGGTTCCCGCTATGCGACAGACCGTAGGGGTTCTGTTCTCTTCATTGGAACCGACTTATTCGTTGTGGAGCACCAGGATGGCATCCCAGCCAATCCCTACCACCGGCGCCAAGCGGGAGTTCACTTTGGAGCCACTGCGAGTAAACCGAAAACGGCTGCGAGAGATGTTCTCGACGGGAGTCGCCGAGTTGGAATCTGTTTTTCAGTCAATTCTCTTCCCCTCCACGCTGGCAGAACTCCAGCGAATTGCCCACCTGGAAGAAGGCAGCTTTCGTTATTCCGGGGAATTGTGGGTTAAAACGGTTTACGAGTTTGCCGCGGCGTATCACAAATCGGTCATCAGCCGGGATCACATCATCCAGGCGCTGGCCCCGCTCCTTCGCGGCAGAGTATTCACATTCCTGGTGGAGAACCGTAACGGTTCCGCCGACGACGTCGAACGCAATATCGAAGGCTTATGCCTTGAATTCGAACGAATGAAACCGTATCTGCTCGAGATATGGAACGGCAGAGAGTGAGGTCATCATGAGGGAAATGATCATCAACGAATTAACTCAAGCCATGCAGGAGCTTACCAGAGGTTTCGCCCACATCCTTCCCCGGATCATCGTTTTGGTGATCATCGCACTTGCAGGGTGGATGGTCGCATACCTCTTGAAAGTGTCCTTGCGTAGCATCCTGCGGCTTATCAAGTTCGACAAGCTTTCTGAAAACGCTGGCGCTTCCCATCTACTCACGAAGGCTGGGTTACCTTCGGCGGCGGAACTGCTAAGCCGGTTTGCGTTCTGGGTGGCTTGGCTGGGCTTCATTCTGTTGGGCGTGAGTATGCTAGGGATTGTTGGCTTGCAGGAGCAGATCGCAAGGTTTTTTCTTTTCCTGCCCCGCTTATTTGTGGCGCTATTCACCATGTTTTTCGGCCTGCTCGGCGCCAGCTTCGTTTCCCGCACCGTGTTGCTAGCCGCAGTGAATGCCAACCTGCCTTCCGCTCGCTTGCTGAGTGTTTCCATTCGCATGATCATCATTATCTTTGTATTGTCCATGGTCTTTGAGGAAGTGGGAGTAGCAGAACAGACCATGCTGGTTACCTTCGGAATCGCTTTTGGAGCCCTGATGCTTGGGTTGGCAATCGCGTTCGGCGTGGGTGGCAGGAACTTGGCGCAGCGTTTCTTGGAGAGGCGGTTTGTTCATGGGAAGAAAGAGGATAGCGAAGACGAACTCTCGCCACTCTAGCGCTGCAATGAACCTAAAGAAGGCGCATTCCGTGTAGGTGGCTTCTAGGGAAGGCCCAACTACTTCTTCTTCAGCAGACTTGCCAAACGTGTCCGGGTAGACCATGCGACTTCTCTTTTCCGCGGCTGGCCCCGGTCTAGAGCGGATGGCTCCAGCACGACATTGCTGCTGTGTTCCGGATGTCGAGCTGTGACTATTTCGTCGGCTAGTATGCTGCAGAACGTAAACGAACATTCTGCTTCCCTGTCGTAGTACAAATGATATTCAACATTGCATTCACCGCACTTCACGAGACGGCTTTGATCGTGACTCAATCCAGGCTTTGATGGCACGGCATCGTCTCTGACCGCCTCAGCATGCATGTACTCATTATGCCACGTTCGGCGTGCACTCGATCCTGACGGCATCCTGACGCGATGCTTTTTCTGCGGATTTCTCGCACGCTAGTTTTCAACAGCCGCGCCCGGTTTCGCCAGTTATCCAAGTAATCGCTAGCAGGATTAAGGTAAGACGAAAATCATGAAACCAGGCTCCCTATTGTTTGAAGACCAACGGAGGCCCACTTAGTCGCCTCCCTTTGAGGTCGACAGTAACCTCAACCCGGTCGGCGACCTTGATGAAGGGAATGCCGCTGTTCATCCCGTAGTCCTTACGGTCGAAGGCCATCGTCCCTGTAATTTCACCCGAGCCTGTACCCACACCGGAAACCGTTAGCGTCAGCGTCTCGAGTTTAGTCACTCCGCGTATGCGTAAAGTCGCCCTGCACGTCAAAGCTGTCCGGACCGGTCTGTACAATCTTCTTTGAAAGAAACGTGATCAACGGGTCCTGCTTGACGTCAAAGAAGTCTTTGCTCTTCAGCTTGCCGTCCTTCATGCCGCTTCCGGTATTCACGCTATTTGCCTGAATCTTGATGTCCAAAACGCCGGTCGTCACATCAGGAGACGTAAATGTCAAAGTGGCATCCCACTTATCGAAAGTACCGCCTATGGCCACCGATGCCTTCACCGCGAACTTAATCGAGCTGTCTTCCGGCGTAATCTTGAAAATAGGAGCCTGTGCTCGACTTATTGCCGGAAACACAGCGGACGCTACGAGGCAGAGGATAGCTAGTCGCATGCCGCGTAGTGTGAGCCTCTCCCATTTCCTTGTCAACTCAGGATCACATGAACTCGTTCTTCCACGCTCCTCCTCGATCTCAGGTTCTTGCTGGGTTCTGAGTGCAATGCACGCCGACGAAAGAGCTGGGTCTGGTTAAATCAACTGTCAATTTCCCGCACCGGCAAGGCCACTCTAACCAAGCACTTCCGTCGCGCAGGCCTCCGCTCTGTCAAAGTGGTTCGCGACGTGTTCTTGTCGTTCCCTGGAGTTACGATTGCGCTATAGCCATCGTTGTTGTGAGGCGTCACGGCTGTGATCGAGTAACCACGTTGAATTCCGCAGGCCAACAGCCGGTCAGGGAAGTCATGATCCCGGGTCGATACGACGAACCCGAGGATCAGGGGGCGAATCCTTGTCATTGTTTCTCAAGAATTTCTGTTTTGCAGGACTCGACTGAGGGTCGGTGCTCCTATTGCAGCTTCGCGTACTCCATCTTGGCTTCTTTTAGAATCGGGATGCCGGGGTCGGCGTCTTTCCAGAGGGTCAGAAAGTCGCGATAGGCAGCCCGACCCTTTGCAATATCACCTGACGAGACATAGGCACGACCAAGTTGAAGGTGAGCCAGGGCTCCGATCGGTTCGTTGAGCACGATGCCTCGGTGAGCTAGAATTTTCCCAAATTCGGTGGCTGCCTCGGCGGGGCGGTGCGCGGCCAGATAAGCTTCACCGCGCACGTAGGCAGGATATAGATTGGGCCAGTTGTAGTAGCTGTAAACGGGAAGACCAAGCTCACAAGGTCCGGCCGTGGCGACGATATTAATTGCTTGTTGGGGATTGGAGTGCATGATTGCCAACTTGGCACGCAGCGTCGGTAAGTAGTTACACTTCACAACCGTATCTTCCGGGAACCTCTTGCCTAATTCTTCAGTTAACGCTTGTCCGCGGTTCTCGTCGCCGGCATACATGAAGGCTAACGCGACACCGTAGGTCACGTCTCTGCCGCCCGGATATCTCTGCGCGATAGTGGCCTGTGGTTGTGGTTCATGGGTCTTGCCGAACAAAGCCTCCCGCAGCGCAGAGGCTGCATAGTACGATGCACTGGTTTCTTTTTTCCCCGCTCCCGCTGCCAATTCGGCAGCGCGTCGGGAGAGCTCACGGGCTCTTTTCAATTGTCCCAAATAAGCAGCTGTGTCCGCATCCAGAGCGAGAAGCAGGTCTTCGATTTGCGGATTGCCTGCCACACTTGTGACCTGCCGGGCCATTTCACTGCGGTCATCGCGGTAAAAGGCCATGCTGTAGAGAACCGGTTCGAGGTTCGAGTCCAAATTCATTTCGTGTGCTTGTCGCACCACAGCCGAGGCATCCTCAAGACGATCTAGTGCGAGGTACGTATACGCCACGTCGCGGTAGAGGAAACTTCGCCGAGGCGCGAGACGCAGGGCTTCCGTGTATTCGGTCAGTCCAACGTCATACTGCCCAACCGTCTCGGCGAAGGCGGCCACGGAAGTGTGAGCGTCCTCGCTATATGGGTATAGCGTGCTGAAGAGCTCACAGCTGCGCCGTGCTCTTTCAACGTCGCCAAGCACGTAATAGTAATAATGTGCTTCGATTAATGCCTTTTCGCGCTCGCTGACATGCTCTCGCAGTTCGAACGCCTTTTGGGTGTACTGTACGGCGGAGTTGGTCTCACCGAGGATCGCATAAACATCACCCATCGCCCAATACGCCATCGCGAAATTTGGATCAAGTTCGATGGCCTTTTGAAACCAGGATAGCGACTCTGGGTAATCGAATTTCTTGTATTGGACCTGAAACCCCTGTGTATAGCACCGCAACGCTTCAAGAGAAGGAGTCGTGGCCGTGGCTAGCGGTGTGTTGAAACGGAGTACGCTGCTTAGCGATTCTCCCAATTTGCCGCGCATGTCGGATGCCAGCTTGCTCACCGCGTCCAGGACATAATCCTTGTCCTGCGCACGCGCTTCCACGCTAGCCAGCAAATTTCCGGAGGCGCAATCGACAGCCCTGAGAACCAGTTCATAACGGGTACCCACCAAAGCAATAGAACCGTCCAGGGCTACCGCAGCATTATTCCTTTCACAAACCTCTCGAGCGATTTGAGGTGAGAGCTCGATATTACGGGATTGACCCATCATTTGCAGGGTCTCGTTGATCTGCTCGTCGGGTATAGCCCTCAGCAGGGGAGATTGTTCCAACTGAACCGACAGGCCCTGGCGCAGGGTGCCATCGAAGATGGCGTCCCCAGTTCGGTTCAGGAAGTTCGCAAGCAGGATCGTGTTCTTTGCTGCGGGAGGATGGGGTAGGCGCGAATACCATACAAGAACCGCCAGCAGTGCAAGGACAGCGGACGCCGTGGCAACAATTTTCCATCTGGCCCGACCTAGTACTGGAGTGACCGCCACTGCGATTGCCTCATGTCCATTGGTGGTGACCGGCGCGATAAAGCGGTAGCCGCGGCGAGGAACGGTTTCGACAAACCTGGGACTGTTGGAGGTGTCGCCTAGCGCGTCGCGCAGCTTGTTAACTGCAGTATTGAGACTGTTATCGAAATCGACGAAGGTGTCGGCCGACCAAATCTCAGAGCGTAGTTCTTCCCGTGTTACGATCTCGCCGGAATGCTCGAGCAAAAACTTGAGGACCTGACATGGCTGTTTTTGGAGTTTGACGCGTGCACCCGCCTTGCGGAGTTCTTCCGTGTCGAGATCAAGCTCAAACGCTCCAAAACGCAGGACTGTCGCTAGTGGCGCCCTCGCCGGCGGCATGAGACGCACCCCCTAAGGTGGCAGTGAAGTTTAGCATGCCCCAAAATTGCGAATCAGGCGAATTAATCTCCCGACGTACATTATTGAAACAGAACAGCTTTCTTGATGCGTAACAATACAGGACCATTCAAGCTCCGCACCATTGATCTTTACATAGTATTTCCGGCATAAGACATCAGCCCGCGTGGAACCCTCCTCCGGTTGGTCTCGGACACGGGACCTCAAGGTCCGCAAGGACCTCCCGGTATCGACGACCAGAAAGGCCCCAAGGGCGAACGCCGGATCGCAGGGACCGCAAGGGCTCGGTGGAGGCTTGGAGGAGCAGAAGGCGGCTCTGCTGCAGTGGTACCGCCAGGGCTTTGCCGTCGGAGGTACTCCCTTCGCGGTGGCCTTCGGCGGCGCCAACATCTGGGTGGCCAACGGGCAAGTTCTAGGAAGCAGGACGCAAGAAAAACGAGGCAATGGGGGTTTTATGTTTCACATGAAGTCTTGCGTTTGTGTATTTCTGCTCTTGGCTTGCTGCGCATTGCCCATGGCTGCCCAGCAACCCGCGTCCGCATCAGCCAATGCGACGGTGCCACAAGTCGTGAACTTCAATGGCGTGCTGATCGACGGGAAGCAGCCTTTGACCGGCATGGTCGGAGTTACATTCTCTCTGTACAAAAAATCCCAAGGCGGCACGGCGCTCTGGATGGAAACGCAAAACCTCCAACTGGATAAGAGCGGGCATTATTCGGCAGTGCTCGGCTCCACCACCAGTCACGGTTTGCCAGCCGAGTCATTTGTTTCTGGGGAAGCTCGCTGGCTGGGCGTGCAGGCACAGGGCCAGGCCGAACAGCCCCGGGTCTTATTGATGAGCGTTCCTTATGCTCTGAAAGCGCTGGACGCCGAGACGATCGGCGGGCGCCCGGCTTCGGCTTTCATGCTGGCTCCGCCCAACTCAGGTGCAGGTGGTCAGAATAACGCTCCTCCGGACGGAACCATCACCGGGGGTGGCACCGCCAACTTTGTGCCGTTGTTTACCGGTACGACCACCATCGGGACCTCCCTGATCTTTGAGACGGCCGGGGGCAAGGTCGGTGTAGGGACCACGACGCCGACAGGCAAGTTTGACGTCAAAGGTACGACTGATGTTCGCGACACATTAACGCTATTTCCCAAGTCCACTCATCCGACGTTGTCGGTTCACGGTACTGCCTTCAGTGTGAGCAACACCGGCGTGGTAACTTTCGTGGCCGGTCAGACCTTCCCCGGCACGGGTACGGTCACCAGCGTGGGCAGTGGATCAGGCTTGACCGGCGGCCCCATCACCACGAGCGGGACAATGAGCATCGCCAGTGGGGGCGTTACCAATACGATGCTTCAACACTCGTCATTGACCGTGACTGCGAACAGCCCGCTGACCGGTGGCGGAGCTATTCCCCTGGGCGGAAGCGCCAGCCTAGGTCTGACCAGCAGTTGCGCGAGCGGACAGATGCTGAAGTGGAACGGTTCATCGTGGGCCTGCGCGGCCGACGACAACAGCGGCGGCACGGTGACCAGTGTCGGCAGTGGCGTGGGCCTGACCGGCGGTCCCGTCACGGGAAGCGGTTCGTTGAGCATCAACACTTCCGTGGTGCCTCAACTGGGAGCGGCAAACCTCTTCACGAATAGCAATACGGTGAGCATAAACAGCAGCAGCCCCGCTCTCAGCATTTCGAACGTCGGCAATGGCAACGGAGATGGGATCGACATTTCTCTCGGGTTAGGATCTGGAATTGCAGTAAGCGGCGGTCTTTTTGGCGTAGAGGCCGTCGGCGCTACCTATCCGTTGATTGGTTCCGGAGGCGCTGCGGAAGGCGTCTTTGGCGAGAGCGATACCGACACCGATTACTTCCCGGGTATCCTCGGCATTGAAGGCGGGAGCAACGCCAGAACCCTTGGCGTCTTTGGCTTGAGCAACAGCTTCAACGGCTCTGGAGTGTATGGCCAAGTTACTAGTACGCGCAGTGAGATAGGAAGTAGCCTGTTCCTCGGGGGCAGCGGCGTTTGGGGTGACGGAGGAAGCGCAGGCAATATAGGCCTCTTTGGCACGGCCGATGATAATCCCGCTGCATATATGGTAAACCGCAGCAGTTTGGACGATACGATGTACCTCGAAAACCGAGACCCGGAGGGTTCTCTCTTTAGCGCCTACAACGTCTCCGGCCATGGCTGTTCCATTGATGCCGTCGGTAGCATCAACTGCACCGGTTCCAAGAATGCAGTGGTTCCCATAGACGGCGGTCTGCGCAAAGTTGCGCTTTCCGCTATCGAATCTCCGAAGAACTGGTTTGAAGATTTCGGTTCGGAGCAGTTGTCCAACGGGACGGCAGTCATCCGCATGGAAGCGGAGTTTGCACAGACCGTTAACACTCAGGTGGAGTACCACGTGTTCCTGACCCCTAAGGGCGACTGTAAGGGCCTGTACGTCTCCAATGAAAGCGCGAGTAGCTTTGAGGTTCACGAGCTGGGCGGAGGAACTTCTGCGGTGAGATTCGACTATCGCATTGTGGCTTTGCGAAAGAACTTCGAGAACATCCGCATGGCCGATCACACCAACGACCCCAGTCCGTTCAAAATGATGAAGCAGGTCCCTCCGACCCACTTTGACATCAACAAGCTAATTCCCCCCAAGAGAACGGCGCGGATGATTCGCCCTGTTACGCAGATGAACGAAGACAAGCCAGGTCAGGTCAGCAAACCGCAGGAAACGGTCCGGAGGTAGTGGCAAGAGCACAGTTCGGAGGCGTGGCGAGTTCTAAGAGGGGGGACTAGGTGGAAGTAGATTGGCGGGTGGCTCGGCCTATCGCAACTTCGTGAAGGCCGTCAGCAAGTTCCAGGAAGCAGAACGCAGGAACAACGAGGCAAATGGGGGTTTTATGTTTTATATGAAGTCTTGTGTTTGTGTAGTTCTGCTGTTAGCTGGCTGTGGTTTGCCCATGGCTGCTCAGCAATCGGCGTCGGTACCAGCCAATGCGACAGTGCCGCAAGTGTTGAACTTCAGCGGGTTGTTGAACGACGGGAACAAGCCGCTAACCGGAGTCGCCGGCGTCACCTTTTCTTTGTATAAGGAATCGCAGGGCGGAACGCCACTATGGATGGAGACCCAGAATGTTTCTCTGGACAAGACCGGGCATTATTCCGTGGCACTTGGTTCCATCAGCAGCCATGGGTTACCGGCTGGCTTGTTTGTTTCGGGAGAAGCACGCTGGCTGGGAGTACAGGCGCAAGGTCAATCCGAACAGCCGCGCCTCCTGCTGATGAGCGTGCCCTACGCACTGAAGGCGCTGGATGCCGAGACTATCGGCGGGCACGCGGCTTCGGCTTTCATGCTGGCTCCGCCCAACTCAAGTGCAGGTGGTCAGAATAACGCTCCTCCGGACGGAACCATCACCGGGGGTGGCACGGCGAACTTTGTGCCCCTATTTACCGGCGCTACAACCATTGGAAACTCGAAGATCTTCCAGACGGTGGCAGGGAGAATCGGCATTGGAACCACCACGCCGGCGGCCGCGCTGGACGTTAAGGGTACGGGAAATGTTCGCGACACGTTCACGCTGATTCCCAAGTCCACTCATCCCACCCTGTCGATCAAAGGGACGGCGTTTGCAGTGAGTAGCACCGGCGTAGTGACTTTCGTTCCGGGCCAGACGTTTCCGGGCACGGGCACGGTAACGGGGGTCACGGCGGGGACAGACCTAACCGGTGGCGGAGCAAGCGGCAACGTCACGCTGAACGTAGACACCACTAGAGTGGTGACCGGAATCACGGCGGGAACCGATCTCACCGGCGGCGGGACCGGTGGTGTGCAAACGCTCAATCTCGACACCACCCGAGTGCCGCAGCTAAATACTACGAACACCTTCACCAAAGATCAGAGCATCGCCGGAAATCTGACGGCGACCGGGACGGTGAGCGGTGGGGTCATTAATGCGGCTACCGCCTTTGATCTGGCTGGCAATGTCTTCGCGTCTGGCAACTTGTCCAACCTTGACACCTATCTGGGCTTCGCGGGCAATGCCATGTCAACCGGCAATGCCAACAGCGCTGTAGGAGCCGGGACGCTCTGGTTCAATACTACTGGGTTTAACAACACCGCAACCGGTGCGACCGCGCTCGAGTTCAACACCAGCGGGAGCGAGAATGTGGCCACGGGTACAAGTGCGCTTGTTTCCAACACTACCGGCAGCAGTAACACTGGCACGGGCAACGGTGCTTTGGCAGCGAACACAACCGGAGGCGGCAATACTGCCACCGGTTCGGCGACGCTCGCCGCAAACGTCACAGGCAGCTCTAACACAGCAGATGGCATTGCAGCGCTCGGATCCAACAACAGTGGAATGGACAACACCGGGAGCGGCGCAGTGGCGCTGTGGAATAACACCAAGGGTAACAACAACGCAGCGCTAGGGTACAATTCGCTCGGATACAACACCACAGGCTCCAACAACGCGGCGCTCGGCTCCGGCGCCGGAGTTCCGACGAACGCTGCTCTCACAACCGGCTCGAACGATACTTTCGTCGGCGCCAACTCCGGCACCATCACACAAACCAATTTGAACAATGCCACGGCGATCGGCGCCAATGCCGCAGTTACCGCCAGCAATGCGCTAGTGCTGGGCAGCATTAATGGTGTAAACGGCGCCAATGCCGACACTCTCGTAGGCATCGGGACCACGACACCGGTGGCTAAGCTCGACGTGCATGGAACCGGCAACTTTACGGGTTTGATCACCTTCGCCCAGGGCCAGACGTTTCCCGGCACAGGAACCATCACCTCAGTAACTGCTGGCACGGACCTAACAGGCGGTGGAACCAGCGGTGGTGTCACCTTGAATGTAGACACGTCCAAAGTCATGACCGCAATCACAGCGGGCACGGATCTGACTGGTGGCGGCATCGGCGGCGCGCAAACGCTGAATCTGGATACCACGAAAGTGCCCCAACTGAATGCGGCGAACACGTTCACTGGCAATCAGACGATCAATGGAAACCTGAGCGCCACTGGTGCCGTCACAGGCAACCTCTTCCAGATCGGGAGCAATCTGTTTGGGTTCGGCAACTTCGCAAATCAGAATGCGTTTCTGGGCTTCGCGGGAAATCCCACGAGCAGCGGAACCGCCAATACTGCCACCGGATTTCAGGCGCTCGCAGCCAGCAGCAGCGGCAGCTTCAACACCGCAGATGGCTTGCTCGCGCTGGGTGCAAATACCACGGGTATGCAAAACACGGCGGGCGGAATGGGCGCACTTTCCTCGAACACCAGTGGCGCCGGCAACGTCGCCTACGGTTTTCAGGCATTAGCTAGGAGCACGACTGCAAACGGCAACGTCGCCGCTGGAATCGCAGCGCTGAATGAGAACACCACCGGTTCGTACAATGTCGCCAGCGGTTACGTGGCGCTCTCCCTAAATACCACCGGATCGAGTAACACATCCGTCGGCGTGGACAGTATGCTTTACAACACCACGGGCTCGTACAACACCGCACTTGGCGAATTTGCAGGAGTCGACCATGACACCCCTGGTCTCACAAATGCCACCGCTATCGGCGCCACCGCTGACGTCACTCAAAGCAACAGCATGGTTTTGGGAAGTATTAAGGGCGTCGGTCTCGGGACCGCCGACACTAACGTCGGCATCGGCATCACGGCCCCCCAAGCCCTTCTGCACATTGATCACAAGCCTGTGGCCGGAGGGCAGGATGTCCTGATGGTTACGAGCGGCGGGAGCGCAGACGTGGCTTCGCTCGTCGTGCAGAGCACCGCTCCGGGCCTCCGCCTACGGGCGGGCGCCGGCACCGATGGCCTGGCAATGACCGCAGCGAGACAAGGAATTGGCGACCGGCGGCACCCCGGCGCGCCTGAAGGGGTCGGAATTCATTGCGCCGGGCCGAGGCGGTCGACCTCATGCTCTGGCACATCATGCCGCCGAATACGCATCCCTCGGTGGTCATGCGACGGTTGGCGACCAGAATCAGCATTGAGTAGCGGCGATTGCGTTGCGGATCGAAGGCGTTGCCCGACCAGCGCGCTGCCCCCGCGGGCTTGACGTGCGCGATGAGACGGTCGCCGACCTTTTCGCCGGAATTGCCTTCTTGGCTGACCCAGGTGTTGACCCCGCAAAAAGCGGCGCCGCAAGGTTTGACCCGGATATGGGTTTTGCCGTCGCCGCGGGCCCAATCGCCGAGAAACGCGGGACCGGCGAGCGCGGTGCTCGCCGTAACGAGCGCCGCCAGCGCCGCTGCGAAGACTCCTGCTCCCAAGGTCGCGCGCGCCCCACTGCGGAGCGACCTAGGCGGAGCGGCCAGGCTCATTGGGCGCGCTCGACGCAGGAGAGTCCGACATCCGTCACCCCCTCCAGAAAGCCCGCCGCGCAGTACCCAAAATAATAGTCCCATAGGCGTCGAAAGCGATCGTCGAATTGCAACGCCGCGATCTCAGGCCATCGAGCATGGAAACGCCGTCGCCATTCGGCAAGCGTGCGCGCATAGGAAAGACCGAACGTTTCTTGGTTCACGAGACGCAGTCCGGCCCGCTCGAACTGCTGATGGAGAACGGTCTTCGACGGTAGGCATCCGCCCGGAAATATGAATGGCCGGATGAAATCGACTGTGCGGCGATATTCGTCGAAATGCTCTTCCGCGATGGTGATCGCCTGAAGGACGGCTCGCCCTCCAGGCTGGAGGCGGCTCGCGATTTTGTCGAAGTAGGTCGGCCACCACGCTTCGCCGACCGCCTCGATCATTTCAATCGATACGATGCGATCGTAGCGGCCCTCGACGTCCCGGTAGTCCTGCAGCCGAAAATCGAGTTGCGATGCTGCTCGCTGCGAGCAGCGGCGAGGTCGCGGGCGAACTCGAGCTGGGCGGGCGAGAGGGTCAACCCAGTAATGTGGGCGGCGCCGGCTTTAGCCAAGCGCACGGCCAATGTCCCCCAGCCACAACCAATCTCAAGGATCCGCTCGCCGCCCGTGATATCGAGCAGGTCGAGAACGCGCTCGATCTTTTGCGATTGCGCGGTTTCGAGGGTCGGCGTCGAGCCGTCCCAGAGACCGGATGAGTAGACCATCCCTTCGTCGAGCCAGAGCCGAAAAAAGTCGTTGCCGAGATCGTAGTGGGCGATGATGTTGCGCGCGCTTCCGCGCCTGGTGTTGTCGTTCATGAGATGCCGAAGGCGGAAGGCCAACCGGGCGAAGGGCGAACCCTTGGCGCGCTGTGAGCCCGTGGAGGTTGCGCGCCGCAAGTCGGATGAGCGCCGTCAAGTCCAGGCTCGAGCAGTCGCCGTCGATCCACGCCTGGGCAAAGCCGATGTCGCCGCCGGTGATTAGGCGGCGAAGCGCCCGCCACCGGTGCACGACGACACTCGCTTCGGGGCCGGGTTCATCACCCACGCGAACAACTTTTGCCCGGTCGGCAGGGTCACGCTGAGCGAGCCGTAGCGCAGGCCCTCGAGAGAACACGCGCCAATATCCGCATCCGCGGTTGTTTTCACGGCCGCAGTGCTGGTGCTGCTTCGCGGGCCCCTGGCGAGGCTCGAATTCGACCCGAAGTCTGACATGATCGCTAGACCTTAGGTATTTTCACTCACTGACAAAGCGCGGGCGCCGAACTCGCCTCTCCATACGACGCTGCCGCCGTTTTGGTTCTACGCAAGCTGCCGGCCGATTATGCCCGCGATGGCGCCCGGCCCGCAAGGCTGGGTCACCGCAAATCGGCAGGCAGGGCGCCGTCGTATGTGTTCCTGCGCGCTTTTCGTCTTCATCGGGCTGCGCTTGGCGAGCGCCAATCGAGAGTGACGGATGATGGGGTCAACGTGGCGGGACTTTTGCGCGGGGCCGGCTCAGGCCG